>DATIXU010000118.1:0-25974 GCA_035518275.1 Steroidobacteraceae bacterium
GCACATCATCGGCACGAGCGTCAGCGACACGACCGCCGAGATCACGATGGTGACGGCGAGGGTGATCGCGAACTCGTGGAAGAGTCTTCCCACCACATCGCCCATGAAGAGAAGTGGGATCAGCACCGCAACCAGCGAGACGGTGAGCGAGACGATGGTGAAGCCGATCTCGCCCGCGCCCTTCAACGCCGCATCGAGCGGCGCCATGCCCTCCTCGATATAGCGCGAGATGTTTTCGATCATGACGATCGCATCGTCGACCACGAAGCCGGTGGCGATGGTGAGCGCCATGAGGGAGAGGTTGTTGAGGCTAAAGCCGACGAGATACATCGCCGCCAGCGTCCCGACGAGCGAGAGCGGCACCGAGAGGCTCGGGATGATGGTCGCGGGGATCGAGCGCAGGAAGAGAAAGATCACCAGCACCACGAGAATCACCGCGAGGGAGAGCTCGAACTCGACGTCATGCACCGAGGCGCGGATCGTCGTGGTGCGGTCGGTGAGGATGGTCACCTCCGCCGCCGCGGGGAGCGAGGCAGAGAGCGAGGGCAGGAGCTTCTTGATCCGGTCGACGACCTGGATGACATTCGCCCCGGGCTGGCGCTGGATGTTCAGGATGATCCCCGGCGTGTTGTTCACCCAGCCGGCGAGGTAGGCGTTCTGGGCGCCGTTGACCACCTGCGCCACATCCGAGAGGCGCACGGGGTTGCCGTTCTTGTAGGAGACGATGATGCCTTCATACGCCTCGGGGCTCTGGATCTGGTCGTTCGCGTTCAGCGTCCAGGAGCGCGCGGGCCCATCGAGCGTGCCCTTCGGCGAGTTGACGTTGGCGTTCGCGATGGTGGTGCGCAGGTCATCGATGTTGAGGCCGAAGCCCGCGAGCGCGCGCACGTTGGCGATGATGCGGACCGCCGGACGCTGCCCGCCGCTCACGCTGACTAAGCCCACGCCCTCGATCTGGGAGATCTTCTGCGCGAGGCGCGTGTCGGCGAGATCCTCGAGCTGGGTGAGCGGCAGCGTCTTCGAGGTGATGCCGAGCGTGAGAATGGGCGCATCGGCGGGGTTCACCTTGGCGTAGATCGGAGGCGCCGGAAGATCCGAGGGCAGGAGATTGCCGGCGGCGTTGATTGCGGCCTGAACCTCCTGCTCGGCGATGTCGAGGCTCAGGTTCAGGCTGAACTGCAGCGTGATGACCGAGGCGCCGCCCGAGCTCGTCGAGGACATCTGGTTGAGCCCCGGCATCTGCCCGAACTGCACCTCGAGCGGCGCGGTCACGGACGAGGTCATCACCTCAGGTGAAGCGCCGGGATAGAAGGTCTGGACCTGGATGGTCGGATAGTCGACTTCGGGGAGCGCGGAGAGCGGCAGGAAGCCAAAGGCCACCATCCCGGCCAGCATGATCGCGACCATGAGGAGCGACGTGCCGACCGGCCGCAGGATGAAGATGCGGGACGGGTTCATCGGTGAGCGGGCTCTAAGTGAGGCGGCGGCCGTGCT
The DNA here is from genome assembly GCA_035518275.1 of Steroidobacteraceae bacterium. Taxonomy (GTDB): domain Bacteria; phylum Pseudomonadota; class Gammaproteobacteria; order Steroidobacterales; family Steroidobacteraceae; genus 13-2-20CM-66-19. The sequence goes on from DATIXU010000118.1 coordinate 1,495, forward strand.
CAGCCGCCGCCCTGGCCGCTTTGATTATTCTGTTGCGGGCGCCGGTGCGTACCCTGGCCCGGGCCCGGTCCCTGGCCGGAATGCCGGTGCTGTCCGCTCCCCGGAGCCTGGCCCGCGGCACCACCAGCGGAACTGGCGCCACCGCCACCGCCCTGGCGTACCAGCACCTTGGCGCCGTCTTTCAGCTTGTCGGCGCCGTCGACGACGACCGTCTCGCCGGGCATGAGTCCCTGCGCGATCGAGATGTTGGTGGCATCGCCCGGGCCGAGCGTCACCTTGCGGACGTTGACGGTCTGCTCGGCATTGACGACGTAGACGTAGGTGCCGGGCGCGCCGCGCTGCACTCCCGACTGCGGGATGAGCGTAGCGTTATGGAGCGTGTCGAGCAGCAGCACGACGTTGACGAATTGCTGGGGAAACAGGCCCTGGTCGTCGTTGGGGAAGATTGCCTTGAGGCGGATCGTTCCCGTCGTGGTGTCGATCTGACTGTCGATCGACTGCAACGTCCCGGTCGCGAGCTGCTGCGTGTTGGTCTTGTCCCAGGCGGTCACCGGCAGCGTCGCGCCGGCGCGCATCTGCTTCAGGAGCGGCGGGATGTCGTCCTCGGGGAGCGGGAAGACGACCGTGATCGGCTGCAGCTGCGTCACCACCACGAGTCCGTTGGGCTCGGCCGGCGTCACATAGTTGCCGACATTCACCTGCTGCAGGCCCACGCGGCCCGTGATCGGCGAGACGATGTGGCAGTAGGTGAGGTTGAGCTTCGCCGCATCGATCTGGCCCTGATCGGTGCGCACGTTGCCTTCGTCCTGTGCCACGAGCGATTTCTGGGTCGCCAGCTGCTGCTCGGCGATCGAGTCCTGCGCGAAGAGCGTCTGGTAGCGGTCGAGGTCGACCCTGGCGTTGGCGAGCAGCGCCTTATCCCGGGCGAGGGCCCCCTCGGCCTGCTCGAGCGCCACCTGGTAGGGCCGCGGGTCGATCTGGATCAGGGGGTCGCCCGCCTTGACCGTCTGCCCCTCCTTGAACGCGATTTTCATGATCTGCCCGCTGATCTGGCTCTGCACCGTCACGGTCGCGAGCGGGGTCACGGTCCCGAGCCCGATGAGGGTGATCGGCATGTCGCCGGAACGGGCATTCGCCACCACGACCGGCATCGGCCCGCTCCCGGCGAAGCGTCCTCCGGCGGGCGCACGTGCCGCCTTCGAGGGGGTGAGGAGCCAGGCCGCCAGGGCGATGAGGAGCAGGACCCCGAGGATCAGCGCCCAGCGGGGGGCGGTCCGGACCCTCTCCCAGAGAAGGGCGGGTTTCGAGCCCGGCGTGAAGATGGGGGAGGCGTCGCGATTGGTGTCGTTCATGAGTCGGGGTAACGGGAGATTTCGATACGTTTCGGGCCGCGGCGCCGATTCTAGCGCCTGCCGGTTAAGTCCAAAAAAATGGGGTGGCGCGGGACTACCCGCCCACCCCGTTCAGGAGGATGGGGGGAAGGAAAGCACAGAGCGGCGCCGGTTGCAGCAGGGGACCGGTAAAGAAGTGCAAAGAAGTATTGGGGGAGGGCCGAGGATATGTCCAAAGAGGAACGGGAAAGGCACCGCGCGAGGGGTAACGAGCGTCTGCCGCAGCAGCCTGCGCCACAGACAGATAGAATGAACGAGTTGATACAAGAGCCTGTCCGTAAGGGGAGCGAAGAAGCATGTCGATCAGGGCCACGATCCGGACGCAGTTCGAACAGGTCGCCGTTGAGCAGGAGCGCAAGCTCGCGGCACTCACCGACGATGTCAAGCTCATCGACTGTGGACTCGATTCCTTAAGCTTCGCGATCATCGTGGCCCGGCTCGAGGATGCCCTCGGCGTCGACCCGTTCAGCTCGGATCAAGCCGTCGACTTTCCGGTGACCTTCGGCGATTTCGTCAGACTGTACGAAGGCTTTGCCAAGTAACCCCGCCTCGCTGTGGGAATCGATCACGGCCGCAGGCACTCCGGCCGGCCGGCTCCACGGCGCCGACGCCACCGTTAATCTCGCAGACCTCGAGAGCGCCTCGAGCCTCGGCGGTCGGCTCGAGGGGCTCCGTGGGCGCTCGGTGCTGCTCCTGGTGAAGGACGCCCTGCGCGCGGCCCTGGCGATGCTCGAGCTCGATGGGGTGGCGGCGCGAATGGTGCTGTGTCCCGCCGACCTCGTCGCCGCGCATCTGCCGCACGTCGCCCGCAACGCGGCGGCAGACGCCTGTGTGGGCGATGCGGGCGGTGCGGCGGCCGCGCTCGAAGGCATCCGGGTCCGCGTGGATGTCGACCCCAAGCTCACCGCGGCTCCGGGATCGCGCGCATGTTCGCATCAGACCGAATGGGTGCTGCTCACCTCAGGAACCACCGGGATCCCTAAGCTCGTCAGCCACGACCTCGCCACTCTCACTAACGCGCTGGCCGACACGCGGCCGGCACCGGACTCGGTCGTCTGGGGCACCTTCTATGACATCCGCCGCTACGGCGGGCTGCAGATTTTCCTGCGCGCCGTGCACCTGGGCTCGCTCGTGCCTGCCGATCCCGGTGAGCCGGTGCCGGCGTTCCTCGAGCGTGCGCGCGCGGCGCGAGTGACCCACATCTCGGGCACGCCATCCCACTGGCGGAAGGTCCTGATGAGCGGCGCGGCCTCGATGATCGCGCCTCGCTACGTGCGGCTATCGGGCGAGATCGCCGATCAGGCGGTGCTCGATGCGCTGCGCGCTGCCTACCCGCAGGCGATCGTCGCGCATGCCTTCGCCTCGACGGAGGCCGGAGTCGCGTTCGAAGTGCGCGACGGTCTCGCGGGCTTCCCCGCGGCTTTCGTCGATCCCTCCGGAGCCAGGGTCCAGCTAACGGTCACGGGCGGCACGTTGCACGTCCGCTCCGGCGGCAATGCCCACGGCTACCTGGGGGCGGACGCCGGGAGCTTCCCGCGCACGGCCGACGGGGCGATCGACACCGGGGATCTCGTTGAGGAGCGCGCCGGCCGTTACCATTTTCTCGGTCGCCAGGGTGGGGTGATCAACGTCGGGGGGCTCAAGGTGTACCCGGAAGAAATCGAGGCCGTCATCAACGCGCACCCGTGGGTGCGGATGTCGCTGGTGCGGGCGCGTCACAACCCGATCACGGGCGCCATCGTGATCGCTGAGGTCGTGTTGGCCGATGACACTGCCGGGGCCGAGCGCCCGGCGCCCGAGGCGCTCACGCGCGATCTGATCCGCAGCTGCCGCCGGTCGCTCGCCGCCTACAAGGTGCCGGCGTCAATCCGCATCGTTCCGCGACTCGAGGTGTCGGCCTCGGGCAAGCTGGTGCGCCCGAATGCGTAGCGTCATCGTCACCGGCGGCAGCCGCGGCCTCGGTCTCGGCATCGGCACGCGGCTTGCCGCGAGCGGCTATCGGGTGATCGCGATCGCACGCAGCGAGACGGCCGAGCTGCGCGCAGCGGCCACCGCTGCGGCCCAGTCGGGGCGTGGCGCAGTGCACTTCCGCGCCTTCGATCTCGGCGAGACACGCGGCATCGCAGCGCTGGTCTCGGGGCTGCACAAGGAGTTCGGGCCGCTCTATGGACTCGTCAACAACGCCGGTATCGGCACCAGCGGCGTGCTGGCGGTCATGCCGGATGTGCAGATCGAGCGGCTGGTGCAGATCAATCTGCTTTCACCCATGGTGCTGAGCAAGTTCGTCGTGCGGCGCATGATGAGTGAGCACGCCGGACGCATCGTCAATATCTCCTCGATCGTCGCCTCGACCGGCTACCACGGGCTGTCGGCCTATTCGGCCACCAAGGCGGCGCTCATCGGCTTGACGCGCTCGCTGGCGCGCGAGGTGGGCCCTCTCGGCATCACCGTGAACGCGGTGGCCCCGGGTTTCGCCGATACCGAGATGACAGCTGAGCTCGGCGAGGGCGAGCGCGAGAAGATCATGCGGCGCAGCGCACTGCGCCGGCTCGTTACGAGCGACGACGTGGCGGGCGCGGTCGAATTTCTGCTGAGCGATCAGGCGAAGAACATCACCGGCACGACACTCACGGTGGATGCGGGCAATACCGCTTAGAGCCGCTGCTCTCCTGCGGCGATTCGCGCGTAGAGCAACGCATCGAGCCGCACGTACTCCCCAAGCGCGGTGTCATCGAAGTAGAGCGCATCCCTCACTTTCTCCGGATCGTAGCCCTCTCGGGCGAGCTCCTGGGTGCGGAGCTTGAAGGTGCCGGTGGTCTCGAGCGTCGGGACGATGCGCAGGAACACGGGGCGCGCGTAGGCAGGGAGCGCGTTCGTGACGATGCGCCGCAGCTCCGCGAGGCCGAAGCCCGGGCCTACGACCAGTGCGGCCATGCCCGCGCGTCCGTCGGCGTTCGGCACCACGACCCCGAACACCGCGACTTCGGCCACTGCACGACAAGCCGAGATCGCGGCCGCAACCTCGGTGGTCGAGACGTTCTCGCCCTTCCAGCGGAAGGTATCGCCCACCCGGTCGACGAAATAAAAGAACCCTTGGGTGTCGCGCCGCATGAGATCGCCGGTGCGGTACCAGGAGTCGCCGGCGGCGAAGACGTCGCGCAGGACCTTTTTCCCCGAGGCCTCGGAATCCGCGTAGCCCTCGAAGCGCGTCGCGCCGTCGGTGTCGAGGATCTGGCCGATCGCCTCGCCGGCTTCGCCGCCGGCGCACGGGATACAGCGCCCTTGCCCGTCGCGCGCCGGCGCGCCCGTATCGGGGTCGTGCTTCACGAGGGCCACGGGCATGCGGTGCGCCAGGAAGGAAGGAATGCGCCCGATCGCGCCGACGCGGCCCTCGCAGTTGTAGAGCGAGAAGTTGCCTTCAGTCGCGGCGTAGTACTCGAGGATCTGCGGAATGCGGAAGCGGCGCTGGAAAGGCTCCCACACCTCACCGCGCAGGCCGTTGCCGCAGGCGAGGCGCAGCTCATGCGCGGTCTCGTTTGGATCGTCGGGCGCGTTGAGGAGGTAGCGGCAGAGCTCGCCGATGTACTGGAACAGCGTGCAGCGTTCGGCTGCCACATCCTTCCAGAAGCTGCTCACCGAGAAACGCTCGCGCACGACCACCGCGCCGCCGCCCACGAGCGCGGCACCCGTGGCCACCACACCGCCGACGCTGTGGTACATGGGCAGGCAGTTGAAAAGGCGGTCCCCTGCGCGGATGTCGGCGAGGCCGGCGAACCAGTGGCTCCACTGCATGAGGCGCGCATGACTCACGTTGGCGGCCTTGGGGAGACCCGTGGTGCCGGAGGTATAGATATAGAGCGCGCGCTCTGCCAGCGAGGGCAGGGGACTGTCGGTTGCACCGAGCGGAGTGTTGGGCAGGCTTTCGACCTCGCGGTCAAGACGTGGGAGGCTCTGTCCACCGTCTCCGTAGCTCCAACAGACTATGCCCGCGTCGAGCCCGGGGCGCGCGGCCGCGAGCACACTGCAGAGGGAGGCACCCGCGATCACGTGGCGCGGATGCACGATGGCGATGGAATGCCGGAGGAGCTCTCCCGTCAGGTTGGTGTTGATGAGTGCGACGGTGACGCCGATGCGACTTAAGCCGAGCCAGATCGCGAGGTACTCGGGGCAGTTCTTCATCAGTAGACATATCACCTCGCCCCGTCCGAGACCCTGGGCGAGGCCCCAGCGGGCGAAGCGGTTGGCGGCTTCGGCGAGCGTACGGTAGGAGAGCCGGCTCTCCGGAGCGAGCAGCGCCGGGGCGTCCCCGAGACGGTCGGCGAGCCGCCCGATCAGCACCGGCAGGGTGAGCTTCGGATCGCGGCCGATCGTGGCCGTGCGCTCGAGCGCACGCACCCACGCCTTGAGAGGTGAGCGCATGCGTTCATCGCCGGTAGCTGTCATCATGCGAGTCGCGATTCTATACGAGGCGGCACATGAGGCCCGAGACGATTGCGCTCCACGGCGGCTTTGCCGGCGACCCGGCCACCAAGGCGGTCGCCGTGCCGATTTACCAGACCGTCGCCTATAACTTCGACAGCGCGGCGCACGGCGCGGCGCTCTTCGACCTCGAGGCCGAAGGCTATCGCTATACCCGCATCGGCAACCCGACGGTGGACGTGCTCGAGCGCCGCGTCGCGATGCTCGAGGGGGGCATCGATGCCCTCGCGGTCGCTTCCGGCCAGACGGCGATGTACTACACGCTGCTCAATCTCGCCGAGCCCGGCCAGAACATCGTGTCCGTGCCGCAGCTTTACGGCACCACCCATACCCTGTTGGCGCACGTCCTGCCGCGCCTCGGCATCAACGGACGGCTGGCGAAGTCCGATCGGCCCGCCGATCTCGAGGCGCTGATCGATGAGGATACGCGTGCGCTCTTCTGCGAGTCGGTCGGCAACCCCGCCGGCAACATCTGCGACCTCGAGGCGCTGGCGGCGATCGCACGGCGCGCGCGCATTCCGCTCGTGGTCGACAACACGGTCGCGACTCCAGTGCTGCTCAGGCCGATCGAGTATGGGGCTGATATCGTGGTGCATTCGCTCACCAAGTTCTTCGGCGGCCACGGTACGAGCTTAGGCGGGGCGATCGTCGACAGCGGCCGCTTCCGCTGGACCGAGCACGCCGCGCGCTATCCGCGCTTCACGCAGCCCGACGAGTCCTATCACGGGCTCGTCTACACCGATCACTACGGCGACAAGGCTTTTCTCGGCCGCGCCCGCAGCGTCTTTCAGCGCACCATGGGCGCGGTGCTCTCGCCGTTCAACGCGTTTCTCCTCCTGCAGGGCATCGAGACCGTCTCCCTGCGGGTCGAGCGGCATGTCGAGAACGCGCGCAAGGTGGCAGAGTTTCTGCGCGCCGACCGGCGGGTGGCTTCGGTGAGCTACGTCGGGTTTGCCGACAATCCCTACCACGCGCTCTGTCAGAAGTATCTCGGCGGGCGTGCCTGCTCGCTCATGACCTTCACGATCCGCGGCGGCTACGATTCGGGTGTCCGCTTCTATGATGCGCTGAAGCTCTTCAAGCGGCTCGTGAATCTCGGAGACGCCAAGTCGCTCGCCTGTCACCCCGCCTCGACCACCCACCGGCAGATGTCCGCGGAGGAGCAACGCCAGGCGGGCATCGGCCCGGAGACCATGCGCCTGAGCGTCGGCATCGAGCACATCGACGACATTCTCGAGGACATCGACCAGGCGCTCGCGGCCGCGACGGCCTGATCCATGAGGGTGCTGTCGGGGAGCCGGTGGGGGCGCTTCAGTCGGTGCCCGCCGTACGGCTCCCCGGGAGAGCTTCCTGAGGAAGCTCCGCAGGTGGTTGTGCGGGTCGCCGACATGCCCTATCGGCGCTTCGGCGCCACCGGTCTGCAGGTGTCGGAGGTCGGCTTTGGTTCCTGGGCCATCGGCGGCAAGGCCTACGGGGCCGTCGACCGAAGGGATTCGCTCAGGGCCCTGGCACGGGCCGAGGAGCTGGGCTGCAATCTGGTAGATACCGCCATGATCTACGGGGACGCGGAGCGGGTCCTGGGAGAGTTTCTCCGCAACCGTCGCAGCCGCTGGATCGTTGCCACCAAGTACACCTACCAGCCCGCAGGCATGACCGCGACACTGGAGAGGCAGCTGCAGCGCCTCGGCACCGATGTGATCGACTTCTATCAGCTGCATTGGCTCCCGAGGGACCCTCGGCTGTACGAGCAGCTGTACGCACTCAAGAAGGCCGGCAAGGTGCGCTTCGTCGGCGCCTCGATCTACTCGGCCGGAGACATCGACCATGTGATCGACCGCACGCACCTCGACGGCGTGCAGCTACCCTTCAGTCTTCTGGATCCCGACCCGTTTCTGTTGCGGGTCGGCCGGCTGCGCCAGAGCGGTCTCGGGGTCCTGGTTCGCTCGGCGCTCAAGGAAGGCTTTCTCACGGGCAAGTTCCGCAGCGATGCCACATTTCCCGAACCTCAGGACCAGCGGCATCGCTGGAGCGCGGCAAAGATCGCGCGCACCGTCGAGGCAGTCGAACGGCTGCGGTTTCTGGAGGCGGATGCCGGATCGATGGTGCGAGCCGCGGTAGCCTATCCACTGTCCTACCCGGAGGTGTCGTCGGTCCTGCTCGGAACGAAGACCGCGGCACAGGCGGAGGGCAACTTCCGGCAGATCCCAGGTGCCCGTCTCGGCAGCGCCGGTCTGCGCAGAATCTCGGCGCTGCAGGATGCGACGGATGCCGGTGGCCGGCGTGGGCTGCGGGCGCTGGTGCGTCGAGCGCTCGGCAGGGCGTGATCGCTGGCTAGCCCTTGGCGGCCGTAAGGCGCGCCACCAGGGCCTGGATGGAGTTGATCGAGCGGAAGTTCTCCGGCGTGATCTCGTTCTGCGGAATGCTCAAGTCGAACTCCGCCTCGACCGAGAGCATCAGCCCCACCATCTTCAGGGAACTCACGCCCAGCTCACTCAGCGAGGCTTCGGGCGGCAGTGTCGGCCCTGCGCCCGGGCGCTCGAGGACTCTCTCGACGAGCCCGAGCAGCCGGTCGCGCAGTGCAGAGGTTGGGTTTTGATTCTCGGAGCCCGGGCTCATAAGCCCGCTAATGATACTTCTTCCGTGCTGCGCGTCCTCGCCGTGGCGATGAAATCGAGCCAGTTGCGGTAGATCGCGACCGCCGGGGGGCGCCAGGTATTGGTAACCGCCGCGGCCACGGCGGCGAACGGGAACTGGCCGAGGAGCGCCGGCTCACGCTGCGTCAGGGCCCGTTCGCGGAATCCCTCGAGCAACGCGGCGGCCTCGGCAGATAAGTAGCCGTGCGGCATGGTCGGGTAGTGCGCCTGCTGGCCATTCAGGTAGCGGCCGACGTCGCGCCGGTATTCCTTGAGCAGTGTCGTGGCCTCGTACTCCGGGTGACCCTGGAAGAAGAGCATGAGGCTGCGCTCGTGGCGCACGAAGGCATCCGCCCCGGTCTCGGGAGAGAAGCTCAGGACCGCATAGCCCGCCGCGCGCAGCGCCTCGATGGGCAGCTCGTTCCAGCGCGAGTGGGGCATCGGCAGCGGCGCCGCGACGCCCTCAAGCAACGCATGACCGGCCAGCAGACTATGCGAATAAACACCGCAGCGTTTCTGCGCGAGTCGCCGCCGCGTGATGCCATCGAAATACTCGACGGCAGCGTGGGCGGCGAGGCATGACCAGATGCTGGCGACGCTGTGCACATCGGCCCACTCGAGGAGTGCGGCGAGGCGCGGCCAGTAGGGCTCGTCCGGCAGCCGCGGCGCGATGGGCTCGGTGCCCGTGACGATGAGCGCATCGGGCACCTCGGCGAGCAGAGCCTCGATCGGCCAGTGGGAGCGCGCAATGTGCGCCCGAGCTTCGGCGCCGCGGGGCAGCTCGGGAAACGACGTGAAGCGCAGCCGCAGCGTGCGCGTTCCCGCACCCGCCTGCAGCAGGGCCGAGAACTGCGCCTCGGTGGATTCGAGCGCCGCGTCCGGCATATTGTTCACCAGTGCGATGACGATGCTGTTGCGCGTGCGCCGCACGGAGGTGGTACCCGCCGAATTACCTACGGCTTCAAATGCGTCAATTTCTACCGGCATGATGTTTTTATTTGCGGAGCTGTGACGCCGGCCAAAAAAGCCTCGAAGTTGCAGTGCATTATGGGGCTGTATGCGCTATCTTTCTAACACAAAGCATAACAACCGAGGCGGGAGTCTCAATTAACTTAATGGAAGCGCAGCTGCTGGCAGAGGGACGCGGGATCGCGACTGCCATCCCCGGAGATTTGAAGGCGCGCGCCGAGCGCGTCGCAAAGGTGGCGGCGGAGCATGCCGCGGCGGTCGACGCCACCGGAAGATTCCCACAGGAAACCCTGGCGGCGCTCAAAGCCGAGCGGCTGCTCGGCGTGCTCGTGCCGACGTCGCTCGGGGGCGAGGGTCGCCCGATCAGCGATGTCGCCGACGTCTGCTTCGTCCTCGGGCAGTCGTGCTCTTCGAGCGGCATGGTCTACGCGATGCACCAGGTGAAAGTCGGGTGCATCACGCGCCACCGCGGCGATCGGGCGGTGCTCGAGCGCCTGCTGCGCTCCCTCTGCAGCGAGCAACTGCTGCTCGCCTCCTCGACGACCGAGGGTCAGCGTGGCGGCGACATCCGCTCGAGCGAGGCGCCGGTCGAATACCACGACGGCGGGCGCATCAGCCTCGAGCGCAAGGCGAGCGTCATCTCTTACGGCGCCTACGCCGACGGCGTCGTCACAACGGCGCGCCGCGCTGCTGATGCCGCCGGCTCCGATCAGGTGCTGGTGGCTCTTCTCAAGAGCGACTACACGCTCACCAAGCTCCAGGGCTGGAACGCGCTCGGCATGCGCGGGACCTGCAGCGAGGGCTACACACTCAAGGCGCAGGCGGACGCCGGGCAGATCCTGCCCGAGCCCTACGAGGTGATTCACTCGCGCACCATGGTGCCGTTCGCGCATCTTCTCTGGGGCTCGGTGTGGGCGGGTATAGCCGCCGGGGCGACCCAGCGCGCCCAGGCCTTCATCCGCAACGCCATGCGTCACGGTAACGGACAGCTGCCGCCCGGGGCGCCGCAGTTCACCAAGGCGCTCACCACGCTGCGCACGCTGCGCAGCATGCTGGCCACCTCGTTGCGTCGCTACACCGAGTGCATGGACGATCCCAAAGCACTCGCCGCGCTCGACTTCCAGACGCTCATCACGATCACCAAGGTCGAGGCGTCCGAGCTCGCGGCCGCGACGGTGATGAGCGCGATGCGGGCCTGCGGACTGTCGGGTTACCGCAATGACGGCGATTACAGCATCGGACGCTACCTGCGCGACGTGCTGTCCTCGCCCATCATGATCAACAACGACCGCATCCTCTCGAACCTGGCGTCTTCGGCGCTGGTGAGCCCGATCCCGAGGTTTCTGAGCGAATGAGCAGCATGACCGTGGGCGCCTCACAGGCCGACAACGCGGCTCCGGCAGCCGATCCCCTCGCCGGCATTGCACCCGCGCTCTTCATGGGGCTCGGATCCGACGGGGTTTACGCCCGCACGGCGCTCTACGAGCGTGTGTTCGAGCGAGTCGTGGCGCTGGTCGACCGGCTGCGCGACGCGCGCGCCGAGGTGATGCGCTTTCCGCCGGTCATGAACCGCCGTCAGCTCGAGAGGTCGGGGTACCTGAAGAGCTTCCCGAATCTGCTCGGCTGCGTCTGCGCGTTGCACGGGAGCGAGGCCGCCATCCGCGCCGCCGCCGACCGTTACGAAACCGGCGGCGACTGGACGACGTCGCTTGCGGCCGCCGACCTCGTGCTGACGCCGGCTGCCTGCTACCCGCTCTATCCGCTCGTGGCCGCCCGCGGAGCGCTGCCGCCCGGCGGGCTCATTGTCGATGTCGCGGCCGACTGCTTCCGCCGCGAGCCCTCGCGCTCGCTCGATCGACTGCAGTCCTTCCGCATGCGGGAGTTCGTGCGCATCGGCTCGCCGGATGACATCACGAGCTTCCGCGAGGGCTGGATCGCGCGTGCCCGCGAGCTCGCTACCGAGTTGGGGCTCCCCTACACGGTGGACGTCGCCAACGACCCGTTCTTCGGGCGCGTGGGCCAGATCATGGCGGTGAGCCAGCTGCAACAGGCGCTCAAGTTCGAGCTGCTGATCCCCTATTACGAGGGCGCCCGGCCTACCGCCTGCATGAGCTTCAATTATCACCGCGAGCACTTCGGCGTTACCTGGGGCATCAAGAGCCAGGGCGAGGAGCCGGCACACACCGGCTGCGTGGCCTTCGGCATGGACCGCCTCACGGTGGCCCTGTTCGCGAATCACGGCGTCGACCCCGACCGCTGGCCGGCGTCGGCGCGGCGTGCGCTCGCGCTGTAAGAGCCCTTGCCATCCTGATCCCGGCACCCGCCGGGACGACCATGCCACTCGACGCACGCGTCCGGCGCTTTCTCGACAAGCTCGCGGCGGCCGGTGCTGCGAGTGCGATCGCGCAGAGCGTCGAAGAGCGTCGCCAGTCGCTGGTGCAACTGCTGAGCTTCGGCGGGCCGCCGAAGCCTGTGGGCGACGTCGAGGAACGTGCCTTGGCCGGCCCGCAGGCGCCGCTGCGGATCCGGGTCTATACGCCTGCCGGAGCCGATAAGGATCGGGCGCTGCCGGGGCTCGTCTACTTTCACGGCGGCGGGTTCGTCGGCGGCAGTCTCGATACGCACGATGGCATCTGCCGAGCGCTCACCCGATCGAGCGGCTGCCGGGTGCTGTCGGTCGATTACCGATTGGCTCCCGAACATCCTTTTCCCGCGGCCATCGACGATGGTCTGGCGGCCACCGCCTGGGTCGCAGCTCACGCCGCCGAGCTCCGCCTCGACCCCGATCGCATCGGCGTGTGCGGGGATTCCGCCGGCGCAACACTCGCGGCCGTGGTCTGCCAGGCGGCAGCGGCGGCGGGCGGACCGCGGGTCGCGTGCCAGTTCCTGCTGTGCCCCATCATGGACTATGCGGCCGAGAGCCAGTCGCGCCGCGCTCTCGCCCAGGGCTATCTCGTCGACCGCGCCACGCTCGAGCACGACCTGCGCCACTATCTGCCGCCCGGGGTGGACCGCGCCGACCCGCGGGTATCGCCGCTGCGCGCCGCGCAGCTGCGCGGCCTGCCGCCGACCTGCGTGCACACGGCGGAGTACGATCCGTTACGCGATGAGGGGGCGGCTTACGCCGAGCGGCTGCGCGAGGCGGGGGTTTCGAGCATTTATCGCTCCCACCCCGGTATGATTCATCTGTTCTATGGGCTGGGCGCCGTCGTTCCGTATGCCGATACTGCGTTCGAGCTCATGGGCGAAGACATCCGGTCGATGCTTATGGTGACGCCGGGGACGGGAGTAAACGATGACCGAACGTCGGCAAGTTGAGGAGTTGCTCCGTCGGCTGCACATGGCGCGGCTCGAGGCGAACCTCGAGCAACTGTGCGCGCTCTTCTCGACCGATGCCCGCATGCGCATCCAGGGCACGAGCGATGGCAAGCCGATTGCCGTCGCTGCGAGCGGCATCAGCCAGATTCGCCCGTGGCTCGCGATTCTCGTCAAGACCTTCAGGCTCGGTGAGTACAAGCTGCTCTCGCTCACCATAGAGGGCGAGCGCGCCGCGGCACACTGGCGCGTGGATATTCACTCCAAGATCACGGGTGCCCTAATGCCGACCGAGCTCGTGGACCTCCTTGAAGTGCGGGATGGGCACATCGCCTCGTACGTGGAATTCTTCGTGCCGTGCTGATCGGTTCGGCCTGCGCCTGGAGGCGGCACCCGGCCGCCGGTGACGGCCGACGGCGATGACGCGCGCGATCCGGCCTTCGACGCCCGCGGACGCCGAGGCCATCGTCGCGCTGCTCACGCAGGCGGGGCTGCACCCCAACGCCGAACCGCAGCAGCTGTACTGGCGCTACTGGCTGCCCCGCGGTGACTAGCCAGGACCGCGCTCGTTCGTTCTGACCGAAGCTACCGAGCTGATCGCGCACGGCGCTCTGGTGCCGGGGACGTGGCTGTGCGGCCTGCGGCGGGTGAAGGTCATCCACGTCATCGACTGGGCGGCTCGGCGGGACGCAGCCGGCGCGGGAAGTGTGCTGATGAAGCACATCGCACAGCAGGCCGACGCTCTGCTTGCCATCGGCGGCTCCGCCGAGACGGTGAAGATGCTCCCGACTCTCGGCTTCCGCACCACTGGCGCGCTACGCGGCTACGTGCGCACGCTTCACCCGCTACGCCTGCTGCGCGGTCTGGGCAAGCAGCGCGTACGCGGCTTCTATCGCGCGGCGCGGAGCGCCATGAGCTCGCTCGGTGCACCGACTGGTGCGCGAAGCGGCTGGCGCGCGCGCCGGCTGTCCGCCGGCGCCCTGGCCGAGATCTCCTCCGTCTTGCCGACCGCGCGACCCGGCATGAGCGTGGCCCAGCGCAGTGCCGCCCTCCTTGCCTACGCGCTCGAGTGTCCGATAGTGCCGCTGGCGCTGTATCTCGTCGAGCACGGGGGTCGTGCGCGTGGCTACTTCCTGATCGCTTCAGCCCCCGGACAGGTGCGCATCGCGGACTGCTGGGTGGATTCGGAGGCACCGGACGAATGGCGCGCACTGCTCGCGTGCACGATCGCACAGGCCGCAGCGGATCCGCCGGCCGCGGAAATCGTCGGCTGGGCGAACGATGAGCTCACTGCGAACGCCCTCGAGGCCTGCGGCTTTCGAGCCCGGCACTCGGCCGCGATTCAGCTCCGGCCGCGAACCGGTGCGAAACTCCCGGCGGAGTCGCTGCGGGTCCAGATGCTCGACAGCGATGCCGCGTATTTTCACGAAGGCCGGAAGGAGTTCTGGTCCTAACCCGGGCGGGGAGCGGAGCAAAGACGCGCCGGGGGCGCCGGCGCGACTGGCGGTGCTTGTCAGCAGAACAGACACACGCACGGCGCAAATCGGTCTACAGTCTCCCTCGTGTTCACGTGGCTCAGGCAGACACCTTTCAGCGGGGCTGGGAAATGCGCAAGTTAGGGGCGTACTTCGTTGCTGGGACCATCGCTCTCTTGTCTGGTTGCGGCGGCAACTCCGGCTCCCCGGGTGGGAGCAGCCCGGCGGTGCTGGTGCTCACCGCGCCGTCGGCTTTGAGTGGTGCCATTCAGGGCAGCGCGTACACTTCGGCCGCGTTCACGGCCAGCGGCGGTACCGGAACGATCCACTGGACTTCAACGACTCTGCCTGCCGGGCTTCAACTGAGCGCCGCCACGGGAGCGAGCATCGAGATCAGCGGTACACCGACTGTGACCGGCACGTTCAACGCCATCGTTGTCACCGCTACCGACTCGGGTACCGGCTCTTCGCAGCAGAAAAAATCGAGTCCCGGCCTCAGTCTCGCCATCGACCCGCCGGTGGCCGGCAACAGCAACATCTCGGCCGTGTGGGTCAACGATGGCGCTGACAAGGTGACGCAGGATGAGCTTCGGGCAAGCACCTCGGCGTCCGCCGTCCAGAACAGCCTGTGGAACGGCAGGACCATCTCGCTGTTCGGTGCCAGGAACGAAGTCATCAATTTCAATCTCATTCTTGAAGCCGCCAGCACTTCCGCTTCGAAGGTCAGTATCAAGCTCACCAACCTCACCGGCCCTGGCGGCTCGGTTATCCGTTACGCCCCCCGGACCACCAGCAATTTGTTCAATTGGACCACGACCGAGAGCGAGCTCTTCTATGTACGATATCTGCAGATCCTGGGGCTGAGCAGCCTGAATGGATACGCTGGGTTTGGTCTCACCGGAAGCGCCATTGAGCCGCAGCTTCCGGCGAAGCTGCGTCTTCCCTTCGTCAACGGCACTTATACAGGCGGCTGGGTCAATCGCCCAAACCACGACAAGTTCTACCCGGATATCGCGGTGCCGCTCGAACTCGTGCCGACATTCACCATCGCGCAGGGGACCAACCAGGCCATCTGGGCCGATATCTACATTCCCAAGACTGCAGCCAGCGGCGCTTATGCCGGCGCCGTCAGCATCAGCGAGAACGGCGTGGCAACCCACACCGTGGCCGTCAATCTGACCGTCAGGAACTTTACGCTTCCTGACGTCCCCAGCTCAAAGACCATGTTGTTCTCTCAGTACTCGGACATTGCCGAACGATACACAGGGGTCAGCTCGCCGCCCCTTGGGGGAGCCCAGGACACGCTCGCAGAGCAGGTCCTAACGAACCAGCGTCTCCTCGCACACCGGCATAAGATTTCCCTCATCGGCGATGATGCTGCGTTCAGCACAGGCACCGGAGGCACACAACCGGGCGCCGCCTATATTTCCTCCCTGACTGGCAGCCTCTTCACCGCGGCTAACGGCTACGCGGGACCTGGCGCAGGCGTGGGAAACAACGTCTATTCGATTGGAACCTACGGACAATGGAACTGGGCGAACACACAAGCGGCCTTCAACGCCGCGACGAATGCCTGGGAGAGCTGGTTCGAGGGCAACTCGCCCAGTACGGAGCGCTTCGTCTATCTCATCGACGAGTCCTCGAATTTCACTCAAACCCAGCAATGGGCTAACTGGATGGCCACCAATCCGGGTGTGGGAGCGAGTCTCAAATCGATGGCGACGCTGTCTGCGACCAACGCTGCCAGTGTCCCATCACTCAACATTCCGACCAGCCTGTTTTTTTCCGGGAACACGACGACGTGGCAAAACGCAGTCACGGCGATCGAGACGGCGCCCGGCAAGGAATTCTGGATGTACAACACGCCGCGTCCAGGCGCGGGTGCGTTCGCTACCGAGGTCGATGGGACCGACCTGCGTGAAAAGCCGTGGGGTCAATACAAGAAGGGTGTGGCCCGCTGGTTCTTCTGGGAAGGAACGTACTACAACGACTATCAGAACGGCCGCGGTAACTACGATGTATGGAATAACGCCGATACCTTCGGCCCTGCGAATCCGACGCAGGATACCTACAACGGATTGAACCCCGTCTGCAATGGCAATGGCGTGCTTCTGTATCCGGGAACCGACGCGATATTCCCGGCCTCGTCCTATGGCATTCCCGGTCCGATCGCGAGCCTTCGTCTCAAGCACTGGCGGCGCGGCATCCAGGACATCGATTACGTGACGATGGCGTACGCAATCAACCCGACCGCTGTCACCAATCTCGTGCAACAGATGGTGCCGCAGGCCCTGTGGGAGCTGTCCGGCGCCAATGCCGGCCCGAGCTGGAGCTCGAATCCGGACGATTGGGAAGCGACTCGCTTAGCGCTCGCCCATATTATCGATGGACAATGAGAAACCCGACTTACTGACAGCCCCTCCGGTGCTAAACCTTCGGGGCTAATGGGCTAGATCACTCGCGCCCTCAACTCACGGGTGAAGCGTTGGTTTGTGCCGCGCCGCACCACTCGGGAATCCTGAGGCGAATCCGCGCGTTGGTCGGCGCAGCTCGACGGCCCCTGATTGCAGCGCTCGTCGTCGTCTGGCGACAAGCTGCGCCATCGTTTGTCGCTGAGTTACGACGCGTTGCAGGAAACCCGCGAACGACGTTTCATTACTGCCGAGTGCGTACTGCTTACAGGGCATCGATTTAAAGTAGGATTCCCAGTAAATGGCAAACCCGCTGCAAGGCGGGGACGCAAAGCCTCCGGTCTCGGGCCGAACACTTGAGATAGCGGGGTTGCCGGCGAGAGAGCCTGCTCGTCGTCAGTCCGCCGCCGTTCAGATGGTCAGCCTTGGGTCCGGGGTCTCGAGTCGAGATCTGGACGTGGAGCGCCAGTTGAAACGGGGCCAAATGAGCTCAGCCTTTTCTCGTAGTGCACTGGTCGTCCGCGGGCTCACGGTGTGTGCGCTTGCGGTCGCCGCACTCGCAGGTTGTGGTGGCGGCGGCTCCAGCAGCAACGCCGTGGTGCAGTCGGCGCCGGTACCGCCGACGATCAGCGGCACACCGCCGACGCAGGTGACCGCCGGGCAGGCCTATTCCTTCACGCCGAGCGCGAGTGGCCCGTCCGGCACTACGTTGAGCTTCAGCGTGCAGAATCTGCCGTCGTGGGCGACGTTCAGCATCGCGAGCGGCAACGTAAGCGGCACGCCCTCGAGCGCGAATGTCGGGTCGTTCTCGAACATCGTGATCAGCGTGAGCGACGGCCAGATGTCGGCTGCTCTCCCGGCGTTCAACATTCAGGTCAACGCCGCTCAGGGAGGCAGCAGCGGCAGCGCCACGCTCTCGTGGGTGGCCCCGACGACCAACACGAACGGAACACCGCTGACAGATCTCGCGGGCTTCATCGTCAAGTATGGAACCAGCCCGAGCGCGCTGAATCAGTCTGTTACCGTGCCGAGCGCGACGGCGACCGGCTATACGGTGCAGAACCTGGCGGCCGGCACCTGGTATTTCACCGTGATCGTCTATACGACCGAGGGGGCGGAGAGCGCCCCTTCGGACGTTGCGAGCAAGACCGTCAGCTGAAGTCGGGTCGACCCGGGCACCATTGCGCCGGCCTTGCGGCCGGCGGTCGCCTGCTCTTTATACGAATCAGGCATCCTTGAAGATGAGCAGCATCGACGCGTTCTTCGAAGCAATGCGGTCGTTGGAGATCATGAGCGCCGCCGAAAGCACGTCACGATAGTGGCGCCCGAGGCTGAAGGGCGAATCGTTCTTGTAGCCGAGCAGGCCGGTGATCTTCAGCGCCTGGTGCACGATCTGCGGCGCGGCTTCCGAGGCGGCGATCTTGAGGGCGTTCATCTTGAGCGCCCAGCCGATCGAGAGCAGCTCCTGCGCGCCCGCCGGGCCGCGTACCTCGAGCGCGTCGAATTCCTCCGCGAGCGCCTGCCAGTTGTGGCGCATCGCCTGCAGTTGCGCGGACACCTCTGCCAGACGCACGGCGGTCGGGGGCACGCTGCCCGGATTTCTGCGCGCTGCGCCGCGCACGAACTCCGCCGCCCGTGCGACCGCATCCGCGGCGATTCCCCACCAGAGCGAGGACCACAGGATGTGGGAATAGGGCACCATGGTCTGCGCCGCAATGTCGGCGAACGCGCCCGGCAGGACCTGCTCTTCGGGTCCGGCGGATTCGAGCTTGAATCCCGGACTGCAGGTGCCGCGCATCCCCATGGCGTTCCACGAGGTCGTCTGCCGCAGCTGATAGTCGCCTTTGCGTACCAGCACGAGCACCTGATCGCTCCCCGGCGCGGCTGCGTCCCGCCGGCAGGTGACTAGGATCGCGTCCGCGTACTCGCAATACGAGCCCGTGGTCGCGTCCTTATCGAGCTTGAAGCGCCCGTCCTTGCGCTCCACGGCGCAGATGCTGGTGCGGGTCTCGCCGAAGGTGCCGTTCTCCGAGGTCATCGAGGCCAGCAGGTACTGGCGCCCGGCCAGCTCCTCGAGATAGCGGCGGAAGAAGGGCGCTTGCGACGCATGCCGGATGATGCAGGCGAGCTGCGCGTAGTGCATCGCGAGCACCATGGCGCTCGAGCCGCACGCGCGGGCCAGCGCCGCGCACAGCTCGCCGAGCTCGCGCACGCCGTAGCCGGCCCCGCCCAACTCCTGCGGGATGGGAGCAGACAGCAGCTTCGCCTCCCGCAGCGCTGCGAGGCTCTCATGCGGAAAGCGGCTGCCGGCATCGACTTCCGCTGCGTTCGGCGCAGCGGTCTCGGCTGCCAGCTTCCTGACTGCGGCCAGGTCCGCCGCGAATCGGCCGGTCTTCTCTGCGGTCACGTGCGGCGCAACTCCTGTCTCATTCCGGATGTGCCGGTGCGATCAGCGTGGGCTGGCCGGGATCGGTCTCGCGAATGATAGTGCGCAGCGCCTCCTTGAGCAGCTGCGTTTCCTCGAAACCCAGATTGCGCTCTGCGTGGGACTCGGCGGCCTTCGCGACCGCCACGAGCTCGATCACTACGCGCCGGCCCGGCTCGGTCAGCGTGACGCGCGCCTGCGGGTCGTAGCTGCCGTGCAGCAGCGCAAACCCGCCGGCCATCAGGCTGGCAACCAGCTCGTAGGTCACGCGGGTGCCCGTGCACCACAGCATCCGGTCCAGCTCCGCCACGGTGCGCGTGTCGCCCGCGCCGAGGATGCAGAGCACGAACCACTGCTGCTCGCTGAGCCCGTGCCGCTCCAGGTCGCGGCGCAGCTCCAGGAACAGCTGAAAGTGAGTGCGCCCGAGCAGATAGATGAGGAAGTCCTGGCTGAAGCTGCTTCCCGGCTCACCGGAGTCGGCCGCGGGCGCAACGGGCGCCTTGCGCTTCTCGACCGCGGACGCAAAGCGGCCGCTGTGGAACACGAGCGGCGGCAGGCTGTTGTGCTCAAAAGCCTCGACCTCCCCGACGAAGATGACATGATCGCCGCCCTCGTAGTTGAACGTCGTCCGGCACTGGAAGCGCGCCGAGCAACCGGGCAGCAGGGGCGTGCCCCCCTTGCCGCGCTCAAGCACGATGCCGGCAAACTTCTCGGCGCCGCGCGTGGCGAAAGTCAGCGACAGCGCTTCCTGCGAAGCGGCGAGCACGTGCACCGCGAAGTAGCCGCTCTCGAGAAAGGCTGGCAGGCTCTTGGCGGACTTGGCCAGGCTCCACAGCACCATCGGCGGATCGAGCGAGACCGAATTGAAGCTGTTGGCCGTGAGACCGATGTCCTCGCCGGCGCGGCTGCGGGTCGTGACGATCGTCACTCCCGTGGCAAAAGCTCCAAGGGCGTTCCGGAACCGCCGGGTACGAGTCTCGACATCAGCCGTCACGCAGCCAGTGTAACCTGCGCGTCCGGCAGTGCCTTCGCCATGTGTTTTTTGGCCAATACTTCCAGCAAAAACAATCTGTTAGCGATGTGATGCGACACAGAGCGGCCGTGAGATAACAGAATCTGTCGTTCCCGCCGCGCTACCGGGCTGCTGAGCGTGTTCGTCCGCCCGCAGGAAGGCATGGTCTGCTAGGCTCTTTTTTTTGGCAGGGAGCAGTGATGAGGGGTCCGGGCGTGCTGATGCTGGCAGGGTGGTTGGGGCTAAGTCCGCCGATCATGAGCTCCGCGTGGGAGCCAGCTGCGCCGCCGTCCGCTGCGGCGCCGTCTGATACCACGCCGAGCCCGCCGACGGGCAAGTCTCAGAGCAGCGACTACATCATCGGTCCGGGGGATACCTTGCAGGTGTTCGTGTGGCGGAACCCGGAGCTGTCGGTCACCGTGCCGGTGCGCCCCGACGGTAAGATATCAACGCCATTGGTGGACGACATGGTTGCGGTGGGCAAGACCTCGCCGCAGCTCGCGCGGGATATGGAGCGCGTGCTGTCTGAGTACGTGCGCAATCCGAAGGTCAACATCATCGTGACCACGGCCGCGAGCGCCTTCAGCCTCGTCAAGGTCGTAGGTCAGGTTATCCATCCGCAGGCAGTGCCCTATCGCGAAGGGATGACGGTGCTCGATGCCATCCTGGCGGTCGGCGGTCTCACCCAGTTCGCTGCGGGCAACCGCGCGCGCATCGTCCGCATGCAGGACGGGCACGAGACCATCATCCACATCAAAGTCGCCGACATTGTCAACAGCGGCGACATTCGCGACAACGTGCCGTTGAGGCCGGGCGACGTGCTGGTCGTGCCGCAATCGCTTTTCTAGCGGGCAAGACGCCGCGCACGAGCGAAAAACCCGCCACAACAGGTCACGCAAGGGGGCGTGCGACATGAAGATGCGACTGCACACGGGGCCGCGCGCATATGACCGGTTGGCGGTCGGGCTGTGCCCGGCGTTCGCGGCTTTGGTGCTCGCGGCGCATCCTGCGGCGGCCCAGGTCGTTGGCGAGGTCGGGCCGCTGTCCTCGCAGAGTTTGTTCTTCGATCAGGCCTCGAACCTTCACGGACAAAACTACCTCGAGGCGGAGGCCGGCGTCGTCGGTACCGACAATGCGACGCTTGTCGAACGCGGTCCCAGTGACATCCTGGGGATTGTCGGCCTCGCGGCGGATGCCTCGCGGCAGGGACCCGGCCTCGACTATCACCTGGACTCCGACCTCGCACTGGTGAAATACGTGCGCGAGGATCTTCCGACGAAGCCGACGGGCTACCTGGATGGAGGAGCGGAGCTGAAGATCGTACCGGGCATGCTCTCCTGGACGGCCCGGGAAACCTACAGCGACGTCGTGGTCGATGCATTCGCACCCGTGACGCCGGAGAATCTGGAATCGCTCAACTACCTCACGACGGGACCGAGGCTGACGCTGCGCCCGACATTGCGTACGACCGTGACGGTCGAGGGGACGTATTCTCTGGTTAACTCCGGGTCCGAGGCGCCGGACTACCTCGACCTCGACAATCATCGCTACGCCGGTGATCTGCGCATCGACCGTGCCTTGTCGAGCACCTCGAGCGTGTACCTGAGTGGCTCGAGCGTGCAGGTGGATTTCAGGGACCAGGTGCTCAACACCAACTTCACCCAGGACGAGGCGTTCCTCGGGTTCCGGTTCGTGGACGGGCGGACCATCGTGGATATCTCCGGCGGCTATGAGCGGGTGCACGAGGGGACGGTGACACCCTCGGGTGGCACCTACCGGGTGCAGCTCTCGAGGCTCATTACTCCCAGGCAGCGTGTTTCTCTACACGCGCTGCAACTGCTCACGGACGCAGCCAACCTGCTGCGGCTCTTCCTCGATCAGCCGGTCGCAACCAGCGCACCGACCGAATACGCCCGCGACGAACCGATGACCTTTCGCTCCTACGGTGCAGACTGGCGCCTCGAGGCCGAGCGCACGTCGCTCGAGGTAGCCCTCTCCTACAACAGCCAGCGCTACAGGCTCGGTCCGACCCTCAACAACGACACCAAGGTTGCAGATATCGTGCTCACCCGCCAGCTGCGTCCGGCGCTTGACCTGTTCGTCGGAGCGGATCTCCAGCACCAGGACTATGCCCTCGTCAGGCCAGTGTGGGTGGCAAACTCACTCGCGGGTCTGCGCTGGCAGGCCGGCGAGCGGCTCGGCGTACGCCTGGTTTACGCGCACAACACTCTGACGCCTCACGGCGCCGCGAATCAGGTGGGTCTCTCGGTCTACTACGGATTGATTCAGCCCAAGCCGGTGGTCAGCGAGACCGCCGCAGCGGCCGGTGCGTCGCCCGTTATGCTGCCGACTTCGCCGATGAGCACCCAGACGCCGCCGCACTGAGGAGTCCCGACGTCGAGACACCCCCTCGGACGGAGGTGCCCGGGAGTGCGATGCAACTCACCCCCGCGGTGCCCGTGTGCCTTTACACTAGCTGTAAAGGGCATGCTGTAAAGTTTCCCGCACTGGCCTATGCGCATCCGCGTCCTCGGACAATCCGTACCCGTCTCGATTGCAGTCATCGCGCTCGTCGAGGGCGCACTGTCCTTCCTGGCCGTGTACGCGGCGGCGCTGATTCGCTTCCCGGCGGCACTCGCGGCGCCGCAGCGGCTCGAACGAGAGCTGGGTCCCCTATGGCCCGGCGCCGTGCTCCTGAGTGCCGTCGTGGTCGCCTGCATGCTGGCCTTCGGCCTGTACAGCGCGCGTCAGCGGGCGCAGTCGGCGGGCATCCTCGTACGCGTGTTGGCGGCACTGACGGTCGCCTCGTGCATCGTCGCCGCGGCCTTCTACGTCATTCCCAGCCTGCGGCTGACCCGTGACATCGCGGCGCTGGCCGTGATCCTCGCCGGCTGCGGTCTGCTCGCCTCACGGCTGCTGCTGGTCCGGTACGTCGATGAGAACATGTTCAAGCGCCAGGTCCTGGTCTACGGCGCGGGTGCCGGCGCCGCCGCCATCGCCAGCCTGCGCCGCTCGGCCGACCGGCGCGCCTTCGCGCTGGTCGGCTTCATCCAGCCGCCGGGAGAAGCGCGCGCGGTTCCCGTAGACAGGGTGCTCGAGCCGGCCGGGGATCTGTCGGGTCTCTGCGATCGGCTCAGTGTCACCGAGGTGGTCGTGGCCATGGATGATCGCCGCAACGGCTTCCCGATCCGGGAGTTGCTCGACTGCCGTCTGGCGGGTATCGAGGTCACGGAGCTGCTGACCTTTCTCGAACGCGAGACCGGGCGCGTGCGCATCGACGTGCTGAATCCGAGCTGGATGATCTTTGGTCAGGGGTTCCGGCGCGATCCACTGCGGCTGTTCTCCTCGCGCGCTCTCGATCTGCTCGCGAGTCTGGCCCTGCTCCCCTTCGCGCTGCCGGTGATGCTGCTCACCGTCGTTGCCATCAAGCTGGAGGACGGCTGGCGTGCGCCGGCGGTCTACACCCAGGCGCGGGTAGGCCTCGGCGGACACATTTTTCGCGTGATCAAATTCCGCAGCATGCGCGAGGATGCGGAAACGCATGGCGCTCAGTGGGCGCAGCGCCACGACCCGCGCACTACCCGTGTGGGCGCAGTCATCCGCAAGCTGCGTATCGACGAGCTGCCGCAGATTATCAACGTGCTGCGCGGCCAGATGAGCTTTGTCGGTCCGCGGCCCGAGCGACCCGAGTTCGTCGCGCAACTCTCGGAGAAGATCCCTTACTACGCGCAGCGCCAGTGCGTGCGGCCGGGACTCACCGGATGGGCGCAGCTGTGCTATCACTACGGCTCGTCCGAGCAGGATGCGCTGGAGAAGCTGCAATACGACCTGTTCTACATCAAGAACAACAGCCTGCTGTTCGATCTGACCATCCTGGTCCAGACCGCGGAGGTCGTTCTGCTTGGCAAGGGAGCGCGGTGATGGCCGTAAGCCACCGGCGGCGCAAGCTGCTGATCGTCGTAAACGACCGAACCCTGCGGCGCCAGCTCGAGACGGTGTTCTCCGACCTCGACGTGACCGCCGGCCGGATGGACGATGATACGCTCGCCATCGTGCGGCGGACCGAGCCGGACGTCGTGCTGCTCGACCTCGGCACCGCGCGCGAGCCGAGTGCCGCCCGACCGAGCCTGGAGCTCCTGCGCCAGATCTTGAGTCTCACCCCCGACGTGAAGCTCATCGCCATCACCGAGCACGATGCGCGCGAGCTCACGGTTGCGGCGATCGGGCTCGGGGCGACCGACTTCTACCACAAGCCCTTTGACGCCGGGGTTCTCTCGCTCGTGGTGCGGCGCGCGCTGCGGATTCGCGAGCTCGAGGAAGAGAACTGGCGGTTGCGCGAGCGCACCGGCGACATGGCGCTCGAGGGTATC
>DATIXU010000119.1:0-7389 GCA_035518275.1 Steroidobacteraceae bacterium
CGGCTGTCGCGCCGGCTCGGCAACGAGGTGCTGCTGAAGCGCGAGGACCTGCAGCCGGTGTTCTCCTTCAAGCTGCGCGGCGCGTACAACCGCATCGCGCACCTCGGCGAGGCGGCCGCCGGCCGCGGGGTGGTATGCGCCTCGGCCGGCAACCACGCGCAGGGCGTGGCACTCGCTGCCCGCCGCCGCGCGATTCCGGCCGTCGTCGTCATGCCGGAGACGACGCCGCTCATCAAGGTGCAGGCGGTCATCGACCTCGGCGCCGAGGTCCTGCTGCACGGCGACGATTACGACTCGGCGCTCGAGCGCGCGCTCACGTTGGCGCGCGAGCGCAACCTGGTGTTCGTGCACCCGTTCGACGATCCGGACGTCATCGCCGGGCAGGGCACCATCGCGGTGGAGATCCTGCGCCAGTCGGGCGGCGAGCTGGATGCGATCTTCGTGCCGGTGGGCGGCGGCGGGCTGATCGCCGGTATCGCCGTGTACGTGAAGTACCTGTACCCCGCGGTCAGGGTGATCGGCGTCGAGCCGCGCGACGCCGCCGGCATGTACGAATCGCTGCGTGCCGGCCGGCGCGTCACGCTCGAGCACGTCGGCATCTTCGCCGACGGTGTGGCGGTGCGGCGCGTCGGCGAGGAGACTTTCGCGCTCTGCCGCGGCACGGTCGACGAGGTGCTGCTCACCGACACCGACGAGATCTGCGCCGCGATCCAGGACGTGTTCGAGGATACCCGCTCGATCGTCGAGCCGGCGGGGGCGCTCGCGGTCGCGGGACTGAAACAGTATGTCGCGCGCGAAGGCTGGCGCGGCAAGCGCCTGGTGGCGATCAACAGCGGCGCCAACATGAACTTCGACCGGTTGCGCCACGTCGCCGAGCGCGCCGATTTCGGCGGCGGGCGCGAGGCGCTGCTGGCGGTGGTGATTCCCGAAGAGCCGGGCAGCTTCCTGCGTTTCTGCGAGGCGCTCGGCAGGCGCAGCGTCACCGAGTTCAACTACCGCTACGCCGCCCCCGAGGCCGCGCAGATCTTCGTCGGCCTGGCACTCTCGCAGGGGCGCGCCGAGAAGGACGCGGTGTCAGCGCAGCTGCGCGCGGCCGGCTTCGCCGTCACCGACATGACCGACGACGAGATGGCGAAGCTGCACGTGCGCTACATGGTGGGCGGGCACGCGCGCGGCCTCGAGCACGAGCTGCTCTACCGCTTCGAGTTCCCGGAGCGTCCCGGGGCGCTGATGAGGTTCCTGCAGGCGATCGGCACGCGCTGGAACATCAGCCTGTTCCACTACCGCAACCATGGCTCGGACTACGGGCGGGTGCTGGCGGGGATCCAGGTGCCGCCCGCCGAGCGCGCCGAGTTTCTCGAGCACCTGCGGGATCTGCGCTACGCCTGCGTCGAGGAGACCGCCAACCCCGCGTACAAAATGTTCCTATCGTCGTAGTTACTGCTGCGCAGCCGGCAAAAACCGCGCTTTTTGCCGGCGGCAACGAAGCTGATGTCCGGCAAAAGCGCCGCAGGCGACTCTTGCCCGATCAAACACCATGCTCGAGCTGCCATTCGCGCCAGATCGCGAGCAGCATCGCGAGGATCACCGGCCCTACGAACAGTCCCACCAGCCCGAAGGCGGCGAGCCCGCCGAGCACGCCGAACAGCACGACGAGGAACGGGATCTGCGCCTCGCGGCTGATGAGGAAGGGCCGCACGATGTGGTCGGTCCAGCCCATGACGACGCCGCCCCAGACCAGCAGCCCGATGCCCGCGACCGTGTTTCCCTCGAGCAGCAGCCAGGCGGTCACGCACACCCAGATGGTCGGCGCCGCGAAGGGGATGAGGCCGCACACGGTGGTGAGGGACGCGAGGAACACCGGCGCGCCGACCCCGGCGAGCCAGTAGCCGATGCCGACCAGCACGCCCTGCACGAGCGCGGCGAGCACCAGCCCGTAGACCACCGCCTTGACCGTCTGCCCGATCGCCCTGAGGTAGTTATGCACGCGGGCGCCCAGCACCCGCTCGAGCGCGCGGGCGAGCTCGCCGGCGACGCGCGCGCCGTCGCGGTACACGAAGAACAGGCTCACCACGGTCAGCAGCAGCTTCGCGGCGTTGCGGGTGATGCCGCCGATCAGATGTCCGATCTGATCACGGGAGTGGTCGAGGACGGTACGCAGCTCCGCCCCGAGCGCGTGCGGATCCTGGGCGGCGCGCACCGCCAGATCCCGCAGCTGATCGCCGATCCACGGGAGCTTGAGAACCGCGGGCGGCATCGTGCCGCCGGCGAGCAGCTCCTGCAGGTGGCGATAGACGTGCAGCAGCTCGATGCGCACCACCACGGCGAGCCAGGCGAGCGGGGCTATGACCGCGGCGCTCACGACGGTGGTCATCGCGAATGCGGCGAGCACGCCGCGGCCGCGCCACTTGCGCAGCAGCCACTCGTAGCCCGGCCAGGTCACGTAGGCGAGGATCGCCGCCCACACGACCGGCACGATGAAGGGATCGAGCACCAGGAAGCCGAGCAGCACCAGCCCGACGAGCAGCACGACGACGATCAGGCGGCGCAGCCAGGACGCGGGGATGAAGTCTTCCATCAAAGGAGGCCAGCCGCGTCGGAGGCGATCATGGTGAGCGCGAGCAGCGTGCAGGTGGCGATACTCAGGTTGCGGCGCAGGCTGAGGTACGCGGGCGGCAGCATGCGCCCGAGCGAGCGGTGCTCGTACAGCCAGAACAGCCCGAAGCCGACGGTGAGCAGCGCGAGCGC
Organism: Steroidobacteraceae bacterium; assembly: GCA_035518275.1. Taxonomy (GTDB): domain Bacteria; phylum Pseudomonadota; class Gammaproteobacteria; order Steroidobacterales; family Steroidobacteraceae; genus 13-2-20CM-66-19. The sequence continues at coordinate 2,749 of DATIXU010000119.1, forward strand.
TCGCTGCCCGCCGAGGAGGACCGCGGCCGCCGCAACCAGGACCGGCCAGGACACCGCCGCCAGGCGCGCCGGCGTCGACGGCACACGGCCGGCGAGGGCGAGTCCCCAGTGCACGGCGCCGGCAGAGGTGAGCAGCACCGCGCCCCAGGCGATCGCGCCGCGTTGGGCGAGCTCGCGCCCGGCGTAGCCCGGGAGCATCGCCTCGCAGGCCAGACATACGACGAGCGGCGCCACCGCGAGATAGCCGAGCAGCTCGGCCGCGGTGCCGAGCCGGGCGGGGGCGGTGTCATTTTCGAGCGGTTCCACGGCCCCGCGATCATGCCACGCGGCGCGGCGCGATGAATTGTCTTGACGGCGCGCCGGGCGCGCAGGCAGGCTGCGCGCGGCGTGAGGTGCTCGTTCCGAAAGGGAACGGGTAAAACGGGAAGTCCGGTGCGGATTCGTCCAAACCCGGCGCTGCCCCCGCAACGGTAATCGAGATCAGGCGGATCATGAGCCACTGCACCGGACTAAGGTGCGGGAAGGCGATCCCCCAGGAGGCCTCAGGCCTTCGCTCGAGAGCCCGGAGACCGGCCTCGCGCATCACCGTTGGACGTCGCGGCGGGCGACGCTGGTCGAACGGTGTGCGCCGCGAGGCGCAGACCTGCCAGCTCCTGACACGACGTGCGACGCGCACGGGTGTGTGCTTACAGGAGTCTCGCCATGTTCACAGGTCTCATCCCGCGCCGCGCGCGCCTCAGCGCGGCTCTGCCGCTGGTTTTCTGCGCGCCGGCCGCGTGGTGCCAGCAGGACCAGTTGCAGCAGGTGATCGTCACCGCCGCGCGCGCGCCGGAGCCCGAGGATCAGTCGTTGTTCTCGGTGACGGTGCTGACACGCGCCGACATCGAGGCGCGCCAGGTGTCCTCGGTGCAGGATCTGCTCGCCGATCTGGCCGGCATCAACATCGACAACTCCGGCGGCCTCGGACAGCAGAGCTCGGTGTTCATCCGCGGCGCGGACTCCGATCACACGCTGCTGCTCATCGATGGCGTGCGCGTCGGCTCGGCGACGCTCGGCATCGCGCCCTTCGAGATCATCCCGCTCGAGCAGATCGATCACATCGAGGTGGTGCGCGGCCCGCGCTCGACGCTCTACGGCTCGGACGCGGTCGGGGGCGTCATCCAGATCTTCACCCGCCAGGCGGACGAGCCCGGCGCGACGCTGGGCGGCAGCGCCATGACCGGCAGTTACGACACTCACGAGTTCACCGGTTATCTGGCCGGGCGCGGCAGCCAGGCGTGGGGCAGCATCTCGGGTAACGTGCTCACCACGCAGGGCATCGCCGCCTGCCTGCCCTCGGCCTTCGCCGGCTGCTTCGACCCGGCCGCGCCCCAGGTGCCCGACGGGCATCAGAACCGCTCCGGCTCGCTGAGTGCCGGTGCCCGCCTCTCCGATTTGACCACCGTCTCGGCGGATGTGCTCTATACCCACGGCTGGACGGCGTTCGACGGCGATGGCTTCGACGACCGGTTGGATTTCCAGGAGAAGGTCTTCACCGCGCACCTCGACCAGGCGCTCGGCGGCAGCTGGCACCTGAGGCTCATGGCAGGACGCGACGAGGACGACGAGCGCGATTTCCTCGATCCGACGCCGGTCGGCACCTTCGATACGGTGCGCGACAGCTTCAGCGTGCAAGCCGACGGCAAGCTGAGCGCGGCGCTCAGGCTCATCAGCGGCGTCGACTACGAGGACGTACACATCGACAGCAACACGCCCTTCGATGTGACCTCACGCACCACGCGCGCGGCGTTCGCCGAGCTGCACGCGGACCTCGGCGGCTGGTCGGCGCTCGCCGGGGCACGCTTCGAGGACAACGAGCAGTTCGGCGATCACTGGACCGAGAACCTGGGATTAGCGCGCAAGCTCGGCGAGGGCGTGCGCTTCACCCTCACCTGGGGCACGGCCTTCCGTGCGCCGACCTTCGATGAGCTCTACTTTCCGGGCTTCGGCAACCCGGACCTCAAGCCCGAGACCTCCCAGTCCTGGGAGACCGGGCTCGACGGCGGGCAGGGCGCACTGCGCTGGTCGCTGCATGCGTACCAGACCACCATCGATGACGAGATCTCGATCGATCCGCTGACCTTCCTGCCGGTGAACATCAACAGGTCGCGCATCCGCGGCGTCGAGCTGCAGGGCGACTGGCACGGCGCCGATTGGGTCGTGGGCGGACAGCTGACCGGGCTCGAGCCGCTCAACGTCTCTCCCGGGCCCGAGTACGACGATCTGCTGCCGCGCCGCGCGCAGCAGAACGCCAGCATCACGCTTCGCCGCCTGGTGCATACCGGTAGCTCGGCGAGCGCCGACGGCTCGTTCGCCGTCGTGGCCCGCTGGGAAGGCCGGCGCTACGACGACCTCGCCGACACGCTGCCGTTGGGCGGCTACCTGACGGTGGATCTGCTGACGCAGTGGCGGCTCGACCGCGATTGGACGCTGGAAGCGAAGGCGGCCAACCTCTTCGACCGCAGCTACCAGACGGCGGCATACTATGCTCAGCCAGGCCGGAGCTACGGCGTCACGATCCGCTACCGCTCCAGCCGGCACTAGGGGGAGTGGACATGGGCGAGCCCGGCGGGGGTCCGGCGCCGGGCGCGGCGCCGACCGAGAACGAGCGCACCTGGGGAATGCTGGCGCACCTTGCGGCGTTCGCCGGGCTGGTCGCGCCGCTCATCGGCAACATCGTGGTGCCGCTGCTCATCTGGCACAGCTGGCGTGACCGCTCGCCGTTCGTCGGCGAGCAGGCGCTCGAGAGCCTCAACTTCAACATCTCGGTCTCGCTCGGCGCGCTCGTCTGCGGTGTGTTGACGCTGGTGTTCATCGGCTTTCTGCTCGGCACTGCGCTGTTTGTCGCCTGGCTCGCGCTCACGCTCATCGCCGCGATCAAGGCGAGCGAAGGGATCAGCTATCGCTATCCGTTCTCGCTGCGGCTGGTGAAGTAGCCGGGCGTGCGCAATGTGTCATGGTCCCCCGGACGATAGTTAGGTAAGTGACTAAGTATCGCGAGGCGGACCCTCACGCGCGTTCCTGCAGCTCGAAGAAATTTATAAAAATCACCGAGTTGACTGGCTTTACCACGCTACTGTATGGGCGTACAGTCGTACCATGACCCGGATGAGTTCCCGCCCCCGGGCCCTCAAGGGCCGCGGGGCTCTCTCCAATCCGCCCGGGCGCTTCGATGCCCGGCAGATCGCCGCGGTCGACGACGGCTGGTACCTGGAGGAGGAGCCTGACTCGATTGCGACGACGCTGGAGCCGGACAAGGCGCGCGGCGTCATCACGACCAACGATTCGCCCGATGTTGGATTCGACCAGTCCATCAATCCTTACCGAGGATGCTCCACCGGGTGCCCATTTTGCTTCGCCCGTCCGACGCACGCCTACCTCGGTCTTTCGCCCGGACTCGACTTCGAGACACGCCTTTTCTACAAGGCCGATGCCGCGAAAGTGCTGGAAGCCGAGCTGTCGCGCCCCGGCTATGTCTGCAAGCCCATCCAGCTCGGCATCAACACCGACGCGTACCAGCCGGATGAGCGCCACATGAGAGTCACGCGTTCGATCCTCGAAGTCCTGGAGCGCACACGTCATCCGGTTTCGCTCCTCAGCAAGCATTCGCTGGTGCTCCGCGATCTCGATCTGCTGACCTCACTCGCGCGTGACAATCTCGTGAGCGTCTCGCTCACGGTGATCACGCTCGACGACGACCTCAAGCGCAAGCTCGAGCCGCGGGCCGCCTCGCCGGCGGCCCGCATCCGCACGCTCGCGGCGTTGGCCGCAGCCGGGGTACCCTGCGGCGTCATGGTGGCGCCGGTGATCCCGGCCATCACCGACCACGAGATGGAGCGCATCCTCGAGGCCTGTGCGGAGGCGGGGGTGCGGTGGGCCGGCTACGTGCTGCTGCGCCTGCCTTACGAGGTGAAGGATCTCTTCCGGGAGTGGCTCGCCGAGCACTATCCCGAACGCGCCGCGCACGTCATGTCCCTCATCCATGAGATGCGCGGCGGCCGCGACAACGATCCGCGCTTCGGCTCGCGCATGCGCGGCACGGGCCCGTATGCCGAGCTGCTCCGCAACCGCTTCAAGCTCGCCTGCCAGCGCCTGAAGCTCAACTCGACGGCGCGCGGCCCGCTCGACACGATGCGGTTTCGCCCGCCGGGCCCCGCGGGGGCGCAGCTGCGGCTCGGCTTGTAAGTGCTAAGCTTGGCCGATGTCAAACGGCCAGCCGAAGGTCGCGCTGCTCGCGGGCGCGAGCGGCCTGACGGGTTCGTATGTGCTCGATGCACTGCTCAACGCCCCGGATTTCAGCCGCGTGATCGCGGTGACGCGCCGGCCGCTGGCGCGCGAGCACGCGCGTCTCGCCAACCGCATCGTGCAGTTCGAGCGCATGGAGACGCAGCTGCAGGGCGTGACCTGCGACGTCGCGCTCTGCTGCCTCGGCACGACCATCCGCCGCGCCGGCTCGCGTGAGAGCTTCCGCGAGGTCGACGTCGACTACGTCCTGGCGTTCGCCCGCACCGCGCTCGCCGCCAAGGCGCAGCGCTTCGTGGTCATGTCGAGTGCGGGCGCTGATCCGCGCTCGCGCAACTTCTACCTGCGCACCAAGGGCGA
>DATIXU010000120.1:0-54623 GCA_035518275.1 Steroidobacteraceae bacterium
GTTCTTCGGCACCCTGATATTTCCGACCGCGGTACACGCTGCTACGTCACCTGGGCTGTTTGTAACCTTGACTCTGTCCGCACCCGGAGCGGGCGTCACTGTGACGCAGCCAGAGGTGGAGATGGCGAAAAACGCTATTGCGAGACCAGCATACAAGCGCTGCATGGTGCACCTCGAGTAAGATAATGCGAAACCTCGTGGAAGTCGCGGCAGCGTGCCCTCTAACGGTGAAGTTGAGGGGCCGCGCAGAAGCGCCCGACAAGCGCCGCGGGCGCACACTGTTCCCAGGCGCCCGCGGCGCCAAACAGACCACGCGTCACGGCCCCCTCCAACGATTGTTAGAGGGCACATTAAGCAGTGCCTCAAACGCGGCCCAGGAGTCGGCAACTGGCAATGCCTCTTGCGGTGACATCCCTACAAACGCCATACAAACGACGGCGCCGGTAGGAGAGATCGCATAGAGTTCGCCCGCGCCGTTTGAGGCAAACGCGAGATAGCCTGGTGCATTCGCAGAAATCTCATAGGCCGAGTTGCGCTGTTCCACTTCGGCCAGTGGCCAAAATTCGCAGATCCAGGGTTCGACGCCAATCTCGCATGAGAGGGGGCGCCCGGACGCGTGGTACACCGTGAGAGAATCGTAGGCGCTTCCCATGTGCCCTCTAACGGTGAAGTTGAGGGGCCGGACGACCACGCCCGACAGGGGCCGCGGGCCCGCAATATCGACTGGGTCCCGCGGCCCCAAACAGACCACGCCTCACGGCCCCCTCCAACGATTGTTAGACGGCGCCACCCGACGGTGGACCAGGAAGCCCAACGTCACGAAGGTAGTGCCAAGCAGCGCCGCCGCCAAGTCGATTAAGTGTCCGATGCTATGAGGCTGGCCCCAACCAAAAGCCGGGAGGATCGAGAAGGACTCAAAGACATGGGTCAACGCCATAACACCGAACCAGCCAATGCCTGTGGCCAGCAATGCTCCGCCGAGATCGCGGCGCGTGACGAAAAGTGCGGCGGAGACGACGAGAAAGACGCTCGCGCCTGCGAGTGCCAGGAGCCCCTTTAGAACTGCTGCGTTCATCGGAGGCGACGTCTAACGGTGAAGTTGAGGGGCCGGACGACCACGCCGGCCGGGCGACGCGGGCGCACACTGTCCGCAGGCGCCCGCGGCGCCAATCAGACCACGCATCACGGACCCCTCCAACGGTTGTTAGACCCCACCGGGGTGGTCGGTAGAAAGCTGGAATATGCGCGCCTCATTTAGGTCTATCTCGCAAAGAAGGCGTCGATCAGTGGCGGCGTTTCCACCTGCTGCCAAAGCGGCGACGAAAGAGCATTGACTCGCCCTGTATTGCCTAAAGCGCTTCACGGCGTCGTCGAACGCAGCTAACTGCCGCGCGGACTCGTCCCCGCTCCTTGTCAATGCAGTGCGGAGTGCCGTTTCCTCAGCGTCGAGATCTGCCGCGGAGCGTTTGGCCTTTTCCTCGAGGCAGTGCCTCGCGTCGGCGTGACCTTCAACTTTGTAACAGGCTGTGGCCGCGGCAGAAGAACGCTGGGCCACCACAGAGCTGGGCAGCCAAACGAAGAGGGGGAGGAGCCACAGGAGTCTCATAGGGGTCTAACGGTGAAGTTGAGGGGCCGGACGAGCAGGCCGGCCAGGCGACGCGGGCGCACACTGTCCACAGGCGCCCGCGGAGCCAAACAGACTGCGCCTCACGGCCCCCTCCAACGATTGTTAGACGGCATTAGTACCCCGTTTTCTGTTGCGTTAAGCGAAGCCCTCTTCGGGCACCACGCCGTCCAAGGTAGACTGCTGCAATGAACATCAAAGAGATGGTTGCAGAAGGGCGCAAGGTACGCTTCCTGCGCTACAAGCTAGGCGAACTCTGGTACATCACCGAAACCGGCTTTGAGTTTCCGGTGCCTATCAGCGACTGCGGTGACGGTACCTTCCTAGCCGAAGATAAGGCAATCCTCTTCATGCGGTATATCCGTAAGCATGTCGCGTACCTCCAGGATGCCAAGCGCTCGCACGATGAAGCCATCGGCAAATGACCGCTGCCCAAACCGAAGCTGACCTGCCTCGAGCCGAGCGATAGCGCTAGGGATTGGCACAGCCAGCCGTCTAACGGTGAAGTTGAGGGGCCGCACAGAAGCCCCAGCCCTTGGTGCCGAGGGCGCACAATTTCTCAGCGCCCGAGGCGCCAAGCAAGAAGCGCTTCACGGACCCCTCCAACGATTGTTAGCTGTCATGACGCTCAAGATGTCGGCGGTAACGGAGGCACCCGATCACTGCCCGTACAATCGGGAAACCCCAAGGTTCGACAACGCTTCGTCAGGCAGGTGCGTTGAGGTGCCCACGGTGTCCGCCATTCGGGCCTCGACGCGTAGTAGTACCAATAGAGCGGATTCCACCACTCAATCCTTGTGGTACGCACGAGCGTGACGCTGGGTCGGAGACAGACCTGGCGGTACCTGTCTAAGCCGGCCTGGACGGTGGTAAAGGAACGACCCTTGAGGTGGTCCGTTCCATCGTGCCAAATGCCATCGGACGATTCGAACCGCGCTTCCGGACCCGTCAGCACTGCGAGTGCGGCCATTGGTACGAGAACAAGCAAGGCGACGAACGCAAGGGGTCGAAGTAGCCAGGTCGAGTACCACGGGATGGTCACGGCAGCTAACTACTTTTGTACGTCATACGACGACCAGCGTCGCTGAAGCGCCGGTGAATCCCTTTCGATCCCTCTTTCATTACAAAGGCCAAGCTTATACGACCGAAGTGGGGTGAAGAATTGCGCCAAACGCATCGGATTATCCCTCTCGACGCATCTGATCCGGGCTGCTTACATGCTTCGCGCGCCCGCGCGCTACACGGAATAGTAAGGCATGCAACGCCACATCGACCTGTTCGCGCTCACCCGCGACCGCATGCGAACGCGTCATCTTGCTCTGCGTACCGAGCATGCGTACCTGCAATGGCTGCGCCGTTACCTCGAGTTTCATAAAGGAGCGCACCCCAGCGAGCTCGGCGCGCGCGAGGTCGAGGAATTCTTGACCCATCTGGCCGTGCATCGCAAGGTCAGCGCCGCGACGCAGAGTCAGGCGCTGCAGGCGCTGCTCTTCCTCTACCGCCACGTGCTCGGGATCGAGCTGCCCTGGCTCGACAACGTCACCCGCGCCGCTCAGCCCAAGCGGCTGCCGGTCGTGTTGAGTCGCGCGGAGGTGGCGGCACTGCTGGTGCAGCTTTCAGGAACGCCCTGGCTGGTCGCGAGCCTGCTCTACGGCAGCGGCCTGCGCCTCACGGAGGGGCTGCGGCTGCGCGTCAAGGATCTGGCGCTCGAACGTGGCGAGCTCGTGGTCCGTGAGGCCAAGGGCGGCAAGGACCGGGTCACCATGCTACCGGCCGCCCTGGACGCGCACGTCCGTGCGCACCTCGCCCGCCTGCGCTCCTGGTACGAGGAAGAGCGCCGGCGCCAGCGGCCCGGCGTCAGCTTGCCCCGGGCGCTCGGTCGAAAGTTTCCTGACGCCGCGATTCGTTGGGGCTGGCAGTACCTGTTTCCGGCCGCGACCGCTGTGCCGCGACCCGTACAGCGGCCAGCTGGTGCGGCATCACCTGCACGAGAAGATCATCCAGCGCGCCGTCCAGGCCGCGGTTCTGAAAGCGCAGCTCACTCAACCCGCGAGCTGCCACACCCTGAGACACAGCTTCGCGACCCATCTGCTCGAGGACGGTTACGACATCCGCACGGTGCAGGAGCTGCTCGGCCACTCGGACTTGAAAACCACCATGATCTACACCCACGTCATGGGAAAGGGCGCGGGTGGCGTTCGCAGCCCCCTCGACCGGCAAAGCGCAGAGCGGCGGGTCACGCCTCCTTGCGACGATCGTTGAGCATCTAGTCCCAGCGGTTGGCGTTCTTCGGGAAGCCTGGGCGCTGGATCCGAACGACGCAGAAGCGTTGGCCGCTGGGTGCCTGCATCACCACCCAGCGCTCGAGGCGGTTCACTACCTTGGCGCCCAGCTTCTCCAGCCGGGCCACCTCGGCGGGGATGTCGTCGGTCTCGATGTCGATATGCACGCGGCTCTCGTGATTCACCCGCTGGATTTCGACGATGGGCTCGTCGGGCGGGGTCTCGAGCATTCGATAGTTCCCCCGGGTAGCCGGATGCTTGCGGTCCACGGCTCGACCCAGCGCCTTGGCCCAGAACTCGGCCGCCTCGTCCACGTCGGCCGTGTTGCAGTCGATCAGCAGTGCACAGAGCCGCGAGTGATGCATCTTCGTATCTCCTCGTGCCTGGGAGGATCACAAGTGATACGTGATCGCGCCGTTCGCCTCGCTCAGGTGCCCCGCGGCGATCAGCTCATCGACCAGCCCCTGCAGCTCGCTCTCGGGGACTTTCCGCGAGAAGTGCGAGTGGAGCACGCCGATGAGGCCCTTGCGCTTGCGCGGCCGGCGCGCCTTCTGCGTCCCCGTGAGCAGCTGCAGGGCTTCGTCCCTGAGCGATCCGCTCTCGCGGCGCGCGCTGCTGCGCCCACCGGAACGCCCGCCCGCAGCCGCGCCCGATCGGGCACCGGCGGGGCTGCGAGGCGCGGCAGCCGGCGGCCCGCGCGAGCCGAGCGCCTCGGCCATGGAGTTGGCGCGGCGCACCGCGAAGCCCCGGCGGGTCAGGTGGCGCACCAGGGGATCGAAGCCCTTGTCCTTCGAGAGGATCACGCAGGAAGTGTCGGGCGCGCGCGCCAGGTACTCACCGAGATAGAAGGCGATGTGGAAGTCGAGCGCGTTCTTGCCCTGACCCTCGATGTCGATGGGCACGAAACGCTCGCCGAGCTTGAGGGCCGCCTTGAGGAAGTCCGTCGGCACGGTGCGCTGCGAGGCGCCGAAAAAGAACGGCACGCGTACCCCGTCCGGGATCGCGGCGAGATCGATCTTGCCGATGTTCTCGTAGTCGACCAGCAGCACGCTCTCGGCCATGGTCACCTCTTTCGCTCAGCCTGCGCGCTTTCGGGAGCGCCCCCGAAGCCATTCTGACGCCAGGCCTCGTACACGACCAGCGCCACGGCGTTGGAGAGATTCAGGCTCCGGTTGTGCGCGTGCATCGGGATCGCGAGCTGCCGCTCGCGCGGCACGAGCGCCAGCACCCGCGCCGGCAGGCCACGGGTCTCGGGGCCGAAGATGAGGGCATCGCCCGCGCCGAAGGCCGCCTCGCTGTAGGGCCGTGTGCCGCCGGTCTCGACGCTGAAGAGGCGCGCGCCGTTCAAACCCTCCAGGCAGGCGCCGAGGCTCGCGTGCACGCGCACCTCGGCGAGCTCCTCGTAATCGAGGCCCGCACGGCGCAGGGCCTTGGCCGTGAGCTCGAATCCGAGCGGCCGCACCAGGTGGAGCGTCGCGCCGGTGTTCGCGCACAGGCGGATGACGTTGCCGGTGTTCGGCGGGATCTCGGGCTGAAACAGCACCACGTGGAACATTTGGGCTCGGTTGGATTGGGGTGGGCTCTGGCGGGGCTGTGCGATAATGCGCGCCATGCCGAGCGCGACACCAGAAGCAGCCGGGGCCCAGGTCCGCCCGGGCGCGGGTGCTGACGCCGCCGCGCTGCGCTTTTCCTTCTGCGGCCTCGAGTTCGCCTCGCCGATCGTGCTGCTCTCGGGCTGCGTCGGCTTCGGCGAGGAGTACACGCGGATCGAGGGCTTCTCGAACCGCGACGCCGGCGCGATCGTGCTCAAGGGCACGACCGGCAAGCCCCGCCTCGGCAACGCGCCGCACCGGGTCTGGGAGACGCCGGCCGGCATGCTGAACGCCATCGGCCTGCAGAATCCCGGCGTCGAGCACGTGGTGGAGAAGGTCCTGCCGCAGCTCGACTTCGGCGAGACGCGTTTCATCGCCAACGTGTGCGGCTCGACGGTGGAGGAATACGCCGAGGTCACACGGCGCTTCGATCAGTCGCCGATCGATGCGATGGAGATCAACATCTCCTGCCCGAACGTCAGGGAAGGCGGCGTCGCCTTCGGCAACTACCCGCAGATGTCGGCACAGGTGGTGGCCGCGTGCCGCCGGGCGACCAGGAAGCCCCTGATCACCAAGCTCTCGCCCAACCAGACCGACATCCGCGAGAACGCGCGCCGCTGCATCGAGGCGGGGACCGACGCGCTCGCGGTGATCAACACCGTCATGGGCATGGCGGTCGATGTGACCACGCGCCGCCCGGTGATCGGCAACGTGCAGGGCGGGCTCTCGGGGCCGGCCATCAAGCCGATCGCGCTGCTCAAGGTGCACCAGGTCTACGAGGTGGCCGGTCCCCACAAGGTGCCGATCATCGGCCAGGGCGGCATCGTGAGCGCGACCGATGCGATCGAGTTCCTGATCGCCGGTGCGAGCGCGGTCGGGGTCGGCACGGCGCTCTTCTACGACCCGCTGGTGTGCCGCAAGATCAACGCGGGGATCGCCGGGTACTTGCGCGCGCAGGGACTCAGGAACGTGACGCAGCTGGTCGGGACGCTGCGCACCGGGCGCGACATCGAGGACTGTGCGGTCTCGGGCTGATTCGGAGGAGATGAGCATGACGGGGACGATCTCATTCACGGCGCTCGCGCTCGCGTGGGTGCTCGCGGCCTCGCTCGCGGGCTGCGTGGTGGAGCAGCCGTACGCCTATCAGTCGCCGCAGCCGCTCGACACCTCTGCGGCCCCGGTGCCCGCAACCGATGAGACCGAGGAGCAGGCGACCGAGCCGCCGCCGCCCATCCCGGTCTACGACCAGCCGCCGTGCCCGGTGGAGGGCTACATCTGGACGCCCGGAGTCTGGCGCTGGGGGCCGGAAGGCTATTTCTGGGTTCCGGGCACCTGGGTGGCGCCGCCGCAGGTCGGATTTCTGTGGACGCCCGGCTACTGGGGCCTCGCCGGTGCGGTGTACGTCTTTCACCCGGGACACTGGGGACCGCACGTTGGCTACTACGGCGGCATCAATTACGGCCATGGCTATGACGGCGACGGATATAGCGGCGGCCGTTGGCAGAACAACCACTTCCGCTACAACACTGCCGTCACCAACGTAAACGTGACCACCGTCCACAACGTCTACAACGAGCGGGGGGTCAACAGCGTCGCGGTCAACAACACGCGCGTCGGCTACGTGGGAGCGGCCGGCACCCGCGCGCAGCCGAACGCGGCCGAGGCGGCGCACGTGAATGAGCCGCGCTTCCGGGCGATGCCGATTCAGCTGCAGCACCGTGCCGATGCCCAGGCCGAGCCGGCCTTGAATGCGGCGCGCAACCAAGGCCGGCCGCAGATCGCCGGCACGCCGCGCCCCAGCGCCTTTCGCGCGCCTGGCGTGACGCCCGCAAAGCCGGTGGGCGAGGCCTACCACCCGCAGCGCCCCGCGCCGCGGGATGACAAGCCGAAGGAAGAGAGGCCGCATTAGCACCTTCGCCAGGACGGCCGCGCTCGCCGCCGCCCTCGCCTTCGCGGGCTCTGCGCTCGGGGGCGATGGCGCATCGGCGGCCGGCGAGCCGGCGCCGGTCGTGCGCCTCGCACTGCCGACCGGTGAGCTCGCGCTCGGGCGCGCGAGCGCGCCTCTCACCATGATCGAGTTCACCGACTATCAGTGCCCCTACTGCCGGCGCTTTCAGGCGCAGGTGTGGCCGAAGCTCAAGCGCGAGTACATCGACACGGGAAGACTGCGCTACATCGCGCGTGACCTGCCGCTCGCGATTCACGCCGCGGCCGCGCCCGCGGCCGAGGCCGCGCACTGTGCCGGCGAGCAGGGCAAGTTCTGGGACATGCACGCCGCGCTCCTCGGCGGTCCCGCGGACTTGCCCGGCGGCGGGATCGAGCGGCGGGCGCACGCGGTCGGGCTCGACATGACGCGCTTCGATGAGTGCCTCGCCCGCCACAAGTACTCCGCGGTGATCGCGGCTCACGAGCAGGAGGCCGATGCCGCCGGCATCGACGGCACGCCCGGCTTCGTCGTCGGCCGCGCCGCGCACGGTGAGCTCACCGGTGTGCGGGTCGAAGGGGCGCTGCCATACGAGCAGTTCGACTCGCTGCTGCGGGAGCTGCTCGCGACGCGTTGAGACAGCCGTGCCGTCGGGCCCGGCGGCCCGCGGCCCGCTACAGGAGGCGTTGCTGGCCGCTCGCGTCCGCGAGCGGCATGATCGGCGGGTGCAGCCGCACGGGCCGCGGCGCGGTCGCGATGAAGCTCACCTCCATCGTGCGGAAGCGCTCGAGGATCCTCAGGTTGATGCTCTGCTGCGCGTCCGCCCAGGCCTTGTACTCGGGCCGGGTCACGAAGAACACCGCCTCGAACTCGAGCGCAGTCTCCGTGCAGCGCAGCAGGTGGCAGCGGTCGAAGCGCACCTCGGGGGTCGCCTCGATGATCTCGCGCACCGCGCGCGGCACCGCGGCCAGCGTTGCCACCGGCGTCTCGTAGTGCACCGGCAGGACGAAGAGCGCGCGGCGCTCGATGAGGCGCCCGAAGTTGCGCACGCGCGCCTTCAGCAGATCCCCGTTCGAGATGATGATCTGCTCGCCATTGATGCTGCGCAGCCGCGTGCTCTTCACGCCGATGTGCTCGACCGCGCCCTGGCAGTCGTCCACGGTGAGGAAGTCGCCGAGGCCGAAGGGCTTGTCGAGCGCGATCGAGAGCGAGGCGAGGAGATCGGCGAGCACCGTCTGCACGGCGAGCGCGAGTGCGATACCGCCGATCCCTAAGCCCGCGAGCAGCGGGCGGATCTCGATCCCTAGGTTGTCGAGCGCGAGCAGCACCGCGACGCCCCAGATGAGGAGTCCCGCGGCGAACAGGATCACCTCCATCGAGCTCTTCAGCAGCGTGTCGGGGCCGGTGGAGCGCTGCCGCCGCAGGTCCACTCCGAAGCGCACCGCCGCCATGCCCCAGAGCGCGATCTGCATCCACAGCAGCAGCACCAGTGCGACCGTCAGCCAACGCTCGAGTCTGGGAGGAAAGCTGAGGTCGCGCGAGGCGAGCCATAGTGCCGCTCCCCAGAGGAACACACGATTGGTGCGCTCGGCGAGCAGCGCGGTGAGATCGATTGCCGGATGAACCTTGAGCGGCGCGCGCGCGATGAGCCGCCGGCGCTGTGCGGCGATCAGCCGCTTGCCGACCGGCAGGACGGTGAAGGTGATGAGGAAGATTGCGAGCGCGATCGTCCAGTCGCCGAGCGTGTTGCCCAGGAACTCGATCTGCCAGAGGCGCCCCGACATCGCCTTGAGCCTTACTCCCCCGTACTTTCTGCCTCGTTCATGCCGAGCTCCTTCAGCTTGCGTGTCAGCGTATTGCGTCCCCAGCCGAGGAGCCGGGCCGCTTCCTGGCGGTGCCCGTGGGTGCGGCGCAGCGCCGCGCGGATCAGGACTCGCTCGAACTGCGGCTGCGCGGCATCGAGCAGCGGCTGAGCCGCGCTCAGGGAAGCACGTTCGGCCCAGCCCGCCAGCGCCACTGCCCAGTCCGCATCCTTGGGTCCTGCGGAGGCTGCGCTCACCAGCTCCGCCGGCAGGTCCTCGACACGTACCTCGCGCCCCGGCGCCAGTACCGACAGCCGCCGGCAGAGGTTCACGAGCTCGCGGATGTTCCCGGGCCAGTCGTAGGCGTTGAGCAGCGCGTGCGCCCCGGCGGCGAGCACCTTGGGCTCGACGCCGAGCTCGTGCGCGGCGACTTCGAGGTAATGGGCGAGGAGGTCGGGGATGTCGCCGGCGCGCGCCCGCAGCGGTGGCAGCTCGATGCGGACGACGTTGAGCCGATGGTACAGGTCCTCGCGGAACAGGCTCCGGGTGACGCGCTCGCGCAGGTCCTGGTGGGTCGCGGCGATGACGCGCACGTCGACCCGCACGGCGGTCTGCCCGCCGACGCGATAGAACTCGCCCTCGGCGAGCACGCGCAGCAGGCGCGTCTGCAGCGGCATCGACATGTCGCCGATCTCGTCGAGGAACAGCGTGCCGCCGTCGGCCTGCTCGAAGCGCCCGCGGCGCAGGCTGTCGGCGCCGGTGAAGGCGCCGCGCTCGTGGCCAAAGAGCTCGGACTCGAGGAGATCCGCGGGGATCGCCGAGGTATTGAGGGCGATGAAGGGCTTGGCCGTGCGCGGGCTGTGATCATGCAGCGCCCGCGCCACCAGCTCCTTGCCGGTGCCGGACTCGCCCGTCACCAGCACGGTCATCGAGGAGCGCGCCAGCCGCCCGATGGCGCGGAACACCTGCTGCATCGCCGGCGCGCGCCCGAGAAGCTCGGGGATGCGCGGCGCGCCGCCGGTCTCGCCGCTCCCCTGCATGCCGGCATTGGCGGCGCGCCGTGCGAGCGCCACCGCCTGGTCGATGTCGAAGGGCTTCGGCAGGTACTCGAACGCCCCGCCCTCGTAGGCCGAGACGGCGCTCCCTAAGTCCGAATGCGCCGTCATCACGATCACTGGCAGCGCCGGGCGCGTGTCGCGGATGCGGCGCAGCAGCTCGAGCCCCGAGGCGCCCGGCATGCGGATGTCGGTGATCAGCACATCCGGCGACTCGCGCCGCAGCGCCTCCAGCGCCGGCTCCGCGGCATCGAACACGCGTGCGCTCATGCCGCCGTGCTTCAAGGCCCGCTCGAGCACCCAGCGGATGGAGGCGTCGTCATCGACCAGCCAGACGCGCAGTGAGTCGCTGTTCATGATTCCTCTCCGAGCGGCAGTAGCAGCGTGAACACGGTGCGCCGCGGCTCGCTCTCGAACTCGATGATGCCGCCGTTGCGCGTCACCAGCTCCTGCGCCATCGCGAGCCCCAGGCCCGTGCCGTTGGGACGCCCGGTGACGAGCGGATAGAAGATCGAGGACTTGAGGTGCTCCGGCACGCCGGGGCCCGAGTCCTCGACCTGCACCGCGGCCACCAGGCGGTGGCGGGCCGAGCCGATGCTGACGCTGCTGCGCGCGCGGGTGCGCAGTACCACGTGTCCGGTGTCGCCCTGCGACTGCAGCGCCTGCAGCGCGTTGCGCCCGACGTTGAGCAGCGCCTGGATCAGCTGATGGCGATCGAGCATGGCGTTCGGCAGGCTCGGGTCGTAGTCGCGCTCGACCAGCACCCCGCTGCGCGCCTCGGCGCGCAGCAGGTGATAGACGTGCTCGCAGATCTCGTGCACGTTCATCAGCGTCTTGCTGGGTGGGCGGCTGGGGCCGGCGATCGAGTCGACCAGCGCGGTGAGCCGATCGGCTTCGCCGATGATCACCTGGGTGTATTCGCGCAAGCTCGGCGCCGGCAGCTCGCGCTCGAGGAGCTGCGCCGCACCGCGCAGGCCGCCCAGCGGGTTTTTGATCTCGTGAGCGAGCTGCCGGATCATCAGGCGGCTGCCGTCGAGGCGCGCGAGCAGGTCGTTGTCGCGCGAGATGCGCTGGCGCTGCGTGGTGTCGGCGAGCTCGATCAGCAGGTGCGTGCCGGTGAGCCCGGGGAGCGGCGTCACCGTGACATCGAGCGTGCGCGGCTCGCGTGGCGAGCTCGCGGGCTTGAGCGTCAGCTCGCGGTCGGCGAGACATTCGCCGGTCTCGAGCGCGCGCTTCAGGATCCCGTTGAGCGCACCCGCCTCGTGGAGAAAGTCGCCGAACGGGCGGCCGCGGCTCATGTTCAGGCTGAAGGCGAGCAGGTCCTGCGCGGCAACGTTGGCGTAGATCGGGCAGAGCTGCGCATCGAGCATCAGGATGCCGGTCGAGAGCGCATCCAGGAGCTCCGCCGGATCGAAGTGCGAGAGCGCGGACGGGCTGCGGTACTCAGCGGCCATGGCGCGGCCCGCTGAGCGCGGTGGATCGGGAAGCGGTGGGGTCTGCTACCGCGGGCGCGGCGAGGTGCCGGGCTGCCCGCTCGTTCCGGGGCTGAGGAGATTCGGCTGCGACACGGAGAAGGTGATCGTCGGCGTCTGGCACAGCACCTGCTCGTCGGGTCCGCGGATCTGCGCCTGCACGCTGTGCTCGCCGCGATCGATCTCCGCCACGTTGAAGCTCACACCGGTCGGCTGCCCGCCGTTCAGGACCTGGCCGTCCATGGTGATGAAAACGCGATCTTCCCCACGCGGCGCCGGATCGGCCGACACGCGGATGAACACCGAGTGAACATTCGGCAGGTTCTGTTGATCGAGGGGCTGCGCGATGACGCAGCCCTTGTAGGGATTGGCGCTCGGTGTGGAGCCTGCGTTGGAGCTGGAATCGACCGGCGCACGCACGCTGGCCGCACTCGAGGAATAGGTCTGCACGCCCTCGATCTGCAGCTTCTGGGCGTTCGGGTGCGGCTGATCGCTGTAATGGATCACGCCGTGCTCGTCGACCCACTTGTACACGGTGGTCGCGAGCGCCACCGAGCAGGCGAACGAGATTAAGGTAAAGAGGATGCGCTGCACCATCGCGGCCCAGCATAGCCCGGCATGGCGGTACTGACAAAAGCGGCGCGCCGCGAATGTGCGCTGACGCTCTCTCGCGCCCCTTTTGCTGTGACCGCTTACCGCTCCCCGTCGCGCCCGCCGGCCCGCCCCGGAGCGGTCCGGATGCGGCTTCGGTCGGGCGCGGGGGAGGTAGTCGTGTCATCCCACGCTCAGCAGCTGTAGTACAGCTCCAGCTCCACCGGGTGCGTGGACATGCGGAAGCGCGTGATCTCCTGGAGCTTCAGCCCCATGTAGGCATCGATCACGTCGTTGGTGAAGACGCTGCCGCGGGTGAGGAACTCGCGATCGTTGTCGAGGTGCTCGAGCGCCATGTCGAGCGAGTGGCACACGGTCGGAATGTGCTTGGCCTCCTCGGGCTCGAGGTCGTAGAGATCCTTGTCCGCCGGGTCGCCCGGATGGATCTTGTTCTGGATGCCATCCAGCCCCGCCATCATCATGGCCGCGAAGGCGAAGTAGGGGTTCGCGCACGAGTCGGGAAAGCGCACCTCGATGCGGCGCGCCTTCGGGCTCGATACCCACGGGATGCGGATCGAGGCGGAGCGGTTGCGCGCCGAATAGGCGAGCAGGGTCGGCGCCTCGAAGCCAGGCACCAGGCGCTTGTAGCTGTTGGTGCCGGGGTTGGTGATGGCGTTCAGCGCCTTGGCGTGCTTGATGATGCCGCCGATGTAGTAGAGCGCGAGATCCGAGAGCCCGCCGTACTTGTCGCCGGCGAACAGCGCCCGGCCTTCCTTCTGCAGCGACTGGTGCACGTGCATGCCGTTGCCGTTGTCGCCCACCAGGGGCTTCGGCATGAAGGTCGCGGTCTTGCCGTAGCCATTGGCGACGTTGTGGATGCAGTACTTCAGAATCTGCACCTGGTCGGCCTTCTGCACCAGCGTCCCCGCGCCGACGCCGATCTCGGCCTGGCCGCCGGTCGCCACCTCGTGGTGATGCACCTCGACCTTGAGCCCCATCTCCTCCATCGCGAGGCACATCGCCGAGCGGATGTCCTGGAACGCATCGACCGGCGGCACGGGGAAGTAGCCGCCCTTGATGCCGGGACGATGGCCCTTGTTGCCTTCCTGGTAGTCGCGCTGGGAGTTCCACGCGCCCTGCACCGAGTCGATCGAGTAGAAGGAGCCGTTCATCTCGTTGCCGAAGCGCACGCTGTCGAAGATGAAGAACTCGTTCTCCGGCCCGAACAGCGCGTAGTCGGCAATGCCGGTGGATTTGAGGTAGGCCTCGGCGCGCTTGGCGAGCGAGCGCGGATCGCGCTCGTAGCCCTGCATCGTGGCAGGCTCGATTACGTCGCAGCGGATGTCGACCGTCGTCTCCTCGAAGAACGGATCGATGACGGCGGTGTTGGCTTCGGGCATGAGGATCATGTCCGACTCGTTGATGCCCTTCCAGCCGGCGATGCTCGAGCCGTCGAACATCTTGCCGTCGCGAAAGAAGTCCTCGTCGACGAGCCGCGCCGGGATCGTCACGTGCTGCTCCTTGCCGCGCGTATCCGTGAAGCGCAGGTCCGCGAACTTCACCTGTTTCTCTTTGATGAGCCTGATCACATCACTCGGTGTCATATCGCCTCCGCAGAAATTGGGGTCGGGCGACCCGCCGCCTCTTAGGTCCTCGAGCCATTGCAGGCCCCGTGCCATGGCCACAGGGAAAGGAAATCAAGTAGTTAGCGGACATTCTGAATGGTGCTTGCACCATTTGAGTGCGTCCGAAATTAATTATTGCACTCTCGAGGTGCGCAGAACAGAGGCTTTTGGCGATTTTCAGTTTGAAAATGCGTTGTGCCCAATTTTGGTGCGCGCAGTTAGCTCTGTTCAGGCTCCTGTTGGAGTCCCCGCGTGCGGGGCCATGCGCATGGAGGATGCGCATGAACAGTGCGCATGCGGGATGCGCATGCAGGATGCGCATGGGCGCTCTGGATGATCCCGCCTGCGCTCGTTCGGGTGGCTCTCGCCCTGCCCCGCACCGCGCCAGGCTGGCGCGCCTTATACTCGCGCGCTCTTTGGGTCTGGGATCCGAAGCATGGCCTCCGGTCGCTCGAAAAAAAACGCGCGCGCGCCGCGCACCTTCCAGCAGCTGATCTTCGCGCTCGAGGAGTACTGGTCCTCGCGCGGCTGTGTGATCCTGCAGCCCTACGACATGGAAGTCGGCGCCGGGACCTTCCACACGGCGACCTTTCTGCGCGCGGTGGGACCGGAGCCCTGGAGCGCTGCCTACGTGCAGCCTTCGCGCCGGCCCACCGACGGCCGCTACGGCGAGAATCCCTTCCGCCTGCAGCATTACTACCAGTACCAGGTGGTGATCAAACCCTCGCCGCTCGGGATTCTCGATCTCTACCTCGGGAGCCTCGCCGCGCTCGGCCTCGACCCCCTCACCCACGACGTGCGCTTCGTCGAGGACAACTGGGAATCGCCGACGCTCGGCGCGTGGGGTCTCGGGTGGGAGGTGTGGCTGAACGGCATGGAGATCACCCAGTTCACTTACTTCCAGCAGGTCGGCGGCCTCGACTGCCGCCCGGTCACGGGCGAGATCACCTACGGGCTCGAGCGGCTCGCGATGTACCTGCAGGGCGTCGAGAGCATCTACGACATCGTCATTACCCAGGGCCGCTCGGGGCGCGTGACCTACGGGGATGTCTTCCGGCAGAACGAGGCCGAGCAATCGGCCTACAACTTCGAGCACGCGGACGTGCCGACGCTGCTGCGGCATTTCGAGGATCACGAGCGCGAGTGCCAGCGGCTGCTCGAGGCAAAGCTCGCGCTCCCTGCGTACGAGCAGGTGCTGAAGGCCTCGCACACGTTCAACCTGCTCGACGCGCGCCGCGCGATCTCGGTGACCGAGCGCCAGCGCTATATCCTCAGGGTCCGCACGCTCGCGAGCGGCGTCGCTCGGGCCTATCTCGAGAGCCGCGAGAAGCTCGGCTTTCCGCTCCTGAAGGAGAAGCCGGAGAAGGGCCGCGCCACCGACTCCGGGGCTGCGGCATGAAGGCGCGGACCAGGCGCGCGGCCGGCCGCCGCTCCCAGGGGAGCCCGCGCGGCGCGTCGGGGCCGCGGGACTTCCTGTTCGAGATCGGCACCGAGGAGCTGCCGCCGAAGGCGCTCCTCGGGCTCGCCGAGGCGTTGGTCGGCGCGCTCCGCGCCGGTCTCGACAAGGCGGCCCTCGCCCACGGCGAGCTCGTGGGGTTCGCCACCCCGCGGCGGCTTGCGGTATGGGTGAAGGGCCTCGCCCCTGAGCAACCCGAGCAGCAGCTGCGGCGCAAGGGCCCGCCGGTCTCGGCGGCGTTCGATGCCGGGGGCGCGCCCACCCGCGCCGCGCTCGCCTTCGCCGAGAGCTGCGGCACGGAGGTTTCCAGGCTCGAGCGCATCGAGGAGGCCAAGGGGTCCTTCCTTTACTTCACCGGCACCCGCAAGGGTGCGCGCGCGGTCGAGCTCCTGCCGGGGCTCGTCGCATCCGCGCTCGATGCCTTGCCGATCCCGCGCCGCATGCACTGGGGATCGGGCACCGCGCTCTTCGTGCGCCCGGTGCATTGGCTCGTGATGCTGTACGGGAGCGAGGTCGTGCCGGCGACGCTGCTCGAGACCCGGAGCGGTCGCGAGACGCGCGGACACCGCTTCCTCGCGCCGCGGCCGCTGCGCCTCGCCTCACCCGAGCGCTACGAGCGCACGCTCCGCGAGCGGGGCTATGTGCTCGCCGATTTCGCCGCGCGCCGCGCGCGCATCCGCAGCGATGTGACCGCGCTCGCCGCGGGCGTCGGCGGGCGCGCGCTCATCCGCGAGAGCCTGCTCGATGAGGTCACCGCGCTCACCGAGTGGCCGGTGGCGCTCGCCGGGAAGTTCGAGCAGCGCTTCCTCGAGCTGCCGCGCGAGGTGCTCACTGCGACCCTCGAGGATCATCAGCGCTGCTTTCCGGTGGAGAGTGCGGAGCGCCGGCTGCTGCCCGCCTTCATCGCGGTCGCGAACATCGCGAGCCGCGCGCCGGCCAAGGTGCGCGCGGGGAACGAGCGCGTGGTGCGTCCGCGCCTCGCGGACGCCGCATTCTTCTACGCGCAGGACCGGCGCGAGCCGCTCGGTGCCCGGGTGGCGGCCCTCGATGCGGTGACCTACCAGGCCCGCCTCGGCTCCCTCGGCGACAAGACCCGGCGCGTCCGCGCACTCGCCGGCCAGGTCGCCGCGACGACGGGTGCGCCGGTCGCGGAGGCTCAGCGAGCCGCCGAGCTCTGCAAGTGCGATCTCCTCACCGCCATGGTCGGGGAGTTCCCCGAGCTCCAGGGCGTCATGGGGAGCTACTACGCGCGCGCCGCTGGTGAGCCGCCCGAAGTGGCCGCCGCGATGCGCGAGCATTACCTGCCGCGCGGTGCGGGCGATGAGCTCCCGGCTACGGGCGTCGGGCTCGCGCTCGCGATCGCCGACAAGCTCGACACGCTCGCGGGCATTTTCGCGATCGGCGAGAAGCCGACCGGCGCGAAGGATCCGTTCGCGCTGCGCCGTGCGGCGCTCGGCGTCCAGCGCATCCTCATCGAGAAGAGCCTCGACCTCGATTTGCTCGCATGCCTCGCCGGCGCCGTGGCGGCCGTGCACGCCGATATCGCGCGGCTGCGCGCAGGCACTGCGGGCGCCGCGGCGAAGCCCCTGCCGCCCGTCGCTGAGACCGTCGGCGAGGTCTATGACTTCCTGATGGAGCGGCTGCGCGCCTATTACCTCGAGCGGCCCGCGTCCCAGGCGATGCCCGGCATGGCAGCGGTCACGAGCGAGATGTTCGATGCGGTGCTCGCGGCGCGGCCCGCCTCGCCGCTCGACTTCGACGCGCGACTGAAGGCCTTGAGCACCTTCCTCGAGCTCCCCGAGGCCGCGAGCCTCACCGCCGCCAACAAGCGCATCGCCAACATCCTGCGCAAGGCGCCGGGCGCGCCGCCCGCGCAGGTCGACATCGCGCAGCTGCGCGAGCCCGCCGAGGTGCGGCTCTTCGATGCGATGCGCTCGCTCCGCGATGCGGTCGGCGAGGCCACCGCGCGGCGCGAGTACACCGGAGCGCTCGGCCGCCTGGCGCAGCTGCGGCCGGCCGTCGATGCCTTCTTCGATCAGGTGATGGTGATGGCCGAGGACCCGGTGCTGCGCGCCAACCGACTGGGCCTCCTCGCGCAGCTGCGCGCCCTGTTCGCCGGGGTCGCGGATCTCTCGCGGCTGCCAGGTTGAGGACGACCACCTCCAACGAGGCGCACCGCGGGCGCTCGCGCCCGGCGGCGCTGCAGGCGCTCGGGTCGCTCTTCTTCACGGGGTTTCTTTTCGTCTGGACGTTCTGCTACGCGGTCCCGTTCGTGCTCGCCTGTCTCGCGCTGCCCTTTCCGCGCCGCTTCCCGCTCGCCCGCTTCTGGGCGGCGACGCTCCTGTGGGTGCTGAGGTGGAGCTGCGGGCTCGACTACCGGGTCGAGGGCGCACCGCTCCCCGGCGGCTGTCACATCGCCTTCTGGAAGCACTCCTCGTCCTGGGAAACGATGGCGATGATGGTGCTCTTCCCGCGCCAGGTCTGGGTGCTCAAGCGCGAGCTCCTCTGGATCCCGGTGGTCGGCATCGGCGTGCGCCAGATGCACGCGATCGCCATCGACCGCAAGGCGGGACATTCGGCGGTCGCGCAGGTCATCGAGCAGGGCAAGGAGCGGCTCGCCGAAGGTGACTGGGTGATGATCTTCCCCGAGGGCACGCGCATGCCGATCGGCGAGACGCGCCGCTACGGCGTGAGCGGCACGCTGCTCGCCGCCGCGGCCGGCAAGCTCATCGTGCCGGTCGCGCACAACGCCGGACATTACTGGCCACGGCGCGGACTCATGAAGAAGCCAGGCACCGTGCGCGTCGTCATCGGCGCGCCAGTCGCGGCCGCTGGGCGCGAAGCGCGCGAGCTCAATGAGGAGATCTCGGCGTGGGTGGAAGCGACGGTGAAGACGCTCGCCCCTGGCGAGGGGTAGTCGCTTCAGACGCTCAGCGAGCGCCAGTCAGCGGCCACGGTGCCTTATTGATGCATTAGCGAGTCATTTGCAGCATAAAGGAGCGCATTTGACTCCGGAATGAGCAAAGAATGTTCCACGTGGAACCAGGTCGATGACGTCCCTCAGATGTCGAGGTTGGTCACGGACAGCGCATTCTTCTCAATGAACTCCCGCCGCGGCTCGACCTGATCTCCCATGAGGGTCGTGAAAATGTCGTCCGCGGCGACCGCGTCCTCGATCTTGACCTGCATCAGACGGCGCGTCTCCGGGTTGATGGTGGTCTCCCAGAGCTGCTCGGGATTCATCTCGCCGAGGCCCTTGTAGCGCTGGATGCTTTGGCCTTTCTTGGCCTGGTCGAACAGCCACTTCATCGCTTCCTTGAACGAGCCAATCTCCTGGCGCTCGTTGCCACGAGTCGCGTACGCGCCCTCGCCGATCAGTCCGGCGAGCGTGCGCGCGAGCTCGGCGATGCGCTGATACTCGGCGGACTCGAAGAACTCGCGCGGCAGATATTTGTGGCTCGCGGTGCCGTGCTCGGTCTTGTGCACGATGACGCGCGCGGCCTGACCCGGGCCCGCCGAGCGCACCTCGACGCGATAGGTTCGCGTCCCGTCGGCGAGCGCGTTGAGGCGCTCGTTGAGATCCGCGGTCCAGCCACGCAGCCACTCGGCGCGATCGAAGTCGGCTGGCGTCACTTCCGGCATATAGATCAGCTGCTCGAGAAGCCGGTCATCGTAGCGGCGCGACCAGCGCTTGATGATCGCCTGGACCTCCATGTACTTGCGCGCCAGCAGCTCGAGAGAGGAGCCCGCGAGCGGCGGCGCCGCGGAATTGACGTGCAGCGCCGCGCTCTCGAGCGCGGTGTTGAGCAGCAGCTGATTCAGCTCGTTGTCGTCCTTGACGTAGGACTCCTGCTTACCGCGCTTGATCTTGTAGAGCGGCGGCTGCGCGATGTAGATGTGGCCGCGCTCGATGAGCTCAGGCATCTGCCGGTAGAAGAACGTGAGAAGCAGCGTTCGGATGTGGCTGCCGTCGACGTCGGCATCCGTCATGAGACAGATGCGGTGATAGCGGAGCTTGCCGACGTCGAAGTCGTCGCGCCCGATGCCCGTGCCGAGCGCGGTGATGAGCGTACCAACTTCGGCGGAGGACAGCATCTTGTCGAAGCGCGCGCGCTCGACGTTGAGGATCTTGCCCTTGAGTGGAAGGATCGCCTGCGTGCGCCGATCGCGCCCCTGCTTGGCCGAGCCGCCGGCTGAATCGCCCTCGACGATGAAGATCTCCGAGAGCGCCGGATCCTTCTCCTGGCAGTCGGCGAGCTTGCCGGGGAGTCCCGCGATATCGAGCGCGCCCTTGCGGCGCGTCATCTCGCGCGCCTTGCGCGCTGCCTCACGTGCCCGCGCCGCCTCCACCATCTTCTGGACGATGAGGCGCGCTTCCTGCGGATGCTCGAGGAGAAACTCCTGGAGCTTGGTGCCGACTGCGTTCTCGACGATGCCCTTCACCTCGGAGGACACGAGCTTGTCCTTGGTCTGCGAGGAGAACTTGGGATCGGGCAGCTTCACCGACAGGATCGCGGTGAGGCCCTCGCGCGCGTCGTCGCCGGTCATCGGGATCTTGTCCTTTTTCCCGGAGAGCTCCTTCTCGACGTAGTCGTTCAGGGTGCGGGTCAGTGCTGAGCGAAAGCCGGCGAGATGGGTCCCGCCGTCCTTCTGTGGGATGTTATTTGTGTAACAAAACATCGATTCCTGATAGGAATCGTTCCACTGGAGAGCCACTTCCACGGAAACCGGCCCATCCTGGGTACGGAACCAGAACACAGACTCGTGAATCGGCGTCCGGGTGCGGTTCACGTACTTCACGAAGGCCTGCAGTCCCCCCGCATGGGCGAACACGTCGGACTTGTTCTCGCGTTCGTCGATGAGCTCGATCCGCACCCCGGAGTTGAGGAACGAGAGCTCGCGCAGCCGCTTGGCCAGCACGTCGTAGTTGAACTGGATATTCGTGAAGATCTTCGCGCTGGGCCGAAAGCGGATGACGGTGCCGCGCTCGTGTGTGGCGCCGGCTTCAGCCAATGGCGCCGCGGGCTCGCCCAGGTGGTATTCCTGGCGATAGAGCTTGCCGTCGCGAGCGACCGTGAGCTGCAGGTAGTCCGAGAGCGCATTGACGACCGAGACGCCGACGCCATGCAGACCGCCCGAGACCTTGTAGGAGCTGTCGTCGAATTTCCCGCCCGAGTGCAGCACGGTCATGATGACCTCGGCTGCCGAGCGACCCTCTTCGGGGTGGATATCCACAGGAATCCCGCGCCCGTTATCGGACACGGTGACCGACTCATCGGCGTGAATCGTGACGATTATGCGATCGCAGTGGCCCGCCAAAGACTCGTCGATGGAGTTGTCGACGACCTCGAAAACCATGTGGTGGAGACCGGTCCCGTCATCGGTGTCCCCGATGTACATTCCGGGGCGCTTGCGCACCGCATCAAGACCCTTTAAGACTTTGATTTTGCTTGAGTCGTAGACGTCGTCTGAGGCCATGAAACCACTCGGTTTTGTGACACGGCATTATACCGGCTGCACCCTCCCATGTTCCACGTGGAACGCCCTCGCCGGAGAGCCGAAAAGCCTCGATTCGGCATGCAGAGACGTCACGACGAGCTGTGATTTGAGCTGTGAGACCTGGGCGATGAAGCGCTCGAGATGCTCCCCGTCGAGCTCGGCCGCCGGATCGTCCAGGAGCAGCGTCGGAGTCGTTTCCGTGGTCGCCTGAATGAAGCGCAGCTGGGCCAGGGTCATCGCCACCGCGACCAGTTTCTGCTGTCCGCGTGAGAGCACCTCGCGGGCCGGCCGGCCGTGCAATCGCACGGCGACGTCGGCACGATGGGGGCCGGCGTGAGTGAGGTGGCGCGCCTCGTCACGGGCACGCGATGCGATCAGCGCCTCCTCGAGCGAATGCTCCTGGCTCCAGCCGCGCAGGTAATGCAGCTCCACCGGCAGGCCGCTCAAGGCGGCGACCGCCTCCTGCCAATAGGGCTCGAGCTGGGCGACGATCCGGGCCCGCGACTCAGCGATGGTCTCCCCAAGCCGAGCGAGTTCCCCGTCCCAGATCGAGGCTTGGGCGGGGTCGGCCTTGAGAGCCGCGTTGCGCTGCTTGAGCGCCCGTGTGTAGCGGACCCAGGCGTCGACGAATCTCGGTTCCACGTGGAACACGGCCCAGTCGATCCAGCGCCTTCGGCCATAGCCTCCCTCCTCAACGAGGCGGTGCACTCCGGGCTCGATGGCCTGGACCGGGAAGGCTTGGGACAGCTCAGCCAGGGAGCCTGCGGGCCGCCCCCCGATCCGGGCGGTGACACGCCCGGCCGTCAGCTCGAGACCAATCACGGTGCTCGTGTCTGAGCGTGCACGGACCCGCCCGACCACTCGCAGGTAGTCCTTTCCGCGCGTAATCAGCCGTTCGGTGTTGCGTGTGCGGAACGATCTTCCGCGGCCCAGGACGAACATAGCCTCGAGGAGCGAGGTCTTCCCCGACCCGTTCCCTCCCGAGATCAGCGTGAGTCCCGCGGGCAGCTCGAGCTGGGCGTGCTCGATACAGCGCAGATTGCTGATGGTGAGCTCAGCGAGGCTCATGTCCGTCCTGTCGACGACCCGCCTGGCATGTCCGCCAATGGTACGTAGAATGACTCGCTAGCGATCCTGTAGTGGGCTCCAGGTGGCATCCGCGTCTCTCTAATGGAACGATCATATCGCCTTGTGGCTGGCGTCTATGGCAGCCGCCTACCGGAGCCCCGGTCAGGCTGTTCCACGTGGAACACATCGTCATTGGGCGCACACGACGCGCCGCACGCCGGCAGCAACCTCCGGCTGAGGGAAGGAGCTGAGGTGTCGACCATGAACGGGCTCTCCTCGGCGACCGCCGTCTGGGCTCAGGTACCTCAGCCGCAGGGCTCCGCGCGGTGGCCCACTGCGCGCACGACGCAGGCCGTGAAGACCGACAGGGCGAGCGATTCCCGGCCGGCTTACAGAGCTCGCTCGGACCCTTCCGGGGTCGGTGCTCTTCAGGCGCCGTGAGCGGCGAGCCCGCGGCGCCGCTCGGGCGACATCTCCACGTCTCAGAGCCGCATCGGCATCACGACGTACTTCGTGTGCGTGGTGCCTGGCGCGTGAATCAGGCAGCTGCTGTTCGAGTCCGTGAGCCCGATCTCGACCTTGTCGCTCTCGATCGCTCCCAGGGCATCGAGGAGGTAATTCACGTTGAAGCCGATCTCGACTTCCTCGCCGTTGTAGTTCACCTCGACCTGGTCCTCGGCCTCTTCCTGCTCGGGGTTGTGTGCCTGGATGGTGAGCAACCCCGGCCGTGCCGTCAGGCGGACCCCACGGTACTTCTCGTTCGAGAGAATCGCCGTGCGCTGGAGCGCCTGCTTCAGCGATTCGCGCTCGGCCTCCACCGTCCGCGACGGATTTGCGGGTATCACACGTCCGTACTCCGGGAAACGACCATCGATCAGCTTCGAAGTGAAGCGAATGTCGCCGATCTGGGCGCGAATGTGATTACTTCCCACCGCCAGCTCGATATTCCCTTCCGTTCCGAGGATCCGCTGCAGCTCGAGGACCCCTTTTCGGGGCACGATCACCTGCTGGCTGGTCTTCGCTTTACCACCGAGCTCCGTCTCGCAGAGTGCGAGGCGGTGCCCATCGGTCGCGACCGCGCGCAGTGTCTTGCCGTCGGTCTCGAGCAGCAGGCCATTCAGGTAATAGCGGACGTCCTGCTGCGCCATCGAGAAATGCGTCTTGTCGATCAGGCGGCGGAATTCTCCCTGCGCGACGCTGAGCGTCTGCTGCGCGTTGATCTCATCCACCAGCGGAAACTCGGATGCCGGCAGGCTCGAGAGCGTGAAGCGGCTGCGCCCGGCACGCAGTGACACGCGCTCGCCTTCGGTGCTGAGCGCGACGCTGGTTTTCTCGGGCAACGAGCGAAAGATGTCGAGGAGTTTTCTTCCCGGCACGGTGATGTCACCCGCTTGGCTCACGTTCGCCTGGCTCGCCGCGACCAGCTCCACCTCGAGATCGGTGCCCGTGACGCTCAGCTTTCCGTCACGCGCTGCGAGCAGCACGTTCGCGAGTACCGGCATGGTCTGCCGCCGCTCAACGACTCCGATGACGCTTTGCAGAGGGGCGAGAATGTCTTCGCGCGTGGCGGTCAGCTTCATGGGATGTCTTCTCTCTTCGAGGTTCTGAATCTTTGATTGCTCAGAGATCTTTGTTGTTGAGGCTATAGAGCCTGGGAGTTGCGGGGACAAGTATATTTTCCTTGTCCACTCAGTTACGTACGACGCCCGAATCCACGCTCAGCTTCGGGACGAGCTGCCCGGGAGCTGTGTGCGGCCTGTACATAACTTTATCCCCAAGCGCGTCCACAGCAAATGCACAAAGAAATCCCCTCAGCCAGCGAGGGTTCTCAACAGGTTTGAGTAATCTTCCTTCATGCGCTGCTCGATGTCGCGCAGATCCTTGATGCGCTTGCAGGCGTGCAGCACCGTGGTGTGATCGCGCCCGCCGAAGGCATCACCGATCTCCGGCAGGCTGTGATTGGTGAGCTCCTTGGCGAGCGCCATCGCCACCTGGCGTGGACGCGCCACCGAGCGGCTGCGGCGCTTGGAGAGCAGGTCCGCCATGCGAACCTTGTAGTAGTCGGCGACGGTCTTCTGGATGTTGTCGATCGTCACCAGCTTCGCCTGCAGCGAGAGCAGGTCCTTGAGCGCCTCCTTGGTGAATTCCAGCGTGATCGCGCGGCCGGTGAAGCGCGAGTTGGCCATCACGCGGCGCAGCGCACCCTCGAGCTCGCGCACGTTCGAGCGGATGCGCTTGGCGATGAAGAACGCCACTTCCTCGGGCAGCTGCACGCCGGCGGCGCGCGCCTTGGTCATCAGGATCGCGACGCAGGTCTCGAGCTCCGGCGGCTCGATCGCCACCGTCAGTCCCCAGCCGAAGCGCGATTTGAGGCGCTCCTCGAGGCCCTCGACCTCCTTTGGATAGCGGTCGCAGGTGAGGATCACCTGGTGCTGGCCCTCGAGCAGCTCGTTGAAGGTGTGGAAGAACTCCTCCTGCGAGCGCTCCTTGCCGGCGAAGAACTGGATGTCGTCGATCAGCAGCGCGTTCAGCGAGCGGTAGGCCATCTTGAACTCGTTCATCGAGTTGTGCTGCAGCGCCCGCACCATGTCGCTGACGAAACGCTCGGAATGCACGTAGGCGATGCGCGCCTCAGGGTCGTTTTCCTTGATGAGGTGCGCGATCGCGTGCATCAGGTGGGTCTTGCCGAGGCCTACCCCGCCGTAGAGGAACAGGGGGTTATAGGCGCGCCCGGGGTTTTCCGCGACCTGCAGCGCGGCGGCCTTGGCGAGCTGGTTGCTCTTGCCCTCGACGAAGCTCGCGAAGGTGAAGTCGGCATTCAGGCGCGCCCCGACCACGAGTCCCTCGGCGGGCCGCGCGCGTGCGCTCGCGAGCGCCGCCGGCGGCGCGCCACGGAGAGGCACGCTGCGCGAGCCGACCTCGACGGTGATGATGGGCGCATCGCCGGAGGATTCGTCCCGCAGCAGCTCGCCGATGCGCGGCAGCAGGTTGGCGTTCACCCAGTCGACGACGAAGCGATTGGGCGCCAGCAGCTTGAGCGCGCCGTTGCCTTCCATCGCCTGCAGCGGCCGCACCCACGTATTGAACTGCTGTTCCGGAAGCTCCGCCTCCAACGCGCCCATGCAGCGAGTCCAAAGCGACGCTTCCACGCGCGATTGCCTCCGCGTCTTGATCTGAGAACTGTGAAGAGGAAAAGGCCGCGAAGTCTATACCGATCGGCACGCGTGCTGAAGGCTCCGGATGGCGACAGGCGCGCGTGCCGCGCTGTGCGCGATGTATTGACACCTTGGCGCTCAACGGCTTAGCCTTGCCGCCCTTTTTTCTGAGCCCGTCGACGGAGCCCGCGGCAATGGCAACGAAACGTACCTATCAGCCGAGCAAGGTGCGCCGCAAGCGCACCCACGGGTTCCGCGCGCGCATGGCCACCAAGAACGGCCGCAAGGTGCTGGCGCGACGCCGCGCCAAGGGCCGCCACAAGCTGATACCCTGAAGCCCCGCGGCGGCTGCGTTTGCGAGGGAACCGCGAGCGCGCACCGCCGATCCTACGAAGGTCTCATCAGGGGCCCGATGCAAGGGCGGCTGACTCTGCCGGCGCGATTGCGTCTGCGGCGCAAGCGCGAATTTGATGCCGCCTATGCGCGCGGGCGGCGGCTGAACGACGGGTTTTTCACGGTGATTGCGACAGCGAACGAAATCGGCGCGCCGCGCCTCGGGCTCGCGGTGGCGGTCCGGGCCGCCGGCGGCGCGGTCGCACGCAACCGCCTGCGCCGCATCATCCGCGAGTCGTTCCGCCTCAACCAGCGCTCGCTCCCGGCGCTCGACCTGGTGGTGAGCGTGCGCCCGCAGGCGCGCGCAGTGCCGGCGCGCGCGCTGCACGCGAGCCTCGCCGCGCTCTGGCGCAAGCTCGGGGAGGCGGCGCCGCGATGAGGACTCTGGTCCGCGGCGCGATCCGCTTCTATCAGCTCGCCCTGAGCCCGCTGGTCGGCCCCGCCTGCCGCTTCTATCCCTCGTGCTCTCAGTACGCGCTCGAGGCGGTCTCGCGTTTCGGCGTGCTGCGCGGGTCTTACCTCGCTGCCCGGCGGCTCGCCCGTTGCCACCCCTTCCACCCCGGCGGCTACGACCCGGTGCCGCCGCCGGCGAATCTCTGTACGCATCATGCCCGCGATCAATAACCCGCGCATTTTCCTCTGGGGCGCGCTCGCCCTGGTCCTGTTCGCCGATTACAACGCCTGGATGAGCGACTACGCTGCGCCGGCGGCTGCGCCCACGCAGATTCAGGCCCCGGGCAGCGAGCGCTCCGGGCACGCAGCCGCGCCGGCCAACGACTTGGCCAACCGCGTGCCCGAGGCGCCCGCACCGGCCGCAGCCTCTCCGGCTGGCGCCACGCCGGCGAGTGCGACCGGCCTCTCCCCCGCCGCTGCTTCGATCGGCGCGCCCGCGGCGGCAGCCTCGCCCGAGAGCGCGGGCGCGCCGATCGTGCACGTGCGCACCGACGTCCTCGATCTCGAGATCAGCACGCGCGGCGGCACCCTGGTGCAGGCGGACCTGCTGCAGTACCCGAAGGTCAAGGGCGAGGCGGCGCCGGTGCGCCTCGAGAACGACGACGGGCCGCTCTCGCTCTACGAGCTGCAGTCGGGCCTTACCGGCCCCGGGAGCGGGCCGTATCCGACCCATCTCGCGCTCCTTTCGAGCGCGCAGGACCGCTACACGCTCGCTGGCGCCACCGAGCTGCGCGTGCCGCTCACCTGGACCGGGGACGGCGTCAGCGTCACCAAGACGTACGTCTTCCATCGCGGCAGCTATCGCATCGACGTCGAGTACCAGGTGCATAACGGCGGCACGGCGCCGTGGCAGGCGCGCTCCTACGCGCAGATCCTGCGCAACGACCCGCCCACCAAGCGCTCGTATTTCAACACCGACAGCTACGCCTTCCATGGGCCTGCCTTCTGGGACGGCACCAAGTACCGCAAGCTCGACGTGAGCGACGAGAAGGACAGCCATCTCGCGCTCGAGGTCACCGACGGCTGGATCGCCGCGCTCCAGCATTTCTTCGTGAGCGCCATCGTGCCGCCGCCCGGGTTGCCGTATCACGTGACGCTGAATGTCTCGGGCGAGCAGTTCCTGCTCGCCGCCAGCGGACCGCTGCAGACGATCTCTCCGGGCGAGAGCTCCGCGTTCACGCAGACGCTGTTCGTCGGCCCCAAGCTCCAGCGGGCGCTCGAGGCGACGGCTCCCGGGCTCGATCACGTGACCGACTACGGGCGGCTGTGGTTACTCGCGCGGCCGCTGTTCCTCGCCCTGAGCTACGTTCACAAGGCGACCGGCAACTGGGGCGTCGCGATCATCTTGGTCACCTTCCTGCTCAAGCTGATCTTCTATCCGCTGTCCGAGGCGAGCGGCCGCTCGATGGCCAAGATGAAGACCCTGCAGCCGCGCATCAAGAACCTGCAGGAGACCTACGCCGACGACCGCGAGAAGCTCGGACGCGCGATGATGGAGCTCTACAAGCGCGAGAAGATCAACCCGGTCGCCGGCTGCCTGCCGATCATCATCCAGATCCCGGTGTTCATCGCCTTCTACTGGGTGCTGCTCGAGAGCGCCGAGATGCGCCAGGCGCCGTTTGCCCTCTGGATCCACGACCTGTCCGCGCGCGATCCGCTCTTCATCCTGCCGCTCATCATGGCGGTGGCGATGTTCGTGCAGTACAAGCTGAACCCCGCGCCGCCCGATCCGGTGCAGGCCAAGGTGTTCATGATCATGCCGCTCGTGATGTCGGCGACCTTCGCCTTCTTCCCGGCGGGACTGGTGCTCTACTGGGTGACGAACACCGTCCTCTCGATCGCGCAGCAGTGGAACATCAACCGGCGCATCGCCGCGGCGGCCGCGGCTAAGAACTGAACCCGCCTCAGGTGGCCGGGCACTCGTCCTCGAAGCCGCCCGGTTGCTCGGTGGGCGGCGCGTCCGGAGGCGGGAAGCTCTGGCGGAAGGTGAAGGCCTCGGGCGTCGGGCCCCGCGTGCGCAGCAGCTCGAGCCGCGCGACCGCCTCCTCGATGCCCGGCCGGTGACCGCGCGGCACCCACCACAGCACCATGATCGGCTCCTTCACCGACTCGAACCACTCGCGGCGCCGGCGCAGGATCTCGGCGTGCGCACTGCGGTAGACGAAGCGCCGCAGCGAATCCGCATCGCGCCACACCGACATGTTGAGGAGCTGACTCGGGTCCGCGAACGGACGCAGGTCGGTCGCGTCCCCGGCTTCGGTCTGCAGCCGCCAGAGGAAGCCTGGCGAGGCGTCGGCGAGCGCGTTGATGCGCGCGAGGTTCGCGACGAACCCTGCCATGAGCGGCGAGTCGATGGGCCCCCTGATGAAGCCGGTGTTCAGCTGCGCGAGCTCGTAGGCGGACATGGCCGCTAGGATACCGAAGCCCGCGCGCGGGGCGACACCGCGGGCAACACTGCGGTAGCCTTTGGGTCGCGAGGGGCACATGACGCGCACCGAAACCATCGTGGCCGGCGCGACGCCTCCGGGACGAGGCGGTATCGGCATCGTGCGTCTCTCGGGCCCGAAGGTGCCGGAGATCGCCGCGGTCATGCTCGGGGAGCTGCCGCCCCCAAGGCACGCGACCTTCGCGCGCTTTCTCGATGCCCGCAGGGAGCCGATCGACGCGGGGCTCGCGCTCTTTTTCCCGGCGCCCGCCTCCTACACCGGCGAGCACGTGCTCGAGCTCCACGGCCACGGTGGCCCGCTGGTGATCGAGGCACTGGTGACTCGGGCGCTCGAGCTCGGCGCTCGCCGGGCGCAGGCCGGCGAGTTCACCCAGCGCGCGTTTCTCAACGACAAGCTCGATCTCGCCCAGGCCGAGGCGATCGCCGACCTGATCGACGCGGGCTCGCGCGAGGCGGTGCGCGCGGCCATGCGCTCGCTGCAGGGGGAGTTCTCGGCGATGGTGCGCGGGCTCACCGAGGCGGTGATCGACCTGCGCACCTACGTCGAGGCGGCGATCGATTTCCCCGAGGAGGAGATCGATTTTCTCGCCGACCGCGAGCTC
This sequence comes from Steroidobacteraceae bacterium, assembly GCA_035518275.1. Lineage (GTDB taxonomy): Bacteria > Pseudomonadota > Gammaproteobacteria > Steroidobacterales > Steroidobacteraceae > 13-2-20CM-66-19. The sequence goes on from DATIXU010000120.1 coordinate 29,040, forward strand.
GGCGAGCGCTTCCAGGCGGTGCGTGAGCACTTCGCCGGCGTGCTCGAGAGCGCGCGCCAGGGCAGGCTCCTGCACGAGGGGATGACGGTGGTCATCGCCGGCCGTCCCAACGCGGGCAAGTCGAGTCTCCTGAACCGCCTCGCCGGGTACGACGCGGCGATCGTCACGCCGATCCCGGGCACGACGCGCGACGTGGTGCGGGAGCGGATCGCGATCGACGGCATGCCGCTGCACGTGCTCGACACGGCGGGCCTGCGGCACGCCGGCGACAGGATCGAGGAGGAGGGCATGCGGCGGGCGCGCGCCGAGATCGAGCGCGCCGACCGGGTGCTGTTCGTCATCGACGCGCTGGAGGACCCGGCGGCCGAGGCTTATCGCGAGGAGCGTGCACGGCTGCCCGCCGATGTGCCGGTCACGCTGGTGCTCAACAAGATCGATCTCGCCGTGGGATTGCCGCTCACCGACACCGTGACCGGTCCGCCGCGGCTCCACGTCTCGGCGCTCACCGGGGCGGGGATCGGGGAGCTGCGCGGGCACCTCAAGGGCTGCATGGGCTTTCAGACGGTCGAGGGCGGGGCGATCAGCGCACGTCTCCGGCACCTCGAGACGCTCGCCCGCGCCCGCGCGCACGTCGAGGAGGCCGAGCGGCAGCTCACCGAGCGGCGCGCCGGCGAGCTCGTGGCGGAGGAGCTGCGCGCGGCGCAAACGGCGCTCAACGAGATCACCGGCGAGTTCACCTCGGATGATCTTCTCGGAAGAATCTTCTCGAGCTTTTGTATCGGCAAGTGACTAGCGGCCGGCCTCCCCCTTGAGCGTCACGGCCCCGCTCACCGTCTTGGGATCGACCCGGAGCACGGTGAGGCGCTCGGCCACATCCGCCGGGACCTCGGTCTGTTGGCGGCCGCCGAGGTACTGCGCGTAGAACCCCTCCATCGCGGTCACCAGGGCGAGGTTGTTGATGGGCCGGGCGAACCCATGACCCTCGTCGGGGGCCACGAGGTACTCGACCGGCTTGCCGTGGTCGCGCACCGCGGCGACGATCTGGTCGCTCTCGCGCACGTTCACCCGCGGGTCATTCTTGCCCTGCACGACCAGCAGCGGGGTCACGATGTCCCGCGCGCGGGTCAGGGGCGATTCCGCGATGAGCAGCGCCTTGCCTTCGGGCGTCGTCGGGTCTGCCATGCGCGCGTAGAGCTGCCGGCGGCCCGCCTCCCAGTACGGCGGAATGGCGTCGAGAAGCGTGATCAGGTTGGAGGGCGCGACGTAGGCGACCGCCGCCGCGTACACGGTTGGCGTGAACGCCACGCCCGCGAGCGTCGCGTAGCCGCCGTAGGAGCCGCCGCCGATGCCGACGCGCTTGGCATCGACGGTACCCGTCTTGACGAGGGCCTTCACACCCCAGGTGAGATCGTCCTGCATCTTGCGTCCCCACTCGCCGTTGCCGGCATTGAGGAAGCGCTTGCCGTAGCCTGCCGAGCCCCGGAAGTTGGGTTGCAGCACGGCGTAGCCGCGGTTGGCGAGGAACTGCGCGTAGCGGTCGAAGCCGTAGTTGTCCCGCGCCCACGGGCCCCCGTGAGGCCAGACGATGAGCGGCAGATTCTTCGCGGGCAGTCCCTTGGGCAGCGTCAGGTAGCCGGGAATCGCGAGTCCGTCGGAGGACTTGAACTCGAAGGGCTGGCGCGCTGCGAGGTACTCGCGCTTGATCTCCTCGCGCACCAGATACTGCAGCCTCAGAGTCTTCGCCGTGCGGTTCCACAGATAGGTCGTTCCCGGATCGGTGTCGCTGTAGGCGGTCAGCATCCAGAGATGCTCGTCCTGCGAGGGCGACCCGAAGCTGATCTCCTTGCCGGGGAGGCGCGCCGTCAGCCAGGCGTAGTCGCGCTCGAATGAGGGGTCATGAAAGACGCGGCGCGGACGGCTGTCCTCGTAGAGCGTGAAGAGGATACGGTGATCGACCTCGGAGAGCCTGACACCCGAGAGGTCGACGCGGTTTTCGGGATCGCTCTCGACCTTGGTGGTGGAGCCGGTCGTGGGGTCGAGCGACTCGAGCTCGGCGAGGTCGAGCGCTCCCTTGTTCGTCAGCAGGTAGGCCGCGTGGTTGCCGGCGTCGAAGCCTTCGACGTTGCAGGATTCGAGCACGCTGCAGCTGTAGATCTGCTTGAAGCCCTCGGCGTCGACCCGCAGCACTTCGGTGTCGCCCACGCCGTTGATGCGCTCGGCGAGCCGCAGGTTGCCGTCGTGGTCGAACTCCCAGCCGGCGATCTGCTCGGTGTTCGTGCGCAGCAACTGCTTCTCGCCGCTCGAGATGCGCAGCTCATAGAGGTCGTGCCAGCGCGCATCCCGGTCGTTCAGTCCGATGTAGAGGATGTCGGGCTTGGACTTCGGCGCGGCGTAGATCTGTGTCTGTACGCCCTTGAGATTGGTGAGCGCACGGGTCGGCGGGACGCCCGTCTGCGGGTCGGCCGGCAGGGTCGGATCGATGGCATAGACGTTGAAGTTCTCGTCGCCGCCCGCGTCCTGCGCGTAGAGCAGATATTTTGAATCGCGGCTCCAGAAATAAATGCGGATCGGACGCGTGGCCTCGGCGCTCACCGGACGGGCGGTGCCGAAGGGGGCGTCGGCCTTCTTCACCCACAGGTTGCGCGTCCCCCGATAGGGCTTGAGGAACGAGATGTACTCCCCGTTCGGGGAGATCTGCGCGCCATCGATCGTAATCTCGCCGAAGAACTGGTTGCGGTCGATGATGGGCGGCTGATCCGCGCGAGCCGACGCTGCGCCGGCGAGAGCCAGCAGCGCCGTGCCGAGGAGTACCGGGGTTTTCATACGAGCCTCCAGGGAATCAACCAGGCCGCCGCGCGAGCGACAGCCATAAGCCTCCGCCGATCAGCGTGAGACCCGAGGCGCGCCCGAGGAGTTTCGCGCGCTGCGGTCTCATGAACCAGGCGCGCCCGAGGCCCGACGCAATGGCCCAGCACGAGTCGCTCACCGCCGCGAGCAGCACCGTGACGCTGCACATGACGGTGAGCTGCCGTGCGGCCGGGAGCGAGGGATCGACGAACTGCGGCAGGAAGGCGCTGAAGAAGGCGATGGTCTTCGGGTTCGAGAGCGCCACCAGCAGGCCGCGGCGGAAGTGCACGTGGTTGCCGGGCACGGCCGGGGCGGGCGCGCCCGCGTGGCGCCAGGCCTGCACCCCGAGCCACACGAGGTAGGCCGCCCCGAGCCAGCGCAGCGTCTCGAAGAGATACACCGCGTGCGCGAGCACCCAGCCGAGGCCCAGCGCGATCGCCGCGATGAGGAGCGCGTTGCCGGTCGAGGTCCCGGCGACGGTGATGAGGCCCGCGCGCAGGCCGCGCGTCGCGGCGGTCGAGATCACGAGCGTGACGATCGGCCCCGGAGCGAGCAGCAGCACGATGGTGATGGCGAGAAATCCCGCGAACAGATGCCAGTTCATGGCGTGATCCCCAGGTCCCTGCTGTAGGTGACGTTCATGACGTTGTCGTACCACCCGGAAACCTGCGGCTTCACCAGGTGCTTGTTGACGTAGAAGTAAAGCGGCATCAGCGGCGTGTCGGCGAGCATCACCCGCTCGGCCTCCTCGAGCAGCGCGCGGCGTTTGGCCAGGTCCACCTCGGCGGCGGCGCGCCTCAGCAGCGCATCGTAGGCGGCGCTCTGGTAGTGCGGCAGGTTCAGGCCGAAGTCGCTCTTCAGGTACTGCGCGAAGGTATAGGCGTCGTTGTAGTCGCCCGCCCAGCTCGAGCGGAACAGCTCGACGTCGCCGCGGTCGATCTGCTGCAACAGCGTCTTGAACTCGACCTGCGTCAGGCGAACTTCGGCGCCGAGCGCCTCCTTCCACATCGAGGCAACCGCCACGGCGAGCTTGGTGTGCACCTCGGCCGCGTTGTAGGCGAGCTCGAAGGCGAGCGGCTTGCTGGGTGAGTAGCCCGCCTCGCGGTAGAGGCGCTGCGCCTCGGCGATGCGCGCCTCCATCGCTTCGCCCCGGTAGTCGAAGGACTGGGGCGTGTAGTTGTCGATCCCCGGCGGTACCCAGCCGTAGGCCGGCAGCTCCCCGACCCGCAGCACCAGCGTCGCGAGCTTCTCGCGGTCGATGACGAGCGAGAGCGCGCGACGGAGCTTGGGCTGGTCCCTGAAGGGCGCGCGCCGCAGGTTGAAGCCGTAGTAGTAGGTCGTGAGCTGCGGCGAGACGTGGAGCTCGGCACCCAGGTGCTCTTTGATCCAGTCGAACTGTCCGCGCGGCACGACCGCGGTGACCTGGAGCTCCCCACCCCGGTAGCGGGTGAGCTCCGCATTCTCATCGGGGATGACCAGGTACTTCACCGCGGCGAGCCGGGTAGCGGCGTCGTTCCAGTAGTAGCGGTTGCGCGCGGCGAGGATGTACGAGCCCTGCACCCATTCCTTGAGCACGAAGGCGCCGTCCGAGACCATGACACCGGGGCGCGCGTAGCTTTCCGGATGGCTGGCGAGGGTCGGCCGATGCACCGGGCAGGTGCTCGGGTGCGAGAGGAGCGCCGGCAGATAGGGCGCGGGCGCCGACAGGGTGACGACCACGGTCGAGTCATCGGGAGCCGCCACGCCGAGGGCTTCCGGCGGCTTCCTGCCCGCGACGATCTCGTCGGTGTTGGCGATGACGTCGGCATACTGCGCGTAGCCCGAGGCGGTCGCGGGATCGACCAGGCGCCGCAGGCCCGCCACGAAATCCGCAGCGACGACCCGCTCTCCGCTCGACCAGCGCGCCTCGGGTCTCAAGGTGAACGTATAGACCTTGCCGTCGGCGCTCACGCTCCAGCGGCTCGCGACGCCGGGCGCCACCGCCGCGGTCTTGTCGAGCGTCGTCAGGCCCTCGCACAGGTCCCGCACGATGCCCTGCGCCTCGGCGCCGCGGACTTTCTGCGGATCGAGCGAGTCGGGATCGGGGCCGGCGCCCCGCACCAGCACGGGCTCCTCGGGCGCGCCTGTGCCCGGCGCGGCGGGCCCGCTGCCGCCGCGGGTGCAGGCGGTGAGCTGGGCCAGGGCGAAGGCGGCGGCCGCGGCGAGCCACGCCAGGCGGCGGGCGCTCATGCGGAGCGGCGCCCGGCGCGGCTTCGGTTGATCTCGTTGCGCAGCGCCTCCGCCGCCGCGCGCGCGGCGAGGGCAAAGTCCGCGCCCGCCCGCGGCGAGCCGTAGAGGATGGCGCGCGAGGAGCTCACCATGAGGCCGGTGCCGCTCGCCGTCTGGCCGTTCGCGACCGCCTGTGCCACGTCCGCCCCCTGCGCGCCGACCCCCGGGAGCAGCAGCGGCATCTCGCCGACGATGCGGCGCACTGCGGCGAGCTCGCGCGGGTAGGTGGCGCCCACCACCAGCGCGCAGTTGCCGTTGCCGTTCCAGCGCGTGGCGGCGAGCTCGGCCACCACCTGATAGAGCCGCCGCGCGCCGACCTCGAGGTCCTGGAGGTCGCGCGCTCCGGGATTGGAGGTGCGGCAGAGGATCACGACGCCCTTGTCGGCGTGCCGCAGGAAGGGCTCGAGCGAGTCGCCGCCGAGGTAGGGATTCACGGTCACCGCGTCCGCGCCGTAGCGCTCGAAGGCCTCGATGGCGTAGCGCTCGGCGGTGTTGCCGACGTCGCCGCGCTTGCCGTCGAGGATTACCGGAATGCCGGGGTAGGTCCGGTGCACGTACTCGATGGTGCGCTCGAGCTGGTCCTCGGCCTCATAGGCCGCGTAATGCGCGAACTGCGGTTTGTAGGCGCACACCAGGTCGTGGGTGGCATCCACGATGGCCTTGTTGAACTGGAAGATCGGGGACGGCGCGGCGGCGATGTGCGGCGGAAAGCGCTCGATCTCGGGGTCGAGCCCGACGCACAGCAGCGAGTCGTTTTTCTCCCAGGCGGCGGCGAGTGCCTGCGTGAAGGCGCTCATGCGACGCGCGGGGTCGAACGCGCGGCGCGCTTCTTGAGGTGCACCAGCAGGATCGACACCGCGGCCGGCGTCACGCCGGGGATGCGGCCGGCCTGACCGAGCGTCGCGGGACGGGCCTCGGAGAGACGCTGCCGCACTTCATGCGAGAGGCCCGCGAGCGCACGGTAGTCGAGGTCGGCGGGCAGCTGCGTCTCCTCGTTGCGCCGCGCCCGCTCGATCTCCTGCTGCTGCCGCTCGAGGTAGCCGGCGTAGCGGGCCCGCACCTCGACCTGGGTGCGGATCTGCTCCGGAAGGCGCGCATCGATCGGCAGCACCGGCTCCTCGTCCTCGCTCTCCGGGAGCCACTCGGGAGGGCCCGCGACCTCGAGGAGCGCCTCGTAGCTCACGCCGGGGCGCTTCAGCAGCTCGAACGCGGAGGCGTCTTCCCGCAGCGGCGCGCCGAGCACCCGTGCGGCCCAGTCGCAGGACAGCTGCCCCGCCTTCACGCGCAGCTCCGTCAGGCGCTCGATCTCGAGATCGCTGAGGTACTGCTTGATCTCGAAGAGCCGCCAGCGCTCGGGGTCGATGAGCTTGAGCTCGCGCCCGATCGGCGTGAGGCGCGCATCCGCATTGTCCTCGCGCAGCAGCAGCCGGTGCTCGGCGCGGCTCGTGAACATGCGGTAGGGCTCGCGCGTGCCGCGCGTCACCAGATCGTCGATGAGCACGCCGATGTAGGCCTCGCTGCGCTTCGGTACCCAGGGCGGCTCGCCCGCGAGGGCGCGGGCGGCATTGATGCCGGCGACGAGACCCTGGGCGGCGGCCTCTTCGTAACCCGTCGTGCCGTTGATCTGGCCCGCGAAGAAGAGCCCGGAGAGCGCCTTGGTCTCGAGCGAGCCCGTGAGGTCCCGCGGATCGAAGTAGTCGTACTCGATCGCATAGCCGGGACGCGTCAGGTGCGCGTTCTCGAAGCCGCGGATCGTGCGGACGAACTCGACCTGCACGTCGAACGGCAGGCTGGTCGAGATCCCGTTCGGGTAAATCTCGTGGGTATTGAGGCCCTCCGGCTCGACGAAGATCTGGTGCGAGGGCTTCTCCGCGAAGCGCACCACCTTGTCCTCGACCGAGGGGCAATAGCGCGGGCCGACCCCCTCGATCACCCCGGTGAACATCGGCGAGCGATCCGTCGCCGCCCGGATGATCTCATGGGTGCGCTCATTTGTATTAGTTATGAAACAATCAACCTGCATCGGGTGATCTTCGACGCGTCCGAGGAACGAGAACACCGGCGTGGGGCGATCCCCGGGCTGCCGGGTCATCACCGACCAGTCGAGGCTGCGGCCATCGATCCGGGGCGGGGTGCCTGTCTTGAGCCTTCCCACCCGGAGGTCGAGCTCGCGCAGCCGCGAGGCGAGGTGGATCGATGCGGGGTCGCCTGCCCGGCCGCCCGGGTAGTTGTCGAGCCCGACGTGAATGCGGCCGCCGAGGAAGGTGCCGACCGTGAGCACGACCGCGCGCGCGCGGATCTCGATCCCGGTGACGGTGACCACCCCGCACACCCGGGTGCCCTCGACGAGGAGGTCGGCCGCCTCCTGCTGGAAGAGCGAGAGCCGCGGTTGGTTCTCGAGAGCTGAGCGGATCGCGACCCGGTAGAGCTGGCGGTCGGCCTGGGCGCGCGTGGCGCGCACCGCCGGTCCCTTGCTCGCGTTCAGGGTGCGGAACTGGATGCCGGCGCGGTCAGCGGAGCGCGCCATGGCGCCCCCGAGGGCGTCGATCTCACGCACCAGGTGGCCCTTGCCGATCCCCCCGATCGCCGGGTTGCAGCTCATCGCCCCGAGTGTCTCGATGCTCTGCGTGAGGAGGAGTGTGCGTGCGCCCATGCGCGCCGCGGCCAATGCCGCCTCGGTGCCGGCATGTCCGCCGCCGACGACGATGACGTCGCAGTCGAGGTGCTTGCGTAGCGTCATGGAGCTTGGCTTCGGGTGCTTCCCCAGGCCCTTACCACTGAGGGGTCGCGTATTGTAGGTCGCGGACGCCGGCCGGCAAGGGGAGCGCCGGCCGGCCGCGGGCGGCCGCTCTCAGGCATCAGGCCCCCGCCCCGCCCCGGCCGCCGCCGTGCGCGCCAGCCTCGCGCGCAGGGCCTGCGCGTGTGCCGCGGCGAACGCGCGCGCCTCGACCTCGAAGCGGTTGTTCCAGTAGCCGCGTCGCAGCCACTCGAGGGCGTAGCGCGGCACGGTGAGGGTCCCGCGCTGCCACTGTCCGATGACGTGCCAGTACTCGTGCAGCAGCAGGGACGGATGGGCGAAGAAGGCGGCGGCGTCATCGCGCAGATAAATGCGGCCGCGGCGCGTGGTCGCGACCGCGCGCAGGTGCGCTCGCGCATAGAGCGAATGCTCGATCACCCGCACGTGGGCGACGCTCTCGCCGAAGATCTCTTCCAGCGCGGCCCGGACGGGCGCGGGGAGCGTGACTTCGCGCGAGCGTCTCATGCGCCGCCGCGGGCCGTCAGGTGCGGGCAGGCCGGCCGCCGGGCTCGGCGGCCGCTCAGGCGCGCGTGTGCATCCACCCCATGCCGGGGCGGAAGCGCAGCGTGCGCACCGGTCCCGCCGCGACGTCCTCGGGAAGCATCCTCACGCCGGCGTCGGTGAGGTAGTGGCGCACCAGGCTCATGACGGTCTCGCACACCGGGCGCGCGTGCTCGCCCTCGGCGAGGTGCGCCACGATGCGCGCCTGGAGATTGCGCGCGGCGGGCGCCGCCTCGCGCAGCGCCTCGAGGCACCGGTCGAGCAGCAGCAGCTCGGTCGCGAGCGTCGTGTCGGTCACGTCGGCGGGCTTGGAGGTCTTGACGATGCAGCGAAGGTGCAGCAACGCCCCGGCCTCTTCGGCGGCGTCGTACAGGCAGATCGCGACGGCGGAGCGCAGCTCCGTCGTGAGGATCGCATCCTCCGCCGTCACCTCGAACCGGTCCGGTGCGACGTGGATTTCCCTGCGGCTCTGCTCGCCTCTTTGCATAGGCTGTTGTATACCGTCCCGGCAACAGGCGCGCGGCGCGCTGGCCAAAGTATGAACTGTCGCACGGCGCGCGCGTAGAATATGCGAATGCGTTCCGCCCCGCCGCGTGTCATGAGACTGCAGTGTGCGGCGTTGCTCATCGTGAGCCTTGCAGCCGCCGCGCCGCTCGCGGCGCAGACGGTGGGCGTGCCCGCAGCGACCCTGTCGTCGATCCGCGTCAGCGGAGAAGCGCGTGTCAGCGCCAGGCCCGATCGCGTGCAGATCGATCTCGGCGTGCAGACCCAGGCGGTGCTGTCGCAGGATGCCGCCAGCGCCAACGCCCGCCAGCTCGACGCGGTGCTCGCCGCGGTACGCAAGGCGGCCGGCGCCGGGGCGCAGATCAAGACCGTCAGCTACTCGCTGAGCCCCAACTACCAGTACCACCCGGGCGGCGGCGAGCCGACCATCACCGGCTACACCGCGCTCAACGTGGTCGAGGTGGTGCTCGATGATCTCGCGCGCATCGGCGATGTGATCGATGCCGCGACCCGCGCGGGCGCCAATCGGGTGCAGGGCATCCAGTGGACGCTGCGCGATCAGGACACGGTGCGTGCCCAGGCGCTGCGTGAGGCGGCGACCCGGGCGCACGCCGAGGCCGAGGTGCTCGCGGGCGCGCTGAACCTGAGGATCCTGCGCGTGCTGACGGTGGAGGAATCGAGCCCGCAGATCGTTCCCGTGCGGGTCCACATGGCGGCGGCGCGCGCCGCGGTGAGCGCCGCCGAGGTGCCGACGCCGGTCGAGGCCGGCACACTCGACGTGAGCGCCAATGTCACCCTGGTGGTGGAAGTCGGGCCGGCGCGTTAGCCGCGCAAGTTTCGGGGGGTAGGGTATGACTACGGTGCAGACGCTGCTCGAGCGCAAGGCTCGGGCGATCTTCTCGGTGGAGCCGCAGGCTGCCGTTCTCGATGCCATCCGCCTCATGGCCGAGCACCACGTCGGGGCGCTCCTCGTCATGCGCGGCGCGGCGCTCGAGGGCATCGTCTCCGAGCGCGACTATGCGCGCAAGGTGATCCTGCGCGGCCGCTCCTCGGCCGACACGCCGGTGCGCGACATCATGAGCTCGCCGGTCCTCACGGTGTCCCTCGACACCAGCGTGCAGCAGTGCATGCAGCTCATGACCGACCGCCACGTGCGCCACCTGCCGGTCCTCGACGGTGCGCGCGTGGTGGGCATGATCTCGATCGGCGACCTCGTGAAGGCGGTCATCGCCGACCAGCAGCAGCAGATCGAGCAGCTCGAGACCTACATCCACAGCTGACCCGTCGGGCGCGTGCCTGCGTGCCTGATCAGCGCGGCCGCTCGATGAGCGCGATCTGCGAGTCTTCCTCGGTGCGGTCGAAGACGATGCGCGTGCCGTCGGGCGAGAGGTCGAAATCCCGGATGACGAAGTTCGGCGGAAGCTCGGTGAGCTGTCGCTCGGCACCGCTGCCGAGCTCCACCCGCCAGAAGTTCTTGTGGCCGATCTCGCCGCGCAGCACCACGACGGCCGAGCCGTCGCGCACAAACACCACGCGCCGCGCTCCGCGCGTCAGCACCAGCGTCGGCATCGCGTACGGCCGGCCGTCGCGGCCGACGGCCCGCACCGGAAAGGTCGTGCCGAGGTCGGCGCCCGAATAGAGGAGAAACTGCCCGTCGGGCGACCAGGCCGGATCGAGCGAATATTCGGATACCAGTCTTACCGGCGGGCCGCCATTGAGGGGAATCGTCGCCAGGTGCGGCTCGCCGTTCTCGAGCAGCGCGACGACCAGCGATTGTCCGTCGGGTGTCCATGCCGGCGAGCCCCGCAGCGCCAGCGACTCGGTCACCACGGTCGCGTGACCGCCGTCGCTGTCGATCACGCTGAGGCGCGTGTGGGCGCCGTCGGCGGCGGTGAATGCCACGCGGCGTCCGTCGGGCGAAATTGCGGGCGCGCCCACGATCGACACGTGCGTGTCGCTCCAGAGCTCCTGTTGCACGCCGTTGGCGAGCTTTCGCAGACTCCAGCGTCCACTGCGCAGCGCCACGTACACCAGGTAGTCGGGCCCAAATCGCGGCGAGGAGCCGACGGTCGCCTCCGCCGCGAGAGGCAGGGCGGCGGCGCGCGCGCCGGGCCCGCCCGCCAGGGAGATGCTCCACAGACTGGTCGTCGAGCGGGACACCGTGGCGACGAGCCGTGAGCCGTCGGCGCTCGCGGCGAGCGAGGTGTAGCGCTCGAGCCCGAAGCTGATGCGGTGCGGCACGCGTTCCCGCAGGTCGAGCGCATACAGCCGTTGCTTTGAGCCGGCGGCATCGGCGGCCAGATACAGCAGCGTCCGCGGATCGAGCAGCACGGGATGGTTCACGAGCGAATCGTGAAAGGTGATGCGCTCGAGATCCGAGCCGTCCGGGCGGATACGCCAGATATCCCATACGTCCGGCGGAACGCCGCGAGCGAAATAGATGAAGGCATCGTCGGGCGACCACACCGGAAAATGACAATGCACGCCTGCAGGCGCGGTGTAGATCCTGCGGGCCGCGGCTTCGGGCGCTGCGTCCTTCACGAACATCGGGTCCCCCGGCGCCGAGGTGTGATAGACGATCCGCCGCCCATCGCTCGACCAGGCGACTTCGGCCGCCTCCCGCATGTAGGGCTGCGGCTCGCCGCCGGCCACCGGCGCCGCCAGGATGTTGATGTCGCTCGACCGTGACCCGTCGGAGCGGCGCGCCCAGATCGTCACCAGCGAGCCGTCGGCCGAAAAGCCGAGCGTGCGGACCAGGGGGTTGATCATCCCGGGCTCGCGGCCTTCGGTCAGGTTCCGGTAGCGGCCGCTGCCGACCTCGGTGAGCCACGCGTCGGTGTGCCCGTCACGTTCGGCGAGAAAGGCGACCCAGCGGCCGTCGCGCGAGATCGCCGCCGCCGACTCGCTCCCCGCCAGGTCCGTAAGGCGGGTGAAGCGGGCGTTCGCGAGCGGATTGCGCCACGGGTGGCGAGTGCCAGCGACGAGCCACAGCGCTAAGCCGGCGAGACTGAGGATCGCGACCGTCATGGCGAGCCAGGGGTGCACAACCGGGCGCCCGAGCGGTGCCGGATGCGGAGCCGGTGGGGGGCCGTCCGGGGCGGGCGCGGCAGTCGGCGGCCCGGCAGTGGGCGGCGCGGAGTCGACCGTGCCGAGGAAGCGGTAGCCGCGCCTCGGCAGCGTTTCGATATAGCGCGGCGACTCGGCCTCATCACCGAGCGCGCTGCGGAGCTTGCGGATCGTGGTATTGAGGCCGGTGTCGAAGTCGACCACGCCCTTGGGCCAGAGCAGCACGATCAGCTGCTCGCGGGTGACCACGGTGCCGGCGTGAGTGATCAGCTCCCTCAGGACCAGCGCCGGCTGCTCCTGCAGCCGGATACGGGTCTCGCCGCGTTCCAGCTCCCCGGATTGCGGGTCGAGGACCCAGCCATCGAAACGCAGTTTGGCGTCGCTCACTCGAAGTCACCGCCGAGTCAGAGATAAGTCAGCAACGGCTCACACCCGGTCCATGGAGTGGCGGGTGCCGCGGGCGGAGTCTCGTTCGCGCCCCGAAGCCACATGCCCGCAGCAGGGCCGGCGGTTTCGGACCGAATCACTCAACTTACGGGAGACTGACATGAACCGCCTCACGACACTGATGACGATCAGCACGCTGATGCTCGCCCACCAGGCTGCCTTTGCCGGCCCCGACGCACTCTCCGTGAAAGTGCAGTTTGCCGACCTCGACCTGACCCACCAGCAGGGCATCGCCGTACTCTACGACCGCATCGCCAGCGCGGCCAAGGCGGTCTGCGCCCCCTTCGATGGCCGCAACCTCAAGGACTGGGGCATGTTCCGGGGATGCATCCAGGAGGCGATCGCGGGCGCGGTGGCCAGGGTGGACCAGCCGAAGCTGACCGCGTACTACCGGCAGCGCTCCGGCGCCGGCACGCCGACCGTGCAAGTCGCCCGGAAGTAGGCCATTCCCTGCCGGTGCGCGATCAGGGCGGCTGCCTTGGGGCCGCCCTGATTCGTTTACTCGGGGATCAGCCGTGCGTTGGGATCCGGTCCGCTGGCGCCGTGCGCAGCCACGGCCTACTTGCGCCAGTACGCCGGCGTGAACAGCACGATCACGCTGAAGATCTCGAGCCGCCCGAGCAGCATCGCCGCCGTGCACAGCCAGATCTGCAGCGCCGTGAGGGCGTGGAAGTTGTGCACGGCCCCCGGCGGGCCGAAGCCGTGGGCGGTGTTGGTGATCGAGGCGACGCTGGCGGCGAGCGCCGGGTCGAAATCGAGCCCGGTGAGCAGCAGCGCGAAGGTGAAGAACACCACCGTCATGAAGTACAGGAAGATAAAGGCCAGCACCGCGTGGCCCACCGAGTCGGGAATCGCCCGCCCGCCGATGCGCACCGGCGCCATGGCGGCCGGATGCACCAGGAGCTTGAGCTCCCGCCCCGCCTGGCGCGCGAACAGCAGCGTGCGGAACATCTTGATGCCGCCGCCGGTCGAGCCGGTGCTGCACACGATGCACGACAGGAACAGCATCCAGTAGGGCGCGAATACCGGCCACTGCTGGTAGTCCTGGCTGGTGAGCCCGCTGGTGGTCGCCTGCGAGATGACGTTGAAGGCGCAGTGGCGCAGCGCCGTGAGGAACCCCGGATACACCCCGTGCCAGGTGAGGAGCACGGCGATCCCGACCACGCTCACGGAGAGGAGCGCGAAGATCGCGCGGCATTCGGGATCGACGCGGTAGGTGTCGAGGCTCAGGCGCTTGAGCGCGATGAAGTGGCGCGCGAAGTTGAGCGAGGCGACCAGCATCAGCGCCGCGAGCGTCAGCTCGACCGCCGGTGAGTCGAACCAGGCGATGCTGCGGTCGTGGGTCGAGAAGCCGCCGAGACCGATCGCCGAGAACGCGTGGCAGATCGCATCGAACCAGCTCATGCCGCAGATCCGCAGCGCCACGATGCCGGCGGTGGTGATGATCGCGTACACCAGCCACAGCGAGCGCGCCGTCTCGGTGATGCGCGGCGTGAGCCGCTCCTCCTTCGGTCCCGGCGCCTGCCCCTTGTAGAGCTGCATGCCGCCGACCCCGAGCAGCGGCAGCACTGCGAGCGACATGACCACGATCGCGAGCCCGCCGAACCAGTGGAGCGAGGCGCGCCAGAAGTTGAGCGAGGGCGGCAGCGCATCGAGCCCGGTGAGGACCGTCGAGCCGGTGGTGGTGAGGCCCGACATCGCCTCGAAGTACGCGCCCGTGAAGGAGAGCGACGGCAGGACGAGCATGAGCGGCACCGCCGCCGCGGCCGACAGCACCAGCCAGCCGAGCGTCACCAGCAGGAACCCGTCGCGCGCGCGCAGCTCCCGCTTGAGGCGCGCCGTCGCCGCGGCGAGTGCGAGTCCGCAGCCCGCCGCGAGCACGGCGGCCAGCAGGAACTTCGGCCACAGGCCATCGCCCATCACGAGCGAGCAGACGACCGGCAGCGCGAAGGTCAGCGCGAAGGCCGCGAGCAGCAGGCCGAGTGCGTAGGCGACCGCGAGCACGGTGTGCGTCCGCCCGTCGCTTCAGCGCGGCGCGCGCAGGAAGAGCTTCTCGACCGCCTCGAGATGCCGGCGGTCGGCGAGGAACAGGATCACATGGTCGTCGGCGCGCACCACCGTGTCGTGATGCGCCATGATGACGGCATCACCGCGCACCACCGCCCCGATCGAGGCGCCCTCGGGCAGCGGGATCTCGCTCACCATGCGCCCGACGACGCGCGAGCTGCGCTCGTCGCCGTGCACGATCGCCTCGATGGCCTCGGCCGCGCCGCGCCGCAGCGCGTGCACCCGCACCACGTCGCCCCGGCGCACGTGTGCCAGCAGCGAGCCGATGGTGATGGTCTGCGGCGAGACCGCGATGTCGATGCTGCCCGACTCGACCAGGTCGGTGTAGGAGGGCTTGTTGATGAGGGCCATCACCTTGCTGGCACCGAGCCGCTTGGCGAGCATCGCCGAGAGGATGTTGGCCTCCTCCGAGTTGGTCATGGCGGCGAACACGTCGGCGCTGTCGATGTTCTCCTCGACCAGCAGCTCCTCGTCGGCGGCATCGCCGTGCAGCACGATCGCCCGCTCGAGCAGCTCCGCGACGCGCCGCGCGCGGCGCGCGTCGCGCTCGATGACCTTCACCTGGTTGGAATGCTCGAGGGACTTGGCGAGGCGATAGCCGATGTTGCCGCCGCCGGCGATCACGACGCGCCGCACCGCGCCGTCGCCGCGGCGCATCTCGCTGATGGCGCGCTGGATGTCGTCGCGTGCCGCGAGGAAGAACACTTCGTCGCCCTCGGCGATGACCGTGTCGCCGTCGGGCGCGACGCTGCGTTCGTCGCGGTAGATCGCCACCACGCGTACTTCCATCTTCGGCAGATGCTCGGGGAGCTCGCGCAGCTTATGCCCGACCAGCGGTCCGCCGCCGCGGGCGCGCACTGCGACCAGCCGCACCTTGCCGTCGGCGAAGTCGAGCACCTGCAGCGTCCCGGGATGCTGGATGAGGCGCTCGACGTACTCGGTGACCAGGCGCTCGGGGCTTATGCAGACGTCCACCGAGAGCGCATCGGTGCCGAAGAGCTCGGCGCGGTCGGTGTACTCGGCCGCGCGGATGCGCGCGATCTTGGTCGGCGTGCGAAACAGCGCAAACGCCACCTCGCAGGCCATCAGGTTCACCTCATCGCTCGATGTGAGCGCCACCATGACGTCGGCCTCGCCGGCGCCGGCCGCCTCGAGGATGGTCGGGTGGGCGGCGTTGCCGACCACGGTGCGCACCTCGAGCCGCTCCTGCAGGTCGCGCAGCGCATCCTCGTTGACGTCGACCACGGTGACCTCGTTCGCCTCCTCGCGCGAGAGGTGGGAGGCGGCGGTGCGTCCGACCTGGCCGGCGCCGAGGATGAGAATTTTCATACCGCCTTCATGCGCTACAACGGCTCGAGATTCGCGTACTGCACCATGAGCCACTTGGTGCCCTGCCGCTCGAAGCTCACCTGCACGCGCGCGTGGGCGCCGTTGCCCTCGACGTTGAGGATTACCCCTTCGCCGAACTTGCCGTGGCGCACGCGCCCGCCGAGCCGCATGCCGGGCGCTGCCGGCTCCTCGGGCCGGAAGCGGCCCACGGCGAGCGGCCGCGACACCTGTACGCGCGGGCGCACCTCCTCGACGAGCTCCTCGGGGATCTCGCGTACGAAGCGCGACACCTGTCCGTAGCTGTCGATGCCGTGAAGGCGCCGCTGCTCCGCGTAGCTGAGGTAAAGGCTCTTCATGGCACGCGTCATGCCGACGTAGCAGAGCCGCCGCTCCTCCTCGAGCCCCTCGAGGTCGACGGTCGAGCGCTGGTGCGGAAACAGGCCCTCCTCCATGCCGGCGAGGAACACCACCGGGAACTCGAGCCCCTTCGCCATGTGCAGCGTCATCATCTGCACGCAGTCTTCCCATTCATCCGCCTGGCCCTCGCCCGACTCGAGCGCCGCGTGCGCGAGGAAGGCCTCGAGAGGGGCCAGGTCGCTCCCCTCGGGCGCGAAGCCGCGCGCCGCGCTCACGAGCTCGTCCAGGTTCTCGACGCGTGCCTCGCCGCGCTCGGCCTTGTCCTTCTGGTAGTGGGCGATGAGCCCCGAGCCCTTGAGCACCGCATCGACCTGCTCGTGGAGCGCGAGCCCCGCGGTCCCGGCCGCGAGGCGCTCGATGAGGGCGATGAATCCCGCGAGTGCCGCCGCGGCCCGCCCGCCGAGCTCGGTATCTCCCGCGCCCGCTGGCGCCGCCGCTGCTTCCCATAGCGGCACGCCACGGGCGCGGGCGCGCTCGCGCAGCGCCTCGAGGCTCTTGGCGCCGAGGCCCCGCGGCGGCAGGTTCACGACGCGCTCGAACGAGGCGTCATCGCGGCGGTTGCTGATGAGGCGGAGATAGGCGAGCGCGTCCTTGATCTCGGCACGCTCGAAGAAGCGCAGGCCCCCGTAAACCTTGTAGGGAATGCGCGCGGACAGGAATGCCTCCTCGAACACGCGCGACTGCGCGTTCGAGCGGTAGAGGATCGCGATCTGGCGGCGCAGGGCGCCGTGCGCGACGTGCTCGCGGATGCGGTGGGTGACGAACTCGGCCTCGTCGCGCTCGTTGAAGGCGCTGTAGAGATGGACCGGCTCGCCGCGCGCGCCGCTGGTCCAGAGATTCTTGCCGAGGCGGTTCGCGTTGTGGGCGATCAGCCCGTTGGCGGCATCGAGAATGGTGCCGGTCGAGCGGTAGTTCTGCTCGAGCTTGAAGAGCTGCGACTGCGGGTAGTCGCGGCGGAAGTCCTGCAGATTCTCCGGCCGCGCGCTGCGGAACCTGTAGATCGACTGATCGTCGTCGGCAACGATGAACGGCGCGCCGCCATCGCCCCCGGTGAGCAGCTTGATCCACGCGTACTGAATGTCGTTGGTGTCCTGGAACTCATCGACCAGCACGTGGCGGAAGCGTCGCCGGTAAGAGCTAAGCAGCTGCGGGTTGTCGCGCCAGAGCTCGAAGGCGCGCAGCAGCAGCTCCGCGAAGTCCACCATACCAGTGCGCGCGCAGGCCTCCTGGTACGCCGCGTAGAGCTTGATCAGCTCGCGGCGCGCCGGATCGCCGCCGTCAGCGAGCTTCGCCGGCCGCCGGCCGGCATCCTTGTTGGAATTGATGAACCACTGCACCTCGCGCGGCACCCAGCGCGTCTCGTCGAGCTCCTTCGCACGAATCACCTTCTTCACGAGGCGCTGCTGGTCCTCGGAGTCCATGATCTGGAAGCCCTGCGGCAGCTGCGCCTCGCGCCAGTGGATGCGCAGCAGGCGGTGCGCGATGCCGTGGAAGGTGCCGATCCAGAGCGCCGCGGCCGGGATTCCCAGCAGCCGCTCGACGCGCGCGCGCATCTCGCCGGCCGCCTTGTTGGTGAAGGTGACGGCGAGAATGCCCTGAGGCGAGGCGCCCTCGGCCTGGATCACCCAGGCGATGCGGTGCGTCAGCACGCGCGTCTTGCCGCTGCCGGCGCCGGCGAGCACCAGCACCGGCCCGACCGGGGCGGTGACCGCGGCGCGCTGCGCCTCGTTCAGCGGATCGAGGATCGGGGTGAGATCCATAGGGCGCGCATTTTACGGGAAAGCCCGCGCGCTCAGGCCTCCGGCTGCTGCTGCAGGTAGCGCACCAGGGCGACCGCAAAACTCAGCACCACCGGCCCGATGATGAGCCCGAGAATGCCGAACGCCGAGGCGCCGCCGATTGCGCCGACGAAGACCGCGAGCGTCGACACCTCCATGTGCCGCGAGGTGAGCAGCGGGCGCAGCACGTTCTCCAGCAGCCACATCCCGAGGGTCCAGCAGCCGAGGAAGATCGCCGCGCCCCAGCGTCCGCTGACGGCGAGATAGATCACCGCCGGAATGAGCACGATGCCGGCGCCCGAGGGCAGGAAGGCCGCGATCACGCCGAGCACGCCGAACACCACGGGCGACGGCAGCTTCGCGATCGCGAAGCCGATGCCGACGATGACGCCCTGGACGAAGGCGGTCGCCACCGAGCCGAACACCACGGCGCGCGTCACCGAGCCGAGATACTCGAGCGTCCGATGGCGCCGCTCGCTCGTGGTCGGGATGAGGCGCTCGAGCCCGCCGAGAATCGCGCGTCCGTCCTGCAGGAAGAAATACAGCATGAACAGCATCATGAAGAAGCCGACCAGCGTGCCGAACACGCCGAGCGCCACGCCGCCGCCCGCCGCCGCCAGACGCTCGAGCAGCGCCTGCAGACTGCTGTCCATCCAGCCCTGCACCTGTGCGAGGCTCACCGAGGCGTTCTCGCGCGCCCAGTCGACCGCGCCGCCGATCAGCGGGATGCTCGAGATGCGGTCGATGATCTCGGGGCCGGAGAGGATCGTGCGGCCGCGGAGCGACTCGATGACGTGCGCGACCTGGCCGGCGAACACCGCCCCCAGCACCGCGAGCGGGGCGAGCACCAGAAAGGGTGTCAGGCCGGTGAGGATGCCGGCGGCGAGCGCCCGCCGGCCCCTGAGGCGCCGGGTGAGCGACTCCTGCAGCGGGTAGAGGATGAAAGCCAGCACCGCCGCCCATCCGAGCTCGGCGCGCAGCGGCAGCAGGATCTCGTAGAGCAGCCAGGCGAGCACGGCTGCGCCGACGAGCTGGAAGCAGCGTTGATAGAACGGCGATTGCATGCGGGCCCCCCACCGCGCCCCCGGGGGGCTGGAGGGTGAAGCCTAGCCGGAACGGCGGCGGGGCGCGACGGCGGCGCCCCCCGGTGCGCTCACCAGCGGTTGCGCAGCTCGCGCAGCCTCACGAACACGCTGCGCGCGTCCGGCTGCTCACCGAGATCCGGGAACTTCTCCCTGAGGCGCGCGATCACCTGCGGGTTCTGCAGCCGGAAGAAGGTGTTGATGCGCTTCTCTTCGGCGAGCGTGGTCACTTTGGCGGCGGCCGGGTCCGTGCCGCGCTCTGTCTCGAGGAGTGCCGCCGCGTCGCGGTTGGCCGGCTCGCGGTCGAGCGTGAACTCGAGGTTGCGCGAGAGGTATTCATGGCCGGGGAAGACGCGCGTCGCATCGTCGAGGCGCGCGAGCTGCGTGACGAAGGTGTCGTAGAGTGCCTCGGGGTCGCCGCCGTTGTAGCAGTTGCCGGCGCCCGCGTTGAAGAGCGTGTCGCCGCAGTAGAGCGCGGGCGGATGCGCGTGGGCGAGGAGGCAGACGTGGGTCATGGTGTGGCCGGGCGTGTCGAGGACCTCGAGCTCGACCGTACGCCCGACGCGGACGACGTCGCCGCGCTTCAAGCCACGATCGACCCCGCCGATGCGCGCGGCTGCGCCCGCGTGCGCCAGGATCCTCGCGCCGGTCGCGGCCTTCAGGCCCGCGTTCCCGCCGGTGTGGTCCTGGTGCTCGTGGGTGTTCACGATCTGGGTGATCTCCCAGCCGCGGCGCCGCGCCGCATCGAGGCACATGCGCCACTCGAGCGGATCGACCGCCAGCGCCTCGCCGGTCTCCTCACAGGCGACCAGGTAGTGAAAATTGCGTAACGAGTTCCCCGACCAGATGCGTTCCGTGAGCATGAGAGCGGCCCTTTTCGCCAAGCCTGCGGTCGCCTCCCCGCAACGTACCGCGAAGCTCACCCGCGCGCCATAATGGACCCATGGCGCATACGTTTCTGTTCGAGCCGGCGGTATGGATCGCGACCGGAACGTTCTGGCGAGGCGACGGCGAGCCGCTCGAGGCGGTGGGCCGCACCGAGATCGCGCACCGCGACCAGTGCTGGCTCCTGTCCGGCAAGCTCAAGGTACTCGGCGCTCCGCCGGTCGAGTTCGTCCACGCCTATCTCATCGAGCCGCCGGCGGCCGAGGGCGCTGCGATGAAGTGGACCTTCGAGACCGAGACCTTCGGCAAGCTCGCGGGCACTTACGCGGTCGTCGACCGCTCGATCCTCTCACTGTTCGGCTGTGAGACCTCGGGCTTTCACGGCACCGAGCACCTTGGCCAGATCGACGCCGACCACTACGCCACGGTCGGCGTGCTGCTGCAGAAGGACAAGATGATCTATTCGTGGGCGATGAAGCTCACGCGCGAGACCTGAGGCGGAAACGAAGGCGATCCAACTACCGCAGCGCCGGCAGGTAGTGATCCACCAGCAGCGCGGCGAACAGCCACATGAGGTAGGTGACCGAGAAGCGGAACACGCGCATCGGCAGCTCCTCGCGGGCGCTCACCTTGAGCGCGAGCGCGTAGTAGAGGAAGCCGGCGTTGAGGATGAGCGCGGCGGCGAGATAGACGAGCCCGCTCATGCGCGTGAGGTACGGCAGCAGCGTCACGACCGTGAGGAGCACGGTGTAGAGCAGCACCTGCAGCCGCGTGAACTCGACCCCGTGGGTCACCGGCAGCATCGGGATCCCGGCGCGCGCGTACTCGTCGCGGCGCGCGATCGCCAACGCCCAGAAGTGCGGGGGCGTCCACACGAAGATGATGAGGAACAGCAGCAGCGCGTTCGGATCGACGCTGTTGGTGACGGCCGTCCAGCCGAGCACCGGCGGCGCGGCGCCCGCGGCGCCGCCGATCACGATGTTCTGCGACGTGGCGCGCTTCAGCCACACGGTATAGATCACCGCGTAGCCGATCAGCGAGCAGAAGGTGAGCACCGCGGTGAGCAGATTCACCAGGAATGCGAGCACCGACATGGCGGCGACGCCGAGCACGGCCGCGAAGGCGAGCGCGGCGCGCTCGGTGAGCGCGCCGCTCGGCAGCGGGCGCGCGCGGGTGCGCGCCATCTGCTCATCGATGCGCCGGTCGAGCACGTGATTGATGGTGGCGGCACAGGCGGCGGCGAGGGCGATCCCTAAGTTGCCGCAGACCAGCGGCGCGAGCGGCGGGGCTCCGGGGCTCGCGAGCAGCGTGCCGACGATAGCGGTGAAGGTGATGAGCGCGACGACCTTCGGCTTGGTGAGCTCCAGGTAGCGCCGCCACATGGGCGGCACCCTGGTCGCAAGATCCGATGTCGCCACGTGCTCGCTCGCGTATCGCGCTTGAGGCTCAGGCAGCCTAGCGTGCGCTCGAGTTTCTCACCAGCGCGAGCGTGGCGAGCAGCAGCAGCGCCGCCCCGGCGGTGTGCGCCGTCGCGAGCGAGAGCGGAAAGCCCCGCAGCACCATCGAGACGCCGATGAGGAGCTGCAGGGCGAGCGCGCCGAGCACCGCCCAGGCGCGCAGGTGCGCGTGCGAGAGGCCGCGCTGCCTGAGCGTATAGACGGCGGCGAGCGTGAGCGCGGCGGCCGCGATGAGTGCCCCCAGGCGATGGGCGAGGTGGATGGCGATGCGCGCGCCGGTCGGCAGCAGTCCCCCCTCGTAGTCGACGTTCGCCGAATGCCACAGCACGAAGGCGTCGCGGAAGTCGGGGTGCGGCCACCACCCGCCCTGGCAGGTGGGAAAATCCGGACAGGCGATGGCGGCGTAATTGCTGCTGGTCCAGCCGCCGAGCGCGATCTGCAGCGCGAGCGCCACCAGCCCGAGGAGCGCCAGGTGGTGAGCGCTCGCGATGTAAGCGGCGCCGCCGCGCAGCGAGCGGCCCGCGCCGCCGAGCGAGGTCGCGCCCCATGAGCTCGTCGGGAGCGACAGCGCGAGCCACCACAGCATCCCGAGCGTCGTCATGCCGACGAGGAGATGCAGCGTCACGATCAGGGGCTTCAGCTGCCAGGTCACGGTCAGCATGCCGAGGATCGCCTGCACGATCACGGTCGCGAGCAGCGTCAGGGCGAAGCTCACGCTCACCAGACGCTGGCGGCGCGCGCCGATCGCGAGCGCGGCGAGCGCGACGATCAGCAGTGCCAGCGTGCCGGCGGCATAGCGATGGATCATCTCGCGCCAGGCCTTGCCCGCGTCCGGCTGCGCCGCGCCGCTCGCAGCCTGCGCGGCATCCGCGAGCGCGCCGCCCGGAGTCAGGTGGCCGTAGCAGCCGGGCCAGTCGGGGCAGCCGAGGCCGGCGGCCGTCAGGCGCACGTAGGCCCCGAGCACCACCACCACGAAGGCGAGCAGCACCCCGGCGAGTGCAAGCCGGCGCATCCAGCGGGCTGGAGAGTTAGCTGGCATTCGAAAGATCAACCAATATGAGATAACCGCAGGAGCTTGCGCAGGTCGTCGAGCAGGCCGCGCGGATTGGTGCGCGCATCGTAGCTCATCATCAGGTTGCCGAGCGGGTCGACCAGGAAGAGCGAATGCTCGCGCCCGGCTGTCGGGAACAGCCCGAGCAGCGCGCCGGCCGCAGCTCCCGAGGCATCGAGCACGACGAGCCCCGGGTCGGCCTCGGGCGCACAGCAGGTCCCGGTCACGAGCCACACCCGGCCGACGCGGGTCATGTCGTTGCCGAGCCCGAGGCGGCTCTGCCGCATCACGATGAGCGCGCGCCGGCAGTCCTCGTCGCAGCTGCCGTCGCCGACGTAGACGAGGGTCCACGAGCCGCGGAATGTCTCGGCGACCGCTTCGGCCGGGCCGGGCGCCGTGCGTGGCAGAACCAGCGCCGGCAGCGGGCGGGGAGGCGTGATGAGGGCGCCGTGGTTGACGCGACCCGGCGGTCGCCAGCCGGTGCCGTAGTAGGCGTAGAAGGCGAGCGCGAGCGGCAGGAAGAAGAGCGCGGCGAGGGCGGCCACGGTGCGCAGGTTGCGGGCGCGCACGCCCGGCGGCTCGCTCACGGCGTGCTCCGGCTCATGAGGGGCGTCGCGCGGCGCGCGAGCGCCGCACGCTCATCACCGCCCAGAGGACCACGGCGAGCGCGGCGAAGCACCACCACTGCAGGGCGTAGGAGAGGTGGCGGAGCGGCGCGAGGCCCGGTGGCTGCCAGTCGCGCACATAACCCTCCGGCGCGCCGGGGTCGAGCAGCAGGATGCGCTGGGTGAGCGGCATGCCGAGCGCGCCCGCGAGCTCCTGCGCGCTCGGAAAGCTCGTGACCTTGGGCCAGGGGTCGCGCGGATCGGGCGCCGCCCGCCCGCTCGCGAGCCCCGCGCTCGGCAGCTCCGCGACCCGGCCGCTCACCGTGACGCTCGCCACGCCCGTGAGCCCCACGTCCGGCAGGTGGGCGCGCGAGCCCGTGAACGGCACCCAGCCGCGATCGACGAGCAGCACGGCGCCTGCGGCGCGCGTCAGCGGCGTCAGCACCTCGTAGCCGGGGCGCCCCTGGTAGCTGCGGTTGTCGAGCAGGAACTGATGCTGGCCGTCGAGACGCCCGCTGACGCTCACCCGCTGGTAGAGCGGCAGGTCGGCGAGCGCGCGCTCGCCGAGCGGCTGTACCGCATCCGCCCCGCGCGCGAAGCGCGTCCAGGCGGCGTCGCTCAGCACCCAGCGGTGCCATTGCCAGAATCCCAGGCGCACGAACAGCGCGCAGCCGGCGAGAGTGAGGAGCGTCCAGCCGGCCCAGGGCGCGAAGCGCTCGAGTCTCATGCGTGCGCCCCCTGGAGCAACGGTGCGCGCGCCGGCGCGATACACTGCGCGGCGCCATGAACTCGCTGATGGGACTCCTCATCGTGTGCCTGCTCTTCGGCGTCGTGCTGAGCCTCGGCACGGGTCTGTTTCATCTGGCCCGCGGGCGCGACGACGAGGACTCGCGCAAGCTCGCGCGCGCGCTCACCTGGCGCATCGCGATCTCGCTGGCGCTGTTCGCGCTCGTCATGATCGCCTGGTATTTCGGGCTGATCACGCCCCACGGGCTCACGCGGTAGCCGACTGGAAGAATCGCCGGCGGCGATTGCTCCAATCACAACCAATAGACGAAGATGAACAGCCCGAGCCACACCACGTCGACGAAGTGCCAGTACCAGGCGACCGCCTCGAAGGCGAAGTGGCGCTTCGGGGTGAAGTGCCCGCGCAGCACCCGCAGCCAGATCACCGTCAGCATGATCGCGCCAATGGTGACGTGCAGGCCGTGGAAGCCGGTGAGCATGAAGAAGGTCGAGCCGTAGATGCCGGTCGTGAGGCGCAGGCCCATGTGGGCGTAGGCCTCGCCGTACTCGTGGGCCTGGAAGCCGACGAAGGTGAAGCCGAGCAGGAAGGTGAGCGCCAGCCAGATGGCGAGCGGGGTGCGCTTGCCGGCGCGCAGCGCGTGATGCGCCATCGTCACGGTGAAGCCGCTGGTCAGCAGGATCGCGGTGTTGAGCGCCGGGATGCCGAGCGGGTTCATCACGCTGAAGCTCGAGTCGGCGAGCCCGCCGACGTGCCCCGGACCGTTGGTGGGCCAGGCGGGCTCGTAGTGCGGCCACAGCAGGTAGTTGCTGAAGACCTTGACGCCCTCGCCGCCGAGCCACGGCACCGAGAGCACGCGCGCATAGAACAGCGCCCCGAAGAAGGCGCCGAAGAACATGACCTCGGAGAAGATGAACCACATCATCCCCATGCGGAAGGAGCGGTCGACCTGCATGTTGTAGGTGCCGTGCTCGCTCTCGCCGATGACCACGGCGAACCAGCCGAAGAACATGTAGGCGAGCAGCACCGCCCCGGGGATGAAGGCCCAGCCACCCGCCCAGTCGTTGAGGAAGGAGATGGCGCCGAGCATGATCGCGAACAGCGCGAGCGAGCCGCGGATCGGCCACGGGCTGTCGTGCGGAATGTAGTACTGGTTGCCGTCGGGGACTTGTGCGTTGGCCATGTCGGACTTTCTCGTGGGTGTCAGCCTAGCGCGCGGTCACGCGCGAGGACTCGTCGTAAAAGGTGTAGGCGAGGGTGATCAGCTCGATGTGCTGCGGCAGCGCGGGGTCGATGATGAAGCGCACCGGCATCTGCCGGCCCTCGCCGGCGCTGAACTTCTGCGGCGAGAAGCAGAAGCACTCGGTCTTGTGGAAGTAGGCGGCCACCTCGGAGGGGGCGATGTTCGGCACCGCCTGCGCCACCGAGTTGCGCCCGGTCATGTTGTGCGCGAAGAACTGCGCGGTGAACAGCTGCCCCGGGTGCACCTGCACGGTGCGCACCACCGGGCGGAACTCCCACTCCCCGGCGCTGGCGACGCTGGTGAGGAACTCGACCGTCACGGTGCGGTTCAGGTCCGGGTGCTCGATGGCGGCCACGCGCTTGAGGAGCTTGGTCTGGTCGCCGTAGCCGGTGACGGAGCACAAGACGTTGTACAGCGGCACCAGCGCAAAGCCGAAGGCGAAGGCGCCGGCGGCAAAGACCAGCAGCTTCCAGGTGAGCGTGCGGTTGGCGCGCT
>DATIXU010000121.1:0-5378 GCA_035518275.1 Steroidobacteraceae bacterium
CGCGGCCACCCGGCTGCTGGCCGCGCAGCCTGACCCGCCCGCAGTAGTGGTCCTCACGACGTTCGACGCCGACGAGCTCGTCCTGCGCGCGCTGCAGGCCGGAGCAGCCGGCTTCCTCCTGAAGGACACCCCGCCGGCGGAAATCGTCCGCGCGATCGAGCTCGTCCACGCCGGCGACGGGATGCTCTCCCCCGCGGTCACGCGACGGCTCATCTCCCTCGTGGCCGGCGACTCCGACGCGGCCGCCCGCGCCGACCACGCCCGCGACCGCCTGGCCACGCTCACCCCACGCGAGCACGACGTCGCCCTCGCCGTCGGCCGCGGCCACGCCAACGCCGAGATCGCCGCGGAGCTGCACCTCTCCGTCGCCACGGTCAAGGCCCACGTCTCCCGCCTCCTCGACAAGCTCGAGGTCGACAACCGCGTCCAGATCGCCCTGCTCGTGCAAGACGCGGGCGAGCACTAGCCAGATGAACCGCCGACGCTTGGCGAGTGGATCGTGTCGAGGAGTGCGAAGCCGCACTATCGCAATGGCGTATGCGAGCGTTTCCAGCGGCGAGCGGGAAACGCCCGCTGCGGACGAGCAGCAGCTGTCTCCCTTGACGCCCCCCTTTCCGTAGGAGCAGCAGCGTCCAGCACAGCGGTGTTGGCTAGACCTCCTTCCCCCGCGCCACGCAACTTCGACTGGCCCGGCGCCGCGTCTCGCATTGCGCGGCCAGCAGGGAGCTCGAGGCGGCCCCGCGGGTCGTCTCGCCTCGCGGTCTTGCTGGTGGCGAATCGGGACTTGCACGACGGATCGTCGCGTCCTGCATTCGTTCCGGCGCGCGACGCCGAGCGTCTTGAGGCTCCGGCGGGCGCTTTGACGACGATGGGCCGCCGAGCGGTGCTGACGGTATCGCGAAGGTGGTGGCACGGCCACCGACCGCCAGCGTCTGGTGCGTCGGCGCATCGCGGGTTGTTGGAGGTGGGGAATCCGACCGCGCCCGACGACGTCGTCGAAGTGAGTTGGGCGGCTGAAGAGGCTCGTTGAGTTAACGGCCTAATGGTGCGTCCGGTCAGGTGGGTTGGTGTTGCTTCGTGACTCTGCGCCGCCGCGGGCTCGCGAGGTGTTCGCTCAGCAAGCGGCGTGCTCGGGCTTCGTTCAGGCGCTGCCCGAGGGTGGCGTAGCCGACGATGGCTTCTCGGAGTGACTGGGTCGCGTCGTCCTTGTCGCCGGCGGCGGCGAGCACCGCGCCGCGCGCCTCCGCCACCGCCGGGGCCCACGGCCCGCCGTTCCAGCGTCCGGCGGTCACCTCCACTCGCGCAAGGAATTCGTGAGCACGGGCGATTTCCCCGGCCTGAGCGCACGCGGTTGCGCCTGCGAGGTAGTAGTCCATGGGACAGAACAGGCATTGGGGGGTTTGGTCCAGCAAGGCTTCGGCGCGGTCGACCAGCGCCAGAGCCTCGGCAGGGTCTTCGGGGAGGCGTAGGAGGGGGCCGTGAACGATGAACAGGAGATGACCAGCCAGGGCTGACGCGTGCGCGAGCGTGAGCGCCTCGTTGAGCTGGTCGCGCGACGCGGTACGCTCGTCCAGGTAAATGAGCGCCTCGCCCAGGCGCGTGCGGGCGAGGGCTTCGCCACCGATCGCGCCCGCCTCGCGGCTCAGCGCGGCGGCTTGGAGCAGATGCGCGCGTGCCGCGTGGGGATCGCCGGTCAGGAGCTCGATCTCGCCGAGCAGGGTAGTGCCGAAGGCCTCGCCGCGCAGGGCGCCGCCGGCGTGCGCGTGCTCGCGGAGGGCGCTCGCGAACTCGGCGAGACGAGCGTACGGATCACCGGCATGCAAGACATACTCGGTGACGCAGGTGTAAATGTCGAACACGCGACCGGCGAGCTCGGGCACGTGCCAGACCTCCGCAAGCTGCCATTCGGTGTGGCGCTCCCACTCGCCGCCGGCGTGCGCGATCAGCGCCTGGAGGTCAGCGAGCTCTGCGCGTTCGGTTTCCGCTTCGTGGATCAACGGCGCGGCCTGTTCAGCCTGCCGGCGCGCTTCGTCGAGATCACCGGCGTACCAGGCGACGAT
Source organism: Steroidobacteraceae bacterium (assembly GCA_035518275.1). Lineage (GTDB taxonomy): Bacteria > Pseudomonadota > Gammaproteobacteria > Steroidobacterales > Steroidobacteraceae > 13-2-20CM-66-19. The sequence goes on from DATIXU010000121.1 coordinate 2,061, forward strand.
CCCGCGCGCGACGGCGAGCCGGGCCTGTTGCTCGGCGCTGCTCGTGGTCAGGTCACGCAGGGCCTCCGATCCGGTGGTTGGGTCGCCGGCGGCGGTGAGCGCGCGGGCTTGTTTAATCCGCAGATCGGTCAGGCGATCGGGGGGGGCCAGGTCGGCGGCGGCAACAAACGTCCGGGCGGCGCGGCGGTCGCCGGCGGCGTAGCGCAAGTCGCCAAGCAACTCCAGCAGTTCGCCCCGCTCCTCAGCGAGCGCGTGTCCGAGGGCCTGCTCGGCCCACCGCTGACCGTCACGGTAGGCGCCGACCGCGGCAGCGCGTTGCGCCGCCGCTCGGAGCAACGGCACGGCCTCGCCGCCGCGGCCGGCTGCGAGCAGGTGGTAGGCGACGCGTTCGGGAGCGCCGCCGCTGTCGCGAAGGTGCGCCGCTGCCCGCAGGTGCGCGTCGATGAGTCGTTTGGTATCGAGCTGCCGGCGGCCAGCGTCTCGGAGCAGTGGGTGGCGGAAATGAAGTCCGGACGTGTCGCGCTCGAGCACGCCTCGGCGCAGCGCGGCGGCGACAGCTGCTTCAGCGCTCGCCTCATCGACGCCGGCGACCACTGCCAGGTCAGTGACGGAGAAGCGATCCTGTAGAGCGGCGGCGAACAAAACGATCGGCCGCGCCTCCTCAGGCAGGCGCCCGAGGCGGGCGTCGAGAATCTCATTGACATGCGCTGGGACGCGGAAATCGCCCGCGTCGACCGACGCGGCGATTTCTTCGGCGAAGAAGGGATTACCCGCCGCGGCGGCCGCGATCGCCTTGAGCGTCCCTGCTCCGAGCGGCCGGCCCGCGGCGCGCTCGGCGATACAGGTCAGCGCAGTAGGCGCCAGGGGGCGCAGGACGAGCTCAACGCCGGCGCGCTGCTCCCGCAGGCTGGCGCGCACGCGCGCCAGCTCCGGACCGGCCTCGCCGTGGCGTGCCGCCAGCACGATCAGCACCGGCGCCTGGCGAGCCGCACGGCACAGGTAGTGGGCCAGGAGCAGCGTCGCCACATCGGCGGAGTGCAAATCCTCCAGCGCCACGAGCACACCACCCTCGCCCGCGGCGGCATCGATGAGCTGCCAGACAGCGGCCAGCACCTGATGGCGTTCGACTTCCCCGGGCGAGCCGTCCTCGCCGGCCGGCGCGGAGGGACCGAGCAGCGCGAGGACGCGCCGCGTGGAGTCGCCCAGAGACTCCAGCAGGTCCGGGCGAGCCGCCATCAGCGGGTTGATCGCCTCGATGATCGGCCCATACGGTGGATGGCCGTCCTCCTCCCGGCCGGCGCCACGCAGTGTATGCCAGCCGCGTGCCTGCGCATCCTCGAGCACGGCATCGACGAGCCGCGTCTTCCCCATCCCGGCGTCCCCGAGAACCACCAGAGCGCCCCCACCCTTGCGTTCGGTCGCGTCGAGTGCCCGCCGTGCAACGGCCAGCTCGCCGTCCCGGCCGAGCATCGGCGGGCTCGACCGAGTCGTCGCGTGCACCGGATCCCCGCGCGACACATCGCGGTACAGCGACAAGCTCTCCTCCGACGGCGTCAGGCCGAGGAGGGCCAGTGCCTTGCGCAGGCGCCGGAATTGCCGGACGACCGCCGCACGATCACCGGCCGCGGCACGCTCGCGCATCAAAGCGCGAGTGGCCTCTTCGTCGGCCGGGTCGGCACGTAGCAGCTCCGCCCAGCGGCCCTGGCGCCGCAGCGCCACAGTGCGAAGCTCGACGAGCCGCTCGCGGTGCTCGACCGTCCACTCCTCATAGCGGTCCTCAGGCAGCAGCTCCGCCGCCTCCCCGTCCCAGCCGCCGTCCGTTCCGAGCTGCTCGACGTCGGTCTCGACGTGGTGCTCGGGGGCGAGGGCCACCACGCCGTGCCGCACCACGATCGCTCCCGGCCAACCGAGCGCTTTACGGGCGTAGTACGCCGCCTTGTGGAGATTCGCGACACCAGCCTTGGCGCCCAGTTGTGGCCACAGCGCCTCGACGACCTGATCGCGCGTCAGCTGGTGCCCCGGCGAAAGCGCGAGCAGCTTGACCAGATCCTCGGCGCGACGGTGCCCCCACGCCGGCGCGGCCACTGGCTGCGCGTCCACCGCGACCTCGAACCGGCCCAGCAGCCGGACATCCAAGCGTCGCATCGGCCAAAGCATCCCACGCAGCACGCCTCGCAGTAAGACGCCGGTGCCGGCGACCGGCAGGGAAGAATTCGGGAAGCGCTCCTTCCTTACGGTGCCTGCACACCGGCCGACTCCATCTCGGCCAACCCCACCACAAAGGAGCTGACCATGCAGGTCACCCACACCATCAACGGCGTCGACGTCGACCGCCTCTACGGGACGATCGACCACATCAGTGCCGACCCAACGCTGGCGCGGTTTCAATTCCGCGCGCGCAACCGGTGGCTCGACGGCGGTCACAGTCGCACCACGATCAAGGAGTTCTACGGCGCCGGCCAAGAGGACACCAGCCGGACCGAGCCGTTCGTCGTCGACGCCGACGAGCCGCCGGTGCTCCTCGGCCAGAACCAGGCCCCCAACACGGTCGAGTATGTGCTCCATGCCCTCGCGGCGTGCCTGTCGGGCACGATCGTCTACCACGCCGCCGCCCGCGGTATCGCGCTCGACGGCCTGGAGGCCACGATTGAGGGTGACGTGGACCTGCGCGGCTTTCTCGGTCTCGACGAGGCAGTTCGTCCCGGATTCGAGAACATCCGAGTCGCCTTCAAGGCAAGCGGAGACTTCGACGACGATCAGCTCGCCGAGCTCGCCAGCCTCGTCCGCTACTCGCCTGTCCGGGACATCGTCAGCAATCCCGTCCCCGTGGCGATCGACGTAGCCCGCGCCTGACCCTCCGTGCGATGTCCGCGCCGACCTTCCACCGGTGCGGACATCGCGCCCTGCCGTCCAGCGCACCATCGCGGCAGAGGTACCCCGTCCAACCTAACGCGAACGACCATGCCATCTCCTGTCATTCCCATGGTTGCGCCGAGAGGAAGTCGGATGACCACCGCATCAGTCCGCCGGGCCCCCGCGCCGTGGCCGGAGCCGAGCGCCCCACGCGACGGAATCCTCCGGCATGACGAGTCGCTTCGACTATGGCGGCGGTGATGATGACCATCACGGAGATCGCGGGCTTCGTCGGCGCCGGGCTGGCCGCGGTGGCCTACGTGCCGCAGATTTCGCGTCTCAGAAGGACCCGCTGCTCAGCTGGCATCAGCCAGCTGGCCTTCGGGATATGGCTGCTGGCGTCCCTCCTGACCACGGCACGCGCCGTCACGATTCACGCTGGCGTGTTCATCATGCTCGGCGTGA
>DATIXU010000122.1:0-4825 GCA_035518275.1 Steroidobacteraceae bacterium
GCTGCAGGCTTGAGTTCAAGCTGGACGGCCGCACACTTGGCCCGCTCGTCACGTGGCCCGGCGACCAGCCTGTACTTGCGTCGGGAGAGGTGACCCACCAAGAACAGCCGCGCGAGGGAGTCGGCGTCCGTTGGCGCACTACAGGCGACGTTGCCACGATTGCGATCTACTACGAAGGCCGGGGCCGCGCCGCTATTGTTGAGCGACACGCCTGTTGGTGACCTGGGGGCGGTCTGGCGCCACGCTGGGTGGTGATGGTCTGGTCGCGGCGGGGGCCGCAGCGACATGATCGTGGTGATCGTGTTGTTGCTGGGGCCCCTCGCCGAACTCTTGGTGGGGTGAAGCGAGAGGCCCCGTGATGCCTTCAGGAGGTCATCGTGGTGATCGTCGCAGACGATCGTGCCGTGGTCGAGGCGGATCTCGCCGCTGGCCGGTTGTTGTGTCCGCGCTGTGGCGTGGGCGTGTTGGGAGGCTGGGGTTGCGCGCGGCTGCGCGAGGTGCGCATGCATGCCGGGGTTCGGCGGCTGCGGCCGCGGCGGGGGCGTTGTCGTGAGCAGTGTTGTCGCGCGACGCATGTGCTGCTGCCGGATGTGTGCCTGGCGCGTCGGCGGTATGGGGCGGAGGTGATCGGCGAGGCGTTGTTGTCGTTGGGGCGGGAGGGGTATCGGCGAGTCGGGGAGCGGCTGGGGGTGCCGGGTGAGACGGTGCGCGATTGGCGGCGGCGGTTCCGTTCGCGTGCGGAGTTGATCGCCGGTCATTTTCTGCGGTGGGCGCGGGCGCTGGACGCATCGTTGGATCCGCCGGCCGCGCGGGAGGGGTCGCTGGCGGGAGAAGCGCTGGGGGCGATTGGCGTGTGCGTGCGGTTGGCGTCGCTGGTGCTGCGGTCCAGGCCGCCGTGGTCGTGGGTGTCGGCGTTGACTGCGGGCGGGCTTTTGGCGATCAACACCGAACCGCCTTGGCCTGCGCCTGAGTGACCGGGATCCTGGCCGGCTGGTTGTGTCAGCCACGGTCAGGAGGTGATGGGGTTGGACAGGGCGCAGGAGATCGGGTTGTTTCGCTGGCGGGTGATCTCGGAGGCGACGGACGTGTCGCTGTCGGCGCGGGAGCGCGGGGCGCTGGTCCGTGCGCTGGCCGCGCGCGAGCATTTAGGCCCGGACGGGCGGTGGGTGCGCGTGTCGCGCAACACGGTTGATCGGTGGGTCCGCTGGTATCGCCAGGGCGGGTTCGAGGCGCTGGTGCCGGCACCGCGACGTCAGCCGAACCAGACGCCGGAGCGGCTGTTGGAGCTGGCGATCGCGCTGCGCAGGGAGCAGCCGGCCAGGACGGCGGCTCAGATCCAGCGGATCATCCTGGAGTCGGAGGGGCGCTCGCCTTCGGCGCGCACGATCTTGCGTCATCTCGCCGCCGCCGAACTGCCGTGGAAGGGAGGGCAGATCGGGCGTGCGCTGGGGCGCTTCGAGGCCGATCACCGCAACGAGTTGTGGACCGGGGACGCGTTGCACGGCCCGCTGATCAATGGCCGCCGTGCGTTCTTGTTCTGTTTCATCGACGATCACAGCCGCCTGTTGGTCGGGTATCGGTGGGCGGGACGTGAGGATGTGCTGAACGCCTCCCGGGCGTTGCGAGCGGGGATCGCCTCCCGCGGCTTGCCCAAGGCCGTATACGTCGACAACGGTTCACCTTTCGTGTCCGGGCAGCTGTTGCGGGCGTGCGCGGTGCTTGGGATCCGCCTGATCCACTCCCGGCCGGGGCGGCCCGAGGGCAGGGGGAAGATCGAGCGGGCATTTCGCACGGTTCGCGATCAGCTGCTGGTCGAGCTCGAGGACCATCCGCCGTCGAGCCTGGACGAGCTCAATCGGACCTTCCAGGCGTGGGTCGAGCAGGTCTATCACCGGCGCGTGCACTCGGAGACCGGGCAGACGCCGCTTGAGCGGTTCCTGGCTCTCGGTCCGCCGCAGTTGCCGGCCGAGCGGTCGTTGCGCGAAGCGTTCCGCTGGTCGGAGCGCCGCACGGTGTCAAGAACGGGCACGGTCGGGATGCACGGCAACAGCTATGAGGTCGATCCTGGGCTGGCGGGCCGGCGGGTGGACTTGATCTTCGACCCGCTCGAGCTGGCCGATGTCGAGGTGCGCCTCGCCGGCCATCACGCCGGCCTGGCGGTGCCGCTTCGGATCAAGCGGCATGTGCACCCGCGCGCGCACGCCCAGCGCGAGCCCGGCGCGCCGACCGGGATCGACTACCTGGCGCTGGTTCGCCAGCGTCGTGAGCGGGAGCTTCAGAAGCGGATCGATTACCGGCATCTGCCGGCGCCAGGCGGCGCCGCCAATCACAACGACGACACCGAGGAGTTGATCGGATGAGTATCGACAGGCTCAGAGCGCACTGGGGGCTGTCGCGCACCCCGTTCACCAAGGAGCTGGCGACCTCGATGCTGTTCGCCTCGGCGGCTCACCAGGAGGCTGTCGCTCGAATCGACTGGATCATCAGCGAGCGGTCGCTCGGCGTGGTGTGCGGCGAGGTCGGCGCGGGCAAGACGGTCGCCGCGCGCGCGGCGACGGCCTCGCTTGACTCGAGCCGGTACTCGATCATCTACCTGCCCAATCCGGCGATCGGCGCGCGCGGGCTCTATATCCAGATCGTCCGGGCGCTCGGCGCGACGCCAAGGTTCTACCGAGCCACGCTGATCCCGCAGGCGACCGACCTGCTCGCCGCCGAGACCGCCGAGCGCGGCAAGACCGTGGTGTTGATCCTGGATGAGGCGCACCTGCTCTCCGCCGAGCAGCTCGAGGAGCTGCGGATGCTGACCAACGCCGAGATGGACTCGCGCGCCACGTTCGCGTGCCTGCTGCTCGGCCAGCCGACGTTGCGCCGCAAGCTCCGCCAGGGGGTGTTCGCGGCGCTGGATCAGCGGATCGCGCTGCGGTGCACGATCGACGGGATGGACCGCAAAGAGACCGGCGAGTACATCGCGCACCACGTCAAGCTCGCGGGCCGCTCCGACACGCTGTTCTCAGACGACGCGGTCGCGCTGATCCACGAGGCCTCCCGCGGTCTGCCCCGACAGGTGAACAACCTCGCGACCCAGACGCTGATCGCGGCGTTCGCCCAGAACAAGTCGATCTGCGATGAGAGCTCCGCCCGTGCCGCCGTCGCCGAGATCTCCGCCGAATGACCGGCGAGCTCGTCCCCCTGTTCGACCAGCAGACAGCGCCGTCGGACCCGGCCACGGGCCAGCCGGCGAGCATCACACTCGCGGCCCCGGCCGGCTGGCCCGAGCCGCCCGCCGCCGGCGCCTTCCACGGCTTGCCCGGCGCGATCGTGGAGAAGATCGCGCCGCACACCGAGGCCGACCCGGTCGCGATCCTCACCCAGTTGCTCGTCGCCTGCGGCGCGCTGGTCGGACGCGGTGCCTGGTTTCAGGTCGAGGCGACCAGGCATCACGCCAACCAGTATCTGCTGTTGATCGGGGATACCGCCCGCGCGCGCAAGGGCAGCTCGTTCGACCACGTCACAAGGCTCCTGTCCGAGGCCGACCCGTCGTTCCCCTCGAGGCTGACCACCGGCCTCTCGAGTGGCGAAGGACTCGTGTGGACGGTCCGCGACCCCGCCGGGAGCGATCCTGGCGCCAAAGACAAGCGGTTGCTGGTCGCAGAGCCCGAATTTGCGTCCGTCCTGAAATCCACGGGCCGCGACCTCTCGACATTGTCGCCGACGCTCCGCTCTGCCTGGGATGGACGGCCGTTGGCGCTCCTGACCCGCACCGCTCCAGCCCGCGCTACCGACGCGCACATCTCGATCATCGGTCACATCACCGCCACCGAGCTGCGCCACCACACCACCCGCGTCGAGCTCGCCAACGGATTCATGAACAGATTCGTGCTCGCCGCTGTCAGACGCGTGCGCCTGTTGCCCGAGGGCGGGAACCCCGACCCCCTCAAAGACACAGGCTTGGTCCGCTACCTCGCCAGGACGCTCAAGCACGCCCAGCAGGCAGGGCAGCTCACGCTCGATCCCGCCGCTCGCGAGCTGTGGTGGCGTGCCTACCCGCAGCTCACCCAGCCCGCCGACGCCATCGCCACCGCGATCTGCGCGCGCGCCGAAGCGCACACCATCCGCCTAGCGCTCCTCTACGCCCTGCTTGACGGGCAGCGCCAGATCCAGCCACAGCACCTCCAAGCCGCGCTCGCGCTATGGGACTACGCCGCACGGTCCGCCACCTGGGCGCTCCAACACACCGCCCAAGATCCGCTCGCCCACCAGATCCACGCCGCACTCAAGCACGCGCTACCCGGCGGACTGACCCGCACCCAGCTCCGCGATCTACTGCACCGCAACCCCACCACCCAGCAGCTCGATCAAGCGCTCGCCGCGCTCGCCCACGACGGCAAGATCACCAGCCAGCGCGTCCTCACCAACGGCCGCCCCGCCGAGCTCTGGACCGCAGCCACCCAGCGCTGACCGCGACCGGTCGCGCGAACGCGCGACCACAGCAGCCCCCCACCAGCGAAGCGAAGCCGGGGCTGTCAACCGGCGGCCTGACAGGGCCGAGCGCAGCGAGCCGCGAAGCGGCGCCGTTGACAGCACCGCGAAGCGAGCTACCACCCCTTTGAACGTTTCAACGTTCCAACGTTCAAAGCACCATCGCGCGTTCCGTCACCTGTCACCCCTCATCACCACGCAGCGTGTCGCCGACATCACCATCCTCGATGTCCGTCAACAGGAGGTGGCAGACGATCGCTGTGAGCGCGTGTAGCTGGCGGGGCGTGGGGTCCATCAGCCCGGCGCGCAGATCGTGGCCGAGTCCGAGGTTGCTGTTGGTGGCCTC
>DATIXU010000123.1:0-1645 GCA_035518275.1 Steroidobacteraceae bacterium
GGTGCAGGTCGACGCCGACCCAGCGCGTAGGGTTACTCACGGTCGGTCCTCCTCTCGAATTGTCCGGCCGCGCGGGCGCAATCCGCACGGTCTCGAAGCTTGCAGTTCGCGGGGCAGGGCCGACTTCCTGCCGCCCGGCGGTGGAAAACCGCCCGGGCCGCCGGAGCGCGCCCGGCCCTTCATGACATCAACCCCTATGGCGTTTGGCGGGTCGAGCGGTCGGTTTAGCGGATGTCGGCTTGCCGTCAAGCGCTCCGCGCTCGGCCGTGCGGGCCGCCCTTTGGGTGACGGTGGCACCGGCCATCCGCTGGGTGGCGGCTACGTCGGGCACGGGACCCGACGGGGTGGGAATGGTGACAGTGACGTGGCGTTGCAGCGCGCGGTGGCGCGCGGGGTCATAGGGCACGCCGTCTTGCCAACAGCGCCACACGATCCGACACCACGCGCGGCCGACGGTGCGCAGCGCGCGGGGGTGGTCGTGGCCGCGGGCGATGGCTTGGGCGTAGAGGTCATGCGCCCACGGGTTGTGGTGGCGGCTGGTGTCCGCCAGCGTGGAGAACGCGCCGCGCAGTCGCTTGTTGCAACCCCACCGGAAGGTGGCCGCCTTGCGCTTGCCGGACTCGATCGCCACGGCGGCTTGGCCGGCGTCGCCGGCGAGCGCGTCGCGGGTCAGGTAGCGCGCGCGGCAGTCGCCGATCTCGGCCAGCAGCTCGGCGGCGGTGATCGTGCTGCTCTTGAACAGCGAGAGGAAGATCTCGCCGTCGGGATGCTCGCGGATCGAGCTGCTGATCTGCCGCTCGAGCTGCTTGATCTGCAGGTTGAGCTGCTGGAGCATCGCGACCAGGGTCAGCACGAGCTGGCGGCGGGTCGCGAGCTCCCGCTCGCCGACGCGACCCTCGGCCGCACGCCGGAGCTTCGCCAGCAGCTGCGCGGGCTTCTGCCGGCCGGAGTAGCGCTCCCGGGCCAGGAACGCCTGAAAGCGCACGGCTCCTAGCCCGCGCGCGTCGGCGGGGCTGGGATAGCGCTCCAAGAACGCCAGCGAGATCCGGCTGTGCAGGTCGCTGAACAGACCCAGCGGACCCGGCCAGAACCGCTCCAGCTCGGCGCGCAGCTGGTTACAAATCGCGGTCCGGGTGCCGACGAGATCTTCCCGTGCGCGGGTCAGCGCCCTAAGCGCCTTAGTCTCGTCCGAGTCGGGCTCGAGCACCCGGAAGCGGTGGTTGTCGGTGCGCGCCAGCTCGCACAAAACGAACGCGTCAAACCCGTCGGACTTGCCGCCGGAGACACGAAACCGATCGCGCGTGGCCGCGACCTGGTTGGGATGCAGGGCCAGCACCCGCAGCCCCGCGTCCAACAACCGCTCGACCAACAAGCCATCCGGCCGCTCGACCGCGACCAGCTCAACCCCCAGCCGCACCAGCTGCCGGCACAACGACCGCAGCCCCTGCTCGTCATGGGCGAACGTGGCCGCCAACAGCTTCTCGCCCGCCGCATCAGCGACGAACACGTCGTGCTTCTCCGCCGCCCAGTCAACGCCGGCGTAACTTCCCATCTGTACTCCTCATCGGTCAGGACTAACTTCACCGCGCCCCGACCAGGAGGTACCGTTGCGGATGCTCATAGACAGGCCCTCGAGTGGGGCTAC
>DATIXU010000124.1:0-1044 GCA_035518275.1 Steroidobacteraceae bacterium
GCTGCGCAAGCGCTGGAACACCGACTTCGACGACGCGAGCGCGATCGGCCGCCGTTACCGGCGCCAGGACGAGATCGGCACCCCCTATTGCGTCACCATCGACTTCGATACCCTCGATGACCAGGCGGTCACGGTCCGCGAGCGCGACTCGATGCGGCAGGAGAGAGTAGGCATCGACAGCCTCCTGTCCTATCTGTCCGAGCGGCTGGCCGGCAGCTGACCCGCGAGTGGCCGTGCTGCCAGCCGCGACGAGGTCTGGCCGAGAATTACCCTCGTGAGGCATCGAGAAAGGACGGTACCGTCAAATTCGCAGAGACCGGCGAGCCGCACGAGCGGAGTGGGCATCGTGGGGGCAGGCCCTGCTGGCTTGCTGGTGGCCAACTTGCTTCAGCGGGCCGGCGGCGGCATCCGCCATATCCTGGACTACGCCGCGCTGAGCGGCGCCCGCCACCACGTCTACCCCCAGCAGTTACTGGTCGGCGACCTCATCGACTCGCTGCGCTCAGCGGGCGGCGAACCTTGAGCTCCGGAGCTTCGTCACCGCGTTAAACATGGAACCTCGGTCACAGCGCCCGGTTCCGCTGAGACAGTGCGCACCAGGGAGAGGGGAAGGCCTCGACGAAGCGACGGTAGACGCGTTCGGTGGCTAATCCGATGGGGCCGGGGCCGAGCCACAGCCGCGCGGCGGAATAGATGATCTGCTCCTGACCGCTGGCGTCGAGCCGGGCGTCGGTGCGCTGCACCCGCAGCGGCTCGCGCCTGACGCCGAACCCGCGCAGTGCTCTGCCGAGGGGGACCCCGGTGCGCGGGGGTAACGGCATCCGGTGGTCGGGGATGCCCAGCTCGGCGCGTGCCTTCGCGGGGATACGGCCGGGAAGGAGAACCGAGGTGGTGTCCGCGACGGGCACCCCGGTGCTGGTGCGCAGCATGCCCCTCCGTTCATGGCCGCTCGCGGCGGCGCCGGCTCGCAGGAGGCGGCACTCATCCGCCGTCAGCAGCCGGGTTCTGCGGGCGAGCACCTCGATCCGTATCAATGGATCGCCC
>DATIXU010000125.1:0-32411 GCA_035518275.1 Steroidobacteraceae bacterium
GCCTCCTTCGTGGCGCGCAGCTTCTCCGGCGACAAGCAGCAGCTGGTGCCGCTCATCCAGGCGGGCCTCAAGCACCGGGGCTTTGCGCTGATCGACGTGCTCTCGCCGTGCGTGACGTTCAACGATCACGAGGGCTCGACCAAGAGCTATGCCTATACGCGCGAGCACTACGAGCCGGCGGTGCAGACCGACTTCGTGCCGCTCGAGCGCGAGATCAGTGTCGACTACCGGTCAGGCGAGGCCGTGCCGGTGGTCATGCACGACGGCAGCCGCATCGTGCTGCGCAAGCTCGACTCGGCTTACGATCCGACCGACCGCACGGCTGCGGCGGCCCACATCCAGGAGCGCATGAAGGCCGGGGAGTACCTCACCGGGCTGCTGTTCCTCGACGAGACCGCGCAGCACGAGTTCCACCAGGTGAACTCGACGCCCGCGGCGCCGCTCAACAGCATTCCGTACGAGAAGCTCTCGCCGGGCTCGCCCGGACTGCAGAAGATCCTGGCGCGGTTCCGCTGAGGGCGCCTGCGCCGGCGAGTGGCTGGGGACGCCGACGGACGCCTCGCGAAACGCTGCCGTGGTCTAGTGCACCGCCGAGCCGAGCGCGTAGCGCACGGCGAGCTGCAGCTGCGTCTCGCGGGCGAGCGCCGGCAGGTTGAAGGCGTCCTCGCGCAGATAGGAGTTGCTCGTCACCCGCAGCCACTCGAGCGTGAAGCGCCAGTGCTCATCGCGCGCGAACACCCAGGCCGCGGTCCAGGCGTGGCCGGTCTCGGCTCCCCATCCGCCGTCGTTCGTGTTGGTATCGACCTCGAACCGGTCATAGCGGGCGCTCAAGGTATTGCGGCCGAACTGCCGCGCGATGAGGGCGTACTGGGCCTTGAAGGGCCAGTCGAGCATGAACCCCTCAGGTACGATGCTCGTTTCACCCTTCAGGGCCTGTAAAATCGCCGTCCAGCCCGTGCCGCTCTCGAAGCGCGCGCCGAGCGCATCGAAGGTCGTTTCCCAGGGCAGGGCGCCCGAGGCATAGTTCTCCACGGTGGGGTCGGCGCGGTTGTCGTAGCGCAGCGCGCGCACCACCAGGCGATCGAACCAGCGGGCCTCGAGCCCGCCGTACACGCCGGCGCGGCCGTCGAGCTCGCGGAACGGCTCGTAGTTCATCAGTACCGGATCCGAAGGCAGCCCGACGCGCCCGCCGATCGGCGTCTGGCGGTCGGTGAGCGTGAAGCCATCGCCCGCGATATAGGCGCCCGCTCCCTCGTTCCAGCCGAACGCGCCGCCCGTCACCTCGAGGTCGAAGTCGTGCCCCTGCCGCGTGCCGAGCCAGTCGAGCTGCGCCTCGACACCCACGGTGCGCACCTCGATCGCGAGCCAGCTGTCGATCGCCGAGGATGAGAGCGTGTACGGGGATTCCCACCCGGAGGCGCGATTCTCGAGAGAGATCGGCGGATAGAAGGCGCCGGCCTTGACGCGCAGGCGATAGCCCGCGAAGGGGTAGGGCCGGAACTGCAGATAGCCTTCGGTGAGCCCGGCGGGAATGCGGTCGTGGTCGCCCCAGGCGGAGGCATCGAGGTGCACGCTCCAGACCTCCCCGAGCGATTCGGTGAGCGCCAAGCGCGCGCGCCCGAGCCTGAGGCCGGACTGCCCCTGATCGAAGCGCACGGCGCTGATCCCGCCCTGCGTGTAGGAGGGATCGGCGTTCGAGCTCACCAGCCGCCCATCGAGGTCGAGCTCCCAGCCGTCGGCCCGGGCGACGGTGGCGAGCGCGAGCCAGGTGAGCGGCAGAAGGAGCGAGGCGAGACGCATGCTCAGTAATCCCAGGAATGCGGCCGCTCGGCGAGCGGCGCGGGGGTGAGCGACCTCGTCAGTCGCAGGGTGAGCTCGGCATGGTCCGCCTCGCCGATCGTGAGCTCGCGCTCGAGGTCGGCGCCCTCGTCGCGCATGCGCGGGTGCCAGATCGTGATGCGGTAGCGGCCGCGGGCGAGCTCGTTCGACCAGGCCCCTTGCGCGTCGGTGCGGCCGTAGTACGGGGCGTCGGTGACCACCAGATAGCCGATCATCTCGTCGTGGATGTTGCAGCCGAGCGTGACCACGCCCGCCTGGTCGAAATGCACGGGCGGATACGGCGTGCCGCGGTAGAGCGGGAGCTGAAAGCGTTTCGCCGGAGAGAACGAGTAGATCTGGTGGCTCACCGAGTCCGAGTTCGGGAAGGTCACCGTGGAGCCGACCGGGATCACCAGCAGGTCGGGGGCGAAGGCGCGGTTGATCTGGTCCATGACGGCCTTGATGGGCTGCGGCTTGCGGGCCGGGCCCTCCAGCGGGTGCGCCGTGACGACGGCTCCCTGGAGCGCGTGGCCGTCGGCGGTCTGGACGGTGATGACCAGCGTGGCCGCGCGGAGCGGGCCGTTGGCGGCGAGCGCGCACACGAGCGCCCCCAGGCCGGCGAGCGCCCGGAAGACCGTACCCCTGTGATGCGGACGTGCCGGAGGTCTCATTCCCGCACTCGTGTCCTCGCTCCCTGCATGACTGGACGCCTACGATGGGGTGGGCATTCGAGCGCTTTTAATGGGCAGTTTCCGCAAACGACTTCTCGTGCTGATCATCGGCCTGGTCATCGTCACCCAAACTGTGACGCTGGCCGCAGTGCTGGCCAGCACCCGGGGAACGGTGGAGGAGCGGGCCAAGGAGCAGCTCGGCTCCGGCAGCTCGCTCGCGCTGCAGCTGATGCGCTTCCGGGCCGGCGACCTGGCCAACGGCGTGTCCGTGACGGCGGCGGATTTCGGCTTCCGCGAGGCGGTGGCGGGCGGCGATCCGCTCACCATCCTGTCCGCCGCCCGCAATAACTCCCGGCGCGTCGGGGCCGACATGGTGATGGTGCTCGACACCCGCGGCGGGGTGATCGCCGCCACCGTGCCGGTGGATGCCGACGCCGGCGACTCCATCCGCCAGCTGCTGCGCGATCCCGGGGCGCGTGACCAGCCGGCCTTCATCATCCTGGGTCCCAGCGCCTATCAGCTGGTGCTCGCCCCGGTGCGCACCCCCGAGACCATCGCCTGGGTGGCGATGGGCTTCATCGCGGACGATACGCTCGCGCAGCGCATCCGCGATCTGGTCGGCTCGCAGGTGGCGCTGGTATCGCACGGGCACGACGGCGCGACCCACGTCGCCGCCACGCTCCCCGCGGACGAGCGCAGCGAGCTGCTCGCCTCGGCGGGACCGGCTGCGGGCCTCGCCACCGCGGCCGAGTCGCCGCACCTCGTGCGCCTCGCCGGCGCCGATTATCTCAGCCTCGCCCGCCCGCTCGCGGCGCTCGGCGACCCGGTCGACGTGCGGCTCCTGAAGCCGCAGCGCGAAGTGCTCGCGCCCTATCGCGAGCTGCGCGATGCGATGCTGGCCATCGACGGCATCGCGCTGCTCATGGCGGCGCTCGTCGGCGCGGTGCTCGGTCGCACCGCCTCGCGCCCGATCGGCGAGCTGGCGCGCGCGGCGCAGCGCATCCAGCAGGGACAGTACGAGACCATGGTCAGCGTCTCCGGCGGCGATGAGTTCCGGAGCCTCGCCCAGACTTTCAACGCGATGCAGCGGAACATCGCCGAGCGCGAAGCGGCGATCACCTTCCACGCGCAGCACGATCCGCTGACGCAGCTGCCGAACCGCTGGTTCGCAGCCCAGGTGCTCGAGCGCGTCGCACGCGAAGCCGCCGAAGGCGGGCGCGCCGCGCTGATCCTGGTCAGCCTGCGCAACCTCCGTGACATCAACGTATCCCTCGGCTTCTCGGTAGGTGACGATGTGCTGCGCGAGGTCGCCCACCGGCTGCGGCAGAACGTCTCCGAGAACGACACCGTGGCGCGCCTCGGCGAGGCGCAGTTCCTGGTGATCGTGCCGGGTTGCACCGCCGAGCGCTCGCTGCTCTACGCCGAGCAGCTCGCCGGCCTCATCCACAGCGGCTTTCACATCGCCGGCATCGGCCTCGAGCTGCACGTCGCCTGCGGCGTGTGCCTGCTGCCCGATCATGGCCGCATCACCGAGGAGCTGCTGCAGCGGGCGCAGGTCGCGCTCGAGGACGCGCACGATGCCTCCTCGCACGTCGCCCTGTACCGCCCGGGTCAGGACGAAGTCCACCGCCGCCGGCTGACACTGATCACCGACCTGCGTGCCGCCATCGACAATGATCAGCTCTCGCTCGTCTACCAGCCGCTGGTCACCATGGCCGCGCGCTCGGTACGCAGCCTCGAGGCGCTGGTGCGCTGGACCCATCCGCAGCTCGGGCCGATATCCCCCGGTGAGTTCGTACCGCTCGCCGAGCGTACCGGCGGCTCCCGCCGCCTCACCGACTGGGTGCTGAAGACCGGCATCCGCCAGATGGGAGAGTGGCGCGAGCAGGGGCTCGACATGCAGCTCGCCGTCAACCTGTCGGCGCCCGACATCCTCGATCCGGACCTCGGCGACCAGATCCTCGCGCTGCTGCGCGCCCACCAGGTGCATCCCACGGCGCTGCTGCTCGAGATCACCGAGAGCGCGGTGATGCTCGATCCGCAAGGCGCGGCGCGTAACATGCAGCTGCTGCGCATCGCCGGCGTGCGCTTCGCCATCGATGACTTCGGTACCGGCCACTCCTCGCTCTCACAGCTTGCGCTGCTGCCGGTCGATGAGCTCAAGATCGACCGCTCGCTCATCAGCCAGGCGGTCAACGGCAACGTGACGATCGTCACCTCGACCATCGAGCTCGGCCACAGCATGGGGCTCAAGGTAGTGGCGGAGGGAGTCGAGGATGCCGAGGCCTGGGGCCTGCTGCGGCGCCTCGGGTGCGACTTCGCTCAGGGCTATCTCATCAGTCCGCCGCTGCCGGTCGCCAAGGTCGCGCCGTTCGTCCGCCAGGCCAACCAGCTGCTGCCGGCCTCGGACGCGACCGTCCTGCAGCTGCGCGCCCTCGACCAGCTCGCCGGCCGAACCAAGCGCTGAGGCCAATTAACCCAACAGCAGCGCATCGACGCGCCGCCGGTACTGCAGCAGCAGTTCCGCGGCGAAATCGGCGAACACGCGGATCTTAGGCAGGTTGTGCAGGGCTCTGCGGCATACCACGTTGAGCTGCGCGCCCGGCGCCGACCACTCGGGCAGCACCACCTGTAGCCGGCCGGCGGCGAGCGCCTCCGCCACCATCAGATCCATCGACTGCACGATGCCCACCCCGCGCAGCGCCGCGAGGATACGGGCTTCGACCGAGTTGAACGAGACGCTGAAGGGCAGCTGCAGCTGCCGCCGCACCGTGCCGCGCTGGAACAGCCACTTGTAGGGCCGATGGCTGGTGCTCGAGAGATGGCCGATGAGCTTGTGACGCCGTAGCTCGTCGGGATCGGCCGGGATGCCGTGCTCGCGCAGATAGTCGGGAGAGGCACAGGTGATGAGCCGTGTCGTGTCGATGCGGCGCGCGATGAGGTGCGGCTCCTTGACCGGCCCGCCCCGCACCGTCAGGTCCACTTCCTCCTCGATGAGATCGATCACGCGGTCGTTGAGCTGCACCTCGAGCTGCAGCTCTGGGTAGCGCGCCTGGAAGCGCGGCAGCGCCGGGATCAGCAGCGCGCGGCCGAAGGCCACCGGCAGGTCGACCCGGAGGCGCCCCTGTACGGCGATGCGCGTGCCGCGCACCGCCTCATCGGCGGAGGCGAGCTCGGCGAGGATGCGCTGGCAGCGGGCGAGGTACTCGGCGCCCTCGCTCGTGAGGCCGACGCGGCGGGTCGTACGGTGGAACAACTGGCAGTGCAAGTGGCGCTCGAGCTCGGCCACGTGCGTGCTCATCACGGCACGTGACACCCCGAGGGAGTCCGCGGCGCGGGTGAAGGAATGAAGCTCGGCGACGCGCGCGAAGCTCTTCATGCAGATGAGCTGATCCACCCGACGATTGTAAGGGATTTAAGAACAATAAATTTGCAATTAGCTGGTTTTTAACGACAAGCCCGGAGATTAGGCTGCAACCATCGGTTGAGAGGTAAGCACCATGTTCATCTTTCCGCGCCCCCTGTTCCCGGTCGCCGCCGCGCTGGGCCTCGTGCTGCTGCTGGTCTGCCTGTCGGTTATGTCAGGCGGCTGAGGCACGCACCCCGGAGCGAGGCATGGGCCACGACCGCAGCCACCGCGCTTGTGCCGTGGCCCGCCCTTGGGGTATCGTCCGCGCCGGTTCGTGACCTTTCCCTTTCCTGCCGCCTGCCGCCCGCCTCGTTTGCGAGTTGGCTTCGGAGTCTGAAAAGCCGAATCGTTCCCGACCAGGTGGCAGCGTGCGCCCGAGTCTATCGATCTCCGGTCAGCACTCCTGCCTGTCGTTTGTTTGTTTCAGGAGTCTGATTGCATGACGAAGATCTATGTGGGCAACCTGCCTTTCTCCGCCACTGACGCCGAGGTGCGCGAGCTGTTCGCTCAGCACGGCACCGTCGAGTCCGTAAGCCTCATCACCGACCGCGATACCGGCCGGCCGCGTGGCTTCGGGTTCGTCGAGATGTCGCGCGCCGACGCCTCGCGCGCCATCCAGAACCTCAATGGCAAGGAGCTGGGCGGACGCCCGCTGCGGGTCAACGAGGCCCAGGAGCGCAGCGGCGGCGGCAACCGCGGCGGCGGCGGCGCACCGAAGCGCTGGTAAGCTGCAAGCCAAGCCAAGGGCCGGCCGTCAGTGCCTCGCGGCATCGGCGGCCGGCCTTTTTCATTGTGTGAGCCGATCAATCGGGTGAATTTCAGGGGAGTGATTTCGTATGGGTAAGGGCGATCCGCGCACGCGCCGTGGCAAAATCTATCAGGGCTCCTTCGGCAAGTCGCGCGCCAAGGATCCGGCGAAGAGAAAGAAGAAGGCGGCGAAGGCCGCCAAGCGCTGAGTCGGGGCCCGGGGTGCGGGCCGGACCCGCGGCTGGCTTAGCGCGCGACCAGGCCAGGCAGCGACCAACGCTTCCATGCGCCCGCGCCTCGCGAGCGCCTCATGCACCGATACCCGCAAACGGGTCGGGCGCCGAGACGTCCATGGGATGGGTCTTACGCGCGAGGCAATCCTTGATGAGCTCGAGCGCCGTCCGCTCGCTCGGCGCCAGCTCGGCCGTGCTCGATCCGAGGGGAGTGGTGCGCTCGCCCCAGCGCACCGCATGGGCGCAGAAGGAGAGTCCCCCGCCGAATCCCGGCATAAGGAGCAGCGCCCCCGGGCGCACGCGCCCCGCCTCGAGCGCCTCGCACAGCGCCACGGGCACGGTGGCTGCGGACATGTTCCCGTAGCGCTGCACCGTCACGAACACCCGTTCCATCGGCACGTGCGCACGCTTGGCGACCGCCTCGATGATGCGCAGGTTCGCCTGATGCGGCACCACGAGCTCGACGTCCCCAGGTCTCGCTCCGATGCGCCTCAGCGCCTCCTCGCACGCCCCCGACATGCCCTGCACCGCGCGCTTGAAGATCTCCTGGCCCTCGAACTGCCAGCGGGTGATGCCGTAGAGCATGCCGCGGTTGGCGTAGCGGCCGCCCATGCCGTGCACGCGCAAGATCTCACGCGCGTCTCCATAACAGCCGAGCTTCTCGGCCAGCAACCCCTCCTCGCGGGTGCTCGCCTCGAGCACCACCGCCGCGGCGCCGTCGCCGAACAGCACCGCGACGTCGCGGTTGCTCCAGTCCATGAAGGGCGAGATGAGCTCCGCTCCGATCACCAGCGCGTTGCGCACCACCCCGGTACGGATGAGCGCCGTGGCGGTCGAGAGGCCGTAGAGGAAACTGGTACAGGCCGTGTTGATGTCGTAGGCGGCCGCTCCCTGCGCGCCGATCCGCACCTGGATGCCCGAGGCCATGTTCGGCACCTGATCGTCGTAGCTGCAGCTGCCGAACACGATCAGCTCGATGCTGCGGCCGTCGATTCCGGCACAGGCGAGCGCGCGGTCGGCGGCGACCCCGGCGAGCTCGCCGAGCGGCACGTGCGAGATGCGCCGCTCGCGGATCCCGGTGCGGGTGACGATCCATTCATCGGAGGTGTCGAGAATCGTCGACAGGTCGAGGTTGCTGAGCACCGCCGGGGGCAGGCACTTTCCCCAGCCGGTGATCGCCGCGTGGGTCGCTGGCGCTGTGGCGCTCATTGGCGGCGTCAAGGATAGCGCACGGCGCAGCGCGGTACGTACACCTGCGCCCCGCGGCCTCAGGCGCGCACTGGCAACGCGTCGGGCGCGTAGTCGAAGGAATCGAAATAGAGTCGCTCCAGGGGCAGGCCGTGGCGCGGGAAGCTCGCGCGCATCGCCTCGATCATGGCCGGCGGTCCCGCGGCGTAGACCTCGAGGGCGCTCAAGTCCGGATGATCGGCGAGCACTGCATCGTGCACCCAGCCGGTGCGTTGGTGCGCAGCCTCGGCGAGGGTCGCCGCCGAGAGCACCGCGGTGAACTCGAGCTGGCTGTGGCTGCGGGTCCAGCCGAGCACCCGCTGCTCCTCGTAGAGGTCCGCGGTGTGGCGCGCGCCCCAGTAGAAGTGGATGTCGCGGCGGATGCCGGTCTCGAGCACGTGACGCAGCATCGACTTCAGGGGCGCGAAGCCCGTGCCGCCCGCAACCATGATGATGGGCGAGGTGCCGGGCCGGTAGCTGAACTGTCCCATCGGGCCCTCGATCCGCAGCAGTGAGCCGGGCGCGAGCGCCGCGGCGCCGGAGGCCGGGCTGCCGAACAGCCGCTGCGTGAAGCCGCCGCCCTGGACGCGCCGCACATGGAGCTCCAGGAGTCCCGCGTCGTGGGGCGGGCAGGCGATGGAGAAGCTGCGCCGCTTGCCCTCATCGAGCAGCACGTCGAGATACTGCCCCGGGTGAAAGGGCAGCCGCTCCACTGCCGGCAGCTGCAGCATCACCTGCAGCACGTCCGGAGCGAGCGGCCTCAGGCGCGCGATCCGGCAAGGCAGCGTCTTGATCTCGACCTCCGCCACGTTCGCGATGAGCCGCGCCTCGACCACGAGATCCGAGCGCGGTCGCGCCTGGCAGAGCAGCACCTGGCCGCTCGCGGCTTCCTCCGCCGTGATGCCGGGCGGGCGGCCGTTCGGGTAGTGGATTTCGCCGGCGACGAGCCGCGCACGGCAGGAGCTGCAGTGCCCGGACTTGCAGCTGTGCGGGAGGTTGAGCCCGGCGGCGAGTGCTGCGGGCAGCACCGGCTCGCCGTCGGCGACCCGGATCGTGCGGCCGTGCGGCTCGATGCGTACGCTATGTTCGCGGGTGGACAACTTTGCCGTACCTCCGGCTGCAATGCAGATCGTGCATAGTGGCCGATAGACTAGACGGCCAGGCGCCGCAGGGCCAAGGAGACGCAGCTGTTCGCCAACCCTTCCCGGGATGAAATCGCGCAGCTCCTGCGCGCGGCGCGCACCATCGCGGTCGTCGGCCTCTCGCCCGATCCCACCCGCCCGAGCCACGGCGTGGCACGCGCCCTGCAGCGCTTCGGCTATCGCATCATCCCGGTGAATCCCTTCGCCGAGAGTATTCTCGGCGAGCCGGCCGTGCCCTCGCTCGAGCATCTGCCGCCGGCCGTAGGTCCCGCCGAGCGTGTCGACATTGTCGATGTGTTCCGCCGCCCGGAGCACGTCGCCGGCATCGTGGCCGACTGCATTCGCCTGAAGGTGCCGGCGCTGTGGCTGCAGGACGGCGTGATCGATGAGGCGGCGGCGGGGCGCGCCCGCGCCGCGGGCATCCTCACCGTGATGGACCGCTGTCTCTACCGCGATCGTGCGGCATTGCGATAGTTTTGCGCTATTCTCAGCATCGCATGCGGATCGCTTTTACGAAGATGCACGGGGTCGGCAACGACTTCGTCGTGTTCGACGCGCCTCCCGATTCGCTGCTCGAGCCCGCGAGCCTGCGAGGGCTGGCCGACCGCCGCACCGGCATCGGCTTCGATCAGGCGCTGGTGCTCGAGGCCCCGCGGCGCACGGGCACGGCGGTCTTCTACCGCATCTTCAACGCCGACGGCGATGAGGTCGAGCAGTGCGGTAACGGCGCGCGCTGCATCGCCGCGCTCCTCCACCGCCGCGGCCGCACGCGCGAGGGCCGCGTGACGCTCGGCAGCCCGGCCGGGGTGGTCGAGGCGCGGGTCAACGGCGCGGCGAACGTTTCGGTCGATATGGGCGTTCCCAACTTCGATCCGCGCTCGCTCCCCTTCGATGCGCCGGCGGAGGCCGATCCCTATCCGCTCGAGGTGGAGGGCTGCACGCTCGAGATCGGCGCGGTCTCGGTCGGCAACCCGCACGCGGTGCTCACTGTCGCCTCGGTCGAGACGGCGCCGGTCAGCACCCTCGGACCCGCGATCGAGCGCCACCCGCGCTTCCCGCGGCGCGTGAACGCCGGCTTCCTCGAGATCGTCGACCGCACCCACCTCAAGCTGCGCGTCTACGAGCGCGGCGCCGGCGAGACGCTCGCCTGCGGCACGGGTGCGTGTGCGGCCGCCGCCGTGGCGCGCAGCCGCGGGCTCATCGACGCCGAGGTGCGGGTCGAGGTGCGCGGCGGCGAGTTGCGCGTAAACTGGGCGGGCCGGGGAGAGCACATCTGGCTGAGCGGTCCGGCCGAAGTCTCGTTCGAAGGTCAGGTCGAGGTCTAGACAAGCCGAGGTCCGAAATCATGACAACAAGAGAAGCCCGGGGTCTTACTGCGGTCGAGTCGGAGGAGGAGGCGATCGCCGGCTACCTGCAGCGCAATCCCGATTTCTTCGAGCGCCACCAGGGCGTGCTGGCGCGCCTCAAGCTCCCGCACGCGCGCGGCGGCGCCGCCATCTCCCTGGTCGAGCGCCAGATCGAGGTGCTGCGCGAGAAGCTCGCCGGGGTGGAGGGCAAGCTCGCCGAGCTGCTGCGCACTGCGCGCGCCAACGACGCGATCGCCGACCGCCTGCACCGCTTCACGCGGCGGCTGCTGCGCGCCGTGCCGCGCATGGAGGCGATCGCGCGCATCGAGGCAGGGCTGCGCGAGGACTTCGACGCGTTCCATTCGGCGCTGGTGCTGATCGGCGAGCATGCAGGAGTGCCGGAGCAGCACTTCGTGCGCATCGTGGCGCCGGACGACCCCAACCTGAAGTCCTTCGAGAGCCTGTTCGCGAGCGGCAAGCCGCGCTGCGGCCAGGCGCGCGACTCGCAGCGCGAATTCCTGTTCGGTCCCGAGGGCCCGGAGATGGGCTCGGTGGCGCTGGTACCCCTCGGCCCCAAGGGATCGATCGGCCTGCTGGCGCTCGGCAGCGTCGACCGCGACCGCTTTCACCCGGGCATGAGCACCGAGTTCCTCGCCCGCATGGCGGACCTGATCGCCGATGCGCTGACGGCGAGCGAGACGGCCTGAGGGGCGCGGCGCATCCGCGCTGATCCCGCGCCATGAGTCCGGCGGCGCTCGAATGGCTCATCCGCTTCCGCCGCTACCTCTCCTTCGAGCGGCGGCTGTCGGCGCACACCGACGTGAGCTACACGCGTGATCTCAACGCGCTGGTGAAGTTCTGCGATGCGCTCGGTCTCGCCGACTGGGGCGCGCTCGACAGCCAGCACGTGCGCACCTTCGCCGCCCACTCGCACGCCGGCGGCTTGAGCCCCCGCAGCATCCAGCGGCGGCTGTCGGCGGTGCGCAGCTTCTACGAGTTCCTGCTGCGCGAGGCACCGGCCGAGGCCGCGAGCGGCAAGCGCGCCCGGCGCGCCGGGCGCGTGCGGGTGAATCCGGCGCTCGGGGTGCGTGCGCCGAAGGCCGCGCGCCGCCTGCCGCACACGCTCGATGCCGATCAGATGGCGCGCCTGCTCGAGATCCCGGCGGGCGGTGGGCTCACGGCGCGCGACCGCGCGCTGATGGAGCTGCTCTACTCCTCGGGCCTGCGGCTGGCGGAGCTCGTCAGCCTCGACCAGTCCGACCTGGATCTAAGGGATCGCACCATCCGAGTGCTGGGTAAGGGGAAGAAATCACGCATCGTGCCGGTCGGCAGGCTGGCACTCGCGGCGCTGCGCGCCTGGCTCAAGGAGCGTGCGACGCTCGCGGCAGCCGGCGAGGCGGCGCTGTTCGTCGGCAAGGGCGGCCGGCGCCTGGGGCCGCGCGCTATCCAGTCGCGCATCGACTACTGGGCGAAGCGCCAGGGCCTCGGGGTGCACGTGCACCCGCACCTGTTCCGGCATTCCTTCGCCTCACACCTGCTCGAATCGGGCGGAGACCTGCGCGGGGTGCAGGAGCTGCTGGGGCATGCCGACATCTCGACCACGCAGATCTACACCCACCTTGATTTCCAGCACCTCGCCCGCATCTACGACGCCGCACACCCGCGGGCGCGCCGCAAGGCTTGAGTTGAGCTGATCCCCATGAGCGACCCAGCAGTCTTCAATCCCCACGGCACCACCATCCTCGGCGTCCGCCGCAACGGCGCGGTCGCCATCGGGGGCGACGGTCAGGTGACCCTCGGCAACACCGTCATGAAGGGCAACGCCCGCAAGGTGCGGCGGCTGTTCGGCGAGAAGGTGCTCGCCGGGTTCGCCGGCGGCACCGCCGATGCCTTTACGCTGTTCGAGCGCTTCGAGGGCAAGCTCGAGAAGTACGGCAATCTCACGCGTGCCGCGATCGAGCTCGCCAAGGACTGGCGCTCGGACCGGTATCTGCGGCGCCTCGAGGCGCTGCTGCTGGTGGGGGACCCGGAGAAGCTCTTCATCATCTCGGGCAACGGGGATGTGATCGAGCCCGATCACGACGTCGCCGCGATCGGCTCGGGCGGCCAGTACGCGCTCGCCGCCGCGCGGGCGCTGCTCGAGGGCTCTTCCTTGAGCGCGCGCGAGATCGTCGAGCGCTCGCTCGACATTGCCGCCGACATCTGCATCTACACCAACCGCAGCCTCACCATCGAGGAGCTGAACGGGGCCCGCAGCGGAGGGTCGAAGTAGACATGTCCTCCGCACTCACGCCCCGGCAGATCGTCCAGGAGCTCGACAAGCACATCGTCGGCCAGGACGCGGCCAAGCGCGCCGTGGCCATCGCGCTGCGTAACCGCTGGCGCCGCATGCAGGTGAAGGAGCCGCTGCGCCAGGAGATCACGCCGAAGAACATTCTCATGATCGGCCCGACCGGGGTCGGCAAGACCGAGATCGCGCGGCGCCTCGCCCGGCTCGCGAACGCGCCGTTCGTCAAGGTCGAGGCGACCAAGTTCACCGAGGTCGGCTACGTGGGCCGCGACGTCGACTCG
Organism: Steroidobacteraceae bacterium; assembly: GCA_035518275.1. Classification (GTDB taxonomy): domain Bacteria; phylum Pseudomonadota; class Gammaproteobacteria; order Steroidobacterales; family Steroidobacteraceae; genus 13-2-20CM-66-19. Next base: position 13,165 of record DATIXU010000125.1, read on the forward strand.
ATCGTGAAAGAACTGGCCGACGTCGCGGTGAAGATCACCCGCGAGCAGGAGATGGCCAAGGTGCGCGAGCGCGCCCTCGATGCCGCCGAGGAGCGCGTGCTCGATGCGCTGCTGCCGAAGCCGCGCATGATGGGCTTCTCCACCGACGAGCCGAGCCACGCGCGCGATTCCGAGACGCGCCAGAAATTCCGCAAGATGCTGCGCGAGCACGAGCTCGACGACCGCGAGGTCGAGATCGAGCTGCGCGCCCTGGCCGTGGGCGTCGAGATCATGGCGCCGCCCGGCATGGAGGAGATGCAGCAGCAGCTGCAGTCGATGTTCCAGAACCTCGGCGGCAACCGCACCCGCACCCGCAAGGTCAAGGTGCGCGAGGCCCTGAAGCTGCTCACCGACGAGGAGGCCGGCAAGCTCATCAACGAGGACGAGCTCAAGATCCAGGCGCTCGCCAACGCCGAGCAGAACGGCATCGTGTTCATCGACGAGATCGACAAGGTCACGCGCCGCCAGGAGACGATCGGCGCCGACGTCTCGCGCGAGGGCGTGCAGCGCGACCTCCTGCCGCTGGTCGAGGGCTCGACCGTCGCGACCAAGTACGGTCCGGTGAAGACCGACCACGTGTTGTTCATCGCCTCGGGCGCCTTCAGCCTGTCGAAGCCGTCCGACCTGATCCCCGAGCTCCAGGGGCGGCTGCCGATCCGGGTCGAGCTCGACTCGCTCAAAGTCGGCGACTTCGTGCGCATCCTCACCGAGCCCGATGCCTCCCTCACCGCGCAGTACCAGGCGCTGATGGCCACCGAGGGCGTCGCGGTCGAGTTCGCCGCCGACGGCGTGCGGCGCATCGCCGAGATCGCCTTCGAGGTCAACGAGCGCACCGAGAACATCGGCGCTCGGCGGCTGCACACCGTGATGGAGCGGCTGCTCGAGAGCGTCTCCTACGAGGCCGCGGCCGAGGAGGAGCGGCCGGCCGCTGCCACCAAGGGCGCAAGCCCCGTGACCATCGACGCGAAATACGTCGACGATCACCTCGGCAGGCTCGTCAAGGACGAGGACCTGAGCCGCTACATCCTCTGAGCCCGCACCGCGATACGCAGCACGTGATGGCGACCTTCAGCGCCCGAGGCTGTAACTCACGTCCAGACCGTAGGTGATCGGCTGATTGACGATATAGCGAGTAAAGGCCGCACTCTGAAGATTGATCTGCGGCTGCGTGTCCAGCAGGGTCTCCTTGTTGAACAGATTGTTCACAAACAGAGTGGCGGTCCAGTTTTCAGACCTGATTCCCACACGCAGATTCGCCAGGCCATACGAAGGCAGATGCACCAGCAGCTGGTTCATGTTGAAGAGCGTGATGGTCTCCCCGTACGGAGCATTGGTGCGTTCGCCGATGTAGTTGTAGGACAGCGAACTCACCAGGTCGAGCCCGCCCGAGAGCGGCTGCACATTGCGCAGCGTCAGGGACGTGGTGACCTTCGGAAAATCCGGTATGGCCGTGCCCGACAGATAGCCGGTGATGGCACTGTCAGCCAGGAACTTGCTGTCCGCGTAGCTGAAGTTCCCGGAGAACGAGAAACCCGCCGGCAGCTTGAGCCACGCTTCAACCTCCGATCCGATGATTGTGGCGTCCGCTCCGTTGACGGTGTACCCGAAGCCGCCGATGTTGGTGGCTAGCTGTGGGCTGGTCCAACGCTCGTAGTACGCATCCACGTTGAGCGTGAGCTGGCGATCGAAGAACTGCCCCTTCTCGCCTACCTCGTAGTTCCATACCGAATCGGAGTTGAACGCCGGCACCCCCTGCGCGTTGGCATTGGGGAACTGCACGTTGGGAGCGTAGTAACCCCCGGGGTTGGTGGCCGTCGCCGACAGCTTGGTCTGCAAGCCGCACTGCAGGAGGATTGCCAGAGTCGGGATCGTCAGACCCGCGCAGTTAGCCGGCGTCACGTTGGTCAGATAGCCCGTGAATGGCTGATCGGTGCCGCCCAGACGAAAGCCCTTGGCCGCCGTGGCATACAGGAGCAGATCCGGATCAACCTGCCACGACAGATCGAACTTCGGGTTGACGCCGTTCGCGCTGTCGGAGGCCGACGTGTTAAACGGAGCGGTGTTGCCCGCCAGTGTCGGAGGGCTCGCGAAAAGATTATCGAAGCCGAACGGCGTGAAATCACCGTATTCCGTGTTGGTCTGGTCGTATTTGTACCTGTAGCCGCGCAGTCCCAACGTCGCCTTCCAGCCTCCGGCGAACTCCATCGAGGCGTCGCCAAACAGGGCGTTCTGCGTGATGGTCTGGGGCATGTCGTCAACGTAGACGTTGCCGACGCCCGCCGACACAAGCTGCGGGTTGATGGACCACATTGACCACTCGGACTTGAGGCGCTGGTAGTAGTAGCCCACCAGCCACTGGAAGGGCCCCTTGTCGGTGGAGGTCAGGCGCAGCTCTTCACTCAGCTGTGAGGTGCCATCGCGCTCCTGGACCCCCGGTCCGGTGGGTCCGGGGCCGGTCGGGCCGTAGTCGGAGTAGGGATCGGCCCTGCCGAGGGACCCGAGCCCCGAGGGCCCGGCGTTTTCCTCGGTACCGTCCTGCGACACCACGGTGGTGCGGACCCAGTTCGCCGTGGCCGAAGTGACGAGGAAGTGCTCGGTCTGCCATTCGATCTTGAGGCTGCCCAGGGTGAACACGTCATCCTGCGGCTCGGGCGTGTCGTAGATCTCGAAGTGCCCGATTGCCGAAGGCAACGACGGGTGGCTGGGGGTGCCGTCGACGTCCACGGCACTCGGTCCAGCCTGGTGCGTATGCTGCCACATGAGCGCCGGGGTAATGGAAACTGAGTCAGCGGGACGCCAGAGGAGTGAGGCGCGGAACGAGTCGAGCGTCGAGGCATTGGCCTGGCTCACGGTCTCCGCCAGCGGAGCGGTGTAAAAATTGGCCGGCCGGGCGCCGGTCGCCCCGTCGGTCAGCACCGCACCATCGGCGAACACGTAGCGATTGAGCCAGCCGCTCTGCGAGTCCGCCGAGCCCACGAGGCGCAGCGCCACATCTGCTCCCAGCGGCAGGTTCAGCATGCCGTTCTGCGTGAAGTTGGTGCCGCCGCCCGAGTTGGTTTCGGACACTACGGTTTCGCCGCTCATGGCGAACTCACCCAGCTGCGGGGCATTCGGCACGATCTTCACCGTGCCCCCCATGGAGCTGGAGCCGTACAGCGTCCCCTGCGGGCCGCGCAGGATTTCCACGCGGTTCAGGTCGTAGAGGTTGGGATCGATGACGATCTTGCCCAGCTGGGCGGAGGCCGGCGACGACAGCGCAGTCTCGTCCAGGTAGAAACCCACCACGGAAGTGTTGCCACCCGCGGAGCTCAGGCCCCTCATCTCAAATTCCGTCTGGCCGGGACCGGCGGTGCGCATGGCGATGCCGGGCACGGTTTGCGAGAGACTGTTGAAATCGGTCAATCCCTTGTTGGCGATATCGCTCGCCGAGATCGCCGTGACGCTGATTGGGGTGCTCTGCACAGTCGACTCGCGCTTGGTGGCGGTGATCAGCACTTCCTGCAGCTGATCCCCGGGGGCGCCGCTCGCCTGGGCCTGCGCCTCGACCTGGGCGAATGCACTCGGTTCGAGTGCCAGTCCCAGTGCTACGGCGATCGCCGAGGCGACCGCGCTTCTTGCCGTGCTCGAAGTCATGATGCTGCTCCCCTTCCTGGGCAACTGTTGTTTGAATGCGTACGGTGCGAGGGTCACCGGCGCCATTGTCTTATTATACGATCAGATGCGGCGTGCAGAACCGCCGTCGCGAGCGTTGTACGTTCGCGACACGCTGCCCATCCGCGGAGTCGGAGCGACCATGAAACTGAAATCCCATTTGTCAGCGATTGTGATCGGCCTGTGGGGTGTGACGCTCTCTTGCGGCGCATCGGCGGCCGCGCCTGCACCCACTGCGGGCACCGCCATGGATCGCGACCTCATGGAGGTCACCATCCCGCAGCTGCACCGCTATTACGAACGACACAAGTACACCGTCGCGCAGGTGGTGGACTGGTACCTGGCGCGTATCGAGCGGTACAACGGCGTCTACCGGCCGCTCGAGCAGGTATTTGCCGCCGAAGCGCGCGCGGCCGCCGCCCGCGAGGACCACGAGAGCGGCGCGCCGCACGGGGCGCTCTGGGGCGTGCCCATCGTCATCAAGTCCAACACCAGCATCGCGGGGAAGGTGACCAGCAATGGCTGGGAGGGCTTCGTCGTGCCCGGCCATGAGCTCATCGCGCCGCGCGATGCCACGATCGTCGCGCGGCTGCGCGCCGCGGGCGCCATCATCCTCGGGCATACCAACATGCCGGACTTCGCGAACTCGGATACCACCCGCAGCAGCTCCTTCGGCCGCACCGGCAACGCCTACGACGTGCGCTTCTCGCCCGGTGGCTCCTCGGGAGGGACGGTGACCGCCGTGACCGGCAACATGGCCGTGCTCGGCAACGGCACCGACACTGGCAACTCGATCCGCATGCCGTCCGGGACCAGCGCTCTGATCGGCGTGTTCCCGACGCGCGGACTCGTGAGCATCGCCGGCATTGCGCCTCTCGACTGGCTGCTCGACAACACCGGCCCGATTGCCCGCAACGTCACCGACGCTGCGATCGCTCTCGAGGTGATGGCGGGCGAAGATCCGCTCGATCCCGCGACCGCAGGCTCCGCCGCCAAGGCGCAGCCCGGGCCATACACGCAATACCTCAAGGCCGACGCGCTCAAGGGCAGGCGCTTCGGCGTTCCGGCCTTCATCATGGCGGGTATCGGCATTCCATTCCGCGGCACACCCGCCGTCGTGCCGGACATGGCGGCGGAGAAGCACGCCGACGAGGAGGCCTGGGCGCTCGATCCGCGCACGCGCGCCGCCTTCCTGAAGGCGATCGGGGAGCTGCGTGCGCTCGGAGCCACCGTAGTGATGGATGACACGGTGCTCCCGGAGAGCTTCGCCCGCCGCGCGGGCCGCATCGCCACCTACCCCTATGGCCGCGAGGGCACGGACCTCTTCCTGAAGAGCTTCGGGCCGGCGGAGTACCACTCGGCCGCCGACTACCAGCGGGTCATGGGCGCGCCGCTCGGTGCACCCATGATCGGCACCGAGCCCTCCAAGGCGGAGTTCGAATTCGGGGACATCAAGATCAACCAGCGCCTGCTCGAGACGGATCCGGACGCGGAGCGCAACTACCACGGTCCGCGCCGGCAGGTGCTCAAGGAGTACCTCGACACGATGGAGCGGCTGCATCTCGACGGCTACGTCTATCCCTCCGCCCAGATGCCGCCGGTCGACGAGACGATGCCGCAGTACGGCCAGGTCACCGATGGACCGCATTCGGCGACCAGCTGGGTCAACATGCTGGGCGTTCCCGCCGTGGTCGTGGTCGGCGGCTTCTACGAGAGCGGGCTGCCGTTCGGCATGGAGTTCTCGGGGCGTCCCTTCCGCGACGGCGACCTGCTGGGCTTCGCCTATGCCTGGGAGCAGGCGACGCACCACCGTCATCCTCCGGTGCTCGTCGAGAAGGGGCTGCTGCCGATCGGACGGTGAGCGCTTATCCCGCCGAGCGAATCACCCGCGCTGCGCTGATGCTCGCGATACTCTGCGCCTTCAGATTCTGAACCGCTCTTTGAGCTCGCCCGCCATGCGGCGGCTCACCGCGAGCGGTGCCGCGCAGCCGCGCAGGCGCACGAAGTACTGTCCGTCGGCGCTGCGCTCGATGCGCTCGAGGTACTTGACCGCCACCAGCGCGTTGCGGTGGATGCGCACGAAGGCCGTGCCGAACTCGTCCTCGAGCAGCCGCAGCGAGTCCTCGATCAGATCCTCGCCCTTCGCGTGGGCCACGGTGGTGTATTTGCGGTCCGCGAGGAAGTACTGCACCTCCTCGATCGGGATGAGTTTCAGGCCCTCGCGCGAGCGCGCCGCGATGTGGCTGCGGCGTGCCTCGGCGCCCGCCGCCGCGAGCTTCTGCAGCTGTGCGCGCGTCAGGCGGCCGGCGCGGGTGAGTGCGGCCGCGAGCTGCTCCTTGCGCACCGGCTTGAGTAGATACCCGACCGCGTGCGCCTCGAAGGCCTCGACCGCGTACTCGTCGTAGGCGGTGGTGAAGATCACCGCCGGCGGCTCTTCCAGCAGGTTGAGATGGCGCGCTGCCTCGAGCCCGTCCATGCCCGGCATGCGCACGTCGAGCAGCACGATGTCGGGGGACAGGTCGTGCGTGAGCGCCAGCGCCTCGGCGCCGCTCAGCGCCTCACCCACCACCACCACCTCGGCGATCTCGCTGAGCAGGCTCCGCAGCCGCTCGCGCGCCGGCGGCTCGTCGTCGACGATCAGCACCTTGACGCGGACCGCGCTCACGTCAGGTGAGCCGCGGGCGGCGCGGACGTGGGTGCCGAGTCCCGCTCGATGAGCGGGAAGCGCAGCGTGACGATGTACTCGCCGTCGAAGACCCCCGATTTCATCAGTGCCCGCTCGCCGTACATGAGGGCGAGCCGCTCGCGGATGTTGGCGAGCGCCAGGCGATTGCCGTCGCGCTGCTGCGGGCCCGCGCCGAGCGGGTTGCGCACCACGATGGTGATCAGCCCGCCGCTCATCTCGCCGGTGATGGTGACGCGGCCGCCGTCGGGGCGCGGCTCGATGCCATGGTAGATGGCGTTCTCGAGCAGCGGCTGGATCATGAGACCGGGCACCAGCGCCTCGCCGGGGAGCGAGTCGGTCTTCCATTCGACTGCCAGCCGCTCGCCCAGGCGCAGCTGCTCCATGCGCTGGTAGGTGCGCGCCACCTCGAGCTCCTCGGCGAGCGTGATGGTGTTGTGCTTCTCGCTCAGAGTGGCGCGGAACAGGTCCGCCAGGTCCTGCACGGCGCTCTCGGCGCGCGGCGGGTCACTGCGGGTGAGCGCTGCGATCGTGTTCATGCTGTTGAAGAGGAAGTGCGGGCGTATGCGCGCCTGCAGCGCATGCACGCGGGCGGCGGCGCGCAGCTCGACGCTGCGGCGCCACTCGTACGCCACATAGAAGTAGCGCAGCGCCAGCCCGGTGACCAGCAGCCCGATCGATACGTTGCGCAGCACGAAGCCGACCGGGTCCCTGGGAAAGAGCGCAGCGCCGCCGGTATCGACCACCAGGTGGCTGCGACCGAGGAGGTAGGCGCACGCCGAGAGCAGCGCCACCAGCGCCGCGATCAGGCCGAGCACCGCCGCGGAGCTCGCCGCGACGCTCAAGTGCATGAGCGAGCGGCGCAGCACGCACAGCAGGCCCGCCCCGGCGAGCCCGATCCACAGCAGGAACAGCGAGGTACGCACCAGATCGGTCCAGAAATCGATCGCGATGCCCTGCCGCGCCAGCGTCAGCACGATCGTGGTGAGCTGCGCGATCAGCACGATGGCGAGCGTGATGCGCGAGGTGCAGAAGTCCGGGAGATAGAGCGAGCGCTGTTCGCCCGAAGTGGCGGTCATGCAGTGCGCGGCGGGGGGCGCGGGGGCGGAGCGCCCATGATGTTGGTGCGCTCGAACAGCTCCTGCTTGAGCCGGAACGCGGCGGAGATGTCCTCGTCGCCGTAGCCGCGCGCCACCAGCTCGGCGTACTCGGCCAGCATGCGCTCCACCACCCCGAGCTCGACGCCGAAGCGGGCCGCCATGTCGTGGCAGATGCGCAGGTCCTTCTGGTGCAGCCGCACGCGAAAGCCCGCCGGATAGGCGCCCTTCGCCATGTTGGGCGCGCGATGCACGAAGTACCAGGAGGAGCCCGCGCCCTTGGCGAGGGTATCGATCAGGATCGGCAGCGGCAGCCCCTGAGCACGGGCGAACGCCATCGCTTCGGCGACCGCCTCGATGATGCCGGCGCACATGATCTGGTTGGTGGCCTTGGCGGCCTCGCCGCTGCCGACCGGGCCGAAAAGGCTGATGGTTTTCCCGAGCGCCTCGAGCACCGGTCGGGCGCGCTCGAACGCGGCCGGCGAGCCGCCCACCATGATGGCGAGCGTGCCGTCGCGCGCGCCCTCGACGCCGCCCGACACCGGGCAGTCGAGAAACTCCACGCCCCTGGGCTCGAGGAGCTCGGCGGCCTGGCGCGCGGTCTCGGCGCTTACGGTGGAGCAGTCGAGCATCAGGCTCCCCGACTTGAATCCGGGCGCAAGGCCCTGCGCGACCTCGAGGACGTCCGCGTCCGCCGATACGCAGGAGACGACCACGTCGACCTGCCCGGCGAGCTCTGCGAGCGTCGCGGGAGCGGCCACACGCAGCTCCGAGGCGAGCGCGGCCGCCTTGGCAGAGGTGCGGTTCCAGACCGCGGTGAGCATGCCCTTCTTGTGAAGGTTGCGCGCCATGCCGATACCCATGGCGCCGAGTCCGACGAAGCCTGCGCGCATGCAATGCACCCCGTGCAGCCGGTCTGGCCGCGCACCGACACTATAGAGGGAAACCTACTCCGAGGTCGCCAGTGCGGGGTTGACCTTCGGCTCGGGGATCGGCTGCGGCTCGGGGATCGGCTGCGGCTCGGGGATCGCCTGGTCGGGGTTGAACTCCGGCACTTTGCCGCAGAACTCCATGACGTCCTTGCGGGCCTGCTCGCGGTAGGCATCGGCCTCGGCGTCCGAGATGTAAGTGCGCTCGCCGTCCTTGCCTTCCTTGTATACGCGGCGCGAGGTGATGGCCTTCATGTAACGGTCCTTCGCCCAGGTGCACTGCGCGTCACGCGCCTTGGCGACGTCCTGCTGCACGGCGCGGGAGTTCGCCTGGTCGTTGACCTCTGTCGGGCGGGCGGCGCTCGCCGCCGGCGGTGCCGTCGGCTCGCTGTGCGGCCGGACGGTGGTCCTGACGACCGTGGATCCCGGCATCCATTCGTCGCTGTAGTGGACGACCCCCTGCTGATCGACCCAGCGGAACACGTCGGCGCGGGCCAGGGTGCACGCTCCAGCAAGAACGAGGGCGATGATCGATGTCGGTCGCAACATAAGGGGCCTCCGCCGGGGCAGTATGGCGGCTCGCAGGCCCTGCGACCCTTGAACTCCGTCACACGGCCGCGGGGCTTAACGCCGTCTCCGGTCACACCATACAAAGACAGGGCCCGGGACACCAGCCTCGGGCCCTGCCAACGGCCCCGCTACAGGTCGTAAGCCCGCTCCCCGTGGGACGTGATGTCGAGCCCCTCGCGCTCCTCTTCCTCGGGGACCCGCAGCCCCACCAGCTTCACGACGTAGAAGGCGGCGAAGGCCACGACCGCGGTCCACACCAGCACCAGGCACACCGCCTTCAGCTGGATGAAGAACTGCGCGCCAATCCCCGGGTAGCCGGTCGTGCCCTTGACCCAGTCGACGGTCGACCCGGGGCCGCCGAGCGCGGGCGCATTGAAGATACCGGTCATGAGCGCACCGAAGATTCCGCCCACCGCGTGCACGCCGAAGACATCGAGCGAGTCGTCCGCCTTGAGCAGCGCGGCCTTGGGTCGTTGCGGGGTTCGGGTCGCGTTCGCTCGAGTCGGCGGCATGGTCTCTCCAGGCATTTCCGGTGAATCGCGCCGCAAATACGTTCTGCACGGGCGCACGGGCGCGCGTAAGCTCTTGCCCTGACGCACGAAGTGCAGCTTCCGTGCCAATGAGCGATGGAGCGTGATTTCCGCGTGTTGCGCATCAGCGTGGCGCGCGCTGCTGCACTGTTTTGGGGCTTGAGTTGGCGCGTGCCTCAAAGCGGGCACATCGGCAACGGCGAGGAGCTGTCATGGAGTCACTGCGGATCGATGAGCTGGCGCGGCGTCTGCTCGAGCAGGTGCCGCCGGCGCTGCGCGCCATGCAGCAGGACCTCGAGACGAGCTTCCGCGCGGTTCTGCGCGAGCGCCTGAGTAAACTCGACCTCGTCACGCGCGACGAGTTCGACGCGCAGGCCCGGGTGCTCGAGCGCACGCGTGCGCGGCTCGAGGCGCTCGAGGCGAGGCTCGCCGCCATGGAAGGCGCGCCCGAGCCTTAGAGAGGAAGGTCATGGGCTTTGCGCGGGTCGCTTGCCGGGCGCAAGTCGGCCTCGGCGCGCCGCTGGTGCACGTCGAGGTGAGCCTCGCGAGCGGCTTGCCGACGTTCTCGATCGTGGGCCTGCCGGCCATGGTGGTGCGCGAAGCCAAGGAGCGGGTGCGCGCCGCGCTGCTCAACTCGCAGTTCGAATTCCCCGCCGGGCGCATCACCGTGAATCTGGCGCCGGCGGACCTGCCGAAGGAAGGCGGCCGCTTCGACCTGCCGATCGCCTTAGGGGTTCTGCTCGCCTCGCGGCAGGTGACGAGCGCTCCGCGCGGCGAGCACGCGCCGCCGCTGCGCGAGTTCTACGGGGAGCTCGGCCTCACCGGCGAGCTGAAAGCCGTGCGCGGCCTGCTGCCTGCGGCGGCACAGGCGCGGCGCGCCGGAAACGAGATCATCGTGCCGCGCGCCAATGCGGCCGAGGCCTGCGCCGGGGCCCCGGAGCTCGTGCGCGCGGCGGATCACCTGCTCGAAGTCTGCGCACACGTCGCCGGGATCAGGACGCTCGCCGCGGGCGGCGCGCCCCATGCCCCACACACCGTGCCGCCGGCTGCCACGGGCGCCCCGCTCGATCTCGCCGACGTGCGCGGACAGCTGCATGCCAAGCGCGCGCTCATCATCGCGGCTGCCGGAGGCCACAGTCTTCTCATGATCGGCCCTCCCGGATGCGGCAAGAGCATGCTGGCCCAGCGACTGCCGGGCCTGCTGCCGCCGCTCTCGGACGCCGAGGCACTCGAGGTGGCCGCGATCGCCTCGGTGAGCGCCGCAGGTTTTCGCCAGGAATCACTCACCGAGCGGCCGTTCCGCGCGCCGCACCACTCGAGCAGCGCGCCCGCGCTGGTCGGCGGGGGAGTGCGGGCGCGGCCGGGGGAGATCAGCCTGGCCCATCATGGCGTGCTGTTCCTCGATGAGCTGCCGGAGTTCGCGCGTCCGGTGCTCGAGGCTCTGCGCGAGCCGCTCGAGACCGGGGCGGTCTCGGTGGCGCGTGCCGCGCTCACGACCCAGTACCCCGCCGCGTTCCAGCTCGTCGCGGCGATGAACCCCTGTCCCTGCGGCGGCCTCGGTGACCCGCAAGGCAGGTGCCGCTGCACGCCCGCGACGGTGCTGCGCTACCGGGCGCGCGTGTCGGGCCCGCTTCTCGACCGGCTCGATCTGCAGATCGAGATGCCACGGGTCCAGGCGGACGAATTCGACACACCTGCGGGCGAGGAGACCGGCAGCGCGATGGCGGCGGCCGCGGTGGCACGCGCGCGTGAGCTGCAGCGCGCGCGCCAGGGTGTGTGCAACGCCCGACTCACGGATGCGGACGTGCATCGCTGGTGCGCGCCCGATGAGCCGGGGCGGCAGGTACTCGAGGTGGCGATGCGGCGGCTGCGGCTCTCAGGGCGCGCGCGCCAGCGTGTGCTCAAGGTCGCGCGCACGATCGCCGACCTCGGCGGCCGGCCCGCGATCGGAGCCAGAGAAGTGAGCGAGGCGGTGACGCTGCGCTGTCTGGATCGCACAGCGCCTTAGAGCCGGCTCCGGCTACTGAGCCATCTGCACCATGTGATCGACGGCCTGCCTGACGAGGTCGTCCGGCACATCCGTGCGTCCGCCCTTCGGCGGCATGACACCGGTCTTTCCCTGGAAGCCCTTGAGCGCGTGCTCGTAGAGCGTCGCCTTGCCTTCGGCGATGCGTGGCGCCCAGGCCGCCTTGTCCCCCGCCTTAGGTGCGCCCGCGATCCCCTGGCCGTGACAGACGCTGCAGGTCTGCTCGAAGAGCTCGGTGCCGTTCTTCGGCATGGCGGGAGCCGCGGAGCCCGCACCGGCCGGGGTCTCGGCCTTGATGGCGAGCGCGGAATTGTCGGCTCCCGCGACCGCTTCGCGCGAAGGCTCACCGATGCGGGCGGCCACGTTCTTGCTGTAGTCGGGCTCGGTGAGCACCTGCTTTTCCTGCGTATTGCTCGCGACGACACGCGCGAGGGCGAACAGCCCGATCGTGACGGCCACCAGCAGCCCGATCACCAGGCTGAAAACGTTGAAGAAATGGGTGTCCTGCTTGCTCACGTGTGTTTCCGTCGCGTACCGGGCCGATGCGGGCGCGCAGTATAGCCGCTCGGCTCCCCGCTCCGGAAATGCCGGTGCGGTGCGCAGATTAGACGGCCTTTCGGCCCCCGCGTATCATCGCCCGCCCCAACGCGCCCGTAGCTCAGTTGGATAGAGTGGCAGCCTCCGAAGCTGCAGGTCGCTGGTTCGAATCCAGTCGGGCGCGCCAACCCTTAGATTGTTACCCGATTTCCCGTGGCTACACTCTTCTTAAGTATTCGCTCGAGTTCCGTCTGTACCCGAACGCATGCGAGGAGAGTGTTATGTCGGGCTTCGACAGCAGGGCGTCGCAAAGAACCCTTCGCACCTTGTGGTTTGCCGGCCTCAGCGGAGCGCTCGTGGCCTGCGGCGGGGGCGGCGGTAACGGGCCCCCACCGTCCGAATCCTTCGGCAATACCATCCCGCCCAGCTCCGGTCCCGGGGACGCCGAGAATTTCTTCCCGAACGCGACCGGGAATGCCTGGTATTACGACACCACCACCACGCCAGTCTCCGGTCCCCAGATCACGTCCATGGACCAGATCCTGCTTACTGGCCAGGAGACCGTGCTCGGGCAGTCCTCCTCGGTGTTTCAGGACACGGTGATCCAGGATCCGACCGCCCCCGACGCTCCCACCGAGGACTACTACTTCAAGAACGCCGGCGGAGTCTCATACATGGGGAGCAACGTTGCCAACGGCGCCCTGAATGCAGCTTTTGCGCCCTACATCGAGGTGCTGTTCCCGGTGGCGCCGGGCACGGTGGCTTCCTTCAGCAAGAGCAACGTGAATGCCGGTGACCTCGACGGTGACGGTAAGAGCGACACGGCATCGCTAGCTCTCACCGCAAAGGTGGAGGATTTCGAGGCGCTCGATACTGCTCTCGGTTCCCTGCCACGCACCGTGCGCACCACCGAGTCGCTCTCGGGAACCGTCAGCCTGTCCTCCAACAATTCAACCGTGCCGCTCTCTGCTGTCAGCACGACGTGGAGCGCGCCGGGCATCGGCGTCGTCAAGCGCACCGTCTCGGTCACCGTTCAGGGTCTGACGCAGACCGAGGAATTCGACATCCGTGGCTACCTCACGGATGCCGCCGCGCAGGGGCTGACGACCCCGTACGTGATCGAGAGCGACATCGCCGGCAATTCGCCGGTCTTCCAGGCCGGCCAGCCCGCCCTTGGCACCGACGGAACGAATTTTCTCGCGCTCGAGAACACCCCGAACGGCGTCGTGGGCACCCTGTTTGACCTCAACGCGAAGGTGCTGGCCACGGTCAATCTCGGCACCGGCGGCGCCGCCCCGAGTATCTTCTGGGATGGGAGCAACTACATCGTCGCCCTCGGCGGCTCCTCGGATCTCGTGATCCACCGCGTCAGCCCCGCCGGTGTGGACCTCGATGCGCCCGGCGGAGTCAGCGTCAACCTCGCCTCGCTCCCCACGTCCGGCCCCGCGGTCGCAAGCGGCACCGGCAACTCCCTGATCGCCTACTCGCGCTACGACTCGGTGACCAGCCAGCACTTCATGTACGGGATCTTGATCGATCACGGCGGCCAGGTGATCGCGCCCGGGGAATTCCCGCTCGCCGCCGATCTTGCCACCCACTGGTTTCCGCAGGTGAGCTTTGACGGGACCAACTATCTCGTGGTCTGGCAGCAGCTGCCGAGCTCCGGAGCGGATCAATCCCTCGCCCACATCAACGGCGCCCGGGTCACGCCCGCCGGGGCGGTGCTCAACTCTCCCTCGATCGCGATCTCGAGCGCGCCGCAGGGACAGTACTCTCCCGTCGTGGCCTTCGACGGCACGAACTACTTCGTGGCCTGGCAGGACGGACGCCGTGGTCAGGCGCAGTACGGCATGTTTGACATCTATGGCACCCGGGTCACCCCCGCCGGAGTGGTGCTGGATGGCTCGGGGATTGCCGTCGATGCCGGCGGAACACAGCGGCGCGCGTACCAGAGCATCGCCTATACGGGCTCAGATTACTTGATCGCCTGGTCCGACTACGCTTACGCCAACGCGGGCTCGGTCGGCGTCAGGCTCACGCGTCTGACGCCCGCCGGCAGCATCACTACGCCGGCCGGCGGACTTGTCATCAGCGGCGCGCCGACCAGCCAGCCTGCGGGGATCTACGCCTACACCTCGGTGGCCGCCGGCGCCAAGACTGCGGCGGTGACGTTCATCAACAGCTACGGCACCGGGACGCTGCTCGGCACGCTGGGCTATGGACTTTGACGGGTTTTGCCGCCGCCGTCGGGAAGCGCCCGGGTCTCGATCAGGCGCGGCTAGTGCCTATGCTCGGCCGCCGCCAGATCGTTGATGAGCTGGATGACATGGGCAGGGCCGTCGGCCTTGCCCACGTCGGTCGTGTACTTGCCGTTGACGACGATGAGCGGAACGCTCTCGACGCGATAGCGCTGCGTCAGCTCCTCGGCGCGCCCCAGGTCGGCGTTAACCGCCAGGGAGTTGTAGGCGCTGGCAAAGTCCGCGGGGCTCACGCCGTTCTGTGCCGCCCACGCCTGCTCGATCTGCAGCGTCTCGGCGTCGGTGCTCGCGATCAACGGATTGTGCTGCTGCTGGATGGTGTCGAACGCCTTGTCGATGAGGTCCGGCCGTCCGAGCGCCTTGAGTGTATAGAACAGCCGTGCGTGCGCCCGATGCGGTGGGCCCCAGATCACCGGCACGCGCGAGAACTCGATGTACGAAGGTTTCGTCCTGAGCCACGCTCTCAGGTACGGCTCGAGGGCGTAGCAATGCGGGCACCCGAGCCACATGATCTCGATCACCTCGACCTTGCCCGGCTCGACGCTGGTGGGCTGCCCAGGGACCAGCGGGTCGTAGTTGACGCCGGGCTTCCAGCGGCCCGCCGGCAGCTGCGCGTCGGCCGGCAGCGTCGCCATGCGCTCGAGCGAGGCGTCGCTCGACTCGGGTCTCTCGTTGACGCCGCCGTCGGCTGATTCCTGCGCGCCTTGCGCTTGCTCGGTCTCGCTCTGAGCGGCTCTGGCGGCGCCGGACGCAGCGGCGGGAGGAGGCGCGGGTGCCGTGGCCGGCGCATTCGCCGCCAAAGGGGCCCCGGCGGCAGGTGCCGCGGGCGAGGGTGGCGCTTCCTGGTGTGAGCAGCCCGCAACAATGAGCGCCAGCAGCGCTGCCAGGATGAATGGCCGGTTCATCGGCTCAACGCATGCCCTGCACGTAGGAGGCGACGTCGCGGATTTCCTCCGGGGTCATGCGCTTGGCGAGGGTGAGCATCATCACGGCGTTCGGATCCGTCTGCGGCGGGTTAGCGCCCGTGTAACGCGCGCCGCTCGCGTAATCATTGAGCTGTTTCACCACGTACACCGACTGCTGTGCACGCAGTGCGGGGTAGCCCGCCGCGAGATTGCCGCGCCCCACAGGCCCGTGGCACGCGACGCAGGCCGGGACTGCGCGCGCGGCATCACCGCTGAGATAGACGGCCTCACCGGATTTCCAGTAGGACGGATCCGCCTCGAGCCCGGTGGGCGTCTGGGCCTCGAAATACACCGCGAGATCATTGATGTCCTGGTCGCTGAGCGTAGCGGCGAGCGGCTTCATGATCGGGTTGTCGCGCACGCCGGAGCGGAAGAGCCTGAGCTGTCCGGCGATGTAGACCGCGCTCTGCCCCGCGAGACGTGGCCACTCGGGATTGGCGCTGTTGCCCTGCGGGCCGTGGCAGGCTGCGCACAGCGCCGCCTTGGCTTCGCCGCTGGCCGTCTTGCCGGTCGTGAACGGCACCGAGGGGGCCGCACTCGGGGCAGCGGCAGGCGCAGCAGGCGCAGCAGGCGCAGCAGGCGCGGCAGGCGCGGCAGGCGCCGGGGAGATTTGTGCCACGGCGAGAGGCAACGCGAGCGCCAGCGCGCTCATCGCAAGTCCTGTCCAACCGACTCTGGGGCTGTTCGGCATTGTTCTCATTCCGGTGCGGTCCCGCGAAGCGACGGCGGCGGATTGTACACTACGGCCCCGCTCGGGCTTTCCGGCCGTCCTCGAATGATTGTCCCCTGAAATGAGCCGTTTTCAGCAGGCGAAGTTTCTGGTGAGTGCTGCGGCGCCGGCGCAGTTTCCGCCCGACATCGGCGCGGAGGTCGCCTTCGCCGGACGCTCCAATGCCGGCAAGTCGAGCGCCATCAACGCGATCACGCAGAGGCGGGGGCTCGCGCGCACCAGCAAGACACCCGGCCGCACCCGGCTGCTCAATTTCTTCGAGCTCGCGCCGGAGCGGCGCCTCGTGGATCTGCCGGGTTACGGCTATGCGAGCGGCCCGGAGTCCGAGCGCCGCGGCTGGCAGCCGCTGATCGAGGCACTGCATGAGCGCGCGAGCCTCAAAGGACTCTTTCTGATAGTCGATGCGCGGCGCGGGCTGACCGAGGGCGACGCAGGGTTGCTCGAGTGGGCCGCGCCGGAGCAGCGCGTGCACGTGCTGCTGTCGAAGGCCGACAAGCTCACCCGCTCCGAGGCCGCGCGCGCGCTGCGCACCGCCGGGGATGAGCTCGCAGGACGGGCGACGCTGCAGCTTTTCTCGGCCATGGATGGCACGGGGGTCGGGGAGGCCCAGCAGACCCTGCTCGGGTGGCTGAAATAGCCGCTGAAAATAAAAAGCCCCGGCGGCTTTGAAGGCCGCCGGGGCAGACTAACCCGGCACAGGTCTCATGAACCGGGTCGATTTACCCGCTCAGGGAGGGAAGCGGGGAGTGACGATGCACTCGGTGGATTAGATGAGGCCAGTTCTCGTGAGTTCCAGCTCGCCCTGAAAAAAATCTCGTTTCAGATCATGAATTTGCTTAACGATCTGTATCGCCGGCGCCACAGCCATCAGAACACGTTCAGGAATACGCTCAGTGAGACGATATTGGCGCCGTTCGTATTGCGGATGCTGAAGTTCTCGTACTCGAGGCGCGCGCCGAAGTTGCCGACGTGCACCTGGGTGCCGATTCCCCAGGCGAACTGGGTACCTTCATCCGAGAGGGAGAAAAGCCCCGGCCCGCCGAAGCTGGTGCTGCCGCTCGATTGCCAGCGGGCGAGCCCCACCTTGCCGAAGACGTCGAGAAAAGGAACCGGGAGCGGCACGTACCCGACCGCGTAACCGGCGAAGGCCTTGTAGTCGAGGTTCGTGGATCCGCCGGCGCCGCTGACCGTCTGGCTGCCGAGGTCGATGTAGTCGGCTTCGACGGCAAACACGCTGATCGGCCTGAAGCCGGCCCAGGCTTTCCAGTTGGTGCTGTTGAGGTCCGAGGCCGTCGCGGTGATGTCCTTGATGCTGTCCCGCGACACGCCGGCGCCGACATAGAACGTGCCGTTGTCGGCGTGGGCGGCGCCCGCCGCGAGTGCCAGGGCGAGTAAAGCCAGGAATTTGCGCATAGAGACCTCTTCGGTGTGGTGAATCCCTCGATAACAGAGTCGCGCCGTTTGCGTTGACACGACCGCCGCCGCCGCACGGTCGGCGCAGTGTATCGGCTTCTAGAAGATGTTCAGGTACACCTCGAGCGACGCGACGTTCGCCCCATTGGTGTTCGGGATATTGAACCTCTCATATTCGAGCCGGGCGCCGAAGTTTCCGACGTGCACCCCGGCGCCGCCGCCCCAGGCGAATTCCGTACCGCTGGTCGAGAAGCTCACCGCCGGAAGCGGCGAGACCGCGCTGCCGTTGAGCTTCACGCGCGAGAGCCCGGCCTTGCCGAAGACGTCGAGGAACGGCACCGGGATCGGCAGGAAGCCCACCGCGTAGCCGGCGAAGGCCTTGGCGTCTGTGTGGGTGCTGCTGTCCTCGCTGCCGAGATCGAGGTAGTCGGCCTCGATGGCAAACACGCTCAGAGGCCTGAAGCCGGCGAACACCTTCCACGAGGTACTGTCGATGTCGGCGAAGTTCGTCCCCTGATTGGCGATGTCGCTGAGCTTGTCCTTGGAGATGCCCGCGCCGACGTAGAACGATCCGTCGTCGGCGCAGGCGACACTCGCGCCCAAGGCGAGCGCGATCACCAGCAGAAGTCTGCGCATGGCTGAACCTCCTGTTCTGTCCGCTTCCTTACCTAACACAATCGCGGGCCGCGTGTTGACTGTTGCAAGCCGGCGACAGGCCGGCGGGCGATCCGCAGCGTCAAGGACCCGCGACAGGAGCAGAAGTTCGCGCCCTGGCGCGCGGGCGGCGCGCTTCAGTGCGCCTCGTCCCAGTTGGCGCCGGTGCCGACGTCGACGCGCAGCGGCACGCTGAGAGTCGCCGCGCCCACCATGCGCTCGCGCACCGCCCGGGTCACCTCGGCGACCGCGTCCGAGCGCACCTCGAGCACCAGCTCATCGTGCACCTGCATGATGAGTCGCGCCGGGGAATCCGCGCGGTCGCACCAGGCGTGCACCGCGATCATGGCGCGCTTGATGATGTCGGCCGCCGTGCCCTGCATCGGCGCGTTGATGGCGCTGCGCTCGGCGTACTGGCGCATCTGCGTGTTGCCGGAGCGGATGTCCGGCAGGTACAGTCGCCGTCCGAACACCGTCTCGACATAGCCGCGCTCGCGCGCCTGGATGCGCGTGTCGTCCATGAAGCGCTTCACCCCGGGGTAGCGCTGGAAGTAGCGTTCCACGTACTGCTGCGCGGCGCTGCGCTCGATGCCGAGATTGCGCGCCAGCCCGAAGGGCGACATGCCGTAGATCAGCCCGAAGTTGATCACCTTGGCGGTGCGGCGCTGATCGGCCGTGACGCCCGCGAGCTCGACGCCGAACACCTCCGCCGCCGTCGCCTGGTGCACGTCGCGATCCTCGGCGAACGCGGCCCTCAAACTCTCGTCCCCGGAGAGGTGCGCCATGATGCGCAGCTCGATCTGCGAATAGTCCGCCGCGAGCAGCACGCAACCGGGCGGGGCGATGAACGCCTGGCGGATGCGCCGCCCCTCGGGCCGGCGGATCGGGATGTTCTGCAGGTTCGGCTCGACCGAGGACAGCCGCCCGGTGGCGGCCACCGCCTGCGCGTAGTTGGTGTGGATGCGGCCGGTGCGCTCGTTCACCTGCTCGGGGAGCTTGTCGGTGTAGGTGGACTTGAGCTTGGCGAGCGCGCGGTACTCGAGCACGATGCGCGGCAGCGGGTAGTCCGCGGCCAGCTCCTCGAGCACGTCCTCGGCGGTGGAGGGCTGGCCGGTGGGGGTCTTGCGGCGCACCGGCAGCGCAAGGCGCTCGAACAGGATCTGCT
>DATIXU010000126.1:0-2374 GCA_035518275.1 Steroidobacteraceae bacterium
GGCGGTGTGGTTAGCCCTGTGCTGTTGAACGTCGCCCTGCACGGGATGGAGCAGGCCGCCGGGGTCCGCTACTGCACGACCGGCGCTAACGCCGGTTGGGTGGCGATGGGCTCCCCAACGGTTATCAGGTACGCCGATCTATGCGGATATCCGCATAGATCGGCTTATGCCGATTCGCGAGTTATGCTGAGTTGCTGCGGTGAATCGCGGTTTGTGCGGGGTTTTTTGGTTTGAGAGCTCGGCATAATCCGGGGGTCTGATCGAGGCTCTGCCCTTTTCGTCTGGCGAGAAGGGAGAGTGATCGTGAGCAGTCATTCGGGGGTGGGTGTCGCTTCGGGGGTGGGTGTCGCTTCGGGGGTGGGTGTCGGTGGGCCGTTGGCGGCGTTCGCGTCGGGGTTCGTTGAGGATCTGATTGCACGGGGGTATCGGCCGGGGACGGCTGCCGATCAGTTGCGGCTGATGGCGGACGTGAGTCGGTGGCTGGGGGAGCGTGGCCTGGGGGCTGGTGATCTGACCGTGAGCGTTACCGAATGGTTTGCGGCTGAGCGGCGGGCGGCGGGGCGCGCGCGGTTCGTGTCGCCGCGGGCGCTGATCCCGTTGCTTGGTTACTTGCGTGGCTTGGGGGTCGCGCCGGTGCCGGTGCCTGCTGTGCCTGCGACGCCGAGCGAGACGCTGATCGAGCGCTACTCGCAGTATCTGCTGGAGCGGCGTGGCTTGGCGCCGTCGACCGTGCGCAACTATGTCGGCGTCGCGCGCGTGTTCCTCGCCGATCGAGAGCGTGTCCGCGGCGGGCTCGCGCTTGCGGAGCTGGATGGTGCGGCGGTCAGCGAGTTCGTGCTGCGGGAATCGCGGCGGTCAAGCGTTGGTTCGGCGAAGTGCATGGTCACTCGCCTGCGGGTGGTGTTGCGCTTTTTGCATGTGGAGGGCGAGGTCGAGCGGGATCTGGCGGGCGCGGTGCCTTCGGTCGCGAGCTGGCGGTTGGCGTCGCTGGTCAAGGCGCTCGACGCCGGGTCGGTTCGGCGGCTTTTGGCGGGCTGTGATCGTCGCACCCGGGTCGGGCGGCGGGACTTCGCGGTTCTCACGGTGCTGTCGCGGCTCGGGTTGCGCGCCGGCGAGGTCGCCGCGCTGCGGCTCTCGGATATTGATTGGCGCGCCGGGGAGGTGCTGATCCGCGGGAAGGGCAGCAGGCTGGAGCGGCTGCCGCTTCCTGCCGACGTGGGCGAGGCGCTGGCCGGCTGGCTGGCTCGCGGTCGTCCGCGGTGTGAGTCGGTGTTCGTGTTCACGCGGGTGCGCGCGCCGCACGGCGGCCTGTCGGCGGGCGCCGTCTCCCAGATCGTGCGTCGTGCCTGCCAGCGAGCGGGGCTGCCGATGGTCTGCGCTCATCGGCTCAGACACACGGCGGCGACCGAGATGCTGCGCGCCGGCGGGAGCTTGACCGAGGTCGGCCAGGTGCTGCGTCACCGCGGCCGGGATGTCACCTCGATCTATGCCAAGGTCGACCGGCTCGCGCTCGCCGCGGTCGTTCAGCCCTGGCCGGGTGTGGCGGCATGACCGGCCTCGCTGAGCACGTCCAGAACTACCTGCAGGTCCGCCGCGCTCTCGGGTTCAAGCTCGTCGGCGAGAGCCAGCTGCTGAGCGAGTTCGTGAAGTTCGCCGAGGACGCCGGCCAGCGCACAGTCACCACCAGCCTCGCGCTGGACTGGGCGAGGCTACCGCGCAGCGGCAGCCGCAACTATCTCTCGCGGCGGCTGCGGGCGGTCCGCGGCTTCGCGCGCTATCTCAAGGCGCTCGACCCGGCCTGTGAGGTCCCGCCGCTCGAGCTGTTGCCCGCGAGCAAGTACCGCCCCGCCCCGTATCTGTATCGCGAGGACGAGATCCTTGCGCTGATGGCCGCTGCTCGTCGGCTGCGCCCGGCGCTGCGGGCGGCGACGTTCGAGACCGTGATCGGGCTGCTCGCGTGCACCGGGCTGAGGATCGGCGAAGCGATCCGCTTGGACCGCGACGACGTCGACCTGGAAGGCCAGGTGTTGATCGTGCGCGATTCGAAATTCGGCAAGTCGCGAGAGGTGCTCTTGCACGAGAGCGCCGTCCGCGCGCTGGCCGATTACAGCCAGCGTCGCGATCGGCTCTCTCCGAAGGTCAAGGAGCGCAGCTTCTTCATCACCACGCGCGGCACCAGGCTCTGTCACCCGACCTTCCACCAGCCGTTCCGCGCACTGCTCAAGCAGGCCGGCATCGAGCATCCCTCGCCCGCCAGACACGTTCGCATACATGATCTGCGCCACTCCTTTGCGGTCAAGACGCTGCTTGGCTGGTACCGCGACGGCGGTGACGTTGCCGCAAGGATGCCGCTGCTGTCCACCTATTTGGGACA
>DATIXU010000127.1:0-21636 GCA_035518275.1 Steroidobacteraceae bacterium
CGCCGAGCTCGAGCAGACTCTTGCCGAGGCGCGCCGCCACCCGCTCCCCGACCTTGCGGCCGACCTCGGTCGAGCCGGTGAAGGAGACGAGCGCGACGCGCCGGTCCTCGACCAGGCGCGTGGCGAGGTCGGTGCCGCCGTCGATGAACAGCTGGAAGATCGGCGGCAGCTTCGCCTCCTGCATCACGCGCACGCACAGCTGCTGTACCGCGAGCGCGCTGAGAGGAGTCTTGTGCGAGGGCTTCCACACGCAGGCGTTGCCGCAGATGGTGCCGAGCAGCGCGTTCCACGACCACACGGCCACCGGGAAGTTGAACGCCGAGATGATGCCGACGACACCGAGCGGGTGCCACTGCTCGGACATGCGATGGCGCGGCCGCTCGGAATGCATCGACAGTCCGTACAACATGCGCGACTGGCCGACCGCGAAGTCGGCGATGTCGATCATCTCCTGCACCTCGCCCAGGCCCTCGGCGAGGATCTTGCCGATCTCGAGCGACACCAGCTTGCCGAGGTCCTGCTTGTGGCGGCGCAGCTCCTCGCCGAGGAGTCGCGCGGCCTCGCCGCGCTTGGGCGCCGGGACCTCGCGCCAGGCGGCCGCCGCCTGCTGCGCGCTCGTGAGTACGTCCTCGTAGTCGGCATCGGTTGCCGGCCGGACCTGGGCGATGAGCGTACCGGTCGCCGGGTTCTTCACGTTGAGGAGCGGCGCGCCGGTGCTCTGCGACCAGCCGCGAGCTCCCGACCAGGTGCCGGGATTGACGGCGGCGAGGCCGAGGCGGGCGAGCAGTGCGTTGACGTCGATATGGCTCATCGGACGGCTACCTTTCGATGGCGCTGCTGGCCGGCTTTGCCGGACACGACGACTTCGCCCGAGACGTGCTTGCTGCCGCCCGGCGCGTAGTAGCGTCCGAAGCGGTTGGCGAGGATGTCGGTGAGGCGGAACTGCTCCTGGGCGATGCAGCCGTGGTAGCGGCCGGGGTGCGCCAACACCAGATCGACTACCGCGGTGATGCCCGCGGCGGTCGACACCTGGATCGCCGACCACAACCGTCCCGCGATCACCTGCGGGTAGATCTTGTTGACGTAGTTTTCCTCGCGCAGCTGCCCGTCCTGCTTGCCGGTGACCGCGGCATAGACGATCACCACGTCCTGCAGCGTCTGCGGCACCGCGTTCTCGAGGATGCGCTTCAAGGTGCCGCGATCGTGGTTGAGCTTCAGATCGTTCATCAGCAGGCGCATCTGCTCGCAGTGACCGGGATAGCGGATGGTCTTGTAGTTCATCGTCTCGCAGTGCGCGCCGTGGGTGTCGGCGAGCGAGC
Organism: Steroidobacteraceae bacterium; assembly: GCA_035518275.1. GTDB lineage: Bacteria > Pseudomonadota > Gammaproteobacteria > Steroidobacterales > Steroidobacteraceae > 13-2-20CM-66-19. Next base: position 1,320 of record DATIXU010000127.1, read on the forward strand.
CGAGGCCGCCCGAGGTATTGAAGGCCTCGTAGCGCATGCCGTCGATCTCGATCTCCTCGAGCCCCTCGAGAGGCGCGACTTCGACGACCCGGCCGTCGCTGACCGCCTGGCAGGGGTTGCCGTACTCGTTGATGAGTCCCTCGGTCGACCAGGTGAGGGAGTACTTGAGGACGTTGTTGGGATGCTGCGGCAGGGCGCCGACCCGCAGCTTCACCGTGCGCAGCTCATCGAAATGGGTGATGAGCTCGGCCGCGGCGATGCTGATGAACCCGGGCGCGAGACCGCACTGGGGCACGAAGGCCTGGCCGGCGCCCGCGGCGATCGCGCGCACCGCGCGCGTCACCTCGACGTCCTCGGTGAGATCGAAATAGTGAATTACGGCCCGCCGCGCCGCCTCTGCCACCCCGCGGTTGCAGTAGTAGGGGAGGCCCGAGATGACGGCATCGACCGGATGGGCTTCGAGGTGCCGCTCGAGCACGTCCCCGTGGCTCGCATCGAGGGCGAAACTGATCAGCTCGCGGCCGCCGTGGGCGCGTACCACCGCCTCCGCGGCGGCTCCGTCCACGTCGGCCAGCTGAACCTTGTAACTCCCGGATTCCGCTAGTAATCCGGATATCAGGGCGCCGATCTTTCCGGCGCCGAGGATCAACACTCGGTGCATAGGCCCCTCTCGAAAAGGGGCGCATTCTGCCTTCCCTATGCCCGCAACGCCAGCCGCCCCCGGAGTGCATGTTCCCGGCCCCTCACGGGGGTGCGAATTGGCGCTCGGAGTGCATGCTAGGATCGATTGCTATGCGTTCCCCCGAGACCACGACCTGGCATAGCGCGAGCTGGCAGACCCGGCCCGTCCAGCAGCAGCCGGCCTATCGCGACCCGAAGGCGCTCGAGCGCGTCGTTGCGGAGCTCTCGCGGCTGCCGCCGATCGTGGTGTCGTGGGAGGTCGAGGCCCTCAGGGAGAAGCTGGCTGCGGCGCAGCGCGGCGAGGCGTTCCTCCTGCAGGGCGGGGATTGTGCCGAGACCTTCGCCGAGTGCGAATCCGACACGATAGCCAAGAAGCTGAAGATTCTCCTGCAGATGAGCCTGGTGCTGCTGCACGGGCTGAAGAAGCCGATCATCCGCGTCGGCCGCATGGCCGGTCAGTACGCCAAGCCGCGCTCCGCCGACAGCGAGACGCGCGAGGGGGTGACGCTGCCGAGCTATCGCGGCGATCTGGTCAACCGTCCGGAGTTCAGCGCCGAGGCGCGCGCTGCCGATCCGACGCTGCTGCTGCGCGGCTACGAGCGCGCCGCGCTGACGCTCAACTTCGTGCGCGCGCTCGTCGAGGGCGGGTTCGCGGATCTGCATCACCCGGAATACTGGGATCTCGGCTTCGTGCACCAGGCGCCGCTCAAGGATGCCTACCAGCGCATCGTGAGTGCGATCGCCGATGCGCTCGACTTCTTCGAGGGCATCAGCGGCCGGCAGGTGCACGAGGCGACGCTGGTGGAGTTCTACGCGAGCCATGAAGGGCTGCACCTGCACTACGAGCAGGCGCAGACGCGCTTCATTCCGCGCCAGAACCGCTGGTACAACCTCTCGACCCACCTGCCCTGGATCGGCATGCGCACGGCCGCGCTCGACGGTGCGCACGTCGAGTACTTCCGTGGCATCTCCAACCCCGTCGCCGTCAAGGTGGGCTCGGCGATGGATGCGGCCTGGCTGCAGGGACTGGTGACCGCGCTCAACCCGCAGAACCAGCCGGGGCGGCTGACGTTCATCCACCGCTTCGGAGCGAAGGAGATCGCCGCGGCGCTGCCGAAGGCCATAGAGGCGGTACGGCAGACCGGACAGACGGTGCTGTGGGTGTGTGATCCCATGCACGGCAACACCGAGACGACGACCGGGGGTCTGAAGACGCGCCGCTTCGAGAACATCCTGAAGGAGCTCGAGCTCGCCTTCCGCATCCACGCGGATACAGGTTCCTACCTCGGCGGCGTGCACATCGAGCTCACCGGCGAGGACGTCACGGAGTGCACCGGCGGCGCGCGCGGGCTCACCGATCAGGATCTGCAGCGTGCCTACCGCTCGACGGTCGATCCGCGCCTCAACCACGAGCAGGCGCTCGAGCTCGCGATGCTGATCGCCGAGCACAGCCGGAGCCGCCGCGCGGAGAAGCGCGCCTGAGTCGGCCCTGGGCTCGCTGACCGAAACGTCCCATGCGCTACTCGCACATCGTCGTCCCGGACTCGGGGCGCCGCATCGGCGTCAACCCCGACTCCTCGCTCGACGTACCCGATGCGCCCATCATTCCCTTCATCGAGGGTGACGGCATCGGGGTCGACGTGACGCCGGCGATGCGGCGCGTGGTCGATGCCGCGGTAGCCAAGGCCTACGGCGGCGCGCGGCACATCGCCTGGATGGAGATCTACTCCGGCGAGAAGGCCAACGCGCTCTATGGCCAGTGGCTTCCGGAGGAGACGCTCGAAGCGCTGCGCGAGTTCGTGGTCTCCATCAAGGGACCCCTCGGCACTCCGGTGGGCGGCGGCATGCGCTCGCTCAACGTCGCCATGCGCCAGACGCTCGACCTCTATGCCTGCGTGCGGCCGATCCGCTACTTCCCCGGAGTCTCGAGCCCGATGCAGGACGCGAGCCTCACGGACATGGTGGTATTCCGCGAGAACACCGAGGACATCTACACCGGCATCGAGTGGCCGGCGGGCTCTGCCGAGGTGCACAAGCTGATCGCGTTCCTGCAGCGCGAGCTCGGGGTGCATGCCATCCGTTTCCCCTCGAGCTCCGGCATCGGCATCAAGCCGGTGTCGAAGGAGGGCAGCCAGCGCCTGATCCGCAAAGCGATACGTTATGCGATCGACAACGACCGGGTGTCGGTGACGCTGGTGCACAAGGGCAACATCATGAAGTTCACCGAGGGCGCATTCCGCAACTGGGGCTACCAGCTCGCCCGGGAGGAATTCGGCGCGCGCCCGATCGGCGACGGCCCGTGGCTGAAGTTCCCCAACCCGGTGACCGGCACCGACATCGTCATCAAGGACGTGATCGCCGACAACTTCCTGCAGCAGGTGCTGCTGCGGCCCGAGGAATACGACGTCATCGCGACGCTGAACCTGAACGGCGATTACGTCTCGGATGCGCTCGCCGCGCAGGTGGGCGGCATCGGCATCGCCCCCGGGGGCAATATCGGCGACGGGCTGGCGGTGTTCGAGGCGACGCACGGCACGGCGCCCGGGTTCGCCGGCAAGGACCGCGTGAATCCGGGCTCGCTGATTCTCTCGGCGGAGATGATGCTGCGCTACCTCGGCTGGCGCGAGGCCGCGGACCTCATCATCAAGGGCGTGACCAGCACCATCGCGCACAAGGAGCTCACCTACGACCTGGCGCGGCTGCGCGAGGCGATCAAGGCGCCCAAGCGCGAGCTCGCGGCGCGCAAGAACGTCGAGGAGGATCTGCAGCGGCTGATCCCCGGCGCCAGGCTCATGAGCACCTCGGGCTTTGCGGACGCGGTCATCCGCCACATGGATGACCTCTCTTAAGCGCGCCGTGAGGCGCAGCGCCGCCTACGACCCCGACTGCACGCGCTGCCCGCGCCTCGCACGCTACCTCGAGGCCACCCGCCGGAGTCACGCGGACTACTGGGCGCGGCCCGTCCCTTCCTTCGGCGCCGCGTCGCCGCGGCTCATTCTCGTCGGGCTCGCGCCGGGTCTGCACGGCGCCAACCGCACCGGGCGCCCCTTCACGGGCGACCATGCCGGGATCCTGCTCTACCGGACTCTCTACGAGCTCGGCCTCGCGAGCGCGCCCGAGTCGACCTCTGCGAGCGACGACCTGCGCCTCATCGACGCGCGGATCGTCAACTCGGTCAAGTGCGTACCGCCCGGCAACAAGCCGCTGCCCGCGGAAATTCGCTGCTGCAACGGCTACCTCAGGGGCGAGCTCGGCGAGCTGTCCGCCGCGCGCGTCTACCTTGCCCTCGGGCGCATCGCGCACGATGCCTTGCTGCTGGCGCGCGGCCTCCCGCGTGCTCACTTCCCGTTTGCGCACGGGCGCGAGCACGAGCTCGGCGAGGCAAGGTGGCTCATCGACTCGTATCATTGCAGCCGCTACAACACCCAGACCCGGCGGCTGACGCCGGGAATGTTCCGCGAGGTGCTGGCGCGTGCCTGCGTGCGTGCGGGCTTGAGGCCGTCGGTCTGAACGTGTTCGATCACAAGGAATACATCGCCGCGCTCCCGCGCCGCCCGGGCGTGTACCGCATGTTCGGGGCCGGCCGCGAGCTGCTGTACGTCGGCAAGGCGCGCAGCCTCAAGGACCGGGTGGGCAGCTACTTTGCCGCCGGCAACGTCAACCCCAAAGTCCAGGCGCTGGTGGCGCAGATCATCGCCATCGAGGTCACGGTCACCAACTCCGAGACCGAGGCGCTGCTGCTCGAGTACAACCTCATCAAGGAGCACAAGCCGCGCTTCAACGTGGTGCTGCGCGACGACAAGAGCTTCCCCTACATCCACCTCGACGCGCGCCACGAGTTTCCGCGCCTGATCTTCCACCGCGGCGCGCGCACTGCCCCCGGGCGCTACTTCGGGCCCTTCCCGAGCGCCGGTGCGGTGCGCGACACGCTGAACCAGCTGCAGAAGCTGTTCCGGATCCGCAACTGCCGCGACACCTTCTTCGCCAACCGCAGCCGCCCATGCCTGCAGCACCAGATCGGCCGCTGCTCGGCGCCGTGTGTCGGGCTCATCGCGCCCGAGGCCTACGCGCAGGACATCCAGGCGGCCCTCAAGGTGCTCGAAGGCCGCAGTGACGAGGTCAACGCGGAGCTGGCGGCGCGCATGGAGGAGGCGGGGGCGCGGCTCGAGTTCGAGCGTGCGGCGCAGCTGCGCGATCAGCTCGCGGCGCTCAAGCGCATCCAGGCCCAGCAGGTCGTGACCGCGGGCGGCGAGCGCGACGCGGACGTGCTCGCGATCGTCGGGGAGGCGGGCGAGTACTGCGTGAGCGTCATGCTGGTACGTGGCGGGCGCAATCTCGGCACCACGAGCTATTTCCCGCGAGCCCTGCTGGCCGAGCCCGACGAGGCGCTCGCCTCGTTCATCATGCAGTACTACGCCGAGGCCGAGCCGCCGCCGGAGGTCCTGCTTGGGCAAGCGCTGCCCGACGCGCAGGCGCTGGCCGAGGCGCTGAGCGGCGAGGCCGGGCACACGGTCGAGGTACGCCACCCGGCGCGGGGACTCGCGGCAAAGTGGGTCGAGTTGACACGCGAGAACGCGACCCAGGCGCTGCGGATGCGGCACTCGCAGCGCGCCGGCGTCGAGGAGATGCTCACCGAGCTGACGCGCGCGCTCGATCTGCCCGAGCCGCCTGCGCGGATCGAATGCTTCGACATCAGCCACACCGGCGGGGAGGGCACGGTCGCCTCCTGCGTGGTGTTCGGCCCCGAGGGCGCGCTCAAGAAGGAGTACCGCCGCTTCAACATTACGGGCGTCACTCCTGGTGATGACTATGGGGCGCTGCGCCAGGCGCTCGAGCGGCGCTACCGGCACGTGCGTGCCGGCGAGGTTCCGGCCCCCGACCTCCTGCTGATCGACGGCGGTGCGGGGCAGATCGGCGAGGTGCACGCGGTGCTGGCCGAGCTCGGCTTCGCGGACCTGACGCTGATCGGCGTGGCCAAGGGCCCGGACCGGCGTCCCGGACAGGAGCGGCTGTTCGTCTACGGGGCTCCGGGAGCTGTGACCCTCGAGGCGCATTCACCGGCGCTGAGGCTCATCCAGCGCATTCGCGACGAGGCCCACCGTTTTGCCATCGCCGGACACCGGCGCAAGCGCGCTCGGCGCTACAACGAGTCGGTGCTCGAGGTCGTCCCGGGCTTGGGTCCCGCCAAGCGCCGGGCGCTGCTGAAGCACTTCGGGGGGCTGCAGGGCGTGATGCGTGCCGGCGTGGCGGATCTCACTCAGGTGGCCGGAATTGGCGCCACCCTCGCCCGAAGCCTTTATGATCACCTGCACCCGGGCTCGTGAGAGAAAGCCGCGAGTGCCATGGTCTTTAACGTCCCGAACACGCTGACCTGGCTGCGGATCGCATCCATCCCGCTCATCGTGCTGCTTTTCTATATGCCGTATCCCTGGTCGGATCCGGCGGCGGGTCTGCTGTTTGCGGCCGCGGGCGTCACCGATTCGCTCGATGGGTATTTTGCCCGGCGCTTTCGGCAGACCTCGCGCCTCGGCGCCTTTCTCGATCCGGTCGCCGATAAGCTGATCGTGTCGGTTGCGCTGGTACTGCTGGTCAGCAAGGACCCACGCTGGCTGATCGTGCTCACGGCCGCCATCATCATCGGCCGCGAGATCACGATCTCGGCGCTGCGCGAGTGGATGGCGGAGATCGGCGCCCGGCGCAAGGTAGCCGTCTCCCAGCTCGGCAAGTACAAGACCATCCTGCAGATCGTGGGGCTGTCGATGATGCTGTACCGGTGGCCGCTTTTCGGGCTTCCGACGTATCGGCTCGGCGTGATTCTTACCGAGGTCGCTGCCGCGGCCACGCTCGTGTCGATGGTGGCCTACCTGCGCGCGGCGTGGCCTGAGCTAAGACGTTAAGAGACGTACATAAATCTATGTATTTGCAAGGGGTAAAAACCCTGGGTGCCCGGGGGAATCATTGCCTGAGGCGTGGCCCACTCGCCTTGACTTCCAGGGGGGTGTACATAGAATCCGCCGTTCTGATTCAGATGCGGGCTTAGCTCAGTTGGTAGAGCGGTACCTTGCCAAGGTACAGGTCGACGGTTCGAACCCGTTAGCCCGCTCCATCTCTATCGCCGTGGCGACCATGGCGCGCGGTCACGGCTCGACCGTCACCCGCGCCGGTCCCGGGCTCATCTCGCCGATGACCACCGCCTGGCCGAAAACCTCCCGCCCGAAGACCTCCAGCGCCGCGGGAACCGTCTCCGGAGCGCAGGCGACGAGGAGTCCCCCCGAGGTCTGCGGATCGCAGAGCAGCGCCTGGTCGAGCGGGGTGAGCTCGGGGGCCAGGCGCACCTCGTCGCGGTAGGAGTCCCAGTTGCGTGCGGACGCTCCGGTCACGTAGCCGGCCATCAGGAGCGCCCGGACGCCCTCGATCTCCGGCACCTGTGCGAGGCGCACGTCCGCGCCGAGCCCAGCGCCGCGGCACATGCCGAGCAGATGGCCGAGGAGCCCGAATCCGGTCACATCCGTCATTGCGTGCACTCCCGCGAGCGCCGCGAGGCCGGGTCCCGCGCTGTTCAGGCGCGTGGTCGTATCGATGAGCTGACGATAACCGTCGGACGAGAGCGCGCCTTTCTTCAGCGCCGCGGACAGGATCCCGACCCCGAGCGGCTTGCCGAGAATGAGGGCATCCCCGGCGCGTGCGCCGGAGTTGCGCAGCACTTTCCCGGGGTGCACGAGCCCGAGCGCAGCCAGCCCGTAGATGGGCTCGACGGAGTCGATGCTGTGACCGCCGGCGATCGGGACACCGGCTTGCGCGCACACCGTTTCCCCGCCCCTCAGGATCTCGCGGATGACTTCCGCCGGCAGCACGTTGACGGGCATGGCGAGCAGCGCCAGCGCAAAGATCGGCCGGCCTCCCATGGCGTAGACGTCCGACAGGGCGTTGGTGGCGGCGATGCGCCCGAAATCGAAGGGGTCGTCGACGATCGGCATGAAGAAATCGGTGGTCGCAATCAGCGCCTGGCTGTCATTCAGCCGATAGACCGCGGCGTCGTCGCCGGTCTCGGTGCCGACGAGGAGCGCGGCGTGAGGCGCGCTCTGGGGCGCGGCGGCCGCCGAACGCCGCAGCAGATCCGCAAGAATCGCCGGCGAGATCTTGCAGCCGCAGCCGCCCCCGTGGGAGAGCGAGGTGAGGCGAGGGGCACTGGCGGATGAGCTCATGGTGATCTCGCAGGGAAAAGTGGCGGAAGGCAGCAGGAGTCGAACCTACCAGGAAGCGTCTGGCGCCCCCTCCTGGGTTTGAAGCCCAGTCGTACCACCGGGTACGGGTGCCTTCCAATCGGTTCGCACCACGTGCTGCTCGCGCACGCGGCGCGTGTAGCCGACGCGGTCGAAGAACTCGAGTATCTGTACGGCGCGCTTGCGCCCGAGGCCGACGCTGTCGCGGAAGCCGGCGGCGCTCACGCCGCCATGCTCGCGGGCGTGGGTCGCGACGATTGCGGCGAGCTCGGCGATGCGCCCTGGCGCGTAGAAGAGGTCGCGCACCACCTGATAGGCGCCGCCGAGCGCGACCTGCTTGCGCAGTACCGTGCGAACGCGCTCCTCGCTCTCGTGCACGGTGGCGGCGAGCTCGCGCACCCAGGGCGGATCGAAGCGCCCGGCGACGAGCAGCGGCGCGAGTTTCAGCGCGAGCTGCACATCGGCCGGCGAGAGTGAGACTACGTGCTCGGGCAGATGGAGCCAAACGCCGCTGCGTGAAATCCGCCGCTCGCTGAGTAGCTCGGCGACCAGCGCCTGCCAGAGTGCACCCGGTGCGTCGGGGAAGCTCATGCGCCGCAGCCGCCCGCTGTCGGGCCCCGGCTCGTCGGGAACTTCCGCATGAAAGCGGCCGAGCGCCGCGAGCGCGCCGGCCCGCAGCGCCTGCCAGCCTTCCGGGAGGAGCACGAAGCGCTCGGTGCCGGCTGCGATGGTGAGAGCCCCGGGAGGGAGAGCCATGCCGCCTGGCGCGCGCCCCGTGAGGAGCGTCAGCTCCGAGAGCGTCACGCCATAGCGGGCGCAAGCGAGGATTGCGCCGAGTCCTTCGCCGGCGAGCAGCCGCTCGAGCGCGCTCAGGTAGCGTTGACGCAGCGCTGAGCGGCGGCGGCGGGGCGGCGCGGCCGGGTCGAGCACTACGCCGCCGCCGATCGTGTGGCGTGCGTGGGCATCGCGCACGATGAGGCGATCGCCCGGCATGGCCGAGAGCGGCGCGTCGAACACGAGCTGCACGTGCCCGGAGTCGCCTGCTTCGAGCCGCGCCGGCTCGAGCGGCACGGCGTGGGCGAGGCGATGGGTAGCGCCGAAATGGACGTGCAATGGCGACCAGGCCTCGAGTCGCGCCTGCGATGCCGCGAGCAACTCGAGGCGCACATCGAGGCGGGTGCTCGCCACGAGCAGGCGCGGATCGGCGACCCAGTCGCCGCGCGCGATGTCGCTCGTCTCGAGACCCACCAGATTCAGCGCGCAGCGCTGACCGGCGCGGCCCTCGTCGGCGGCCTGATTCTGCGCATGGATGCTGCGCACGCGCGCCGGGCGGCCGGCGGGCATCACCGTCAGCATGTCCCCGGCGCGCACGCAACCGGAAAACACCGTGCCGGTCACGACCGTGCCGTGGCCCGGGAGACTGAATACCCGATCGATCGCGAGACGGAACAGGCGGCTGTCGGCACGCCCCACGGTCGCGGACGCCGCCTCTGACAGGTGCTGCCGCAGGGCTTCGACGCCGGGATCCCCGGCAGCGGTTGCATCGATTCCGAACAGCGGTGCCCCGCTCAGGCGCGTCGCGCCGAGGGCAGTCCGCACTTCCGTTTCCGCCTGACACCGGCGGCGTTCATCGACGCGGTCGATCTTGGTGAGCGCCACGGCGCCTCTTGTCACTCCCAGGAGCTCGAGGATCGCTAGATGCTCGTGAGTCTGTGGCATGACGCCGTCGTCGGCCGCAACCACCAGCAGGGCAAAATCGATGCCGCAGGCGCCAGCCACCATGGTGTGTACCAGCCGCTCGTGGCCCGGCACATCGATGAAGCCGAGCACTTCCCCGCCCGGGAGCGGCGTGTAGGCGTAACCCAGCTCGATCGAGATGCCGCGCGCCTTCTCTTCCTTGAGCCGATCGGTATCGACTCCGGTGAGCGCGCGCACCAGCGTGGTCTTGCCGTGGTCGATGTGGCCCGCGGTGCCGATGATCATGGCACCGGCCCAATCGACCCGAGCGTGTCGAGCTGCGCCAGAAGCTCCGCCTCATCCGTCGGCTCGAGGCAGCGCAGGTCGAGCCACAGCGCCTTGTCCTTCAGCCGCCCGAGCACCGGGCGCGGCAGCGCACGCAGCGCTCCCTCGAGAGGCACGAGCGCGCCGCGGCTGCTCCTTGGGGCACGGATCACGAGCCCGTGGCTCGGCAATTGATCGACGGGGAGCGCACCGCTGCCGATCTGACTCCCGAGCGGCGTGGTGGCCACCTGGTAGGAGCCGCCGAGCGCTTGCTGCACGCGGGGCGCCAGCCGCAGGGCCTGGGCCTCCATCTCAGCGGCCGGACGCTTGAGGAGACGCAGCGTCGTCAGGCGCTCCGGGAGAAACTCGGGCGTCCGGTACAACGAAAGCACGGCTTCCAGCGCGGCCAGTGTGTGTTTGCCCACACGCAAGGCCCGCTTGAGGGGATCCTTGCGCAGCCTCTCGACGAGATCGCTGCGGCCCACGATGAGGCCCGCCTGGGGTCCGCCGAGAAGCTTGTCGCCGCTGAAGGTAACCAGATCGGCACCGGCTGCGAGCGCGGCGCGCACCGTGGGCTCCGCGGGGAGCTGCCAGCGTGTGAGGTCGACCAACGAGCCACTGCCCAGATCCACCGCCACTGGTACACCGCGCGCGGCCCCCAGCTTGACGAGCTGTTCGAGCGCAACGCTCGCGGTGAATCCGGAAATGGCGTAATTGCTGGTGTGAACCTTGAGGAGCAGCGCCGAGCGCGCACCCAACGCGTCCCGGTAATCCCTGAGGTGCGTGCGATTGGTGGTGCCGACCTCGATGAGCCTGGCGCCGGCGCGGCGCATGATGTCCGGCAGACGGAAGGAGCCGCCGATCTCGATCAGCTCGCCGCGCGAGACCAGCACCTCGCGGCGCTGCGCGAGCACGCTCAGCACGAGAAGCACGGCTGCCGCGTTGTTATTCACGACGGTGGCGGCTTCCGCTCCGGTGAGCTCGCACAGCAGCGGCTCGACGAGCGTGTCGCGCTCGCCGCGCTCCCCGGATTCGAGATCGAGCTCGAGATTCACGGGAGCGGTCAGCGCGCGCGTCACCGCCCGTACGGCCTCCTCGGGCAGCAGTGCACGGCCGAGGTTGGTGTGCAGCACCGTACCGGTGAGATTGAACACCGGCTTGAGCGCGAGGCGCGCCGACTCGGTGAGGCGCGCCGCGAGCGCTGCGGCCAGGATGCCGTCGGCGAGAGCTCCGGGCTCGAGCGTTCCGGCGCGGGCCGCGCGGCGCAGCTCCTCGAGATGCCGCCTGAGCAGGGCGGTTACCCGCGTACGCCCGTGCTGCGCGAGCAGCGGAGCAAAGCTGCCGGCGTGAAGCAGCCGGTCGACCGAGGGGATCGCGGACGCCCGGCCGGCGCCCTGGACGAGCTTCATAGCGTCAAACCTTGACAGCTTTCAGTTCGGAGGAGGCCGGGACTTCAGGGCTTCTGCCACAGCAGCGGGTTGCCGCTGCCGCGCTGGTAGCCTGCGTCCGCCATCAACAGGTCGAGCGCCAGGCTCGCCAGATCGTCGGCCACCGGCTCCACGTCCGCGTCCTTCTCCTGGTAGAGGATCTTGCGGTAGGTATGACACCGATCGCAACTCTCGGCGCGTATCGCCTCGGAGCCCCCCTCGATCGAATGGTAGCCGAGGTTTTCGGTGTTCTGGCACTGGCTGCAGGTGACCCGGACCATGTGCCACTCGGTGGCGCAGAGCGCGCAGTGCAGGTACCGGTAGCCCTGCGAGCCCTCATCGCTCCGTACGATGCTGGCGACCGGGAGTGTCCCACACACCGGACACACCCCCGGGACATCGAGCGGCGCCACCTCGTCCGCCTTCAGCTGGCTGGCGAGCGCGACCCACTGCACCTGCAAGGCAGCCATGAGGAAGGGCGCCGTCGCCACGTCGATCTCGGAGACGCGGGCGGCGAGCAGAGCGTCTGCCTGCGCTTCGACCTCCTGCACCGTGAGCCCCTGCAGCCGCCGATCGACCTCGCGGACACCCGGCGGGGCGGCTGGTGAGGCGGCGACCGAGCCCGCGATCCGCAGCAGCTGATCGCGCCAGCCCGGCGACCGCGCCCAGCCGGTGGCGTGAATGAGCGGCATGCGGTGCGCGTGTGCCCGGGCGATCGCATCCGCCGCGGGCGAGGACGCCTTGAAGTCCCGGAGCGCGCCGGCCTGGCCGTCGGCCAGTGCGGCCATCAGCTGCAGGTAGTCGGCAATCGTGTGGCCGGGCCCGCCCGGCGCGGCCAACCGACGTAGCCGCCGGGCGCGGTCGGTGAACGGGCCCTGGGGCCCGGGAAGTCGAACGCGCGGAACGGTCCGCTGGGCGGAAGCCTCAATTTGACCGGGTTCGAGGATGCGCGTCATGAGTGACCTGGCGGAACCAGGCGCGATGATGCTTCCACGCCCAGCCCGGTGTCACCGTACCGCGGACCATGCTCTCAATCGAGCCCTTGATCCAGAACGCAGAGTAGACGTGCACGATGATGCCGCAGATCAGGACGAATGCGCAGATGGCGTGCACCAGTGCCGCCAGCCGAACCAGGGCAACCGGAAAATAAAGCGCGAAATATTCGCGCCAGATGACGAGACCTGAGAGCAGGAGGCCCAGCATCCCGACGAACAGCACCCAGAAGAGCAGCTTCTGGCCGGCGTTGTAGCGTCCGACTTCCGGCAGCCGGTCCTCGCGGTTGTGGGTGACGTCCTGCAGCTGGCGCAGCCACTGCCGGTCGGCCGGGGTGAGGCGCGCGTCACCCCAGAGGCCCGCGGCGAACTTGAGGAACACGAGCACGGCGAGGAGTCCGATGAAGGGGTGCAGGATCCGCGTCCAGGGGCCGCCGCCGAAGAGCTCGGTCAGCCAGAAGAGCGCGGGATGAAACAGTGCGAGCCCCGAGAGCGCGCCGAGCACGAAGGTGAGGGCCAGCGTCCAGTGGGTGGTGCGCTCGCCGGTGGTGTGCCGCAGCAGCAGGCGAGGGCTTTCGGCGTCGCTCATGATTGTTTCTCCGCGGCAGCCTCGTCAGCGGCACTCACCTCGTTTCTGCCGACGCGCACCAAATGGAAGAATGCGGTGAGTGCAGTGAGCGCCATGACGGCGAGCGCCAGCGGCTTGGCCTTCCCCTTCCAGGCGCGCACCAGGAGACTGATGTGGGGATCGGGCGCGAGCCCGGCATAGAGCTGCGGCTGATCGGCATGATGCAGCACGTACATGACGTGCGTTCCGCCGACGCCCTGCGGGTCGTAGAGGCCGGCCTGCTCGAAGCCGCGCGACTTGAGGTCGGTGATGCGCTCGGCGGCGTGCAGTTGCATATCTTCCTTGGTGCCGAACACCAGGGCGCCGGTCGGACAGGCCTTGATGCACGCCGGCTCGAGGCCGACGGCCACGCGGTCGGAGCACAGCGTGCACTTGTAGGCCTTGTGATCGCGCTTGGAGATGCGCGGAATGTCGAACGGGCAGCCGGTCACGCAGTAGCCGCAGCCGATGCAATTCTCTTCCTGAAAATCGACGATGCCATTGGCGTACTGCACGATCGCGCCCGGAGCGGGGCAGGCCTTGAGGCAGCCCGGGTCCGCGCAGTGCATACAGCCGTCCTTGCGGATCAGCCACTCGAGATCCCCCTTCGGGTTCTCGTATTCGGCGAAACGCATCAGGGTCCAGCTCTCGGAGCTCAGGTCGGCCGGGTTCTGGTAGCTGCCGGTGTTGGTACCGACCTCGTCGCGCAGGTCGTTCCATTCCATGCAGGCGACCTGGCAGGCCTTGCAGCCGATGCACTTGCTCGTGTCGATGAGCTTGGCGACCGTGCCGGTGTAGGCACCGCGCGCCTGCGGTGAGGGCGTGGTGGTCGCCGAACGCCGGATGATGTCGAGTGATTGCAGTGGCATGTCAGCGCCCCTCCACCAGGCTCACGCCTTCTCCACCTTGACGAGGAACGACTTGAACTCCGGCGTCTGCGCGTTGGCGTCTCCGACCGCCGGGGTGAGCGTGTTGGCGAGGAAGCCGGGCTTGGTGAGACCGGTGAAGCCCCAGTGGATCGGAATGCCCACGGTGTGCAGCTGCTTGCCGTCCACCGTGAGATCCCGCAGGCGCTTGGTGACCACGGCCACGGCCTTGATGTAGCCGCGGTTCGAGGAGACCTTCACCCGGTCGCCGGAGGCGATCCCCAGCTCCTTGCCGAGTGCCTCGCCGATCTCGACGAACTGCTCGGGCTGCAGGATCGCATTCAGCCGCACGTGCTTGCTCCAGAAGTGGAACAGCTCGGTGAGGCGGTAGGTGGTGGCAACGTGCGGGAACTGCTCGGCCTTGCCGAAGGCCGCGCGGTCGTCCTTGAATACGCGCGCCGCCGGGTTGTTGAGCGCGTCCTTCTGCCCGGGGTTGAGCAGATTCTGCGCCAGAGGGGTCTCGAAGGGCTCGTAGTGCTCGGGGAAAGGACCCTCGGCCATGGCGCCCTTGGCGAAGAAGCGCCCGACACCCTCCGGGATCATGATGAACGGGCCCATGCCGAGCGCGGGGTCCTCGTCCGCCTTGTAGTCGGGGATGTCCGCCCCACCCCAGGTGGCGCCGTTCCAGGCGATGAGCTTGCGGTCCGGATTGAAGGGCTTGCCGTTCGGGTCGCAGGAGGCGCGGTTGTACATCACGCGCCTGTTCGCGGGCCAGGAGAACGCCCAGTTGAGCGTCTGGCCGATACCGGTCGGATCGGAATTATCCCGTCGCGCCATGAGATTGCCGGTCGGGCCCCACGCGCCGCAGAACAGCCAGCATCCCGAGAGGGTGCTGCCGTCGTCGCGCAATTCAGCAAAGCCCGCGAGCTGCTCGCCGGCCTTGCGTATTACGGTGCCGGGCTTCTTCGGATCCTCGAGGTCCTTGAGCGCGCGGCCCGAATACTCCTTGGCGAGCTCATCCGGAGTCGGGTTCCCCGGCCGGGCGTACGGCCAGTAGAGGTTGACGATCGGATCGGGGTAGGCGCCGCCCTCCTTTTTGTAGAGGTCGCGGAGGCGGACGAAGAGCTGTCCCATGATCTGGATGTCGTTGCGCGCTTCCCCGGGGGGCTCGGCACCCTTCCAGTGCCATTGCAGCCAGCGCGCCGAGTTGACCAGTGCGCCGTCCTCTTCCGCGAAGCACGCGGTCGGCAGGCGGAACACCTCCGTCTGGATCTTTGCCGAGTCGACGTCGTTGTGCTCGCCGTAGTTGCGCCAGAACTCGCTCGTCTCAGTCGCCAGCGGGTCCATGACGACCATGAACTTGAGCTTGGCGAGGCTCGCGTTCATCTTCGCCTTGTTGGGTGCCGCGGCCAGCGGGTTGAACCCCTGACAGATGTAGCCGTTCATCTTTCCCTGGCTCATCAGCTCGAAGGTCTGCAGCATGTCGTAGCCCTTGTCGAGCTTCGGCAGGTACTCGTACCCCCAATGGTTCTCGGGCGTCGCGGCGTCCCCCCACCAGGCCTTCATGAGGCTCACGTGGAACTTGTTGTAGTTCTGCCAGTAGCTCAGCTGGTTCGGCCGCAGCGGCTTGTGGGCGCGGGCAGTGATGTACTTCTCGTACTCCTGCTCCTTCTCACCGGGAAGAGTGAGGTAGCCCGGCAGCAGGTTCGTCAGGAGCCCGAGATCGGTGAGCCCCTGGATGTTCGAGTGTCCGCGGAGCGCGTTCATGCCGCCGCCCGCGACGCCGATATTGCCGAGGAGCAGCTGCATCATGGCGCCGGCACGGATCATCTGCGAGCCGACGGAGTGCTGCGTCCAGCCGAGCGCGTACATGATGGTCATGGCGCGGTTCGGCGCAGCGGTCGAGCCGATCATCTCGCACACCTTGAGGAACTTGTCCTTGGGTGTGCCGCAGACGCGCTCGACCATCTCCGGCGTGTAGCGCGCATAGTGGCTCTTCATCAGCTGGTACACGCAGCGCGGATGCTTGAGATCCGGATCGACCTTCACGTAGCCATCTGAGCCGAACTCGTAGTCCCAGCTCGACTTGTCATAGTGGTGCTTCTCGGGGTCGTAGCCCGAGTAGAGCCCGTCCTTGAACGCGAAGTCCTCGCGCACCAGGAAGCTCATGTCGGTGTAGTTACTGACGTATTCGTGCTGGATCTTGTCCTCCGTGAGGAGGTGGTTCATCACTCCACCGAGGAAGGCGATGTCGGTGCCGGTGCGGATGGGCGCGTAGAAGTCGGCGACCGAGGCCGAGCGCGTGAAGCGCGGATCGACGACGATCAGCTTCGCCTTGTTGTGCGCCTTGGCTTCAATAACCCACTTGAACCCGCAGGGGTGGGCCTCGGCGGCGTTGCCGCCCATGATGAGAACGACGTCGGCATTCTTGATGTCGACCCAGTGATTCGTCATCGCTCCACGGCCAAACGTCGGGGCAAGACCTGCCACCGTCGGGCCGTGTCACACACGGGCCTGATTGTCGAAAGCTAGGATGCCGAGTGAGCGGATGATCTTGTGGGTGACGTAGCCGGCTTCGTTGCTGCTCGCGGAGGCGGCCAGCATGCCGGTGGTCACCCAGCGGTTGACCGTGAGCCCGTCCGCGTTCCTGGCGATGAAGTTGGCGTCGCGATCCGCCTTCATGAGCTTGGCGATGCGATCGAGCGCCTCGTCCCAGCTGATCGCCTGCCAGTCGGCGGCGCCGGGTGCGCGGTACTGCGGCTGCGTCAGGCGGCTCGGGCTGTGTACGAAGTCGATGAGCCCGGCGCCCTTCGGGCACAGCGTGCCGCGGTTCACCGGGTGATCCGGGTCACCCTCGATGTGGAAGATGCTCGAGCGCGCGTTCTTGGCGCGATCGCCCAGGCTGTACATGATCACGCCGCAGGAGACGGAGCAATACGGACAGGTATTGCGCGTCTCGGTGGCGCGGCTGAGCTTGAATTCGCGGACTTCGGCGAGCGCGGCGGTCGGCGAGAAGCCGAGTAGCGCGAGGCTCGACCCGGCCAGGGTGGCGCCGGTTATCTTAAAAAACTCGCGCCGTGTCACATCAGCCATGGCATTCCCCTCGAGCATGTCTGCAGACACGGCGAAGTTTATACCTTATTCATTACTACCGGCCACCGCCGCCAAGGCCCGCCCCACCGCCGCCAATCGACGGTCCCCGCTGCAATTTGTTACCCTGCACCGCCGCTGGCTAGGTGGCAGAGTGGTCATGCAGCGGCCTGCAAAGCCGTCTACGCCGGTTCGATTCCGACCCTAGCCTCCAGAATCCTGTCAACCGCGTATCGCCGAATCCCTCCGTGTGCAATAAGTACCTGATTTAACGCTTAAAACCGTCTATTCGTGTCCAGGCGTGTCCAGGGGCAGCCTTGCTTTGACGAGGGTAAAAGGCCGGGGTATGGTCGACCTAACATTTCCGGTACCCCACTGCTGTGGCCTTCCTCACCGAGACTCGAATTCGCGCTGCGAGAGCGTCCGACAGGCCGTATAAGCTGTTCGACGAGCGCGGACTCTTCATGCTCGTCACGCCCCCGGGCGGTCGCCTGTGGCGCTTGCGCTATCGCATGCACGGGCGGGAAAAACTCATCTCCCTGGGAGCGTATCCCGACGTCACCCTCAAGCGGGCGCGCGAGAAGCGCGATGACGCCCGCAAGCTGATCGCGGACGGCATCGATCCCAGCGCCAGGCGCAAAGCGGAGCGGGGCGCTCGGGCGGAGACATTTGAAGCAGTCGCGACCGAATGGCTGCAACTCCATAGCAAGGCGCTCTCGGCAGAGACCATCTCGATTCTCGGCACGCGGCTCAAGAGCTTTCTGTACCCGTACATTGGCAATCGCCCGGTGGGGGTGATCAGTGCGCAAGAGCTGCTCGCGGCGCTGCGCCGCATAGAGGCCCGGGGCAGGCACGAGACCGCGCATCGCGTTCGTGCTCTGGCAGGCAGGGTGCTTCGCTATGCAGTGGCTACGGGCCGCGCGCCCCATGATGTGGCGGCCGACCTCAAGGACGCGCTGGCGCCGGTGAAGTCAAGGAACTTCGCCTCGCTCACTGACCCGGCGCGCGTCGGGGAGCTCTTGCTGGCGATCGACAGCTACGACGGCCAGCCCGTGACGGCGATGGCGCTCAGGCTCGCGCCGCTGGTCTTTGTCCGACCCGGGGAGTTGCGCGCGGCGGAATGGTCCGAGTTCGATCTTGCCAATGCCGAATGGCGGATTCCCGCGAACCGCATGAAGATGGGCGAGCAGCATATCGTGCCGCTCGCGCGCCAGGCCGTCGCAATTCTTCGCGAGCTCGAGCCGCTCGCCAGGCGTGGTCGCTACGTATTTCCGTCTCTTCTTACACACGATCGTCCGATGTCGAATAACACCATCAATACGGCGCTGCGGCGGCTTGGTTACGCGAGCAACGAGCAGACGGGTCATGGATTTCGCAGTATGGCGAGCACCCTCCTCAACGAGCAGGGGTTCTCGCCGGATGTCATCGAGCTGCAGCTGGCGCACTCGGAGCGCAACAAGGTTCGTGCGGCTTACAACAAGGCGCAGCGGCTGCCGGAGCGTCGCAAGATGATGCAGGCGTGGGCGGACTATCTGGATGCCTTGCGCGAGCGGGCGCGCAGCGCCCGAGATCTGCGCCCGGTATCTCCGTAAGGGCAGAGTCCGACGCGATGAGCCAGTCGAGCTCAAGAGTCCTCGTTGAGAGTCGGCCGACGATCACTGGCGGTCTTCTCCCAGGCACGCTCCGCCTTCTTTGGCACGCGGTCCGTCTGCCGGTGCTCATGCTCCTCACGATCCTCGAGCCCGTCGTCCGCTTTATCCTGGGGGCGCTGGCGCTTCTGGGGGTTCTCACCGCATTGTTCTTCAGGTTTTACGGCGTGCCGCACTTTCCCTTCGCCCTCATGCTCGGCGTGTCGGTGGGGCTGGGATTGATGCTGGTCGGCTATTACGCGCTGCTGCGCTTGTTTGCCAGATAAGCACAGGGGCACTACATGCGCTTCGACTGGGATCCGCGGAAGGCCGCGGCGAACCTGAGAAAGCATTCTGTTTCCTTTGAAGAGGCGAGTACGGTATTTGCCGACGACTACTCGCTCACGGGCGCTGATCCCGACCATTCAGTCGGAGAGGAGCGGTTCATCACGTTCGGAATGTCACAGAGTGGGCGACTTCTGGTGGTCTCCCACACGGAACAGGGAGATACTATTCGCATCTTCAGCGCCAGGCGTGCAATGCGGTCGGAACGGAAGCTGTATGAAGAAGGGTAAACGATCAAACGGGAAGGAGCTGCGCCGGGAATACAAGCGCGCAGACTTTCCAAAAGGATTAGCGCGCGGCAAATACGCCTCACGCGTGCGCGCGGGCTCAAATGTTGTTCGTCTTGATCCGGAGATCGCCAGCGCGTTTCCGACCAGCGAAGCGGTCAACGAAGCTCTCAGCACCGTTCTTAAGGCCGCAAAGAACGCCCGAGTGTCAAAGGGGCGTTAGCCAGGGGCGACCGCAAGCCACTGGGATCGGCATGATCGGAAATTGACAATCGCCACCCGACGGAACCGCAAGGTTCACGGGCGGCTCGCGGCCAGAACCGGACGTTCAACAAGCTTCGGCCGATCTCCCGATAGCAGACGCTCGATCGCAGCTAGGCGCCTTCCCTCGCTCGGGTGCCGTTTGGGCTTCTGAGGGACTCTCCAGCACAAGCGCGCGGGAGCGTATATCGTGGTGTCGATACCATATCGAGAGGGGGGGCGAGCTTGGCGACTGCCAGCATCTGGGTCGACGCGGATGCCTGTCCGAACGTCATCAAAGAAATCCTCTTCAGGGCTGCGGACCGCACCGGTTTCTCCGTGACGCTGATCGCCAATCAGGCACTCGCCATTCCGCGGGTGCCTAGTCTGCGCGTGCTGCAGGTGGCTGCCGGCTTCGACGTGGCAGACCAAGAAATCGTGAAGCGGGCGGCGCCAGGCGATCTCGTCATCACAGCGGATATTCCGCTCGCAGCGGCGGTCATCGCAAAAGGCGCGGAAGCGCTGAATCCGCGTGGCGAGCGTTACTCGGCGGACACCATACGAGGCGTACTCACCATGCGTGATTTCATGGACACTATGCGCGCGAGCGGTCAGGTCGGCGGAGGTCCGTCAGCGCTCACGCAGGCGGACCGAAATGCCTTCGCGAACCATCTCGACCGGTGGCTCGCTCGGTCTGCGAAATGAAAAAGCTGAAGAACGAAGCGGAGCTGTTCAAAGCAGCCTTGCTCGCTGGCGTTCGCTATGCCGAAGCCCGCAAGGCCGCCGAGTTCGAGGCAACCGACTCGGCGAGCGCCAAGGCACTGTACGTCTATCGCTTGCTCGTGCACGACAAGGTCATCGCGCCGATGCCGGAAGACCAAGTCAGTGAAAAGACGATTCGTCATCGGCTCGCGACGTGGTACGCGCATCAATTGCCTGATGGGCATCCGCTATTGGGATAGAGGCGGTATCGTAAGCGCCGCGTAACGC
>DATIXU010000128.1:0-6908 GCA_035518275.1 Steroidobacteraceae bacterium
CGAGGATGCGCGCGGTCGCCGCGACGCCCACGTCGGCGGTGATGAGACGCGTCTCGAGCTCCTCGAGGATCTGCGCATCGATACGGCGCCCGCGGACGAGCTCGCCGAGATCGCGCGTCAGCCAGGAGTCGCCGCGGTTCAGGCGCTGGCGCAGCCGAGTGAGGAACCCCGGGCGCGAGGGCGGAGTGCCGGCGTCTTTAGGGGAGCGTCCGAGCATAGGGCTTGGCGCCCATTGTAACGGGACGGGCAAAGGCGCGCGGACGGCCGGCGAGCCGCCGGCGCTGCCGGGATGCCCGGGGGCTCAGCCGCTGTTACGGCTGGATGACCGGCGGGACGTTGATGACGATCTCGGCGCCGCCCGAGAGCGCAAAGCTGATCGCCTCGCCCTGCATCTCGGCGGTCACCAGCGGCACCACGTCATCGATGATCGACCCGTGGTCGCCGTTCACGAAGTTCACGTAGGCGCGGAATCCGCCCGCCGGACCGAGCTCCACCACCGGCGGCGCCGTCGCCGGCGCCTTGATGCGCATCAGGGTGCCGCCCGCGCCGGCCGGGCCATAAGCCGAGGCAGTGATCAGCAGCTGCGTGTTGGCATTCGGCACGACCTGGTCGGGGCAGCCGAGTGGTGCCGCCGGGCTGCAGCCCGCAGGCGTCGGGCTGGCGCCGACCACCTGCAGGAGGTGAATGGGATGCTGCGCGGTGGCGAGCGCCACGTAGTTCACCGGATCACCCGCGTCGATCACCGTCTGGTGATCGCGGAAGAACTGGTTGTAGATCGTCGTTCCCGGCGTGACGCCCTGCGCGGCGAGCCCGGCGTTCACGGTCGGCGCAAAGCTCGGGGAGGTCGTGAGGATGCTCGAGAGCAGGCCGCCGGGATTGGCCAGCGTGCCGGTGCTGACGTCGGCCGGCGAGGCGATCGCGAGGAAGTTGATGCCCAGGATGGCGCCGAGCGAATGGCCGAGATAATGGATACCGCTGGCGCTGATCGTACCGGCCGCGCCGAGATTCAGGCTCGGCAGCGTGCGCGCGAAGGTGACGAGGTCGATGACCGCCTCGCGCCCTCCGTCGCGCTCGACGAGCGGATACTGCAGATTGATGGCGTACGTGCCCGACGGATCGATCGCCGGCGGATTGATCAGCGCGAGATCGAAGGTGCGCTCGATCGAGCCGGCCGCCGGCAGCCCGAGCCCAGCGTAGAGCGGGTTGGCCGCGGTCGCGTAGAAGGGATCCATCGGGTTGGTGATGCCGTGCAGAGGAATGTCGATGGCGGCGACCACGAAACCCGCGTCGGCGAAGGAGTCGGCGACGCCGAACATGTCCTCGCGGTTGCGCTCGAGGCCGTGCTGGAAGATGAGCACTGGCCAGCCCCCGGCCGGCGGCGTGCCGCCGCCCTTGGAGCTGGCGTTGGGCACGGTGATCAGCACCGGGATCAGGAGATTCTGCGTCGCGACCGGCAACGGGTTGAAGCGTGTGACGTTGGTGCTGGTCGGATCGAGCGGGAACGGCGGCGCCTGCCAGGGCGTGGTGAGCGGCGCGGCCTTGCTGAGATAGTAGGGAATCTGGAGCACGCCGACGTAGATGTTGGCGTGCCCGGGGAGCGCAGGATTCACCTGCGCGGTGGTGATCGGGGTCGGGTTGGCCTTGATCGTCGTCGGCTTGGTGACCGCGGACAGGAGCTCCAGCGTGTCGGTGGTCGACTCGGTCGTGAAGCTGAAGGACAGCACGATGTTGGCCGGGTTGAGACTATTAGCGAGCGCCGGGATCTGCTGGGCGAGCGCTGCCGCGATCGCGAGGTGCGCGCCGGTGAGCTGGCAGACGCCGTTCAGCGTCGCATCCGTGATGCTCGGGCAGGTCGGTCCGCCGGTGGCGAGCGCCGTCTTGATGGCGGCGTAGTCCATGTCCGGCTGGGCGGGATTGCCGGAAGCATCGGCGATGCCGTTGGTGAGGAATACCAGGTAGCCCGTGCTGGTCGTGCAGTTCGCTCCGAGGAACTGGCCGTTCTTGATGCAGGTGCTGGGGTTGAGCGGGTGGAGCGGCGTGATCTCGAGGATCGTGGGGCCCACTCCGGCGTCGGTGGCGAGGGCGGCGGAGAAGTCCACCCCCATGGTGAGCGGCGGCCCGAGGACCCCGACGGTCGCCAGGTTCTTCGTGTTGTCGGTAACGACCGGGACGATGATGACGGAGGCGGGCGTGAAGGTCGCGGGATCCAGCGCGGTGCTGAAGGTCTCGCGGATCACCGCGGTGGTCGAGAAACCGTCGAGCTGGTTGAGGGAGGCCTGGTTGGGCCACAGGGCGTTCGCCGGCTGGATGTTCAGCGTGCCGTCGGTCGAGCCCGCGAAGTAGAGATCCGTCGGGTAGGGGAGCTGCCCGGTCGCGGGATTGAACAATGCGGTCGCGGCTCCGGACTGCGGCGGCGGCATCGCGCCGCCGGGGTTGCCGTTCAAGGCGAAGGTGTCGGTGGTGCCGATGGCGTCGTTGTGGCTCGAGCAGCCACCGAACGCCAGCGCAACCGCGAGAATCCCGGCCGCAGTGAGGTTTCGCATATCCCTAGAACTCCTAAACTGTCAGACCGCTTGGGCGCGCTGCCCTTCGGGGGCGGCCCGCGCCGCGGTCGGTGTTCTTCGTATCGCCGCGAGCTACGTTCTTGCAGGCTGCCCCACCGGTCGCGACCCCTCCCGCCGGTGCTGTGTGAGCGCTTGTGGACGAGGCGACCTAGAGTACGCTTAGGGCGAGAATCGTGGCAAGGTGCGCGCCCTTTCAGGAAACGCCGTGGCGTCGAGAGGTAAGTCTGCCGCCCGCAGCAGTGCCCCCGCCGCGCGCGGTGCCAGTGCGCGCCTTCTGCGCATCATCGGCGGGAGCTGGCGCGGGCGGAGGCTCCGCTTCCCGGCGGCGGCGCTCATCCGCCCCACCCCCGACCGGGTGCGCGAGACTCTGTTCAACTGGCTCGGCGCGCGCATCGCCGGCGCACGCTGCCTCGACTTGTTCGCGGGCAGCGGCGCGCTCGGGCTCGAGGCGCTGTCGCGCGGTGCCGCGCACGTGACCTTCGTCGAGCGCGATCCGGCGGCCGCACGAGCGCTCCAGGCGACGCTCGCCGAATGGGGCGCCCAGGGCGCGCAGGTGGAGCGTGGCGATGCGCTCGCCTTTCTCGCCGGCCCCGTGCAGTCCTTCGACATAGCGTTCCTCGATCCGCCGTTCGCCTCGGGCCTGCTCGAGGAGGCAGCCGCGCTCCTCGAGGGGAACGGCTGGCTGCGCGATGCGGCGCTCATCTATGTCGAATGCGGCGCGCGCGAGGGCGTGCCGCCGCTGCCCCCACGCTGGGTTTCGCTCAAGGCGAAGCGCGCTGGGGAGGTCGGGTATCATCTCTATGCGCGGAGGTGAGGCTCAAGGGGGGCTAAAGCCCGATGAAGCTCAACGCGGTCTATCCGGGTACGTTCGATCCGATTACCAACGGGCACCAGGACCTGGTACGGCGCGCCGCGCGCATGTTCGAGCGCGTGTACATCGCCATCGCCGGCAATCCCAACAAGACGCCGCTGTTCCCGCTCGCCGAGCGCGTGGACCTTGCGCGGCGGGTGCTGCACGACCTGCCGAACGTGGAGGTGCTCGGCTACTCGAACCTGACGGTCGAGTTCGCGCGCGAGCACGGGGTGGGCGTCATCCTGCGGGGCCTGCGCGCGGTGTCGGACTTCGAGTTCGAGTTCCAGCTCGCCAATATGACGCGCCACCTCGACCGTGACATCGAGACCGTGTTCCTCACCCCCCAGGAGCAGTTCACCTTCATTTCCTCGACGCTGGTGCGCGAGGTGGCGCTGCTCGGCGGCGACGTGCGCGAGTTCGTGCACCCGATCGTCGAGGCCGCGCTGAAGAAGCGCCGGCGCCCCTGAGCTTTTTCGCGCGCTTGCCATTTTTGGCTTTCGTGCGCCGTCGCCTGGCGATGCGCGGCAGGCGCACGCGCTCGGGCGGTGCGGGGAGCGTGCCCGCGCGCGCGAGCTCGAGCGCGCGCCACAGGTACCAGGCGGCGGCGCTGCGGTGCGGCTTCCAGCGCTCGCCGAAGGCCGCGAGCGCCTTGGGGTGCGGGAGCTTGCGCAGCCCGTAGGCGGCGCGAAATCCGGCGCGTACCCCGAAGTCGTCGACCGGCAGCACGTCGGGGCGGCCGAGGTGGAACATGAGCAGCATCTCCACCGTCCAGCGGCCGACCCCGCGCACCTCGGTGAGCCGCTCGATGATCGCCGCGTCGTCGAGCTGCTCGAGCGTCGCGCGGTCGGGAACGACCGCCGCCAGCGCCTTGGCCGCGAGGTCCTTGAGCGCGGCGACCTTGGCGAACGAGAAGCCCGCGGCCCGCAGCTGCCCGGCCGGGGCGGCGAGCACCTGCCGCGGCGTTGGAAAGGCGCCCTGGCCGCAGGAGGCGACGAGCCGCGCGAGGATGGTGTTGGCGGCGGTGCCGTTCAACTGCTGATGGGCGATCGCCTGGGCCAGTATCTGGAAGGGCTCGCAACCCGCCTCGGGTGCGTGCCGATAGGGGCCGGCGGCGCGGATGACGCCCCCCAGCACCGGGTCGACCGTGGTCAGGTGCTGCAGGATGTGCCGGCTCATGAGCCCTTCTTCACCGGTTACTTCTGACACCCGGGACAATAATACGTGGAGCGCTGGCCCTGGGTGATCGCGCGCACCGGCTTGCCGCAGCGGCGGCACGGTTTGCCGTGGCGCTCGTAGACATAGAGCCGCTGCCGGAAATAGCCGGGTGAGCCGTCGGTCCTCCGATAGTCGCGCAGCGTGGTGCCACCCGCGCGGATCGCCGCGCCGAGCACGGCGCGCACCGCGCGCACAAGCTGCGCGGCTTCGGTGTGGGTGAGCGAGCGCGCCGCGCGCTGCGGGCGGATGCGCGCCCGAAACAGCGCCTCGCTCGCGTAGATGTTGCCTACACCGACCACCAGGCGGCTGTTCATGAGCAGCTGCTTCACCGCGACGCGCCGGCCGCGCGTGACCCGCCAGAGGTATTCGGCGTCGAACTCGCGGCTGAAAGGCTCAGGTCCCAGGTGGGCGAGCAGGCGGTGCGCGAGCGGATCGCCGCGCACGTAGAGGAGGCTGCCGAAGCGGCGGGGATCGTTGAAACGCAGCGCGCGACCTGAGTCGAGCACCAGGTCGAAATGATCGTGCGGGACGCGGGGACTCGCCGCCGGGACCAGGCGCAGGTTGCCCGACATCCCTAAGTGCAGGATCAGTGCCCCGGAACCGAGCTTCAGCAGCAGGTACTTGCCGCGCCGGCCGGTCGAGAGGATGCGCTGGCCCGCGAGCTTCGCGGGCAGTCCCGCCGCCACCGGCCAGCGGAGCCGCCGCTCATACACTTTGAGTGCACGGATGCGGCGCCCGCGCACGTGCGGCGCAAGGCCGCGCCGCGTCGTCTCGACTTCGGGGAGCTCCGGCACGCGTCCTGACGCGCGCCGCGCTTACTTGATCTTCGACTCTTTGTAGGCGACGTGCTTGCGCGCCACCGGGTCGAACTTGCGGACTTCGAGCTTGTCCGGGTGCAGGCGCTTGTTCTTGGTCGTCACGTAGAAGTGGCCGGTTCCGGCTGTGGACAAGAGCTTGATCTTCTCGCGCATGAGTGTCTCTCCCGCTTGGCCCCCGCCGTCAGACCTTCATGCCCTGCGCGCGCAGCTCGGCGACGACCTTGTCGACGCCCTTCTTCTCGATGGTGCGCATGCCGCTGGTCGTCAGGCGCAGCGTCACCCAGCGCTTCTCGGTCTCGAGCCAGAAGCGCTGCGTATGCAGGTTCGGCAGGAAGCGGCGGCGCTTCTTGTTGTTGGCGTGAGAGACGCGGTTACCGACGGCCGGCTTCTTGCCGGTGATCTCGCAGACGCGGGACATACATACAACCTTGAGAGAAATCAGGTACTTAGGAGTCTCGACCGACGCTCCGGCTCGACTCCGGGCCGGGCTTTATACCAGCCCGGCGGCGGGATCTCAAGGAGATGCATGTCCATGGTCCTGCCGGGAATAGCTCGGCGAGTGACTAACTATCGCCAAGAGGACCCCTTGGCGCTCTGGCAAAGGCCCGGGGCCAGGGCGTAGCGTACGGCACCCCGGCGGGCGTGAGGGGCTCCAAACGCACGCCGAACAAGAACGAACCTCGATCAACAATCCCTGAGGAGATCCATGATGAAACGCATGACTCATCTCGTCTGTGCTGCCGCTGCACTGCTCGCCGTGACTGCGCTCCCGGGCACCGCGCTCGCCGACGGCAAGGACTATAACGACGGACCCGTCATCAATGTCGCCTCGATCCGCACCGCCGAGGGGCACTTCGACGAATACATGCACTGGCTGGCGACGACCTACAAGAAACAGCAGGAAGCGGCCAAGAAGGCCGGGCTGATCACCAACTACGAGGTAATCCTGGTCGAGCCACGCGGACCCAACGACCCCGACGTTCTCCTGGTCACCGAGTTCAAGAACTGGGCGGCGCTCGATGGTCTCGGCAGCAAGTTCGACAAGGTCAGCGTCCAGGTGGAAGGCTCGACCGAGGCGGCAGCCAAGTACGACGCCGAGCGCAACAAGATCCGCACGGTGCTCGGCTCGCGCACCGAGCAGGTAGCGATTCTGAAGTAAGGATGCCCCGGAGTCCCGAACTGAGGCAGGCCCGCGTCTGCAGGCCTGCCTCGCCGCACCTAGTGCGCGCTGATCACGAGGGTCAGGACTCCGTATCCGCTGAGGCCCGTCTTCGCGTGTGCGTCTGCGCAGCCTGACTCTGTCAAATCAGCCCGTGCTCCGCGAAGGAGAAGCACGTCCCATCTCCGATGATGAAATGATCGAGCACCCGGACGTCGACCAGCGCGAGCGCTTCCTTCAGCCGCCGCGTGATGAGCTCGTCCGCCTGGCTCGGCTCGAGCACGCCGGAGGGGTGGTTA
>DATIXU010000129.1:0-1470 GCA_035518275.1 Steroidobacteraceae bacterium
GAAAGATGTCATGAGCAGTCCGTCCCGCCAGACGGTTACAAGCAATCCATCCGATCCCCCGTGTAGGGACCTCCTCAGCTCAAGCGCGGAGCGTGTCCGCGCAGGCTGTTCAACCGTGGAGCTTGAGGAGGCCCCTTGTGAGCATCGTAATGGGACTTGACCAGCATCGAGGACAGATCACCGGCGAGTGGATCGATACCGAGACCGGCGAGGTGCAGCGCAGCCGGGTGGCGCCGGCGGACCGCGCGCATGTGCGGAAGTGGCTTGAGCGTTTCCGTGGGCAGGAGCTCGAGGTCGCGCTCGAAGGGACGACGGGGTGGCGGTTCGTGGTCGAGGAGCTGCGCCGTGTCGGTGCGGTCGTGCATCTGGCCGAGCCCGCGGAGACCGCGGGGCTTAGAGGGCCGAAGAAGCGGGCAAAGGGCGACCGGGCGGATGCCCGGCATCTGCGGGAGCTGTTGATGGTCAAGCGGCTGCCGGAGTCGTGGATCCCGCCCGCTCACATCCTCGATCTCCGCGCGCGGGTGAGGCTGCGGCACACGCTGTCTGAGCAGCGCGGCGAGTGGCAGCAGCGGATTCAGGCGACGCTGTATCACCACGGCTGCCCGCAGCGCCGCTCGCTGATGACCGGCGATGGGCGCGAGTGGCTCGCCGCTCAGCCGCTGCCGGTCGCAGCACGTGAGCAGGTGACGGTGGCGCTGGCGATGATCGACGGGATCGAGACGCAGATCGCGCCGATCGACAAGGAGCTGCGCGCGTACGCGCAGCGCCAGGCCGGGTGTAAGGCGTTGATGGCGCACTACGGGATCGGGCCGCTGGTGGCGGTCACGATCCTCGCCGAGCTGGGCGACTGCACCCGGTTCTCCTCCTCCCGGCTGGCGGTCCGCTACGCCGGGATGGACATCACCGTGTACCAGTCCGATCAGCGCCGCGCACCCGGGCACCTGTCGCGTCAGGGACCGCCGGCGTTGCGCTGGGCGCTGTTCGAGGCCGCCCAGTCAGCCTGCCGGCAGGGCAGCCCGGACCGCGAGTACTACCGCGAGGCGGCCGAGCGGCTCGGGCACAACCGCGCGTGCCTGTCGGTCGCGCGCAAGCTGCTCAAGCGCTCCTACCACACGCTGCGCGAGCTCGGCGAGGAGGCACTCGCACCCGCATGACCTTCCCCGTGCGCGCCAAGTCCTTCGTCACACAGATCGCCGCGGCCGGCTCCCCGCAACCTCCTGCCCGCCACGCCCACGTGGACGGCCCTGAAAGACCGAGCGGCCGCAACGCTTCCCCCAGCGGGATCACCCCATCAAACATCATGTCGCCGGCCCCGGAGCCAACCCGAGGGTCGCGGACCGAAGTAAGGCTGGGCGCCCGCGCGCACAAGCACCGCACCACCAACCGCGCGCACGCACCACCCCACCAACCGCAGTTCAACTCCTAAAACCGCGGACCAGCGCTTGACGAGGGTCCCCTGCACAAGTAAGG
>DATIXU010000130.1:0-42731 GCA_035518275.1 Steroidobacteraceae bacterium
GGAACTGATCAAGGACCACATTCACCATTGCATGGAAGAGACGTCGGAAGGTATGCCGCGCGAGGTGAGGGAATTGATCAAAGAGTTTCAAGGCGTCACCAAGTACCTGTAGCGGACCTGCGAGGGACCACGAATGACAGATTTGCAGGGCGCGGCCGGCCTTGAGGGCCACAGCCACGTCTTTCTAGGCAGCGGCCGTGTTGGCGGGGTCTCCCAGGGCAGCCAAATCGGGTGAGGCGGAGGGTGCTGTCACGACGTGGTTAGTCGCGGGACGAGTCGAACGCCGAGCACGCGCATCGCTTTGACGATGGTATCGAAGCTAGGATTCCCGTCCTTCGATAGCGCTTTGTAGAGCCCGGCTCGTGTAAGGCCGGTCTCTTTGGCAAGTTTCGTCATCCCGCCGTGTGCGCGCGCGGCGACACCGATGACGTGAGCCATATACGCGGCGTCGTCTCCACCCTCCTCAAAGGCGGCAACCAGATATTCGGCCACATCCTCCGGAGTCTTGAGGTAGTCCGCAGAATCGTAGCGAGTAAATCTTTCGGTGGTTCGTTTTCGATTTGCCATACGTCACTTCCTCTTCTTCGGCTTTCGCAGAGCAGCCGAAATTTCTCGGGCTCTCGCGGCATTCATCTCTATCGCACGTTTGATATCGGCGTCTTGCGTAGCCTTTGTCCCGCCGCAGAGCAACAAGTACACAACTCGGTCGGTCCGGGCGTAGTACACGCGGTAGCCGGGGCCGTAGTCGATCCGCATCTCGCTCACGCCGCTTCCGACTGGCTTCACATCGCCGGGATTTCCCAAAGCGAGCCGGTCGATGCGGGCGGCGATGCGTGCCCTGGCGTTCGAGTCGTTCAGGTTCGTCAGCCATGCGTCAAACGCTGTCGAACGGCGGATCTCGTACACCGCTTCACCGTATCCTATAGGATACAGACTGTCAACTATGGTTTACGTGCTAAGCGAACGGGTACGACGGCGGGTACGCCGATGGCGAACGAGTTGGGAAAGTGTACCTGGAACAATCGCTTAGAAGCGGGCGTTCAACTCCGGCCGGGGGCGCCAGACTCCTGTGGGTCTATTCCGGTTACATAGGTAACGTTTTATACCGGAGACATGGGTGACACTTTCGCGGCGAAGGGGTTGGCCGCGCTCTCTATCCGGCATGTCTCGTGGTGGAAGAAGCCTAAGTCATAGCGCCTGAAGCTGACCAGCCAGATCTTGTCCTCGACCTGCTCCCCGCAGACGCTCGAGGTCCATCATTAGTCCACTCGCGCGAGACGTCAGTCCAAACAACTCCTGCTGTTCGCTTTCGAACACGTATTTTCAGATTCGGACACTGGGTACGGTTCGATCCGACTTCGCCACGCCTAACCGGTTGATTGCACATCTGCGGTGCCGTGGCACGGACTATGCACATACAGCAATGTGGATATTGAACGCCCCGACGTGCTGCGACGGAGGCGCCGTCTCCGCTGGGGCATTGGCGTGGGGGTCGCATGCGCCGTGATCGGTGCCGTTGCGCTCCTCGGTTCTGTGGGGATGGCCCCGCCGTCTGTTGAGCGTGAAAGACTCTGGATCGAACGTGTCCAGCGAGGCGAAATGCTGCGGCAGGTACGGGCCCAGGGGATCCTGGCACCGCGCGAAATCCGCTGGGTGACCGCGGCAACAGCCGCCAACGTGAGTCGGATTCTCGTGCGTCCCGGCGCACGCGTGAGTGCGGACACGGTGCTCATGGAGCTCAGTAATCCTGAGCTGCGCTCGCAGCTCGATGCCGCTCGCGCTGCGGTGGCGGCCGCCAAGGCCGGAAATGCCGCTCATGCCATGACGGAGGAAAGTCAGCTGCTCGATCTCGAGGCGACCGAGGCGCAGATAAGCGCCGCCAATGAGCTCGCCGCCGCCAAGCTCCAGGCCGGAGAAAAGCTCAAGAAATTCGGGAGCATCGCCGAACTGACGATGCGCGAGTACGAGCTCAATGCGCAACAGCAACGCACGCTGCTGAGCCTGCAGAAGGAGCGCGTCGCCAAGTTCCGTGAAACGCAGCGCGCGCAGCTCGAGGCGGACCGAGCGGGCCTGGCGCAGCTCGAGGACACGTTGACGCTGCGACAGCAACAGGTCGATGCACTGGGCGTAAGGGCCGCGACCGATGGCGTCGTGCAGTCGATCCCCGTGCAGGAGGGAGCACAGGTCATCGCCGGCGCCAATCTCGCGCGCATCGCGAGGCCCGGAGCACTGCGCGCCGAACTCAACGTCTCTGAAACCGAAGCCAATGACATTCAGGTCGGACAGAAGGTTGAGATCGACACACGCGTCGGTCTCGTAGCCGGCCGAGTGGAGCGCATTGACCCGGCGGTTGTGCACAACACGGTAGAGGTCGATGTCGAATTGCTGGGCACGCCGCCCGGCGGTGCGCGTGCTGACCTGTCCGTCGATGGCACGATCGAGATCGACCGCCTGCCGAATGTGCTTTACATGCCGCGGCCGGTCGCTGCTCGAGAAGGTGCGACGCTGCGCCTCTTTCGGGTAGATGCCAACGGGCGCTACGCCAGGCGCGTGACCGTGCGACTGGGCCGGACGTCTTCCATGAATGTCGAGATCCTGCAGGGACTGTCGCCGGACGACCGCGTGGTTCTCTCGGACATGACCGCGTACGAGAGGAACGACATTATCCGCTTGGACTGAGAGGGAAACCGCAGATGCTAGTCACCAATGCCGAACCAAGAGGGAACCGCGCTCCGCTCATCCGACTCGAGCAGATCGCCAAGATCTACTACACGGACGATCTGGAGACGCATGCCTTGTCGGGAGTGCACTTGGAGATTCGCCGCGGGGAGTTCGTATCGATAACCGGGCCGTCGGGCTGCGGCAAGTCGACGTTGCTCGGAATCCTGGGATTGCTCGATTCCCCGAGCTCCGGGGAATACCTGCTCGACGGTATTGCGGTACAGAGTCTCGACCACATAGAACGCGCCAAGCTGCGACGCCGTGACATCGGCTTCATCTTCCAGGCCTTCAACCTGATCGGAGACCTCACGGTGTATGAGAACGTCGAGCTGCCGTTGCGCCTGCGCGGCGATCAAAGCGCGGCCCAGCGCCGCCGAAGCACACTCGAGGCGCTCGAGCGCGTCAGCATGTCGCACCGCCTGAAGCACTATCCCGCGCAGCTCTCCGGCGGCCAGCAGCAGCGTGTCGCGGTCGCGCGAGCTCTGGTTGGATCACCCGCGATCATTCTGGCCGACGAACCGACCGGTAACCTGGATTCCGTGAACGGCGAGTCGGTGATGGAACTGTTGCGCGAGCTGCATCAGGCCGGGTCGACCCTGTGCATGGTGACGCATGATCCACGGTACTCCGACTATGCCGAGCGGAGCGTAAGTCTGTTCGATGGGCGTGTAGTCGATGAGCGAAGCCGGGAGGAGCTGCGCGCATGAGCGGTTGGATCAGCGATCTGGGTTATAGCCTGCGCCGTCTGCTGCGCGCGCCGGGCTTCACGTTTACATCCGTAGTGCTGCTGGCGTTGACGATGTCGGTGGTGATCGTGTTGTTCGGCATCGTCTATGGCATTTTCTACAAGCCGCTGCCCTACGCAGAACCGGACCGGCTGGTGACGGTGATGTCTCACCTGATCAGGGAGAACAGGTACGGTCGCATGAATGCCGAGGAGGTGCAGCTCTTTGCCAACCACCCAGAGATCTTCCAGCGAGAGGGCGGATTCTCGGGAGACTTGGAGTGGCTGTCGAATGGGCCGGGATCGGAACCGACAGAGCTTCACCTGATGTATATCGAGCCCGAGGTGTTCGAGATCTTCGAAATGCATCCGGTCGCTGGCCGGCTGCCCGACAGAGCGGACACGACGGCACGCAGCCCACGGCACGCACTCGTGACCGAGGGCTTTGCCCGCGAACGATACGGAAGCGCCGGGGCTGCCATCGGTCAACCGCTGGCTCTGCATTCGGCGCAGTATCAGATCATCGGCGTGCTGCCGGAATACCCGTTGTTCAGGGACACCGTACTGTGGGTTCCGTCGCTCTACACTCCAGAGCAACTCGCGGAGAGCGCGGGTCTCGGGTACCCCGCAGTGCCGATCGTCGGTCGGCTGGCACCCGGCGTCAGCCCGACGGAAGCCGGCCGCCGCCTGACCGCGCTCGCAATGAATGACCCCCGGCTGGCGAGCAGTCCCTATGCGAAGGATGTGCAAATTGTCGCCGCCCCTTTCCGGTCGCTGTGGACGTGGCCACAGGAACGGCTGCTCTTGCATTCCCTGTTCGCCGCTGCACTGGCGCTTTGGCTGATCACCGTGAGCAACGTTTGCAACCTGTACATTGCGCGGCTGGCTGGCCGGCAGCATGAATCGGGGCTGATGTCAGCCCTGGGAGCCAGCCCGCGGCGGATCCTTTGGCTTCATGCCCAGGACGCACTGGTCATCGCCGGAGCGGCGCTCGGGATCGCGCTGGCGCTCGCGTCGTGGGAGTTCACAGGAGTGCGTCTTTACAAAGAGTTCCCGGACTCGCCTTACCCGCTGCAGCTCGATCCGGCCGGCGTGGGGTTCGCGCTGCTTCTGGCGCTCCTCCTGGCCGCTGCCTTGCTGGCGAACGCATGGTGGATGGAGCGCCGTCGGGGGGCAACGCAACAGGACCTGAAGATCGGTGGGGCGAGGCACAGCGCCCCTCGCGAGGTACGGTTTCTGCGCACCGCTTTGAGCGTGCTGCAGGTGACCCTTACCGCGGTGCTGCTGGCGGGCGCAGGTCTCCTCCTCCGCAGCGCGCAGCACGCCCTGCACGAGGACCTGGGGTTCGACCGCGAGCACCTGTTGATGACCGGCATCAATCTGCCGGGGCCACCTGACGAGGTGGCCTTTGAGGACCTGATCAACCGCTTTGCCGAGCGCATCAGGGTGCTCCCCCAGATTCGCGAGATGACGCGCAGCAACTGCAACCCTCTCGGATTTTTGAATTCGGTACCCTACCAACCACCGGGCTCGCAGGACGCCGACGTGAGCCATTGGGCGGTGTCGACCTTCTGTCCGGAAACCGCGTCCAATTTCTTCAGCGTCCTGCACATTCCCGTAGTGCAGGGACGCCCCTTCAACGATCAGGAGGTGCGGGAGCGCGCACCGGTGGCCATCGTCGATGCCGACTTCGCCCGCAAGAACTTCCCCGACGGGCAAGTGCTGGGACGGACGATCCGTATCAGTGGCACGACCGCCGGCATCGACAGCCTCAACAGCGATGCCAACAGCCCCCCGCCGCCGATCACCACGTTGACCATCGTCGGGGTCGTGCCCAGGGTGACGATGCCATGGACCGTGCTTCACCCTGATACGATATTCCCTTACGTTTATACGCCCGGCCCGCGCGGCCTCCAGTTGCTGTTGCGCACCACTGCCGGTCTCGGCCCATTGAGCAACGACCTGAAGAAAGTGGTACGGCAGCTTACGCCCCGGGGCTTGCTCGGGAGTACGCAGTTCGCCACCGATGTGATAGGCAACGCTGTCCGAAGCCTCTATCCGGCTAACAGCGCCCTGAGCCTGCTCGCGGCGGTCACTCTGCTGCTGGCGGCCGTGGGGTTGTACGCCATGTTGGCCTACTCGACGGAAATTCGTCAGAAGGAGTTCGCGATTCGCCTGGCGCTCGGTGAGAGCCCGCCAGGGTTGCGCCGCTCGGTCGTTCGGCAGGGTCTTAAGTCATCCGGGCTCGGCCTGGTGCTGGCGATACCTCTGATCTGGCTGACGGGGCAAGCACTGCAATCGCAGCTCTACCGTGTCAGGACTTTCGATCCCCTCACGATTGGCGCGGTTGCGATGGTCGTTGTGATTGCGACGCTGGCTGCCACCTGGTGGCCCGCGCGTCGAGCGGAGCGCGCCGATCCGATGCAGGCGCTGCGGGCGGAATAGGGTAATGGCAGAGTTTCCGGATGACTGCATCCTGATCGTCGACGACCAGGCCGACGTGCGCGAGGCGTTGAGGCTGCTGCTCAAGTCCGAGAAGCTGGATAGCTGCCTCGCTTCAAACCCCGCCGAGGCCCTCGAGGCCGCCGGCAGACGGCCGTTTGCGGCCGCTCTGATCGACATGAATTACTTGCGCGGCACGGCCTCAGGAGAGGAGGGCCTGAAGTTGCTGGCCGCGCTGCGGCGCATCGACGCTGATTTACCCGTCATCGTGATGACAGCGTGGGGCTCTATTGATCTGGCGGTCGCGGCGATGCGCGGTGGCGCCCAGGACTTCATCGAAAAGCCGTGGGACAACACGCGGCTGGTCTCGGTGCTGCGTAACCAGCTGCGGCTCGGCGGGCTGAGGCGCCGCGAGCAGCGGCTGGAGGCTGAGAACCGACTGTTGCATGACCCACCGGCCGTGCTCGTCGCCGAGTCGACCCCCATGCGAAGGGTGCTGGACGTGTTGGATCGCGTCGCAGCCAGTTCGAGCTCCGTCCTGATTCTGGGCGAGAACGGCACCGGCAAAGGCCTGCTCGCGCGCCGCCTGCACGAACGATCGCCACGCGAGGCGCACAGCTTCGTACAGGTCAACATGGGGGCGCTGTCGGAGGCGGTGCTCGAATCTGAGTTGTTCGGCCATGTGCGCGGCGCCTTTACCGACGCCAAGAGCGACCGGATCGGGCGGATCGAGCTCGCCGACGGCGGCACGCTGTTCCTCGACGAAATTGCGAACCTGCCGCTATCCCAACAGCCGAAGCTCCTGCGTGTGCTCGAGCAGGGCGAATTCGAGCGCGTCGGATCCTCGCGCACCCAGCGCGCCGATCTGCGCGTCGTGTCTGCCACCAACGCCGATCTGCATGAAGCGGCAAGGCAAGGTCGGTTCCGGACTGATCTGCTGTTCCGGCTCAACACCGTGGAGCTGCGCGTACCCGCCCTGAGGGAGCGCCCGGAGGACATCGTGCCGCTGGCGCGGCTTTTCCTCGAGCGCAGCGCCGCACGATTCGGCCGCGAGGCCATCACCCTGTCGGGCGCAGCGGAGCGCGCGCTGACGGCCTACCCGTGGCCCGGCAATGTACGCGAGCTCGATCATGCTCTCGAGCGCGCCGTCCTGTTATCCACTCACTCCTGCCTCGAGGCGGGTGAACTCGGGCTGGGATCCAACGGGCCGATCGGAGAGGCCGTCGGATCGGAGTTGCGCACGCTGGCTGCGGCCGAGCAAGCACTGATCCGGGAAGCTCTGGCGCGCCATCACGGCAACATCCTGAAGGCCGCCGAGGAGTTGGGCGTGAGCCGGGCGGCACTTTACCGTCGGCTGCAGAAGTTCGGCTGGAGCGAGCCCACCTAGAGTGAAGCGCCGCCGCTATCAGACGCGTCTGTTGTTCGACGCCACGCTGGTGAGTGCCCCCGGATTCGCGGCCTTCCTGGTGGCCGTCCTGGCGCGGGGGCTTGGGGCGGTCGCGCTACTGGTGCTCGGAATGGCGGCAGCCGCCGCGAGCGTGCTCCTGGCACTGCGCGCGCAGCGTCGCGCGATTCGCCCACTGCAGACCGCCTCCAATGTCGTTGCGGCCGTGCGGTCCGGAGACACCGCCCAGCGGTCAGTCTCGCCCGATCCTACGGACGCCTTTGGCAACGTACTGTTCGAGATCAACGCATTGGCAGATATGCTGCGGGACCAGCGCCTGCATGGGGCAGAAACGGATGCGCTGCTGGCAAAGATCGTTGCCACTACAGATATCGGCCTTTTTGCCTTCGACCGGACGGATCGCCTCAAACTCGTCAATCCGGCCGGCGCCCGGCTGCTCGGCGCATCGCCCGAGGAGTTGCTCGGACATAGCCTTCCACAGTTGCAGGTGGACACTTTCAAGGACTCCACCGCCATCGTCACCCGCAAATTTCCGGCGCGGAGCGGTCGCTTCGAGCTGCGGCAGCGCAGCTTCCGCGAGGGTGGCCTCCAGCATCGCCTCATTTCCATCACCGATTTGAGCCTCGCGCTGCGAGAGGAAGAGCGCCTCGCTTGGCATCGGCTGATTCGCGTGCTCGGACATGAGGTCAACAATTCCCTGGCGCCGATGAAGTCGGTGGCAGCGACTTTGCGCGACCTGCTTGGGCGCGAGCCCCGACCGCAGGACCTCGACGCCGAGCTCGATCGCGGCCTGCGGCTGATCGGCGAGCGTGCCGACGCATTGGCGCGCTTCATGCTTGCCTATACCTCAGTGGCGCGCCTGCCCGCTCCGCGCAAGCGTGCGACCGACCTCGTGACCCTGTTGCGACGCGTAGCGGCACTGGAGCCACGAGCTCGCATCACCCTGGAGCTGCCGGGGCAGTTGCATGCGATGGTCGACGCGGATCAAATTGAACAAGCGCTGATTAACCTGCTGCGGAACGCCGCCGATGCCTGCGCCGATACGGGCGGCGCGATTCTCGTCCGGGCGGACGAAACAATCGCCGTGCAGATCTTGGACGAAGGCCACGGGCTGGGGGCGGTCGACAACCTGTTCGTTCCCTTCTTTACGACCAAGCCGCAAGGTTGCGGGATCGGGCTATTCGTTGCTCGGCAGGTTGCGGAGGCACACGGTGGATCCGTCGCGCTTGCAAACCGCACTGACCGCTCCGGTTGTATCGCCAGCTTACGATTGCCGAGAGCTTTGACGGGCGGCGGAGCATTGAATTAGGCGGGGAACTCGTTGGCCTCAGGGAGAGTGAGTGCGCATCGGTTAAGGATTTGGAGGATCGCCGGACTCGGAGCCCTTCTTGCCCTTGTCCTCCCGGGCGTCTTCGATTCCTTGCTGTGGTGATTTGATCGCCGGGGCATACATCCCCAGCACTAGCATCATTGCGCTTGCGACGAACGAAGCACCTGGTGTTCCGCGCTTCGCCCACCGCACTGCACCAACAGCCGACATGAGTATGACGACGATTGCGAGCACGACCGCAGTCGCTCGGACAATTTCGCGCATGAAGGCCCTCCCGGCGCAACCCGCAAAGCGCCACATTGGGCCGCCTCATTGGTATTCAAGCCGACTGCGCAACCGGCCAAGAGCCGGCATTCCAACCGTCTCGACGGCTTTCTCAAGACCGGCCATTCCCCAAGGGCTTGCGGAGCTTGGGCACCCGCGTCCTCTCGACGGCACGGCTTGCCACGGTTTATACACTTGTATAAGATGCGCTGGTGAGCGCTAATGTGCAGGCCCGGGCGACGACGCGGGAGCAGCTCCTGGCCGCGGGGCGTCGCATCATTCTCTCGCGCGGATTCAGCGCGCTCACCACCCGGGAAGTGGCCCACGGGGCCGGCGCGAATCTCGGCAGCTTCGTCTATCACTTCGGGACGCGCGAGGCCTTCATCGGGGCGCTGCTCGAGAGCTGGTACGCGCCGCTGTTCACGCGCATCCGCCGCGCGGTGCGCAGTGAGGGCGGCGGGCTAGAGCGGCTGCGCGCTGCGATCCTCGAGCTCATCGAATTCAGCGAGGGGGAGGACGTTTTCCTCGGCCGGGTGCTGCTCACGGCCGCCAACGGCGAGAAGTCGGCACGCTCGTTCCTGCGGTCGTTGACCAGCCGCCACCCGCGCCTGCTGGTGGAGGCCATTCAGGCGGCGCAGGAGGAGGGCAGCCTCGTCCGCGAGGATCCGCTGCAGGTGCTGTGTTTCCTCATGGCCTCCGTCGGGCTGCCGCGGCTCCTGGCCGGCGCCTGGCAGGGGCCGCCGCTCTTCGACAAGGCGCTGTCGACCGCGCTCGGGCACATCGCCCGCGACCGCTCGCGCATCGAGCAGCGGCTCGACTGGGCCATCCGTGGATTGACGCCTCGAGGTAACTGACATGGCCCTGGCCCTGCCACGCAACAGACTCCCTCTGGTTCTCGGCCTGTTGGTGCTGGTCGCTGCGGGACTCGCGTGGGCGTGGGCGCGCAACGCCCGGGCCCGTGAGCTGGTGCTCTACGGCAACGTCGACATCCGCGAGGTGGTGATCGGCTTTCGGGTCGCGGGCCGTGTCGAGAAGCTCGACGTCGACGAGGGCGACCCGGTAACGGCCGGTCAGGAGGTCGCGCGTCTCGATCCGACCCCGCTCGAGCTCGAGGCGAACGAGGCGCGCGCCAACGCGGCTGCGGTGGGGCGGCGCATGGACCTGCTGCAAAAGGGCTACCGCCCGGAGCTCGTTGCCCAGGGACGCGCCACCGTGGCCGAGCAGGAGGCGGCGCTCACCCAGGCGGACCAGAACCTCACGCGCCAGGAGCAGCTGAAGGGTACCGGGGCGGTGGCGCAGCGCATCTACGACGATGCGGTCGCCGCGCGGGATGAGGCCCGCGCGCGGCTCAAGGCGGCGCGCGAGAACCTCGCACAGCTCGAGTACGGCTACCAGCGGCAGGAGGTAGCCGAGGGCGAGGCCAATCACCAGCGATCGCTCGCGGCGTTGGCCGAGGCCGAGCAGCGCCTGAAGGACACGGTGCTGCTCGCGCCGGCCGACGGCGTCGTGCTCACCCGCGCCGTCGAGCGCGGGGCAATCCTGGCCGCGGGCACGCCGGTCTTTACGATCTCGCTGCGCGCGCCCGTCTGGGCGGTGATCTACGTGGACGAAGTCAATCTCGGGCGCGTCGCGCCGGGGCAGAACGTGCTCCTTTATACCGACGCACGGCCCGAGCGCCCCTATCACGGCCAGGTTGGTTACGTGTCGCCCACCGCGGAGTTCACGCCGAAGAACGTCGAGACCCCGGAGCTGCGTACGGCACTGGTCTACCGCGCGCGCATCGTGGTCTCCGATGCCGATCAGGCGCTGCGCCAGGGGATGCCGGTGACCGTGCATTTCGCGGCGCTCAACACGCGCTCTTGAGGGAGCGATGAGCGCCGGCATCGACTTGACCCGCGTCACCCATCGCTTCGCCGGAACCGATGCGCCGGCGCTCAGCGAGGTGTCGGCCACCGTGCCGGCCGGAGTGATCACAGGCCTCGTTGGCCCCGACGGCGCCGGCAAGACCACGCTCATGCGCCTCATGGCCGGGCTCCTCAGGGCGAGCGCGGGCACGATTCGTACCGCCGGCCTCGATCCGATCGCTGAGGGGGCGGCTCTGCGCGCACGCCTGGGCTATATGCCGCAGAAGTTCGGGCTGTATGAGGACCTGACCGTCGCGGAGAACCTCGAGCTCTACGCGGATCTGCGCGGGATCGCGGGTGAGGCTCGCCGCGCGAGCTTCACGCGCCTGCTCGCCTTCACCGCTCTTGGTCCGTTCATCACGCGCCCCGCGGGCAAGCTCTCCGGCGGCATGAAACAGAAGCTCGGCCTGGCGTGCGTGCTGCTCGGCAACCCCGAGCTGCTGCTGCTCGATGAGCCCTCGGTCGGCGTCGATCCGATCTCGCGGCGCGAGCTCTGGCGCATGGTGAGCGAGCTCGCCGCGTCCGGGATGTCGGTCGTCTGGAGCACTTCTTATCTCGATGAGGCCGAGCGCTGCCCGCACATCCTGCTGATGAGCGCGGGCAGGCTCCTCTACGACGGCGCGCCGCGCGAGCTCACCGCACGCATGGCCGGGCGCAGCGTCCAGATCGGGGATGCCAGCGGCAACCGACGCTCGCTGCTGCAGCGCGCACTGCGTGCGAGCGAGGTCATGGATGGGGTCATTCAGGGAAGCCGCATCCGCCTGGTTCTGCGCGCCGCCGCCCACCCTCCCGACCTCGCTGCGCTCGATGCCGGAGGGGAGGCGTGGCTGCGTCCTACCGAGCCGCGCCTCGAGGACGCCTTCATCGATATCCTGGGCGGCGGTCCGGGAGGCGAGTCGGAGCTCGCGCAGGTCATGAGCCCGGTAGTTCTGCCTGAGGCCCGGCGCGAAGCCGTGATCGAGGCCGTGAACCTGACGAAGCGGTTCGGCAACTTCACCGCGGCGGCGGCGGTGGGTTTTCGGGTGCATCAGGGCGAGATCTTCGGACTCCTGGGTCCCAACGGCGCCGGCAAGTCGACTATCTTCCGCATGGTCTGCGGCCTGCTGCCCCCGAGCGCCGGGCATGCGAGCGTCCTCGGGATCGATCTGCACACCCACGCCGCCGCGGCGCGCCAGCGCCTTGGCTACATGGCGCAGAAGTTCTCCCTGTACGGCAACCTCACGGTCGAGCAGAACCTGCGTTTCTTCTCTGGCGCCTACGGGCTTGCGGGCGCCCGCCAGGCAGCCAGGATTGGCGAGATGCTCGAGATCTTCGCCTTAGGTCCCCACCGCAGCGCCCCGGCTGATGAGCTCGCGCTCGGCTTCAAGCAGCGCCTCGCGCTCGCCTGCGCGCTGATGCACGACCCGGCGGTGCTGTTTCTCGACGAGCCGACTTCCGGGGTCGATCCGGTTACGCGGCGTGAATTCTGGAACCACATCAACGGGCTGGTGCAGAAGGGCGTGACCGTCATGGTCACGACGCACTTCATGGACGAGGCGGAGTATTGTGATCGCATCGGCTTGGTGAACCGGGGGCACCTCATTGCGACCGGCACGCCCGATGAGCTCAAGCAGGCCGCGGGCCGCGACGGGCATGAGGCGCCCAGCATGGACGAGGCGTTCATCGCGCTCATCGAGCGTTCGGGCGAGGATGAGGGCGAGGAGCGGAGAGCGGTGGCGTGAGCACGCCGCTCAGCTGGCGACGTCTGCGGGCGCTCTGTCGCAAGGAGAGCCTGCAGATCGTGCGCGATCCCTCCAGCATCCTGATCGCCTTCGTGCTGCCGATCATTCTCCTCATAATCTTCGGCTACGGCATCAACCTCGATGCCAGCCGCATTCGCATCGGAGTGGTGAGCGAGGATAGCGGACCGGACGCCACGCGCTTCGTCGCAGCGCTGCGTGCCTCGCCGGTCCTCGAGACGCACGTGGCCAGCGTGCGCAGCGAGCTCGATCACGCGCTCGCGGCAGCGGAGGTCCGCGGCTACGTGGTGCTGCAGTCCGACTTCAGCGCCCGGCTCGCACGCCTCGATGCCACCGCTCCGGTGCAGGTAATTACCGACGGCTCTGAGCCCAACACGGCGAGCTTCGTCGCCGCCTACATCCAGGGCGTCTGGTCGAGCTGGCTCGCCGGGCGCGCCGCGGACCGCGGCGCCAGCTTCGCTCCGCCGGTCGAGGTGATTGCGCGCTCCTGGTTCAACCCCGCAGCCTTGAGCCGCAACTTCATCGTACCGGGCTCGATCGCGCTCATCATGACCATCATCGGGGCCTTGCTTACGTCGCTCGTGATCGCGCGCGAGTGGGAGCGCGGCACCATGGAAGCGCTGCTCTCGACTGCCGTCACGCGCACCGAGCTGCTGCTCTCCAAGGTGCTGCCGTACTACGCGCTCGGCATGGGGTCGATGCTGCTGTGTCTGGCGGTCGCGGTGTGGGTGTTCGGCGTGCCGTTCCGCGGCTCGCTGCTGCTGCTGCTGCTGTACACGACGCTGTTTCTCGGCAGTACGCTCGGTCTCGGCCTGCTGCTCTCGACCGTGCTGCGCAATCAGTTCAACGCCGCCCAGGCGGCGCTCAACGCGGCCTTCCTGCCCGCCACCATGCTGTCCGGCTTCGTGTTTGAGATCGCCAGCATGCCGGCGCCGGTGCGCGCCGTGACCTACCTGATCCCGGCACGCTACTTCATCAGCGCGCTGCAGACGCTCTTTCAGGCGGGCTTCGTCGGACGGATTCTGCTCGATGACTTCCTGTTCCTCACCGCGTCGGCGGCGTTCTTTCTCGGCTTGAGCGCGCTGCGGACCCGCCGGCGGCTGGACTGAGGCGATGCTCGGCCGCATCTTTACTCTGATCCGCAAGGAGCTGCTGCTCGCGCTGCGCGATCCGCAGAGCCGCCGGCTGCTGATCCTGCCGGTGCTGTTGCAGCTGCTGCTGTTTCCGTTTGCCGCGACGCTCGAGGTGCGCAACGCCACCCTTACTATCCTCAACAACGACCGCGGCGCCGAGGCACAGGAGCTCGTCAACCGTCTCGCCGCCGCGCGGGCCTTCCCGACCGTGCATCTCGTCAGCGACCAGGCGGCGCTCACGCGCACGATCGATGAGCAGCAGTCGCTGGTCGCAGTCGAGTTTCCCGCCGACTTCTCCCGGCGGCTCGCGCAGGGCCTGAGCGCACCGCTCCTCACGAT
This sequence comes from Steroidobacteraceae bacterium, assembly GCA_035518275.1. Taxonomy (GTDB): domain Bacteria; phylum Pseudomonadota; class Gammaproteobacteria; order Steroidobacterales; family Steroidobacteraceae; genus 13-2-20CM-66-19. The sequence goes on from DATIXU010000130.1 coordinate 14,002, forward strand.
CGTCGACGGGCGCCGCTCCAACAGCGCGCAGATCGCCTTCGGCTACGTGCAGTCGATCGTTCAGGACTATGCGGACGAGCGCACGCGCGCCGCCGGCGGAGTGGTAGCGAGCCGTATCGTGCTGCGCAACCGCTATAACCCCAATCTCGAATACCGCTGGTTCCTGCTGCCTTCGCTGGTGGCGATCATCACCACCATTGGGAGCCTGGTGGTGACGGCGCTGTCGATCGCGCGCGAGCGCGAGCAGGGCACCTTCGAGCAGCTGCTGGTGTCGCCCCTGACCCCGGCGCTCATCATGCTCGGCAAGACGGTGCCCGCGCTTCTCATCGCCTTCGGACAGGCGCTGGTGATCGGCCTCGCCGCCGTCTTCGTCTACCAGGTGCCCTTCACGGGGTCGCTGTTCGCGCTCGGCGTATGCATGCTCCTGTACGCGCTGTCGCTCGCAGGCTTCGGCCTCTTCATCTCCTCCATCTGCGGCACGCAGCAGCAGGCGTTTCTCGGCGTGTTCACCTTCATGGTGCCGGCCATCATGCTTTCCGGCTTCGTCGCACCGGTCGAGAACATGCCGGCATTCTTCCGGGGGATCGCCTGGTTCGACCCCCTGAGTCATTTCATCGTCATCCTCAAAGGCGTGTTCCTGAAGAGCTACGGGCTGGCGCTCGCCTGGCCCAACATGTGGCCGCTGCTTCTCACTACGGTCGTCACGGCCTCGCTCGCTTACTGGATGTTCAGGCGCCAGCTCGCCTGAAGCGGAGCGGATCGGTATGAAACCACGCGTGCTCCAGGGTCCCGTTGCCAGCGCCTCGCGGCGCGTTGGCATGCTCCTCACGGCGGCGCTCGCTGCGGGATGTGCCGTCGGACCGAGCTATCGGGGGCCGCCGGCGCTGCCGGCGGCGGGCGGCAGTTTCCCCGTGCCGGCAGGTGTCGCCGGCGGTACGCCGGCCGATCGCTGGTGGGAGGGGCTCGAGGACACCGATCTCGCGCGGCTCATCGCCAAGGCCCTTGCCGATAATCCCGATCTCGCCACCGCCGAGGCGCGCGTGCAGCAGTCACGGGCGGCGGCCCGCGTCGCCGGCGCCGCTTTCTACCCGACACTGAGTGCCGCCGCTGACGTATCGCGCGATCGATTGAGCCGCAACGGGGAGAACCTGGCCCTCATCCCGAGCCTCTTCACCCCTCCGACCACGGAGTTCACCGACTACCGCGTCGGGGTCGATGCCTCGTGGGAGATCGACCTCTTTGGCAAGACACGCCGCGAGGTTGAGGCCGCGGTCGCCCGCTTAGGCTCCACCGAGGCCCTGCGCGCCGATGCGCGTGCCGTGATCGCCGCTGGCGTCGCGGATGCCTACGTCGACTATCGCGACAGCAGTCTGCGGCTGGCTCCCGCGCGGGACGCCGCCGGTGCGGCACGCGAGACGGCGCGCCTCATGGGCCTCGAGCAGCAGGCCGGGGTCGCTAGCGAGAGCGAATCGGCGCGCGCCGAGGCCGACGCGCAGGCTGCCGAGGCGGGCGTGCCACCGCTCGAAAGCGCGCAGCAGAGTGCCCTTTACCAGCTCGCATCGCTCGTCGACATGCCGGTCGGCGACCTGCGCAGGCAGCTCGGAGCGCAAGCGCCTCTGCCGGCGCCACCCGCGGAGGTACCCGCAGGCCTGCCGGCAGACATCCTCAAGCGGCGCCCGGACATCCTCCATGCCGAGCGTGAGCTCGCGGCCGCGACCGCCGATGTCGGCAGCGCGGTGGCCGATCAATACCCGCGGCTGACACTGGTCGGTGATGGCGGCTGGGATTCGATCCACCCTGGCAGCCTCACGGATGCAGCCAGCCGCTACTGGAACCTTTCGCCGCAGGTCACGCTGCCGCTGTTTGCCGGCGGGCGGCTGCATGCGGCGGTCGAGGCCTCGGAGGCGGCACGCAGCGCAGCACTGGCGAGCTATCGCAGCACCGTGCTCAAGGCGCTCGCCGATGCCGAGAGCGCCATCGTCCGTTACTCCTCCGAGCAGAAGCGCTCGGCGGCGCTCGCCGCCTCCAGCGCGCGGCTCACCAGCGCCGCGGGCCTGGAAGAACGACGTTTTTCCGCGGGCGATGCCTCGAGGATCGAAGTGCTGACGGCGCAGCGCGCCGCCGATCAGGCGCGCGATGCGCTGCTCGTGAGTCAGGCGCTCCTCGTTCAGGACTACGTGGCGCTCGCCAAGTCGCTCGGCGGCGGCTGGCAGGTCGCGGACAGTCGGGCCGCTCGCTGATCGAGGCGAGCTCCTTCAGGGCCGCCCGCCCGTCAGCCGCACCATGCTCACGAGCGCGGCGGCCAGCGCGAGCACTGCGGCGGCGCACAGCGCCAGGTTCGAGCCCGTCGCAGGGTAGGCGCGGAACAGGATCGCGACGCCCGCCGCTCCAAGCGTCTGCCCGACGAGGCGCGAGGTGCTCAGCATGCCGCCGGCGGCGCCGCTGCGTGCACGCGGTGCCGAGGAGAGAATGGCGTGATTGTTGGGGGACTGAAACAGCCCGAAGCCGAAGCCGCATACCGCCATGCGCCAGATGAAGCCCCAGGCGCTGCCATTGGCCGGGAAGAAGGCGAGCAGCGCGAGCCCCACCGACATCACCAGCAGCCCGAGGCCTCCGAGGAGGCCGGCCGGGTAGCGGTCCGCCAGCCGGCCGGCCACGGGTGCGGTGAGCGCGAGCGCGACCGGCCAGGGCGTCATGTAGAGGCCGGTCTCCACCGCGGTGTGCCCGAGCCGCTGAATCTCGAAAGGCAGTGACACGAGCGCGCTCATCTGACCGATGAACGCGCAGGTCGAGGCGGCGAGTGAGAGCCTGAAGAGCCGTACGCGCATGAGGTCGAAGGGGATGAGCGGTGCCGCGCGGTCGAGCTCGTGGCGCACCAGCACTACGGCGAGCACCAGCCCCCCGAGAATCTGCAGCAGCGCGAGCCAGGCCGCCGAATGGTGCGCGAGCGACTGCAGTCCCGCGAGCATGAGTCCGAAGGTGCCGGCGTAGAGCACCGCGCCCGCGAGATTCAGCGGCCGGCGGGCCCGCTCGGCGTCCGGGAGCGAGTAGCGGGCGATGGCGATGGTAATGAGCCCGAGCGGCACGTTGATTCCGAACAGCCAGCGCCACTGCGCCACCGCGAGCACCCCCGATGCGATCGTGGGACCCAAGGCCGCGGAGGTTGCGACCACGAAGGCATTGATGCCGATGGCGCGGCCGAGGTACCGATGCGGATAGGTGAAGCGCACCAGCGCGGCGTTGACGCTCACGATCCCCGCGGCTCCCAGCCCCTGGACGAGACGCGCGACGCTGAGCTCAAGGAGCGAGGGCGCGAGCGCACAGGCGAGCGAGGCGAGTGTGAACACCCACAGCCCCGCCTGCGAGACGCGCCGGTAGCCGATGACCTCACCGAGCGCCGCGAGCGGCAGCAGCACGACGAGAATCGCGAGCTGATACGCGTTGACCACCCAGATCGAGGCGGCTGAGCTCGCGTGGAAATCGCGCGCGATGGTCGGCAGCGCGACATTGGTGATGGTGCTGTCGAGCACTGACATGCAGATCGAGAGCAGGATGGCCGCGATGGCCCAGTAGCGGCGCGGTACCGGCAGGCCGTCCGGGGCGCTCGCGTGCGCAGCGGTGGCGGGGCTCGGGCTCGACATCCACCGCATGATACTCAGGGGGGCGGCGAGGTGTCATAAGCTGGCGCCGCTGCGCACCCGTCTGGACGCGGGGCGGCGGGAGCCGGCTAAAATGGGGTCGTCCGCCACGAGCCCAAACAAGAACAACCAGCGTGTCCACCGAACTGAACGATCAAGCCGGATGGCTCAGGCTGCCGTCCGAGCGGCGGCGCGGCGAGCGGCGCCGGCAGGTGCTGCGGGCACTGCTGCTCGGCAGCTTTCATGCGCGGCGGCGCCAGCCACGGCGCGCGGGCGAGCAGGCGCTCGCCGCGGTCGACTGGCATCACCCGCAATGGCTCGCCACGGCGATTCTGATCGTGACACTCTCGTGCGCCGACGCGGCACTCACCCTGGCGCTCATCGAGCACGGCGCTTATGAGACCAACCCGCTCATGCGGCCCTTCGTGTACGGCTCGGCGCTGCCCTTCACGGTGGTGAAGGTCGCCCTGACCGCGGGCGGGGTGGTGCTGCTCACGCTCCTGGCGAGCATGCGGCTGTTCGGGCGGCTGTCGGCAGGGGTGCTGCTGTACGCCCTCCTGGCGGGATACGGAGCGCTGATCGCCTACGAGTCCAGCCTGCTGGGTCTGCTCTAGGGAGCGGTGCGGCGGTGAGCCGGCCGGCTTTTCACCCGCCGGCGGGCTTTCCGTTAAACTACTGGCTCGCCGCCAGTTTTTCCCCGCATGCTCGAACCCACACCCCTCTACGGCGGTAACGCCGACTTCCTCGACGCCCTCTACGAGCAGTACCTGCGCGATCCGGCGAGCGTGGACGAGCGCTGGCGAAGCTATTTCGGGCAGCTCGGAGGCGCCGGGGGCGAGCGGCCGCACGGACCGGTCCGGGACGCCATCGTGGCGCGCGCGGCCGCCTCGCGCCGCCCGGCCGCGCCGCAGGCCGCGACCGAAGCGGCGGATCTTCGGCAGGCGGCGGTCTCCCGGCTCATCCAGGTGTGGATCAACCGCGGCCACCTGGTCGCGACCATCGATCCGCTCGGGCTCACGCCGCGACCCAGGCCGCACGCCCTCGAGCCGGAGCATTACGGGCTCGCCAGCGCGGATCTCGATCAGGAGTTCTACACCGGCAGCCACGTCGAGGCGGTGCCGAAGCGGATGAAGCTGCGCGACATCCTCGCGCAGCTTCAATACATCTACGGCGGCAACATCGGTGCCGAGTTCGCCCACGTGTCGAACTCCGAGGAGCGCAACTGGCTGCGCGACGAGTTCCAGCAGGGGCGCCTCAAGGCACGCTTCAGCACCGACGAGCGGCGCAACATCCTCTGGCAGCTCACCGCCGCCGAGGGCCTCGAGCGCTATCTGCACACCAAGTACGTCGGTCAGAAGCGCTTCTCGCTCGAAGGCGGGGACGCGCTCATCCCGGCGCTCGATGACCTGATCCAGGGCAGTGGCGCGGCGGGGGTCGAGGAGGTCGTGATCGGCATGGCCCACCGCGGCCGGCTCAACGTGCTCGTCAATCTCCTCGGCAAGTCGCCGGCGGAGCTGTTCACCGAGTTCGAAGGCCGCTACGACCCGCTGAAGGTGAAGGGCTCGGGCGACGTCAAATATCACAAGGGCTTCTCGGCGGATCTGCGCACGCCGGCCGGCAACCTGCACACGGTGCTCGCCTTCAACCCCTCGCACCTCGAGGTCGTCAACCCGGTGGTCGAGGGGTCGGTGCGCGCGCGCCAGGAACGGCGCGGCGACGAGCGCGGCGGACGGGTGTTGCCGCTGCTGATCCACGGCGATGCCGCCTTCGCCGGCCAGGGCGTGGTGATGGAGACGCTGCAGCTCAGCCAGGCACGTGGCTTCTTCACCGGCGGCACGTTCCATCTGATCGTCAACAACCAGGTCGGCTTCACGACCTCCGAGCCCCGCGACGCGCGCTCCACCATGTACGCGAGCGACGTCGCCAAGATGCTCGAGATGCCCATCTTTCACGTGAACGCCGACGACGCCGAGGCGGTGGTGTTCGTTGCGCGCCTCGCGCTCAAGTACCGCATGCGCTTTCGCAAGGATGTGCTCATCGATCTGGTGTGCTACCGGCGTCACGGCCACAACGAGGCCGATGAGCCGGCGGCGACTCAGCCCGGCATGTACCGTGCGATCCGCCAGCATCCGAGCGCGCGGCGGCTGTACGCCGATCAGCTGATCGCGGCCGGCGTGCTGACCGAGGCGGACGCCGAGGGAATGATCGAGCAGTACCGCAAGGGACTCGACGAGGGACGTCCGCAGGCGCGGGCCTCGCTCGGCATGATCGGCAACAAATACACGGTCAACTGGACCAGCTACGCGCAGGCCGACTGGACCGACCCGGTCCCGACCGGCGTCGAGCTCGCGCGGCTGCGCGCGCTCGGCGAGCAGATCACCCGCGTGCCCGAGGGATTCAGTCTCCATCCGCGCGTGGCGCACCTGATGGCCAACCGCAGGAAGATGCTGGCCGGCGAGCTGCCACTCGACTGGGGCTGCGCCGAGACGCTGGCTTACGCCTCGCTCGTGACCGACGGCTTCGCGGTGCGTCTCACCGGGCAGGACAGCGGCCGCGGCACCTTCTTCCACCGCCACGCGGTGCTGCACGACCAGAACACCGACGCCACCTGGATCCCGCTGCAGCATCTGGCCGACGGGCAGCAGCGCGTGCAGGTGATCGACTCGGTGCTGTCCGAGGAAGCGGTGCTCGGCTTCGAATACGGTTATGCGACCACCGAGCCGAGCTCCCTCACGGTGTGGGAAGGGCAGTACGGCGACTTCGTCAACGGCGCGCAGGTGATCATCGACCAGTTCATCAGCTCGGGCGAGGCCAAGTGGGAGCGCTTCTGCGGCCTGGTGCTGCTGCTGCCGCATGGCTTCGAGGGGGCGGGGCCCGAGCATTCCTCGGCGCGCCTCGAGCGCTTCCTGCAGCTGTGCGCCGAGAACAACATGCAGGTCTGCGTGCCGTCGACGCCCGCGCAGATGTTCCACATGCTGCGGCGGCAGATGCGCCAGACATTCCGCAAGCCACTGATCGTCATGTCGCCGAAGAGCCTGCTGCGTCACGAGCTGTCGGTGTCGCCGCTCGAGGAGCTGACGCGCGGCGGCTTCGCCCGCGTCATCGGCGAGGTCGACCCGCTCGCCGCCGCCGAGGTGCGGCGCGTCGTATTCTGCAGCGGCAAGGTGTATTTCGACCTCCTCAAGGCGCGCCGCAAGGAAGGCCTGCGCGATGTGGCGCTGGTGCGCATCGAGCAGCTCTATCCGTTCCCGACCGAGGAATACGACGCGCTCCTCGGCCGCTTCCCGAACGCGCGTGAGGTCGTGTGGTGTCAGGAGGAGCCGCAGAACCAGGGCGCCTGGTATCAGATCCGGCACCGGCTGCAGGACGCGGGTGTGGGACGCCGTGCGGTGCTGTACGCGGGCCGGGCACCGGCGGCCGCGCCCGCTACCGGCATCGCGCGCATCCACGAGCTCGAGCAGCAGGCGCTGGTGGCGACGGCACTGCACGCGACGAACACCGAGGAGTCGGCGCGCGAGACCACGCGCCTCACGGCCGTGGTGCCGGGTGCGGACGCCGCGCCTGCGGCAGCTGCACCCGAGGGAGCGGGCGCGCCGGCGGCCCAGAGAAGGAAGCGCTCATGAGCACCGAGATCCGCGTTCCGCAGCTTCCCGAATCCGTCGCCGATGCGACGCTCGTTGCCTGGCACAAGCAGCCGGGAGAGTCGATCCGGCGCGACGAGAATCTCGCCGATCTCGAGACCGACAAAGTCGTGCTGGAGGTGCCCGCACCCGCCAATGGCGTAGTACGTGAGATCCGCGTGAAGAGCGGCACCGTGGTGACGAGCGGCCAGGTGCTCGCAGTCATCGACGAGGGCGACACGGCCGCGACCATGCCGGTCAAGCTGTCTGCGGCCACGATGGCGGCGGCGCAGACAGCCGCTGCGCAGGCGGCTGCGCAGGGTTCGGCCGCGGCCAAGGCCGCGGCGGCCGGCGAGGCCGAGGCGGGCCGCGACGGCGGCAAGCTCAGCCCCTCGGTACGCAGGCTGGTCGAGGAGAACCGGCTCGACCCGGCCGCGATCCCCGCCTCCGGCAGGGACGGGCGGCTCACCAAGGCGGACGTCGTCGGTTTCCTCGACCGCAAGCCGGCCGCAACGCCATCACCGGCCGCAGCGTCCACGACCCCGGCGCCCGCAGCGCGGTCGCCGGCACCGGCACCGGCGCCGCAGCCCGCCGCAGCCCGCGCGGAGCAGCGCGTCCCGATGACCCGCCTGCGCGCGCGCATCGCCCAGCGCCTCATCGAGGCACAGTCCACGCAGGCGCTGCTCACCTCGTTCAACGAGGTCGACCTGACGGCGGTGCAGGAGCTGCGTACGCGCTACAAGGATCGCTTCGAGAAGCAGCAGGGCGTGAAGCTCGGCTTCATGTCCTTCTTCGTGAAGGCCTGCATCGAGTCACTGAAGAAGTTCCCGGTGGTCAACGCCTCGGTCGACGGGAACGACATCATCTATCACGAGTACTACGACATCGGCGTGGCGGTCTCGACCGATCGCGGCCTGGTCGTGCCGATCGTGCGCGACGCGGACGCCAAGAGCTTCGCCCAGATCGAGAAAGAGGTGGCCGATTACGCGCGCAAGGCGCGCGACGGCACCATCGCGCTCGCGGATCTGACCGGCGGCACGTTCACCATCACCAACGGCGGCGTCTTCGGCTCGCTCATGTCGACGCCGATCGTCAACGCGCCGCAGAGCGCGATCCTCGGCATGCACAAGATCCAGGACCGTCCGATGGTGATCGACGGACAGGTCGCCGTGCGGCCGATGATGTATCTCGCGGTGACCTACGATCACCGCATCATCGACGGCCGCGAGGCGGTGCAGTTCCTGGTCGCAGTCAAGGAAGCGCTCGAGGATCCCGGGCGGATGCTGCTCGGGATCTGAGGGCTGGCCGTCCTCAGAAGATCTGGCGGAACAGCCAGTAGAGCGTTCCCGAGAGCAGGATCGCCGCCGGGAGCGTCAACACCCACGCCATCGCGAGGTTGTGCAGCGATCGGGACCAGGGTGTCGGCGGCGGAGCTCATGAGGGGTCCTCGCGGTGCGGCAAATCCCGCGACCCTATGACGCTGATGTTTCGTTCTCGTGACGGGGGCGCGGGAACCCCGTTGCGACGCCTCCGGTCCGCTCCCGGCGGACTTGTGTTAATTTTGCCCGGCCCCAGATCCACTAACCCTAAGCTTTACAAACACTTCCATGGCGAACACCGACAAGCCGACCGCGGGCGGCGCCGATTCCTTCGATGTCATCGTGATAGGCGGAGGCCCGGCGGGTTACCCCGCAGCGATTCGCGCCGCGCAGAACCAGCTGCGCGTGGCCTGCATCGACGAATGGAAGAATAAGGACGGCAGCGCGACCTTCGGCGGCACGTGCCTCAACGCCGGCTGCATCCCCTCGAAGGCGCTGCTCGAGTCCACCGAGCTATACCACCGCGCACGTGAGGAGTTCGCCACCCACGGTATCGGCGTTACGGGCGTGTCGCTCGATCTGGCGCAGATGCAGAAGCGCAAGGCCGGCATCGTCAAGGGAATGACCACCGGGATCCTCGCGCTTTTCAAGTCGGCGGGCGTGATCCCGCTTCAGGGGCACGGCCAGCTCCTGCCCGGACGGCGTGTGCAGTTCACCGGCCACGACGGCACTCGCCGCGAGCTCAGTGCGCGGCACGTCGTGCTCGCCTCGGGCTCGGTCCCGATCGAGCTGCGCTCGGCGCCCTTCAAGGCTCCGCAGGTGGTCGACTCCTGGGGCGCGCTCGATTTCGATGCGGTGCCGAAGCGTCTCGGCGTCATCGGCGCCGGTGTGATCGGGCTCGAGCTCGGCAGCGTCTGGCGGCGGCTCGGCGCGGAAGTGACGGTGCTCGAGGCCCTGCCGGATTTCCTCGCCTTTGCCGATCAGCAGCTCGCCAAGGAAGCGCTGCGGCACCTGAAGAAGCAGGGTCTCGATATCCGTCTCGGCGCCAAGGTCACCGGTGCCACGCTGACCGGCGGGGCGGTGGAGGTCGCTTACACGGACGCGAAGGGTGAGCAGCGCGTCACCGTCGACCGCCTGGTGGTGGCGATCGGGCGCCGTCCTTATACACAGGAGCTGTTCGCCGCCGACGCCGGCGTCGAGCTCGATGAGCGCGGCTTCATCAAGGTCGATCACTCCTGTCGCACGGCAGCCGAGGGCGTGTGGGCCGTCGGCGACTGCGTGCGCGGCCCGATGCTCGCGCACAAGGGTAAGGAGGAGGGCGTCATGGTGGCCGACCTGATCGCGGGCCGCTACGGCGAAGTGAACTACAAGGTGATCCCGGCCGTGGTCTACACCGCGCCCGAGATCGCCTGGGTCGGACTCACCGAAGAGCAGGTCAAATCGAGCGGCCGCGAGTACAAGACCGGTGTCTTCCCGTTCCTGGCGAGTGGCCGCGCCCGTGCCATGGAGCAGGCGGCGGGCTTCGCCAAGATCATCGCGGCGCGCGATGACGACGAGATCCTCGGCGTGCACATCGTCGGTCCCATGGCCGGTGAGCTGATCGCGGAGGCGGTGCTGGCGATGGAGTATTCGGCGAGCAGCGAGGATCTGCAGCGCACCATTCACGCCCACCCGACGCTGTCGGAGGCGCTGCACGAGGCGGCGCTCAACGCCGACAAGCGCGCGATCGACTCCATCAACCGCTGAGGGCACACCAGCCCACGCCCATCAATCAAAGCCGCCGGCGGGCCTCGATCACGTTGGGGACGCCGACGAGGCGGCGCAGCACGCGCGCCAGCTGCTCGAGATCGCCCACCGCGATGCTGAGCGCAAAGTGCGCCAGGCCGGTTTCGTGATCGGTGCGTGAGGTGACCGCGTCGATGCTGATGCGCTCGGCCGCCAGGACGTCGGTGAGGTCACGCAGCAGGCCGCGGCGGTCGTAGGCGCTGACCGCGATGCCGACGTCGAGCGCCTCCGTGGCGGCGGCCCATTCCACCTTCAACACCCGCTCGGGCTTGAGCGCGCTCATGCGCAACAGGCTCGCACAAGCGCTGCGGTGCACGGTGACGCCGCGGCCGAGCGTCACGTAGCCGGTGATCGGCTGGGGCCGCAGCGGTGCGCAGCAGCGCGCCAGCGTGGTTGGCAGGTCGCCGACGCCCTCGATCTCGACCGGCGAGGTGCGGCGGCGCGGAGCGGCGCGCGCCGTCCGCACCAGCGGCTCCGGGGCGGGCGGCTGGAACAGCTTCGCGGCGGCGTGCATCAGCGCCGTGACGGTGATCTCACCCTCGCCGAGCAGCTGATGAAAGTGATCGAGGTCGCGTGCCTTGAGCTCGTGAACCAGCGCGGCGACCTGTTCGGGGCGCACGCCGATGCGGGTGAGCTCGCGTTCGGCGATGACGCGTCCGGCGCTGCGGTTGTCGCCCACGTCCTGCTTGCGGAACCAGGCGCGCACCTTGCCGCGATTGCGCGGCGAGGCGAGGTAACCCTGCTCGGGGGCAAGCCAGTCGCGGCTCGGAGCCTCGTGCCTGGCCGTGACGATCTCGACGATCTCGCCGTTGGCGAGCGCGCGGGTGAGCGGCACCATGCGCCCGTTGACCTTGGCACCGCGGCAGCGGTGACCGAGCGAGGTGTGGACGTTGTAAGCGAAGTCGAGCGGCGTCGCGCCGCGTGGCAGGTCGATGACCTCGCCCTTCGGCGTCAGCGCATAGACCCGGTCCTCGAACAGCTCGGCGCGCATGCCCTCGACGAAGTCGCGCTCGGCATCCTCGCCGGCGTCGCGATCCTCCGGCTCGAGCAGCCGCCGCACCCATTCGATCTTGCGCTGGTACTGTGCATCCCGCGGCCCGCCCTCCTTGTAGGTCCAGTGCGCCGCCACCCCGAGCTCGGCGTGCTCGTGCATGTCGCGCGTGCGGATCTGCACCTCGACGCTCTTCGCCTGCGGGCCGATCACCGCGGTGTGGATCGAGCGGTAGCCGTTGCCCTTGGGGGTGGCGATGTAGTCGTCGAACTCGCCGGGTATATAGGGCCATTGACCGTGGACCACGCCGAGCGCGGCATAGCACTCGGGAACGCTCGCAACCACCACCCGCACCGCACGCACGTCGAACAGCTGCTCGAAGGCCAGCTGCTTGCGCTGCATCTTTCGGTAGATGCTGTACATGTGCTTGGGCCGGCCGTAGACCTCGGCGGCGATGCCCGCCGCGTGCAGCGCCGCACGCAGCTCGCGGCACAGCGAGTCGATGTAGCGCTCGCGGTCAGCGCGCCGCTCGTTGAGTGCCGCGGCGATCTGCCGGTATTCCTCCGGCTCGAGATAGCGGAACGCGAGGTCCTCGAGCTCCCACTTCAGCTGCCATACGCCGAGACGGTTGGCGAGCGGCGCGTAGATGACGCGCGCCTCGACCGCACGCCGCTCGCGCTCGGCGGCCGGCAGCTCGCGCGCGTGGCGCAGTCCCACCAGCTCCTCGGCGAGCCGTGCGAGCACCAGCCGCGGATCGCTCACCACCGCCAGCAGCATCTTGCGCAGGGTCTCGGCCTGGCGTGTGTCGAGGCCGCGCGCCGGCGACCAGTCGCGCGGCAAGCCGAGGGTGCCGAGGCGCTGCAGCGCCACCGCGATCTCGGTCGCGCCCTGGCCGACGATGCCGGCGGTCTGCTGCGGCGTGAGGCTCTCGCGCGAGATCACAGGGCGCGCGAGCAGCGCGTTGGCGAGCTCGGCGCTCTCGGTGAGGCCGCCCATGATCTCGGCGGCCTCGGTGGCGAAGCCGAGATCCGCCGGTGCGCGCAGGCTGGCGCGCTCGAGCGCGGCGCGCGCGCCGATGATGGCGTCGCGGACCGCGGGCGGGCAGAGTTGGTTGGTCTCCATTGGGCTATGATAATCGGATGTCAGGACATCTGAGTTGGGCCAGCATCCAGCGCCGCCGGAACGGGCTGGCGAGGCGGCGCGGCCAGCAGCGCGCGCGCGCGCCGCAGGCGGGGCAGCAGCTGGTGCGCTTCGAAGGCTACGGTCCGGGTGGTGCCGCCGTCATCGTCGAGTGTCTCACCGACGACCGGGGCAGAGTCGGGGCACAGGTGCGCCATGCCTTTGTGCAGCACGGCGGCCACCTCGGCGCCGACGGCTCGGTGAGCTACCTCTTTAACACCGTCGGCCTCATGACATATCCGCCGGGGACCGATGAGGAGCGGCTGATGCAGGTCGCGCTCGAGGCGGGCGCCGAGGACGTGGTGCCGGTCGGTGACCGCTGGGTGGAGGTGCTGGCCGATCCGGCGGAGCTCGAGACGGTGCGCGCCGTTCTCACTCATCAGGGCTTTGCGCCGCAGACCGCCGAGGTGACGCGGCGCGCCGCGACCGGGCTCGCGCTGACGGGTGAGTCGGCCGAGCGCATGGTGCGATTGCTCGAGACGCTGCAGGACCTCGAGGAAGTCCGCGACGTCTATTCGAACGTCGAGATTCCCGGCGAGGTTCTCGGCGAGCTGTGAGTGCGCGGCGCGCGGCGCGCGCCAGACAAAAAAGAACCCCACCGGCGGGGGTCCAGCGGGTGGGGTTCAAGAACACCGCGAGCTCGGTTCGGGAAGCAAGCGCGGTGGCATTTCCGCTATCGGCCCTCGCCGCCGTCGCTGGAGGCCCGAAGCGCGCAGCGGATCACAAATCCTCATTTCCTCCGCAGCGTGTATGCCGCGCTCTGCGGCTCGGCACGCGCCTCCCGCGGGGAACTCGAAATGCGTAAGCCCTTGTTTTCAGTTAGGCTTACATCTCCAGGGGAATATTCGGTCAAGTACCGGCGGAAGCTTCATCCGAAATGTCGAGATACCGGACGAGGTCGTGGCGCGCGTTTGATCCGGCAGTCGCCGCCGCCGCGCCGCCCGCCGCCCCGCCGCCCAACGTCCGCATCCTCGGCCTCGACCCCGGCTCGCGCCGCACCGGCTTCGGTTTACTGGAATGCCGCGATGGGCAGCTGACGCTGCTGGCGCAGGGCTGCCTCGACGTGAGCGCGGCGGCGCCGGTGGTGCGGCTGCGCATGATCTTCGAGGGGCTCGCGGCGCTCGTCGGCGAGCACACTCCGGGCGAGGTCGCGGTCGAGCGCGTATTCGTGAGCCGCAACGTCGACAGCGCTCTGAAGCTCGGACAGGCACGCGGAGCCGCGCTGTGCGCGGTACCGCGCGGGGTGCCGGTGTTTGAGTACGCGCCGCGGGCGATCAAGCTGGCTCTGGTCGGCTCGGGGGGAGCGGAGAAGTTTCAGGTGGCGCACATGGTGCGTGTCCTGCTCGGCGTCCCGGGGCCGCTGACCGCGGACGCCGCCGACGCGCTGGCGGTGGCCGTCTGCCACGCGCACGCACGGCGCTTGAGCGCGCTCGCGGCGCAGCAGGGCGCCATCCGCGCCCGGCAGGTGGGGCGATGATCGGCGCCGTGCGCGGCAGGATTGCCTCCAAGACTCCCCCGCAACTCACGGTCGACGTCGGCGGGCTCGGTTACGAGCTCGAGGCGCCCATGTCGACCTTCTTCCACCTGCCGCCGGTCGGTTCCGAGGTGAGCCTGCTCACGCACCTCGTGGTACGCGAGGACGCGCACGTGCTGTACGGCTTCGCCACCGAGGAGGAGCGGCGGCTGTTTCGCAGCCTGATCCGGGTCTCCGGGGTCGGACCCAAGATCGCGCTGGCGCTGCTCTCCGGCATGAGCGTTGCGGCCTTCACGCGCTGTGTGCAGAGTGAGGACGTCGCCTCGCTCACGCGCGTGCCGGGCGTTGGCCGCAAGACCGCCGAGCGGCTGATCGTCGAGATGCGCGACCGGTTGTCGCCGCCTGCGCCGGCGCCAGGGAGCGCTCCGGGTGCGGGGAGCGACAGCCCGGAGGGCGAGGCCTTTGGCGCGCTGGTGGCGCTCGGTTATCGTCCGGCCGAGGCCACACGGCTGCTGAAGGCGGTGGAGCCGGGAACGTATACGACCGAGGAGCTGATCCGGCGCGCGCTGCAGAGCGCAGCCCGGGAGTAGACCGACCACAGTGACAGCCGAACGAATCATCAGCAGCACGCCGGGCGCGGAGGAAGAGGCGGCCGAGCGTGCCATCCGCCCGCGCCGGCTCGCGGAGTACGTCGGCCAGACGCCGGTCAAAACCCAGCTGGAGATCTTCATCAGCGCCGCGCGCGCCCGCGGTGAGGCGCTCGATCACGTACTGATCTTCGGCCCGCCGGGACTCGGCAAGACCACCCTCGCGCACATCATCGCCGCGGAGCTCGAAGTGAACCTGCGCCAGACCTCCGGCCCGGTGCTGGAGCGGCCTGGGGACCTGGCGGCCATCCTCACCAACCTGCAGCCGCGCGACGTGCTGTTCGTCGACGAGATTCACCGGCTCTCGCCCGTGGTCGAGGAGGTCCTCTACCCGGCCATGGAGGACTACCAGCTCGACATCATGATCGGCGAGGGGCCGGCGGCGCGCTCGATCAAGCTGAGCCTGCCGCCCTTCACACTCGTGGGGGCGACCACTCGGGCGGGCCTGCTCACTTCGCCGCTGCGCGACCGCTTCGGCATCGTGCAGCGCCTCGAGTTCTACGGCGTCGCGGATCTCGAGCGCATCGTGATCCGCTCGGCCTCGATCCTCGGCGTCGTGATCGACGAGGGCGGTGCGCGCCGCATTGCGCAGCGCTCGCGCGGCACGCCGCGCATCGCCAACCGCCTGCTGCGCCGGGTGCGCGACTACGCCCAGGTACGCTCCGACGGGCGGATCGACCTGCCGCTCGCCGATGCGGCGCTCGATCTGCTCGAAGTGGATGCGCAGGGCTTCGATACGCTCGACCGCAAGTTCCTCAGCGCCATCATCGAGCGCTTCGATGGCGGACCGGTCGGCATCGATAGCCTGGCCGCGGCGCTCGGCGAAGAGCGCGGCACACTGGAAGACGTGATCGAGCCGTTCCTGATCCAGCAGGGTTTTCTGGTGCGCAGCGCGCGCGGGCGCATGGTGACGCGCGCCACCTACCAGCACTTTGGCCTGAAGCCCCCGGAGCGCGCCGCGACGACCCTGCAGCTGTTTGAGGACCCGCGGTGAGCGGCTTCGTCTGGCCGGCGCGCGTCTACTGGGAAGACACTGACGGCGGCGGCATCGTCTACTACGCCAACTATCTGCGCTTCCTCGAGCGTGCCCGCACCGAGTGGCTGCGGCAGCTCGGCCACTCGCAGCAGCAGCTGGTGCGCGAGCAGGGCATCCTCTTTACCGTGGTGCGCCTCGAGATCGAGTATCGCGCGCCGGCACGCCTCGACGACGAGCTCGAGATCAGCTGCCAGCCGCGGCCGCAGGGCCCGGCGTCGCTAAGCTTTGCGCAATCGATCTGGCGCCGGGCTGCGGGAGCGGAGCGTGAGCTGCTGGCGGAGGCGAGCGTGCGGGTGGCCTGCGTCGATGCGCGCACGCTGCGGCCGCGGCGGCTGCCGGCGTTCCTCAAGGAGATGCGGTGAACGACCAACTGTCGATTCTGCGGCTCATCATGCAGGCGAGCGTGCCGGTGCAGATCGTGATCGGCATACTGCTGCTCGCCTCGCTCAGCTCCTGGGCGATCATCTTCCGCAAGCGGCGCATCATCGGCCGCTCGCGCCGCGAGGCCGATCGCTTCGAGAGCCGCTTCTGGTCCGGGGACGATCTCGCCCAGCTCTACCGGGCGATCGAGTCGGCGGGCGGGGCGTACGGGATGGCGGGCATCTTCGAGTTCGGCTTCCGCGAGTTCGCGCGCCTGCGCCAGGCGAACGCCGGCCAGGACCAGCAGCTCGAGGGCGCGCGGCGCGCGATGCGCGTGGCGCAACTGAAGGAAGTCGATCGCCTCGAGCATAGCCTCGCGACGCTCGCCACCGTCGGCAGCACCAGCCCCTACGTGGGCCTGTTCGGCACCGTCTGGGGCATCATGAGCGCGTTCTCCTCGCTCGGTAACATCCAGCAGGCGACGCTCGCGCAGGTGGCGCCCGGCATCTCCGAGGCGCTGGTGGCGACCGCCTTCGGCCTGTTCGCGGCGATTCCTGCGGTAGTCGCCTACAACCGCTTTGCCGATCAGGTAACGCGCCTCGAGATCCGCTTCGACGCCTTCATCGAGGAGTTCTCCACCATCCTGCAGCGCCATGCGGCGCGCGGCGCGCTCGTGCCGGTGGGCGGCAGCGCCCGCTCGGGCCAGGAGCCGAAGTCGGGACAGGAGCGCTGACCATGGCACAGACCACGCGCGGGCGGCGGCTGATGGGCGAGATCAATGTCGTGCCCTACATCGACGTCATGCTGGTGCTGCTCATCATCTTCATGATCACGGCGCCGCTCCTGACCCAGGGGGTCAAGGTGACGCTGCCGCACGCCGGCGCGGAACCTCTCGAGGCGCAGCAACTCAAACCGCTCGTGTTGTCGATCGACCGACAGGGGCGCCTGTACCTGAACATCGGCGGCGACCCGCGCGCGGCGCTCGACGCGCACACGGTCGCGGTGCGCGCGACGGCGGCGCTGCGCAGCAATCCGGCGCGGGCGGTGCTGGTGAAGGCCGACGCCGCCATCCCCTATGGCCGGGTGGTCGAAGCGATGGTGCTGCTGCAGCAGGCGGGCGCCAAGCAGGTGGGCCTCGTGACCGAGCCGTTGCCGCAGCCCGTGCCGCGTCCCGGCTGATCGACTTGGGCGGGCGATGGTGCAGCGTGCGAGTGACCGCTGGATTTCGATTGCGCTATCGCTGCTGCTGCACGGCGCGCTGCTGGCGGCACTCGTGTACGGCTGGTGGATGTTCCGCGAGCAGCGGCGCGCGGCTCCCACGCCACCGATCGCCGCGACCGTGGTGGACGCACGGACGCTGAAGGGACTCGAGCAGCCCGCGCCGAAGCCGGCGGCGGCGCCGCAGCCGGAGGACATGGGTCCGCCGCCGCCGACGCCCGAAGAGCGCACCGCGCGCGAGCAGGCCGAGCAGGCGCAGCACCAGGCGCAGGAGCAGAAGGCCGCGGAGGAGCGCGCCGCCGAGGAGAAAGCCGCCGCCGAGAAGGCGGCCGAGAAAGCGGCGGCGGACAAGGCTGCCGCGGAAAAGGCGGCGGCGGCCAGGGCGGCCGCGGAGAAGGCCGCCGCCAAGGCCGCCGCCGAGCGCGCGCGGCAGGAGGAGCAGGACCGGCGCGAGCGCGAGGCGGATTTGCAGCGCAGCCTCGCGGCCGAGGAGCATGCCGACGTCGCGCGCAACGGTGCGGCGCTCGCGACCTGGCAGTCGATGATTCAGGCGAAGATCACCCACGCGTGGTTACGCCCGCCGACGGCGAAAGCCGGGATAAACTGTATCCTGAACGTGACGCAGGTACCGGGAGGCGAAGTGACGCAGGTGAGCATCGGCGCGTGCAACGGCGATCAGGCGGTACGGGATTCGATCGAGGCGGCGGTGTACCGCGCCTCGCCGCTCCCGCCGCCGCCCGATCCGGCGCTGTTCCAGCGCAGTCTCGAGATCACCTTCAAGCCGGATTGAGGCCGATGCGACCGCAGACAACATCCAACAGGTGGCGCCGGTGGCTCGTGCCGTCGCTTGTGCTCGCGATCGTGATCGGCGCGGGCGCGGGGCGCGCGGTACACGCGGCGCTGCAGATCGAGATCACCTCCGGGGTGCGCGACCCGATACCGATCGCGATCGTCCCGTTCGCTCCCGCGGCGGGCGCCGACGGCGGTCTCGACGTCGCGGGCGTGGTGCAGCACGACCTCGAAGGCAGCGGGCGCTTCAAGGCGCTGCCGCGCGAGCGCATGCCGGCGACGCCGACCCGGCCCGAGGCGATCAACGCGGGCGACTGGAAGGGCGCCGGCAGCGACTACGTGGTGGTCGGCCGGGTGGCGGCGCTCGAGAATGGCACGCTGGCAGTGGACTTCGACCTGGTGAATACGCTCACCGGAGTACGGCTCGCGACCCAGCGCTTCACGGGTCTGCCGGCCGCGCTGCGCAACGCCGCCCACCGGGTGAGCGATGCCGTCTACCAGAAAATCCTCGGAGTGCGCGGCGCATTCGCGACCCGCATCGCCTACGTGTCGGTGGAAGGGACCGCGCCCGCGCAGCATTACCAGCTGATCGTCGCGGACGCGGACGGCGAGAACCCACACCTGATTCTCGACTCCCGCTACCCGATCATGTCGCCGGCCTGGTCGCCGGATGGCCAGTGGCTCGCCTATGTCTCCTTCGAGAGCAAGCTCTCCGGGGTGTACGTGCAGCTGGTGCGAACCGGCGAGCGGCGGCTGGTGTCGGCACGCGCCGGCATCAACGGCGCTCCCGCCTGGTCGCCCGATGGCAGGAAGCTCGCGCTCACGCTCGGCGGCAGCAGCGGCAACCCTGACATCTATATCCTCGATCTCGCGACCCAGAACCTGACGCGCATCACCGACGATCCGGCGATCGATACCGAGCCCGAATGGGCGCCGGACGGCCGCTCGCTGTACTTCACCTCCGACCGCGCGGGCTCGCCGCAGATCTACCAGGTGAGCGCGAGCGGCGGCCACCCGAAGCGCATTACTTTCGAGGGCAACTACAATGCCCGTCCGCGGGTGTCGGCGGATGGCACCGAGCTCGCCATGGTGACACTCGAGGGGGCCAACTACCGCATCGCGGTACAGGATCTGGCGAGCGGGGCGATGCGGGTGCTGTCGCGCGGCCGGCTCGATGAATCGCCGAGCTTTGCCCCCAACGGCGCTACACTCATTTATTCTCAGCGCGAGGGCGCCCGGGGATCGTTGGCGACGATCTCGGTGGACGGCCTCACGGGGTTGCGCCTGAAGGCGCAGCAGGGCGTGATCTGCGACCCGGCCTGGGGACCGTTTGGAACATGAGACAGTGTGGAGAAATGGCATGGCACAGCAACGGTGCATGGTTAGGTTAGCGACGCTCCTGCTGCTGGCGGCGGCCCTGGCGGTGGGCGCCTGCGGCAGCAAGCCGCCCAAACCGTCGTCAGAGGCGCCGACGGAGTCGAATCCCGGCGCATCGACCGAGGGCGCCAATGCGGCGAATGCCGCGGGCCGCGATCTGGGGAGCCAGGAGGAGATCGGCGGCCCGCAGGCGGGGCTGCTGGCCACCCGCGTCGTCTATTTCGACTTCGACAGCGCCGTGATCAAGGGGCAGGGTGTCGACGTGGTCGCCGCGCACGCCAAGTATCTGTCCGCCAATCCGCAGCAGCGCGTGCGGCTCGAAGGCAACACCGACGAGCGGGGCTCGCGCGAATACAACATCGGACTCGGCGACCGGCGCGCGCAATCGGTACGCCGCGCGCTGTTGCTGCAGGGCGTCTCCGAGGGGCAGATCACGACCGTGAGTTACGGTGAGGAGCGGCCGGCGGATCCCGGCCACGACGAGGCGGCCTGGGCCAAGAACCGGCGCGTCGAGATCGTGTACCTGACGCCCGCGGGTCAGCCCATGCCGAAACCTTGAGGCTCGCGGAGGGTTCAGATGCGCTCAGTGACCGCCGCTCTGACGCTTGCCGCGCTGGCCGCGGCGCTCGGCGCCGGTTGCGCCACGACTCCGGAGGAGGACGCGGTGCTGCAGGCCAGGCTGACTGACCTCGACGCGCGCATCGCGCGCCTCGAGCGGGCCAATCAGGGCCAGGTGGAGCAGGCGCAGCGCCAGGAGGCCGAGCAGGCCGAAGTGCGCGAGCTCCGCGGCCACCTGGACCAGCTCGAGCACGACAACGCGGCCCTGCGTAAACAACAGCACGATCTGTATGCGGATCTCGACGCGCGCGTGAAGGCGCTGTCGGCCGCTGGTGCGGCAGGTGGCGCGGGCGGAGCCGCGGGGGCGGCCGGCATGACAGCGGGCGGTGCGGCCGCGGGGGACACAGCGGGAGGCGGCGAGCCGTCCTCGACCGAACAGGCCGTCTACAGCCAGTCCTTCGACGCGCTCAAGGCCGGGAGCTACTCGACCGCGATCACCGGCTTCAGGGACTTTCTCAAGAGCTACCCGCAGAGCCCGCTGGCGGAGAACGCGCAGTACTGGCTCGGCGAGGCCTACTACGTGAATCACGACTACGATTCGGCAGCGGAGGCGTTCCGCACGGTGCTGAAGAAGTATCCCGACTCGCGCAAGGCGCCGGATGCGCTCCTGAAGCTCGGCTTCACGCAGTACGAGCAGAAGCAGTACGGCGCGGCGCGCGCCACGCTCACCTCGGTGACGCAGAAGTACCCGGGGACCGACTCCGCGAAACTCGCGGCCGACAGACTGCGGCGCATCCCCGCGCAGTAGCGCAGCGGGAGGCGGCGGCGAGCTGAACGCGTTCATGAGCGCCTCGCGCCTCAAGATCACCGAGATCTTCCACTCGCTCCAGGGCGAGGCCGACACCGCGGGCTTCCCCACGGTGTTCGTGCGCCTCACCGGCTGCCCGCTGCGCTGCCAGTACTGCGATACGCAATACGCCTTCTACGGCGGCGAATGGTGGGAGCTCGAGCGCATCGTCGCGCGGGTGCGGGAGTTCGCGACGCCGTTCGTGTGCGTCACCGGCGGCGAGCCCCTGGCGCAGAAGGCCTGCCTGGAGCTCCTCACGCTGCTGTGCGATGCGGGGCTGCGCGTCTCGCTCGAGACGAGCGGCGCCATGCCGCTCGCTGGAGTCGATCCACGGGTGGTGCGCGTCGTCGACGTCAAGACGCCGGCCTCGGGAGAGGAGCCGCGCAACCGCTACCAGGAGCTCGCGACTCTCGGACCCTCGGATCTGGTCAAGTTCGTCATCTGCAGCCGCGGCGATTACGAATGGAGCCGCTCGAAGCTGCGCGAGCTCGCGCTGCCCGCAGGCTGCACGGTGCTGTTCTCGCCGAGCCACGAGCAGCTGCCCGCGCACGAGCTCGCCGACTGGATCCTCGAGGACCGGCTGCCGGTGCGTTTCCAGATCCAGCTGCACAAGTACCTTTGGGGCAACGTGCCGGGGAAGTAGCTTGCGCGCGCCTTACGGTCAGCCTTCATGAGCGCGCCGTCCGCGGTCGTGCTGCTCTCCGGCGGTCTCGACTCCGCGACCGCGCTCGCCATCGCCCGCGAGCGCGGCTTCGCCTGCTACGCGCTCTCGGTCGACTATGGGCAGCGGCATGCCGCCGAGCTCGAGGCGGCCACACGCGTGGCGTTGAGCGGCGGCGCACGCGAGCACCGCATCATGCGCGTCGATCTCGCGGGCATCGGCGGCTCGGCGCTCACCGATCCCACGATCGCGGTGCCCGAGCAGCCGACCAGCGGCATTCCGGTCACCTACGTGCCGGCGCGCAACACCCTCATGCTGGCCCTCGCGCTCGGCTGGGCGGAGGTGCTCGGGGCCCGGGAGATTTTCATAGGCGTCAATGTGCTCGACAGCTCCGGGTATCCCGACTGCCGGCCGGAATTCATCGCCGCGTTCGGCGAGCTCGCACGGCTCGCCACCAAGGCCGGGGTAGAGGGCAGGCCGTGCCGCATCGAGACGCCGCTCATCGGCCTCACCAAGGCCGAGATCATCCGCGAGGGCACGCGCCTCGGCGTCGACTACGGCGAGACGGTGTCCTGCTACCAGGCGGATGCGGCGGGGCGAGCGTGCGGACGCTGCGACTCCTGCAGATTGCGCCTCGCCGGCTTCGAGGCCGCCGGCGTTCCCGATCCCACCCGCTACGCCCGCCGATAGATCCCGGCGCCGCCGTCTCCACCTTCCGGTTGTGGCGTGGATGCCACAATTGGTAACAGACTCGTTACACTGCGTATTATGTCTCCCGGGGAAGAGCTCGAAGCTAACAATTGCTCAGACGAGACAGAGTTGGTAACAAATCGGGGAGGCAGAACATGAAGGCATCACTGCTGCTGCTGGGACTGACGTCCGTCCTGGCATTGGCCGGGAACGCGGCCGTAGCGCAAACCAAGCCGGCCGAACAGACCGAGACTCAAACAACGGAGACGCAGGAAGTCATCATCACGGGAACACGGCGTACCGACCGCACCGTCGCCGAGTCGTCGGCGCCGATCGATGTGATCGCCGGCTCGGAGCTGTCGGCACAGACGACTTCCAACATGCTCGACACGCTGTCGAACCGCGTGCCGTCCTTCTATGTCGGCCAGAACTCGATCTCGGATGCTTCGAGCTTCGTGCGCGCGCCCTCGCTGCGCGGACTGCCTTCGGATGAGATGCTGGTGATGCTCAACGGCAAGCGCATGAACCGCTCGGCGCTCGTACAGGTCTACCAGGGCGGCGAGACCGAGCTGGCCTTCGGCTCCCAGGGTCCCGACCTCGCCTCGATTCCCTCGATCGCGGTCAAATCGCTGGAAATCCTCCGCGACGGCGCCTCCGCGCAGTACGGCTCGGATGCGATCGCGGGCGTGCTCAATTACCAGTTCCGCGACAACCCTTCGGGTATCGAGGTCGACGGCCATCTCGGCCAGTACTTTCCCGGGCAGGGCTACAAGAATGACGGCACCGACCGTCAGCTCGCGATGAACTGGGGCCTGCCTCTGGGAGGGCAGGGATTCCTCAACCTGAGCGCCGAGTGGTCGAAGTACGACCAGACGGTGCGCAACCCGACGCGTCCCTCGGCGCTGGCATTCGCCGAGGACTTTCCCGCCCTGGCCCCGGAACTGCCGCACTACCCCGGCCCGGTGCAGCAGTGGGGCACGCCGCCGAGTGACGCCTTCAAGGCCGTGGCCAACGCCGGTATCAAGCTCGACAACGGCGATCAGCTCTACCTGTTCATGAACTACGCCAACATCGAGACCAACGAGAGCTTCAACTATCGCCTGCCGCGGACCGTCACCGATCCCAACACCGGCGATGTGTTCACCAACCATCCGGCCTTCAACGACATCTATCTGGATTCCTGCACGTCCATGGGCTTCGCGGCGTACTCTGGATGCCCGACCACCGGATGGGTCAACGACGCCAACACATTCAACTTCAACTCGTTTTATCCGGCCGGCTTCACGCCGCGCTTCTACGGCACGACGCAGCAGTTCTTCGGCGCCGTCGGCTACAAGGGCGTCAACGCCTGGGGCATGACCTACGACATCTCCGGCACGACGGCGACCAATTCACTGGCGGTATCGCTCAAAGACACCATCAATCCGTCGCTCGGGCCGCAGTCGCCGGAGAGTTTCTACGACGGCAAGTTCGTGCAGAACGAGCACAACCTCAACGTCGACGTGACCTACCCCTGGCAGGTCGCGGGATTCGCCTCGCCCGTCACGGTCGCGGCCGGCGCCGAGTACCGCGACGAGAACTATCAGCAGCTGCTGGGCGATCAGGCGTCCTATGCTGCCGGCCCCTACACGTCTCAGCCTCTCTACAACTGCAACGCGGCGACCCTTTCCTGCGCGCCGGACATCGTCGGCGGCTCGCAGGTGGTCGCGACGCAGTCGACCGCGTCCAACGGCTACGGCGGCATCGCTGCGTCAGTCGACGCTTCCCAGATCAGCTACGCCGGCTACGTCGATCTCGAGGCGGACGTGCTCAAGAACCTGACGCTCGGCATTGCGGGCCGCTATGAGGACTACTCGTCCTACGGCAACACGACGCTCGGCAAGGTGCAGGCGCGGTGGAAGATCACGGACGCGGTGGCGCTGCGTGCCACCGCCAGCACCGGCTTCCACGCGCCGACGCCGGGACAGAACAACGTCGAGACTCTCAGCACGACGTTCCTTCCGGGCACCACGACGCAGGTACAGATCGGCACCTACCCGGTGACGAGCAGCATCGCCCAGTACTACGGCGCCACGGCGCTGCGGCCCGAGGAATCGACCAATCTGAGCGCCGGCATCGTGCTCACGCCGATTGATCGCCTGCTCGTTACGCTGGATACCTACCAGATCGACGTGCGCCACCGCATCGGCATCTCGCAGCAGTTCACGGTCACGGCGGCCGATATCGCCAAGCTCGCCGCCCTGTCGTACGTGGGACCGGGCGGAACCGTGCAGTACTTCACCAATGGCTTCGACACCCGGACCCAGGGCATCGACCTGGTGGCACAGTATCCCTTCGACCTCGATAACCTGGGTCGCCTCGGCACGACGCTGGCCTACAACTACAACAAGACCGACGTGACTTCCTACGACCCGACGGTCATCAGCCAGGCGCGCATCGTCGACATCGAGCACAACGCGCCGAACAACCGCGCCAACCTGAGCCTCGAGTGGACCCGCGGAGCCTGGGGTGCCACGCTGTACGAGAATTACTACGGCACGTGGCGCGACGAGAACGACTACCCGGGGCAGCTGTTCTCCGCCAAGGAGACGACCGACCTCGAGGTCTCCTACCAGACGCTCCAGTGGCTGACGCTGGCGGTGGGCGGGCGCAACATCTTCAACGCCTACCCGGACGCCATCGCCGACACCGCGGCGAGTCACATCTATCCGCAGACCGGCGGCGAGTCCGACGGCGAGAAGTACCCGCGCACCGGCGGGCCGTTCGGCTTCAACGGCGCCTTCTGGTACGTCCGTTTCGTGGCGAGGTTCTGAGCGGATTACGGAAGGGAGTCCGCACCGTATCGCGCAGCGCTCGACTACCCGGTGCCCGGAGGAGTTCAGCTTCCGATGGTCGCGATGCGCGAGCGCGTCGCGCGGGAATGAGTCCGGCCCTCAATACCGGCCGGCCAATTCGACGCTGCGGGGCGCCGCGAGTCCGCCGAAGCGCTCGTCGATCTGTCTGAGGCGCCTCGCAGCCTCTTGCGCGGCGCCGCTGTCGAGGAGCTCCTCGACCTCGCGCAGGCGCGCGTCCAGCTCGGCGGCGCGCGCCGCGCGACAGCGCGCGAGCTTCTCGGGCTCGGCGCGCCGCTGTGCCGTAAGGCGCCCGAGCGCCTGCGACAGCGCTCCGGGAAGGGCGATCTCGTGCGGCACGCGCGGCTGCACCGCCTGGTCGACGTTCGCCACGCACCACCCGTGCAGCGAGCGGACGCTCTGGGCGTCGTCGGCGAGATGGTCGGAGTCGCGCTCGCCGGTGATATAGACGACGCGAGTCTGCGACTGGAACAGGGCGAGCAGATCCTGCGGTGGCAGGGGTACCTGCGGCGTTCCGATCGGATCGCTGCCGGCATCGAGAATCACCCCGCGAAACACGTCCGGGTAGGCGAGCGCGATCCGCAGCGCGATGCGCGAGCCGCCGGAGAACCCCGCCACGTACACTCGTCCGGGGTCGATCGGGAAGCGTCGGCGCGCCTCGGCCGCGGCCAGCAGCGCCAGCGGGACCCGCCGGCCGAGGGGATTCTCTTCGTTGCCGGAGCGCGCGGCCGCAATGAACACCACGCCGAAGCGCTCGAGCGCCATCGCCCAGCCCGGCGGCAGCCGCGCGTCCTGCCATGGAGGCACGAACACCAGCAGGGCGAAGCCCGAGGCAGACGGCCGCGCGGCCGGCTGGTAGATCAGAAACCGCTCGGACGCGACCTCGAGAGGCTGGCGCGCCAGCGTCGCGCCCGAGCCGGCGAGTGCGCGCTCCGCGGCGAGGCGGGTGAGAGGACTCGCCATGCGTCGCATGAGCTCCGCGGTCTCGGCATACGGGGTGTCGTCCGCGGCGCGCACGTCGCGCAGCGTGGTGCCCGCGGCCCCTGCCGCGGTGCCGACAGCGCCATTTAGGACCGCGGCGGCGCAGGCCAGCTCCAGGAGTCCCGTCCCGGGTTGTGGTCGGCTCATCGGTCGATCCCGGGCATGCGCAGAGCCGGGGGTTCCAAGCCCTGTAGTATCATGCCCGCCCCGCGCGGCAGCAACGCGCGTCCGGTGGGGCGTTAGCTCAGTCGGTAGAGCATCGGACTTTTAATCCGCTGGTCGACGGTTCGATTCCGTCACGCCCCATATCAAATCAAGAGCTTATAGGAGAACCCCGGCACCCTGGCACAGTAATGGCACAGTCACTCGCATAGGTGTAGAGTTGCGCTATCTGGTGTTGTCTCGTGCGAGGTAGCGCACATGCCGACGATTCGAGAGCGTGCCAAAGCGGACGGCTCGCCGATCTTTCACGTACAGGTGCGCATGTCGGGATTCCCCGCGCGCACTGCGAGCTTCCCCACACGACGACTTGCCGAACGATGGGCCAAGACCATCGAGGCCGGGATGATCGAGGGGCGGCACTTCCGCAACGTCGAGGCGCGCCGCTGCACGCTTGCCGATGCTATCGACCGCTACATCGAGGAGGAGCTGCCTAAGAAACGCGACGCCCGGACCCGCGTCATCCGCTTGCGTTGGTGGAAGGAGAAGCTCGGACACCTAAAGCTCGCCGACATCACGCCCGCCGTCCTGGTGGAGTATCGCGGGAAGCTCGCGAAGGAACCCTACACCCGTGCCCGCCCGGGTACGCCGGGATCGACGCTCGAGGAGGGGGAGGCGGCGCGGCAGTTCAAGCGCACCCCGACAACGGTGCGCGCTTATCTCGCGTACCTGCGACACGTCCTCTCGATCGCGCGCAGGGAATGGCACTGGCTGAGTTACAACCCGTTTGATGGCGTCGGTATGCCCACGCCTGGCGCTGGCCGTGTGCGGGTACTCGATGAGGCCGAGCGGAAGGCGCTACTCGCGCAAACCTCCAAAGACCCGCAGTTGCACCTCCTGGTGATGCTCGCATTGTCGACCGCCGCCAGGGCCGGCGAGCTCCTCTCACTCACCTGGGGCGACGTAGACCTCAAGGACGGCCGGTTGCTGCTCAGGGTGACGAAGAACACTCAGCCGCGCGTGGTATGGGTGCACGGCGAGGCGCTCAAGCTCCTGAAGGAATACGGCAAGGTCCGCACGCTCGGCGAGGAGCGGGTGTTCGTGAGCGCGAAGGGTAAGGCCTACGACTACCGCCCGGCGTTCGAGGCGGCATGCACGGCGGCAGGAATCACGGGCGCGGTATTTCACAGTCTGCGGCACACGGCGGCCACGATGCTCGCGCGTGAGGGCGCGACCGAGCAGCAGCTAAAGGCCATTGGCGGATGGAAGTCGGGCGTCGTGTCCCGTTACGTGCACCTGGCGGCCGAGGATGCGCGAGCCGTGCAACGCAAGATGACGGCCAAGATTCTCGGCAAATGAGCCGCAAGGTATCCAAAGCGGAAGTTCAGAAGTTGCGACAAGAGCAGCTCGAGCGCATCCGCGACCGGTCAAAGGCGATTGACGCTATCGCGGACAAAGCTGTCCGTGACCTTACGGAGCCGACTCAGGCCTGGCTCGATGACCATTGGCAGGAACCCGAGGTGTGGTCGCCTGATGGTTTCGGGGCGGCTCCCGCCCAAGCGCCGGATACCTCCGAAAAGTTCATCGGCGAATGGCTCCCGGTAGAACAGCAGATAGGCCGCCGCAAGATTGCCGACAAGGCCGAGCGGGATTACCGCGGCTCTCGCGCCAATGAGGATAAAGCCGCCGTCCTGCGCCGCGCGGTGCGGCGCGTCCTGTCCGAACTGAGGCAGCAGGGCGTCACTACCAACAACAAGAGCGACCTTGCCCGCCGCATTCATCGCGCTGGATACCTCCCCGGCGATCCTGGAGAGCGCACCCTTCGTCGTCTGGTCGCTGAGATCCTGACTAACCGCTAAAACAAAGTTGGCCACCTCCACACAGGGAGGCTGACAGCACATCTACGCTTGATCCCGCGAAGTCGCACCGACTTCAAAGGAGGATCGAGCGTGTCGACGACCCCGACAATTGTTGCTCTGACAGATCTGCCTGCCCTACGGGCAGCGGGCGCGAATTACCCCGAAACCGTTGACGGCTGGCGCTGGCTCTTTCGCGTGCGCCGTGAGCGCGGCCTAGAGACCGCGTTCAAGCGCTGCGGCCGTCGCATCCTGATCGACGTTCCGGCCTACCTCGAGGCCCTGCGGCAGAAGTCAGCCGCGTGACTTTTTCAATGCCCAATATGACGACGCCCCTCAACCGTGGCAACGGCGGGGGCGTCTGGGCATCAACTCAACTCAGGCATCAACTCTATGGCGATTCTCGCACTCAAGCATCCGCGGCCGCAAGCCGCGCCTAAGTATCCCCTGACACTCTCTTCGCGTCGGACCCTCGAGGACATCGAGGCCGACGCCCGCGCCGAGCAGCTGGCGCGCGTGCTGCTCGAATTCCTACGCCGCGCCCCGGCTGAGGGTCGCGCATGAGCGCTGCCGATTTAGAGGAGCGCCGCTCAAGGGTGGTCGCCCAATTGCTTGCGGATGTTGGGCATCGCGTCGCGTCCGATGTTTCGAATGTTCCGCTCCCCGGATTCCCCGGGACGGGCGATGTGAGTG
>DATIXU010000131.1:0-9826 GCA_035518275.1 Steroidobacteraceae bacterium
TGTCGGTCCAGCTCGGCACGGCCGCAGGCGCCGGCGTGGCCGACTCGGCTGCCAGCAGCACTCCTGGACTGACCGCAAGCACTGCGGCGGCGATCCAGGACCGCACGCTGTTGCTCCTCATCTTCATTGACTCCTCCGATCTCGGGCGAGCCGCCCGGCGAAGCTCGAGAAAAACACGAGTTCCATGCGCAACCCGCAAGCGAGTGCGGCTTATCGACTGCAAACACTAGCGCGCCGGGTGTGAGCTCCGCGTGAGCAGATTTACCTACCGAAACTGCTGTGACATCGAGCGACCTCGACCGGCCGCCACCCGCTTCCGCCGTCTCACGGGCGGGAGAACGAAGCAGTCGACACCCGGGTTTCACGCGCCGGTTGCTCCCGCGGCACCGCGCGGCGGGCAGCCTCCCGACGATGCGCATACCAGAGCGGAATCCCTAAGTAGAGAGCGTAGAGCAGCGTTAGTGTGCCGAGCGCCGTATTCAGTCTGTCCATATCCGGCATGCGACTAAGGCAGGCGTCATCACCCGCAGGGAGATGCTAGGGCGAAGCGCCGTTAGCATGTTGTGAACAATCGCGTCCGCGGACTCAGGACTTCCGCCATCGACCTGCCCGAGATTCACGGCGTTCACGCATTTCTTCCGCGCGCTTGACAGTGCGGGGTACGTGACACAGCTCGAGGTTCAACGAGGACGAACGCGAAAAGACCAGGAATCTCTAGGTCCAGTCGCGCGGTGCGCTAAAACGCGGCACGGCCCACCGGGCGAGGCCACACAAGAAGCCGCCGCCTACAGCCGCCGCCCTTGAGTCTCACCTGAGGACCTTCTGCGAGCTTGGATCCCCGCAATCGCGCAGGTCACTTCTAGCAACAATCTCTGATGATGAGCTGGCACTGGCTCACGTGGGGTGCTCGAGACGGGCGATTTCACCGTCACGAGTCGAAAACGGAGGAATTCTCGATGACGAAGATCCGTACATGAGTTCTTAGTCCAGGGGGTCGCAAGAGTCGAGCCTGTGCGCTTCTCATGTCGTCACCACCGAGTTGGCCCTGCTCGGCGCACGCATGGATCAACTATGCTTTTCTTAACATGCTCCTAACGCACCGGACATTAGTCTTGCCGCTGTGGAACGTGCAGGCCATCTGGACGGTCATGGGCAATATACCCGTTGCTTTTTGCGTACTCGGGGCTCTCCTCACGCTCTATGCGGTGGCGGCCTCCTGGCGCTCCCGAGGCGCTTCCCCGCGCGTGCGCGCTAACACCCGGCCTCCCATGTCACGTCCGGAGAGTGTCGACCGGCGCCTGAATCATTGGTGGCGGGCGCGGCAGCGTTCCAGGAAACCCAACTGACGAGCAACGCGAGCGCGCCGGGGGTGGTGATTCTGCGGCAACGTCCCGACGTGGATCAGTGCGCAGGCGATGTGTGCTCGCTCGGCAGGGCCGAAGTCAGGCGTGTCCATAGCGTGGACTGCCCTACGGCGTACTGTGCATGCACGGACTCATAGACACGAACCACTTCGCGCGTCATTCCGGCATGCGCCAGGATGCGTGCCAGCGATGCCCGGCGGTAACGCCAGGTTCTCCAGTCCTCGGTCGGCCAGTCCTCCTGTCGAGCGCGCTCGGCAGCCGCCGCGTAGTAACCGAATGCCCGGAGCAGCGCGGGTCCCACGGCACTGGCCTGGCTCTCCTCGCGCTCCGCGAAGCGGGCGAGAGCGTTCGGCTCGCCCGCGTCCGCCGCCCGTTGGTACCAGGACCAGGCGCGTGCCAGATCCGGCGCAACCAGGAATCCCTGCTGCGCGCCGGATAGCGGCACGCCGTGCTCGTAGAGTGTGCCGAGCTCGAATGCAGCCACCCTGACGCCCTCGTTCCAGGCTTTCTCGTCCAGGGCGACTGCCTTCGCGGGGTCCGGCATCCCGGCGGATGGCTGCAGGAGCAGCAAGGCTAGATCGATCCGCGCGCTCCGGTAGCCGCGCGCTGCGGCCTGCTCGAAATCGCGGTGGGCCCCGGCCAGGTCACCGCCCGCCATGAGAGCGCGGCCGTGTTGATAGAGCGCTCGCGCCGTGTCGGCGGAGCCGTCCTCCTTGCCCGCGCAGGCCGCGACGGCGACAGCCGACACGATCTGCGCAGCACTGATACCCGGTGCGTGCCGGTCGGGGTCGTAGGGGGCCGCGGCTCCCTGGTCGCACGCCGTTGCGTCCCGCGGCCATTGACGCACGTCGGGCGCAGCCGGCAAGCCGAGCTGGAATCTCTCGCTGTCCTCCAGCGGATCGAACTGCGCCGCGCGGGCCCATGCGATCTGCAGCTCGACGGGCAACGCGACCGCGTTCCAGAGGCGAGCCGTCATGTCCCAGGCCGACGTAAGAATCCGCCGGCCGTCGGGCGAGAAGACTGCGCTGGCCACCGCGCCCGTGTGCCCGCTCAGCAGCAGCAGTTCCTGCCCGCTCGCGGCATCCCAGACACGCGCGGTGCCGTCGGTCGAGGCGGTGACGACGCGCGCACCGTCCGCCGAGAACGCCGCGAAGTTCACCGCGTCGCCGTGACCGATGAGGCGGATGATTTCGGCGCCGGTCGCCGCGTTCCAGATGCGGGCGGTCTTGTCGTCCGAGGCCGTGACCACGCGACGACCATCGGGCGAGAAGCCCGCGTAGCCCAGGAGTTGCGTGTGCCCGCTCAGGATCAGCAGCGGCTGACCGGTGATGGCATCCCAGATCCGGGCCGTCTTGTCATTCGAGGCGGTGACGATGCGCGTGCCGTCGGGTGAGAACGCCGCCGAATCGACCCGATCGGTGTGCCCGGTCAGCATGTTGGTCTGGTGCCCTGTGGCGGCGTCCCAGATGCGCACCGTCTTATCGAATCCCGCGGTGGCGACGCGCGCGCCGTCGGGCGAGAACGCGGCGCCGCTCACCCGATCCGTGTGCCCGCCCAGGCGCACGAGCTCCCGCCCCGTCGCGGCATCCCAGATACGGGCGGTCTGGTCGTCCGATGCGGTGACGATGCGACGGCCGTCGCGAGAGAACTCCGCGTAGTTGACCGGATCGGTGTGCCCGATGAGCTGCATGAGCTCCCGGCCCGACCTCAGGTCCCAGATGCGCGCAGTCTTGTCGTTGGAGGTCGTGACAGCACGCTGGCCGTCAGGGGAGAAGCTCGCCTGCAGCAGCTCTCCCGTGTGGCCGTTGAGGCGCAGGATCTCCGGGGTTGCCACGTCCCAGATGCGGGCGGTGCGATCCGTTGAGCCGCTCACCACGCGTGTACCGTCGGGGGAGAAAGCGACCGACCAGACCCGCTCGGTATGACCGCTGAGGCGCGCCAGCTCGCGGCCGCTGGCCGCGTCCCACAGGCGCACGGAGCCGTCATCCGAGCCCGAGACGACGCGCCGGCCATCGGGTGAGAACGCCGCTGACGACACGCGCCCGGTGTGCCCGCTGAGGCGCACCAGCTCCTGGCCGGTCGCGACGCTCCAGATGCGGGCGGTCTTGTCCTGGGAAGCAGTCACGACGCGCTCGCCGTCGGGCGAAAACATCGCCGACCACACCCGCTCGGTATGCCCGCCGAGGCGCATCAGCTCACGACCGGAATCCACATCCCAGATGCGCGCGTTATTGTCGTCTGCTGCGGTTACGACGCGCCGGCCGTCAGGAGAGAACGCCACCGCCGTGAGGCGCCCCGGCTGGGCGCCGAGCTCCCTGAGCTGCTTGCCGGACTGCGCATCCCAGATGCGTGCCGTCTTATCCACCGACGCGGTTGCGATCAGCCGCCCATCGGGCGAGAACGCGGCGCCCAGCACTGCACGCGCGTGTCCGGCGAGGCTCATGAGCTCGCGTCCGGAGGCGGCATCCCAGACACGCGCGCTGTTGTCGTAGGAGCCCGTGACGACCTGCCGGCCGTCGGGAGAAAACTCGGCGTAGCTCACGCGGTCCGTGTGACCGATGAGTCGCACGAGCTCACGTCCCGTCACCGCATCCCAGATGCGGGCGGTAGCATCGGCGGAAGCCGTGACGACGCGTCGGCCGTCGGGCGAGAACGCGACCTTCCACAGGACGCCGTCGTGTCCGGTGAGCGCGAGGATCCCGGCGTCCGCGGCGCGCGCCTCGTGGAAGACATTCAGCGCTTCCGCGTTGTAGACCGCCGGCTCGCCCCACTGCGGCAGCACCTCGAGAATGGTGCGCATCGCACCCGGTGCATCGGCATCGCGCAAGCGCCCCGCCGCGGCCTGCGTCAGCGAACGCGACTGCGCCTGGAGTGCCGCGTCGCGCTGCGCCGCCGCGAGCCGCGCTTCGTAGCTGGTGGCGATGAGGCCACCGGCCAGCGTCAGCACCAGGACACTCGCGACCGCGATCGCTGCCCAGTGGCGCTGCGCAAACTTACGCACGCGATAGGCGATGCTGTCACGCTGCGCGAGCACGACGTCGCCGCGCAGGTAGCGCGAGATGTCCTCGGCGAAAGCATCGGCGGTCGCGTAACGCTCGCCGGGCAGCTTCTTCAGCGCCTTCAAAGCGATGGTGTCGAGATCGCCCTTGAGCATACGCGCCAGTTTCTTCGGGGTACTGGCACGCAGTTGTGCCGCCTGCGGGTCGCCCACGGCCCGGCTGGGCGCCGGCGGCTCCGCCTGCAGAATCGCCTCTTCCAGCGCGGCGCGTGACTCGCGCTTGAGGTAATAGGGACGCTGCCCCGTCAGCAGTACATACAGCATGACACCGAGCGCATAGACGTCCGCGGCGGTGGTGATCGGCGCTCCGGCGATCTGCTCGGGTGCGGCGTAGTCCGGAGTCAGGGCGCGCCCGCCGACGCGAGTAAGCTCGGTCTCCTTGGCCTCCCCTTCGCTCAGGAGCTTCGCGATCCCGAAGTCGAGGAGCTCCACCTGGCCGTCCTCGGTCACGAGGATATTCGAGGGCTTGAGGTCCCGATGGATGACGAGGTGCGTGTGGGCGTACTGCACGGCACGCAGGACCTGCTGGAACAATTCGAGCCGCGCGCGGATTGCAAGGCGATGCTCGTCGCAGTAGACAGTGAGCGGCGTGCCGACCACATACTCGAGCGCGAGATACGGCTGGCCATTCGCCGCAAACCCCGCATCGAACAGCAGCGCGATGTTGGGATGGTTGAGACTCGCGAGAATCTCGCGCTCGCGGGCAAAGCGCTGGTCGAGGTCGCTGCGCAAGGGTGTATGCAACGGCAACTTCAGCGCCACCTCGCGCTCGAAGGCCCCATCGGCACGCCGCGCCAGCCACACCTCCGCCATGCCCCCGGCGCCGAGCGGCCGGATCAGCTCGTACGGACCCAGGCGCTCTCCCGCAGTCAGAGCGCTGGTTGCCCGACTGCCCGGTCTGTCCGTCTGAAATTTCGGCAGGGTGTCGAGCGTGCTGTTGGCGGCCGCCGCGGGCAGCAGTGCCGCGCGCAAGACGGGGATGAGGTCGTCGCACTCCGGCGGCAGCCGCGCAAGCCAGTCGCGACGCGCGGGCCCATCGAGAGGCAGCGCCTCATCGAGGAGGCGGCTCATGCGCGTCATCTGCTCGATCGACAACGCCATGAGCGACTGCGCCCCCGCCCGGCCTAGCGGATCGCCGCGGCGAGAATCAGCCGTGCCTTTTCCCAGTCGCGCTCCACGGTGCGCTCGGCGACGTTGAGCGTCTCGGCAATCTCCCGGCCGCTGTAGCCGCCGAAGTAACGCATCTGCGCCACCTGCGCGAGCCGTGCATCGGCCTGCTGCAGCACCTCGAGCGCCTCGTGGACCCTGAGCACCGTCTGCTCGTCGCTGACGACGTCTGCAGCGAGCTCGATGGCGAGAGCAGGCTGCAGCGCACCGCCGCCCCGCTTGGCTGCGAGCCGCTCGCGCATGCTGTTGACGATGACTGAGCGCATGACCTGCGACGCGTAAGCAAAGAACGCGCTTCGATCCTCCGCCCGCAGCTCGCCTGCCCTGACGAAGCGCAGGTAAGACTCGTGTACCAGTGAGGTGGTGTCCAGCATCGTATTGCGCCCACCGCCGCGCAACCGGGCGTGCGCCAGGCGATGCAGCTCCGCGTAGGCGACGGCGAACAGCTCATCCCGCGCTGCAACATCCCCGTCTCGCAGGCGGCTCAGCAATGCCGTGAGCTCGGTCATTTCCCGCCTGCCGGAGTCATGGCGCAAGCCACGGCGGCGCAAGCCTGGCCGGCCCGAGCCCACGGCCGGGATTTGCGCTGTCGATGTCGGGTCCCGCCGTCAGACCGTGTCTTTATAGATATGAGGGGGAAAGCCCCCGATTTGATCACTGCCCGCGTTGCGATGGAGCGCGGGTGCTGTTTGTGAGCCTGAGTCTAGGGCTCGGGCCGCAAGGTCTCAACGCCGACTTCGGGGGTTTGTCATATGGCTAGTTCAACCTCGCTCCGGGTGATCAGGCAGTCGGGCGCGCGTGCAGCTGTACATCTCACCCTCATCGTTCTGACTGCGATGCTGGCGGCCTGTGGCGGCGGAGGCGGTTATTCCGCGCCCGCAGCTCCCCCTCCCCCGGCCACGAATGTCGTCAAAGGGCAGGTCGTGGATGCCTATGTGGAGGGCGCGACGGTAAACGCCTACCAGGTGAACGCCGACGGCACCCCGGGCGCACTCATCGCCGGCCCGTTTACGACCGACTTGAGCGGTAACTATTCCCTGAATCTGGGCTCCTATAGCGGCCCGGTATACCTCACCAGCACCGGCGGAACCTACGTCGACACGGCGACCGGGCAGACGGTCGACCTCACGGGCACCGGACTGGTCCTGTCTACGATCCTCCCGAGCGCATCCGGCACGGTCACCGCGCAAATCACGCCGCTCACCACCATGGCCGCCCAACTCGTGGCAACGGTCGTCCAGGACAGCTCGCCAAAAATCTCCGTGAGCGCAGCGGCCACGGCCGCCAATGCTTTGGTATCGCAGTATTTCGGCATCGGCAATGTCGTGAGCACCTCGCTGCTGGACTTGACTAAGGCCGGCTGCACCGCCGGGGCCACCTCGGACAGTATCGGCGCGTCGCTGCTGCTTGCCGGCATCAATGATCTGGCGAACCAGTCCCAGGTCACGACGCCGGACCTGATCCAGGCGCTGATCCAGGACATTTCTTCCGACGGCAAGTGGGACGGCAAGGCCAATGGTCAGGCGATCATGGTGAAATTGACCACCGGCGGTACCGAGGCCCTGAGCATCATCGAAGGCAATGCGCTCGGCGGATTGGTGACGGCGGTAGTCGCATTCATCAATTCCAACTCCAACACGTGCGACGCAACCGCAGGACCACTACTGTTCGCCGACTTGAATCAGGCGAGTCTCTTCACGGTGCCGCCGGCGCCCTCGACTGTCGCCGCCACGCCCGGGAATGGGCAGGTGACGGTATCCTGGAGCAGGGTTTCCGGCGCCACTGCCTACAACCTGTACGTGGCGACCGCGCCGAACGTGCAGGAGGTCCCGACCGGACTTCCCGGCTACGCCATCCACCTCAACGTCACGAGCCCGTATGTCCTGAGCGGGCTCACCAATGGCACGCCGTACTACATGGTCGTGACCGCGGTCGACGGCATCTCCGGCGTCACCACCCTCGGCACCGAGAGTGTGATATCCAGCCAGGTCACCGCGACACCGACCGCCGGGTCGGCGATCTCGGTCAGCATCACCCCGTCCGGGCCGCAGACACTTGCGGCCGGCGGAACCATCAATTTCCAGGTCAAGGTTAACGGCAGCACCAACCAGAGCGTGACGTGGAGTACCTCCCCGAGCAGCGTCTGCGGAACGTTCTCGGCCAACATGTACACGGCGCCGACGCCGGCGACGACCCTGACCTGTACGCTCACCGCAACGGCAGCGGCAACACCAGCGGCGAAGGCGTCCGTGACCGTTACCGTGCAGGCGGCGAGCGCCACGCTGCAATCAATCTCCCTCGCGCCGCTCGATATGACGATTGCCGCGGGAGCGACCCAGCAGTTCACCGCCACCGGGACCTACTCCGACGGGTCGACGCAGAATCTCACCACGCAGGCGATCTGGACCTCGAGCCAGGTGGCGGTCGCGACCATCAGCACGGCGGCCGGTACCGACGGCCTGGCAACCGGCGTGGCGGCCGGCACGACGGTGATCTCTGCGACGCTGGGCAATGTCAGCTCAGAGACCAATCTCACCGTTACGGCAAAAACGACCGGCGCGACAGCGCTCTCGACGGGATTCGCAGGCAACCTGTGCGCGCTGTTGTCCGACGGGACGGTCAAATGCTGGGGTCCTGACGATGACGGCAGCCTCGGCGATGGCAATCCGAACTACACGATCGTGTCGACACCGGTGCTGGCCACGACCGTGTCGGCGACCAATCCCGCGAAGGGGATGTCGCTCGGCGGTTCGACGACCTGTGCGGCGCTGACCGACGGCACGATCCAGTGCTGGGGGTACAACGGTTTCGGCAACCTGGGCAATGGCACAACCACCAACTCCCTGACTGCGGTAACGACCTACAACAACAGTGCTAGCAATCCGGCTCAGCAGGTCTCCGCCGGTCTCTACGCGGGGTGCGCGGTGCTTCACGATGGCACGGCGCAGTGCTGGGGCAACGTCGGGGGCCCTCCCGCCGCGCCGCTGCTCGGGAACCAGCTCTACACGACCGGCTCCCTGATCCCCGTGCAGGTCACCCTTGCGAATCCCGCGACGGCCATTTCCGTCGGCAATGCTTCGGCTTGCGTCCTGATGGCCGACACGACCGTGCAGTGTTGGGGCTCGAACACCCAGGGCGAGCTGGGAACTGGCTCGTTCACAGGTCCCGCGACCTGCGACACGCACCCGTGCAGCCCGGTTCCAGTGCCTGTGACCGGCCTGAAGAACGTGACCATGATTTCCGTGGGCGGGCTCGCTGACGTGGCCTGCGCGGTGAGCGCCGGGACCGTATGGTGCTGGGGATCGAACATGTATTCCCAGCTGGGTCAACCCTCGACGGTCACCCAGCTCGCCAGCCCCACGCAGATCAGCGGCATCTCCACGGCCATCGCCGTCTCGGTCGGATACTCATCCGTCTGTGCACTGCTCGCCGATGGCACCGTGCAGTGCTGGGGCAACAACGTGGACGGGCAGATGGGTAACGGCACCACGAGCAGCCCGCAGACCTCACCGGTGACCGTCAGCAACATCACTACCGCGAATCCCGCCACGGCGATTTCGGTCAATGAGAATAGTGCCTGCGCGCTGTTGAAGGACGGCACCGTCGAGTGCTGGGGCTATGCCTTCAACGGCAGTCTGGGTAACGGCGAAGCCACCGTGAACGAGTTGGTACCGGTGTCGGTCATCGACCTGTAGCGCTCTTCGCTCCCGGGCCCTCCAGCTGCAGCTGGGGGGCCCGGCCGCATCTGAGGCCCGAACTAATCGCGCAGCCGTCGTCCCAGTCGCACCTCGGGTAGATCAATAGGTACCACGCCCCCGCTACCACAGTCGCGGACCGCGCCAGCCTCGTCCTGCGCTACTCGTCCGCGGCGTCCGCGGGGCACACCGCGTCGAGGTAGCAGCTCTCGGGGTAAGTGCGGATGCCGGGAACCTGCCCGGTACGGTGTGCCGCCTGCATGTCTTCCCAATAGCGCACCGTGAGCAGGTCGCCGTGTTCTGTGCGGAAGGCGCGCCGTAGGTCGCGATCGGCGACGCGCAGGCCCGCCTCAATCTCTTCGGGCAGGAACACGGGACCCGGCTCGAAATACCAGTCGGGAATCCCTTCTTCGCCGTCGCAGCGATCCGTGTTGGTGCGCACCTTCAGGTCCGTCAGCGGCTCGACGGCGTCGAAGTCGTAGAGATATACCTTCAGGTACCGCGTCACGCCGTAGTTGCGTACGTCGAAATCTCTGTTGAAC
>DATIXU010000132.1:0-1005 GCA_035518275.1 Steroidobacteraceae bacterium
CAGTTTGTCGGTATGGATCTGCATCGGCGCAGGTCGGTGTTGGTTCGGATGTGCGAGTCCGGGCAGCATTTGGAAACGGTGCGCATCCTCAACGATCGTGACAGCTTGGCCGAGGTGATGTCTCGGGCCGGTGAGTGTCCCGAGGTGGTTCTGGAAGCAACGTACGGGTGGTACTGGGCGGCCGATGCGCTAGCCGAGTTGGGTGCGAGCGTGCATCTGGCGCACCCGCTGGGGGTCAAGGCGTTCTCGTATCGGCGGGTCAAAAACGACCAGCGTGACGCTGCGGATCTGGCGGACCTGCTGCGGATGGGTCGGCTGCCGCACGCGTGGATCGCACCGCCGGCGACCCGGGAACTGCGGGAGTTGGTGCGCCACCGGGCCAAACTCGTCGCGATGAGGTCTAGCTGCAAGGCCGAAGTACACGCCGTGCTCGCCAAGCGCGGGGTCTGGGTGCCGATGACCGATCTGTTCGGTGCCGAAGGCACCCGGCTGCTGAACAAGGTTGAGCTGCCCGCGCCGTATCAGGCGCGAGTGGCCTCGCTTCGCCGGCTCATCGAGTCGCTCGATTTCGACATCGACCTGTTCACCAAACTGGTCCGCGGCCGGCTGGCAAAAGACCCCGGGTACACCGCCATCCAGCAGATCCCCGGCATCGGCGAGGTGCTGGCTGCGGTGTTCGTCGCCGAGATCGGTGACGTGCACCGATTCGCCGGGCCCAGTCAGCTGGCGTCGTGGGCCGGACTCACACCCCGACACCACGAATCCGACACCACCGTGCACCGCGGCCGGATCACCAAACAGGGCTCGCGCCTGGTGCGGTGGGCGGCGGTCGAGTCGGTGAAGATGCTGCCAGACACCAGCCGCATCGGCGCCATCCGCGAACAGGTGGCTCAGCGCCGCGGCAACCGCAACATCGGCGCCGTGGCCGCCGCCCGAAAACAGCTCGAGCTCGTCTTCTATGGACTGCGCGACCACCACGTCCGCGCCCTGCACCGCTCACCGCGC
>DATIXU010000133.1:0-1047 GCA_035518275.1 Steroidobacteraceae bacterium
CACGGCTCGCGCCTGGAGCAGTCTGAGCGGCTGAAGGGGCTGGTTGGGAAGCTGCCGCGGGCGCTGGCGCTGCGGTTGCCGACGACGTCGAACAAGCTGTTGTCCGGGCGTCGTGACGGGCAGGATGTGTGGGGGCGGGTGCGCTGTGACCGGACGTTGCGCGACGGGGCTCTGGGCTTGTTGGCGATCGCCGGCGGGTTGTGGGTCAAGCACGCAAAGCCCGGTGAGAAGCACGTCGATCTGACTGCCGGCGAGGCGGCGTACTTGTTGCGTGCGCGTCGGCGTGAGTCAAGGCGCACGTCGGGGCGCGATATCGCGTGGGTGTATGAGCAGTTGGCGGCGCTCGATGCGCTGCAGCTCGAGGCGCAGGGCGGCGGCGAGGGGCACGAGATCCCGTCGTCGCCGGTCGTGCGCGTGCTGCGCAAGCTCGACGGCGAGTGGGTCACGCTCGAGCAGTACGCGCAGCGTGCCGAGCAGGGGGCGCTGGCGCCGGCGGGGGCTGCCGACACGATTCGGATCGAGCTCGCGGACTGGTTCATCTCCGAGCTGTGCCACGAGAAGCGCCGGCCGGTGCTGATCGACTTCTGTGTCTGGCGTCAGCTGCGGCCGCTAGCTAGGCGCCTGTACGCGATGCTGCAGGCGACCAGCCGCGCCGAGCACGACCCCGACCGGCTCTACATCTGGTTTGCGCCGGTCGCGCGCACAGACGGCAAGCAGGCGGGCGGCTCGCGCGCGTTTACGCTCGGGTTTACGACCCACCGCCTGGACAAGATTGCCGCGACCGTCAGGACCGCGATCGCGGAGCTGCGCGAGGTCGACTGCCGCTATGACGGCTACGGCAAGCAGACCACACACGCCCACACGACCTTTCCGGCGTTCACGGTCAAGGTCACGGCCGGGCAGGCCAGCCGCCCCCGCCATCCGGAGCGCACCGGCCGCGCGTTTGACTGGCACACGACGCTTGATCCGCGCGAGGTCGCACGCGCGATCCGCCGAGCGCTCGCCGACGGCGAGCAGCAGCTCGAGGATCCAGCGCCGCCCGGCTAA
>DATIXU010000134.1:0-13021 GCA_035518275.1 Steroidobacteraceae bacterium
GTCGGCCTGGTACTGCAGGCTCAGCTTCGGCGTGAACGAGTTCTCCGAGTTGTTGCCCGAGCCGGTGGCCGAGGGCCCGAACAGCTGCGGTCCTCCGGTAAAGGTATCGAACGAGTACTTGTTCTTCGACCAGCGCGCCCCGGCGGTGAATTTGAGCTTGTCGGTGAGGCCGTAGGTCGCCTCGCCGAACACCGCGTACTGCTCGTCCTTCGCGTGGGTCTGCAGGAAGTAGGAGTCGGTGGGGTATGCCGGGTCGTAGCCGACGGTGAAGACGTCGGCGATGTTCGGGTCCGCGATCAGGGCGTTCTGCAGCTCGGAGAGCAGCGGATCGTGGATCTGCTCGAGGTAGCTCTGGCGGTTCTCGCTGATGAATATCCCCGCGGTCCACAGGAGCCGCGCGTTGGCATCGCTCGACTGCAGCCGCAGCTCCTCGGTGAAGTTGTTCTGTACGTTGTCGACCGTCGAGGGCGAGGTGTAGTTGGGCGCGCCGGGCGGCAGGTGGATGCCGTTGCCGTCGATTAGTGGGTAGCCGGCGCCGGTCGGATAGATGCCGGTCGTCGGGTCAGGCAGGTACGCGTACAGCTGGTAGAAGCCGAGGTTGTAGAGCGTGCCCTCGTAGCCGTCCTGGTTGTGACGGTCGTAGTAGGAGGTGTTGGAGATGAGCGTCGCGGCACCCAGGTCGCCCTGGATCTTGAGCGAGCTGAGCGTGAAGCGGTCGGGTACGTGGCGCTGGGTCGGGTCCGCATTGACGAAGTTGCCGCTTGCGGGGTTCGAGTACAGCGGCCAGAAGTTGCTGATGTCGTTCCTGCGCTCGTCCTGGTAGTAGATCGCAGGCGTGATGTGCCAGTTCGAGTTGGGCGCCCACAGGAACGCGAGCCGCGCCAGGTAGGTGTCGGCGAAGTTGGCGTTCGACTCGACCGGCGCCAGCGTCACCGGGTTGATGTCGTTGATCCAGCCACCGTCGCGCCGGTACCAGACGGTGAGGCGCGCACCGAGCGTGCCCTCGACCAGCGGGCCGCCGACCGCGACGCCCCCCTCGTAACTCGGGTCGCCCCCCTCGGTCGTAGCGAGCTCCGCGCGGCTGTAGATGCTGGTGGTCGTGAGGCTCGGCTGCGTCGTGATGTAACGCACCGTGCCGCCCTCGGAGCCGGCGCCGAACAGCGTGCCCTGCGGCCCGCGCAGCACCTCCACCCGGTCGATATCGAAGGATTTGGGCAGCGCTTCGTCGGGGTTGAAGGCGAGCGCCCGCATCTGGATCGGGG
Source organism: Steroidobacteraceae bacterium (assembly GCA_035518275.1). Classification (GTDB taxonomy): domain Bacteria; phylum Pseudomonadota; class Gammaproteobacteria; order Steroidobacterales; family Steroidobacteraceae; genus 13-2-20CM-66-19. Next base: position 1,263 of record DATIXU010000134.1, read on the forward strand.
TGTCGTCGAGGTAGATGCCGGTGGTGCCGGCGCCGCCGGTGCCGGAGATGCCGCGGATCGAGATGTTGTTGGTGCCGGAGGTATCGAAATTGACGCCCGGTGTGAAGCGCGCGACTTCGGAGAAGTCCTTGATGCCGCGATCATCGAGGCCCTCCTGGGTGATCGCGGTGACGCTGATAGGCACCTTGCTCAGGCTCTGCTCACGGCGCGTCGCGGTCACGACGACCTCCTGCAGACCGGCGGGGGCTGCTGCCTCCTCGGTGGTGGGCTGTGCGGGCTGCTGATCGGCCCACGCCACGCCGCCGCCAAAAGCCAGAGCCGCCGCCACGAGCTGCACGCCGCCACGCGCGCACATGAATCCGTACCGGTGATCACGCCGCATGGAGTCTCCCCCTGATTATCAGCCGTTGTTGTCTAGCTACACCGCCGGTGCGGCGCCTGCCCACAAGGTAGCGCGCCCGCGGCGCCGCGGCAACGGCGCGTCGCGCGCATTCAAATGGTGCGTGGAGCGCAACCGCGCACTCAAACCGGGAGCTATCAGGCCTTCAACCCGCGGCTCACCGGCAGAGTGCGCACGCGTTTACCGGTCGCGGCGTAAATGGCGTTGCAAAGGGCCGCGCTCAGGCACGCCGTGCCCGTTTCGCCCACGCCGCCCGGGCTCTCGCTGCTGGTGATGAGGTGTACCTCGACCTTGGGCGCCTCCCCGATCCGCAGCGGCACGAAATCGTTGAAGTTGCCCTGCTGCACCCGCCCGTTGGCGATCGTGATCTCGTTGCTGAGCGCCGCGCTCAGTCCGAAGGTCACGCCGCCTTCGAGCTGCGCGCGCACTCCGTCGGGATTCACCACCTGGCCGCAGTCCATCGCACACACCACGCGACCGACGCGCGGGTGCCCCTGAGCGTCCATGCTGACCTCGGCGACCTGCGCGAGGTAGCTGCCGAAGGCATATTGAATGGAGACGCCGCGGCCGCTGCCCGCCGGCAGCGCGGTGCCCCAGCCGGCACGGTCGGCGGCCAGCTCGAGCACGGCGCGCATGCGCGCCTCCTTGAGGAGCGAGCGCCGGTAGCTCACCGGGTCCTGTTGCACGGCGGCGGCCAGCTCGTCGATGAAACTCTCCACGGCGAACACGCTGCGCGTGGCACCCACGCCGCGCCACCATCCGGTCGGCACGCCGCGCGGATCGCGCCGCACGAAGCGCACCTCCATGTTCTCGAGCGGATAGGCCAGATCGACGGCGGAGGTCACCGCATCCGGGTCGACGCCGTTCTTGACCGTGTCCTCGCCGTAGTAGAGCGCCCACAGGCCCGCTCCCGCGATCGTGTGCCGCCACGCGACGGGCAAGCCCTGCGCATCGAGCGAAGCCGACAGATGGTCCACGTAGTACGGGCGGTAGCGATCGTGGCGGATGTCCTCCTCGCGGCTCCACAGCACCTGCACCGGGCCCTGCACGTGGCGCGCGACGCGCGCCGCCAGCACGATGCCGTCCACCTCGAGACGGCGGCCGAAGCCGCCGCCGATCAGCTGGTTATGGAGGATGATCTGCTCGGGCTTGAGGCCCAGCTCGGCGAGCTTCGCGACCGCGCGGTCGGGCGCCTGAGTGCCGGACCAGATCTCGCACTCGGCGTTGCGCCAGTCGACCGTGCAGTTCATCGGCTCGAGAGTCGCGTGCGCCAGGAAGGGCTGATGATAGGTCGCCTCGACGTGGGTCGCGCCGCCGCTCGCCGCCGGCTTGCCCTTGCTGAGCGCGACGGCGCCCGCCTCGCGCGCGGCGCTCTCGAGCTCGGCGACGATCGCCGCCTGCTGCGCAGTGGCGTTCGCGCCGTCGTCCCAGCGCACCGCGAGCGCCTTCAGCCCCTGCATGGCCGCCCAGGTATGGTCGGCCACGACGGCGACGAGATCGCCCTCGCTCACGACCTGCCGCACCCCGCGCACCGCCAGCGCCGCATCCTCGGCGAGTGCCGCTGCACTTCCGCCAACCACCGGCGAGATGGCGATCATGGCCACCTTCGCCTGCGGCGGGCGGGCATCGATGCCGAAGCGCGCGCTGCCGTCGACCTTCGAGGGACCGTCGAGCCTCGCGGTCGCGTGACCGATCAGCCGGAAATCCTTGGCCGCTTTGAGCGGCGGCGGAGCAGGCACCGGGAGAGTGCCGGCGGCGGCGGCCAGATCCCCGTAGCCGAGGCGCCGTCCCGAGGTCGCGTGGACCACCGCGCCGTTCTCGGCGTGGCAGTTCGCGGTCGGCACGCCCCAGCGCCTGGCGGCCGCCTCGATCAGCATGAGGCGTGCGGTCGCTCCCGCCTGACGCAGCGGCGTCCAACACTGGATGATCGAGAGCGACGTGCCGGTCGACTGATCGAACTTCAGGCCTTCGTCCGCCGAAGGGTCGGGCACGAATCCGTAGACTTCGGGATTGGGTGGCGCGGCCTCGACGCTCACGGCGTCGAGGCCCACCTCGAGCTCTTCGGCGATGAGCATCGGGAGCGAGGTGTAGGTGCCCTGCCCCATCTCGACTTTGGGCATCACCAGCGTGACCCGCCCGCTCGGCTCGATGCGCACGAAGGCGTTCAGCACTCCGCGCCCGCTGCCGGCAGTCCCCGCGGTGCCCGCGCGATGCTGCAGACGGCGTGCCGTAACTCCGAGCACCAGCGCGCCGCCGACGGCGGCCGCCACCAGCACGAGCTGGCGACGCGTGACCGTCGGTGCGCTCAAGAGCCCCCCGGCGGCGTGAGGCGCGCGAGCCCTCCGAGCCACGGCTGCAGTGCCTGCGGCACCTCGACCGAGCCGTCCTCATTCTGGAAGTTCTCGAGCACCGCCACGAGGGTACGTCCGACCGCGAGCCCCGAGCCGTTGAGCGTGTGCACGGCTTCAGGCTTCTTGTCCTGGGGATTGCGCCAGCGCGCCTGCATGCGCCGCGCCTGGAAGGCCTCGAAGTTGCTGCACGAGGAAATCTCGCGGTAGCGCTCCTGTGACGGCAGCCAGGCCTCGAGATCGTAAGTCTTCGCCGCGCCGAAGCCGGTGTCCCCGGCACACAGCGCCACCTTGCGGTACGGGATGCCGAGCCGCTGCAGCACGGCTTCAGCGTGTCCGGTGAGCTCCTCGAGCGCCGCGTAGGAATCGGCCGGGCGCACGATCTGCACCAGCTCCACCTTGTCGAACTGGTGGTTGCGGATCATGCCGCGGGTGTCCTTGCCGGCGGCGCCCGCCTCCGACCGGAAGCAGGGCGTGTGCGCGACGAACTTGAGCGGCAGCCGCTCGGCCGGCACGATCTGCTCGCGCACCAGGTTGGTGACCGGCACCTCCGCCGTCGGAATGAGGTGGAAATCCTGCTCGCCCCGCACCGCGAACAGATCCTGCTCGAACTTCGGCAGCTGTCCGGTGCCGATCAGCGCCTGCGGCTGCACCATGTAGGGCACATACACCTCAGTGTAGCCGTGCTCGCGGGTGTGGAGGTCGAGCATGAATTGCGCGAGCGCCCGATGGAGCCGCGCGACGGGCCCGCGCATCACCACGAAGCGCGCGCCCGAAATGCGCGCCGCCGCCTCGAAGTCGAGGCCACCGAGCCGTTCGCCGATCTCGACGTGATCGCGCGCCTTGAAGGTGAGGCGGCGTGGCTCGCCCCAGCGCCGCACTTCGGCATTGGCACGCTCGTCGCTCCCGTCGGGAACCGACGAATGCAGCAGGTTCGGGAGCCCCAGCTGCCATTGCTCGAGCTCCGCCTGCACGGCGCCCTGCGCGCCCTCGGCAGCCGTGAGCTCGCCGGTGAGCGCCTCGCCGCGTGCGATCATCGCCGCGGCATCCTCGCCGCGTCCCTTGGCCATGCCGACCGCCTTGGCGTTGGCGTTGCGCTCGGCGCGCAGCCGGTCGACCTCGACGTCCCATTGCTTGCGCTTCGCCTCCAGCGCCTTGAGCGCCTCGACGTCCAGCCGGTAGCCGCGGCGCGCGAGATTGCGCGCCACTTCCTCGGGCTGGTTGCGCAGTAACTTCGGATCGATCACTCGCTGCCTTTCGGTGTGGACGCCCGGCCCCTCAGGCGCGCCAGCGCCTCGGCGATCTTGAGCTCGAGGCCGCGCGGCACGGGCCGATAGTATCGCCGATCCGGCATACCGTCCGGCAGGTAGCGCTCGCCGGCGGCGAAGGCCTCCGGCTCGTCGTGCGCGTAGCGATAGTCGCGCCCGTAGCCGAGCTCCTTCATCAGCCGGGTCGGCGCGTTGCGCAGCTTCACTGGCACCTCCAGCGTGCCGAACTCCGCCACGTCCGCCATCGCCTCTCCCATCGCCACATACACCGCGTTGCTCTTCGGGGCACACGCGAGGTATACGACCGCGGTGGCGAGCGCCAACTCCCCTTCGGGCGTACCGAGCCGCTCGTATGCCTCCCAGGCATCGAGGCTGAGCGCGAGCGCCCGCGGATCGGCGAGCCCCAGGTCCTCGCTCGCCATGCGCACCACGCGCCGCGCGATGTAGCGCGGATCGCAGCCGCCGTCCAGCATGCGGCACAGCCAGTAGAGCGCCGCGTCGGGATCGGAACCGCGCACCGCCTTGTGCAACGCCGAGATCTGCTCGTAGAACTGATCGCCGCCTTTGTCGAAGCGGCGGTGGCCGCCGCCGGCCACCTCGCGCGCGAGCGCCGCATCGAGCGTATGCGCAGTGGTACCGGCCTGCGCCAGCCCGGCCGCCAGCTCGAGCATGTTGAGCGCGCGGCGGGCATCGCCGTCGGCGGCGTGCGCGATCAGCTCGAGCGCCGCGGGCTCGGCCACGATGCGCTCGCGGCCGAGGCCGCGTTCCTCATCGGCGAGCGCGGTGCGCAGCACCGCACGCAGATCCTCGGGCGTCAGCGCCTTCAGCACATAGACCCGCGCGCGCGACAGGAGTGCGCTGATCACCTCGAACGAGGGGTTCTCGGTGGTCGCGCCCACGAAGGTCAGCGTGCCGTCCTCGACGTACGGCAGGAAGGTGTCCTGCTGCGCCTTGTTGAAACGATGCACCTCGTCGAGGAACAGGAGCGTCCGCCGGCCGTCGGCGGCGCGCGCCGCGCGTGCGCTGTCGACCGCGGCGCGGATGTCCTTGACTCCGGCCATGACCGCCGACAGCGGGATGAACTGCGCGTTGGCGGTCTGGGCGATGAGACGCGCCAGTGTCGTCTTGCCCGTGCCGGGTGGTCCCCACAGGATGAGCGAATGCAGCCGTCCCGAGCCGATGCTCGTGTAGAGGGGCTTGCCGGGCGCGAGCAGGTGCTGCTGCCCGATGAACTCCGCGAGGCTGCGCGGCCGCATGCGATCGGCGAGCGGCCGCAGCGACTCGGCCACGGCGGCGCTCATTTGCGCGGCGCGCCGATCACGTCGGCACCCTTGGGCGGCGTGAAGCTCACCTCCGCGGCGCTCACCGGCGTGTTGCGCTCGACCTTGTCGAATATGACGGTCGCGGTCTGGTCGAGCTTGTCCTCGAGGATCATCCGCTTCAGCTCGCCTTTGTCGAAACCGAACAGGGCCTCGCGGAAGTCCGCCTCCGCGCCGTGCGGCTCGACCAGCACCCACTGAAGCCCGAGGCGCTCGCCGGCCGGCGTGAGGGTGAAGTTCCGGCGCACGTCGACCGCGCCGGACAAGAGCAGCGCGGGGGTAGCCGACAGCGCGGCGTCGACCGGCTTCACGGTCACCTGGTCGAGGTCGCGGTCGAAGAACCACAGATTGCGGCCGTCGCAGACCATGAGCTGGCCGCCGGTGCCGGCACCGCTGCCGGACTGCGGATGGATGTCCCAGCTGAACTTGCCGGGCCGCTGCACGATGATCGTACCGGTCGCACGATCGATCTCGTGCCCCTGGCCGTCGGCGAGCGTCTGCAGAAAGCTGGCACGCAGCGTCTTCAGGTGATCCAGGTACGCATCGAGCTGCGTCGGCTGCGACTGCGCAGGCGCCGCTTGCGTGGACGTGGCCGGTGCGGCGGCAGGCGCTGTGGCGGGCGGGTCGGCCGCGGCCGCCGCGGCCACTGCCCATGCCAGCACCAGCGCGAAACCGATCACGCCTGAGCGATCTGCCATCGGGTCAATCCTCCGGGGGTGCCGGCGCCAGCACGTCGCGTGCGCCGTTGGCCTGCAGCGGCCCGACGAGCCCGGCGAGCTCCATCGCCTCGAGCAGCCGCGCCGCGCGGTTGTAGCCGATCTTGAGGCGCCGCTGCACGTAGGAGATGGACGGCTTGCGCTCGGTCGTCACGATGCGCACCGCCTCGTCGTAGAGCGGATCCTGCTCGGCATCGCCCTCGCCACCCGCGCCATCGCCCTCGCCCTCCTCCCCGGAGATCCCCGGAATGGGCCCGCGCGGCCCCGACAGCACCTCCTCGATATAGTTGGGCGGCGTCTGAGACTTGAGCGCGTCGACCACGCGGTGTACTTCCTGATCCGAGACGAACGCGCCATGTACGCGCGTCGGCATCGAGGTGCCCGGCGGCAGATACAGCATGTCGCCATGCCCGAGCAGCGTCTCGGCGCCCATCTGGTCGAGGATGGTGCGCGAGTCGACCCTGGCGGAGACCTGGAAGGCGATGCGGCAGGGAATATTCGCCTTGATGAGGCCCGTGATCACGTCCACCGAGGGCCGCTGCGTCGCCAGCACCAGGTGAATTCCCGAGGCGCGCGCCTTCTGCGCCAGGCGCGTGATGAGCTCCTCGACCTTCTTGCCGACGATCATCATGAGATCGGCGAACTCATCGACGATCACCACGATGTACGGCAGCGGCGTCAGATCGAGGATCTGAGTCTGATCGATGGTCGGATCATTGGCGGCCCGCGCCATCATCACCGGGTCGCGGATCGGCTTGCCGGCGTCGATGGCATCGCGCACGCGGCGGTTGAAGCCGGCGATGTTGCGCACCCCGAGCGCCGCCATCAGCTGGTGCCGCCGGTCCATCTCGACGACGCCCCAGCGCAGCGCGTTCGAGGCCTGCTTCATGTCGGTGACCACCGGCGCCAGCAGGTGCGGGATGCCCTCGTACACCGAGAGCTCGAGCATCTTCGGGTCGATCATGATGAGGCGCACGTGCTCGGCGGTGGACTTATAAAGGAGCGACAGCACCATCGCGTTGAGCGCCACCGACTTGCCCGAGCCGGTGGTTCCCGCGATCAGCAGGTGCGGCATGCGCGTGAGGTCCGCGACCACCGGCTGGCCGCCGATGTCCTTGCCGAGGGCCAACGCCAGCGGCGAGTGCATCTCGTCGTAGGCCCGCGAGCGGATGATCTCCCCGAGAGTCACGATCTCGCGCTTCTCGTTGGCGATCTCGAGCCCCATGACACTCTTGCCCGGAATCACCTCCACGACGCGCACCGACAGCACCGAGAGCGCCCGCGCCAGATCCTTGGAGAGCGCCGTGATCTGGCTCGCCTTGACCCCCGGCGCCGGTCGCAGCTCGAAGCGCGTCACCACCGGACCGGGCTGCACCGCCACCACCTCGGCGTCGATGCCGAAGTCCTTGAGCTTCATCTCCACCAGGCGCGACAGCGCCTCGAGCGCCTCGGCCGAGTAGAGCGGCTCGCGCGCCGGCGGATCGTCGAGGAGCTTGAGCGGCGGCAGCTCGTTGGCCTTCGGCGGATCGAACAGCGGCACCTGGCGCTCGCGCTCGACGCGCGCGCTCTTCTCGACCGCCGGCAGCGGCGGCTCGATGCGCGGCGGCGCGCGCGTCGCCGACTTCTTCTGCTCGGTCTCGACCGCCTCCTTGCGCGCCTGACGCCGCTCGCGTCCCTCGGCCACATCCTTGCGCGCGGCGAGATGTGCGCGCAGCCAGCCGATGCCCGCCCAGGTGAGGCCGCCGATCCGGTCCATCACCGCGAGCCACGACACGTGGAAGGCCACCGACAGGCCCGCCATCCAGGCGGCGATCAGGACGAGCGTCGCGCCGAGAAAATCCAGCCAGGCCGCCAGGCCCTTGCCCACCAGACCCCCGACCACGCCGCCCGCCGTCTGCCGCAGCACGCCTGCTTCCCAGTGGAGCGTCGTCAGGCCGCAGCTCGCCGCGAGCAGCAGCACGAAGCCGGCCACGCGCACCGCGGTGTTGACGCGCGAGACGCTGGCGCCCTGCACCCGGCGCTGCAGCCCCCAGGCGGCGATCGCGAGCACTGCCGGCAGCAGGAACGCGGGCCAGCCAAACAGGAAGAACAGTACGTCGCTCATCCAGGCGCCGCCGACGCCGATGCGGTTGTGGATCGGCGCGGCGTTGCCGGTATAAGAGAACCCCGGGTCGTCGGGGCTGTAGCTCGCCAAGGCCACGAACAGCGTGAGCGCGACGATCGCGAGCGCGATCACCGCGCTCTCGCGCAGGGCGCGGGACACCGCCGCGGTGAGGCGCGAGCCGTTGCGTGCCTGGACCTGGGTCTCAGCCAATCTTCACTGCCTGGTCTTAAGATAGACGGCCCGCATTATAGGGCTTGGTACCATGCACCGATGGCAGAGATGACCTACACGAAGAGCCGGCACAGCCGCTTGATTATCCTGGGCTCGGGACCGGCGGGTTACAGCGCCGCGGTGTACGCCGCGCGCGCCAACCGCTCACCGCTCCTCATCACCGGCATGGCGCCGGGCGGGCAGCTCATGACCACCACCGACGTCGACAACTGGCCGGGCGACGTCGAGGGGCTGCAGGGACCGGCGCTGATGGAGCGCATGCGGCGTCACGCCGAGCGCTTCGCCACCGAGATCGTGAGCGACCATCTGGTCTCGGTCGATCTCGCAGCGCGCCCGCTGAGCCTGGTGGGCGAGGCGGCGCGCTACAGCTGCGATGCGCTCATCATCGCGACCGGCGCGAGCGCCCGTTACCTGGGTCTCCCCTCGGAGGAGCAGTTCCGCGGCCGCGGGGTCTCGGCCTGCGCCACCTGCGACGGCTTCTTCTTCCGCGGGCAGCGCGTCGCGGTGGTCGGCGGCGGCAATACCGCGGTCGAGGAGGCGCTGTATCTGTCACACATCGCCCATCACGTGACGCTCGTGCACCGGCGCGACAAGCTGCGCGCCGAGAAGATCCTGCAGGATCGGCTGTTCCGCGAGGTGCAGGCCGGCAAGATGTCGCTGATCTGGAACCACGGCGTCGATGAGGTGCTCGGCAACGCGCAGGGCGTGAACGGCGTGCGCCTGCGGGCCCTCCCCGGCGGCGCGACGCAGACGCTCGATATCACGGGGCTGTTCGTCGCCATCGGCCACACGCCCAACACGGCGCTCTTCGAGGGGCAGCTCGCCATGCGCGGCGGCTACATCAGCGTGAAGAGCGGGCTCGACGGAGATGCGACGGCGACCAGCGTCCCCGGGGTGTTCGCCGCCGGTGACGTGGCCGACCATGTCTACCGCCAGGCGGTGACTTCCGCGGGCTCCGGCTGCATGGCCGCGCTCGATGCCGACCGCTACCTCGAGACCCTCGACGCACGCAGCCATGCCTAGCGGCCCCGACCCGCCATGACCGCTGCCCGGATCGAGTTCTGCGCCAGCATCGATCAGCTCGACCCGGGTGAGTGGAACGCGCTCACCGGCGGGACCTATCCCTTCGCGCGCCACGAGTTTCTCGCCGCGCTCGAGCATGGCGGATGTGTCGGTCCCGGCACCGGGTGGCAGCCGCACTACCTGGCGATGCGCGACGCCAGGGGCCTCGCCGCTGCCGCCGCCACTTATCTCAAGACCCACTCGTATGGGGAATTCGTGTTCGACTTCGGCTGGGCGCAGGCCTACGAGCGGCTCGGGCGCCGCTACTACCCGAAGCTCACCCTCGCCGTTCCCTTCACGCCCGCGACCGGCCCGCGCCTCCTGGTGCGCCCGGGACTCGACCGCTCGGGCATCGCCGGTGAGCTGCTGGCGGCGCTCGAGCGCGACACCGTAGCCCGCAACGTATCGGGCGTGCACGCGCTGTTCCTCGATGAGCCCGCGCGCGCCGCCTGCGCAGCGCGCGGCTGGCTGCTGCGGCGCGACTGCCAGTTCCACTGGACCAACCGCGGCTACGCGAGCTTCGAAGACTACCTCGAGTCCTTCACCGCCGAGAAACGCAAGAAGGCGCGGCGCGAGCGCCGGCGCGTGGCCGAGAGCGGCGTGCGCTTCGAGACGCGCTTCGGCGGCGAGCTCGATGCGCCGCTCCTCGAGCGCATCTACGCGCTGCACCGTGACACCTTCCTGCGCCACGGGCACGAGCCGTATCTCACGCCGGAGTTCTTCGCCGAGATCGCACGGCGACTGCCGGAATCGCTCCTGGTGAAGCTCGCCCTGCACGGGCGCGACGTGGTGGCGGTGGCGATTTTCTTCTGGAGTGAGGAGGCGCTCTACGGCCGCTACTGGGGCGCGGCGGCCGATTTCCACAGCCTGCACTTCGAGGCCTGCTATCACCAGGGGATCGAGTTCTGCATCCAGCGCGGCATCCCGCGCTTCGAGCCGGGCACGCAGGGCGAGCACAAGGTGAGCCGCGGTTTCGAGCCACAGCTCACCTGGTCGGCGCACTTCATCGCCGACCGGCAGTTCCGCGCCGCCATCGCCCAATACCTCGAGCGCGAAGGCGCGGCGGTCGAGAGCTACGCGCTCGAAGTCCAGGAGCACGTTCCCTACCGCGGGCGGCGCGGCGCCCGGCAGCGTGCATGAAGACCGTCACCTGGATCTCGGCCCACGATGCGCCCGAGTGGTTTCCGCCCCCCGAGCAGGCCCTCGAGGATCCCCCGGGGCTGCTCGCCGCGGGCGGCGATCTCTCCCCCGAGCGGCTGCTCGCCGCCTACCGGCGCGGCATCTTTCCCTGGTACTCCCCCGGTCAGCCGGTGCTGTGGTGGTCGCCCGACCCGCGCGCGGTGCTGTTCCCCGAGGAGTTTCACTGCACCCGCAGCCTCGCCAAGACGCTGCGCAACGCCGGCTTCAGCACCTCGATCGACCGCGACTTCGTGGCGGTGATCGACGGCTGCGCCGCGCCGCGCCTGGCGAGCCCTGGCACCTGGATCACCTCCGAGATGCGCACTGCGTATCTGACGCTGCACCGCTTAGGCGTCGCCCACAGCGTCGAGGCCTGGCGCGATGGAGCGCTTGCCGGCGGGCTCTACGGCGTGCGCCTCGGGGGCGCCTTCTTCGGGGAATCCATGTTCAGCGCCGTGCGCGACGCCTCCAAGGTGGCGCTGGCCCATCTGGTGGCGGTGTGCCTGCGCAACAGCATCGCCGTGATCGACTGCCAGCTCTACTCGCGCCACCTCGGCAGTCTCGGCGCCCGCACCATCCCGCGCGCCGCATTCCAGCGGCTGCTGCGCGAGCAGGTGGGCCTGCCGTCGGCGCCGCTCGCTTAAGTCGAGCCCGCCGGGCAAATTGCCTTACCAGCGGCCTTTGTGCTCCAATTCGCGCCCCCCGCAGTCGTTAAGGGCCCCATGTCCAAAGAAGATGCGATCCAGATGGAAGGCGAGGTCGTCGAGACCCTGCCCAACACGACTTTCCGGGTGAAGCTGAAGAACGGCCACGTCGTCACCGCGCATATCTCGGGCAAGATGCGCAAAAACTACATCCGCATCCTGACCGGAGATGCGGTGACGGTGGAAATGACCCCCTACGACCTCACCAAGGGCCGCATCATCTATCGTGGGCGATAGCGACTAGCGCCGCTGTAGGAATGTCCCTTGGCGAATAGTTAGGCAACTGCCTAACTGTGAAGTCTCAGGACGTTATTCCTGGCTGAAGGGTTGCCCATTCGGGGGTCTCCGATGATGCTTTTGGTTACCACACCGGAAGCTCCAAAGGAGTCCCGAATGAGCCTGCACAAGAATGCGCGGCTGACCGTGCA
>DATIXU010000135.1:0-35179 GCA_035518275.1 Steroidobacteraceae bacterium
CTGCCGCGCGAGCTGAGCGTCTCCTTGCCACCGATGGTGACGCCCCACAGTCCGCGGTTCACCGAGTAGGCGGCGCCGGTGGGCGGCACGGGCAGCCCGCGCGCCTCGAGGTACCCGAGCTCGTCCGCGCGCTTGAACGCCCGGTCGCGTACCGGGGCGAGCACGGCGAGATCGGGCGCGAGCGTGCGCAGCGCGACCTCGAAGCGCACCTGATCGTTGCCGGCCGCGGTGCAGCCGTGCGCGACGGTGTCGGACTCGAGCTCGCGCGCCATGCGGGCGATGGTCTGCGCCTGCATGACGCGCTCGGCGCCGACGCACAGCGGGTAGAGCTGTCCGCGCCGCACGTTGCCCATGATGAGAAAGCGCAGCACCTGCTCGAAGTAGTCGGCGCGCGCGTCGATCTGGTGGTGCGCCACCGCGCCCAGGGCCCGGGCGCGCCCGGCGAGCGCGCGTGCGGCGGCCGCATCGATGCCGCCGGTATCGACCGTCACGGTGATCACCGGGCGGCGGTAGGTTTCAGCGATCCATGGCACCAGGAACGAGGTGTCGAGGCCGCCGGAATAGGCGAGGACGATGGGAGTAGTGCCCGCGCCCGGGGCGCTGTTTACGCTGGTCGACATGGATCAGATCCTGAACAGGGCGCGCAGGCGGGTGAGGAGCTCCTCCTGTGCGCGCAGGTTGGCGGTGGCGATGAAGATGGTGTCGTCGCCGGAGATGGTGCCGGCGACCTCGGGCCATTCGGCCTTGTCGATGGCTACGGCGACCGACTGCGCGGCGCCGATGGTGGTGCGCAGCACCGTGATCGCGGGGCCCGCGCGGCGCAGCTCGCGCACGAACTGCGCCAGCGTGGCGAAGTCGCCGTTGGCCCGCTGGAGCTCATCGGGCGGCAGCACGTAGCGGCCGCTCGCCTTGAGCACGCCGAGGTCGCGCAGGTCGCGGCTGATGGAGGATTGGGTGGCATCGTGCCCCTCCTTTTTCAGCAGCCGCACCAGCTCCTGCTGCTTGCGCACCAGTCCGGCGCGCAGGATGCGCATGATGGCGCCGCGGCGCTCGAGTTGCTCGGTATCGTTCAGCACGGCTCAGGGCATCCCTGCATAAAGATGCGCATATTGTGCATATTGATGCACGCGCGTCAAGCCGGCCGGCCGCCGCGCTCGCGCGGTCGCCTACTTGGTGATGCTGAAGACCAGGTCCGCGCCGCGCGCGGTGCCGAGCTCGGTGCGCACCACCCAGTGGTCGCCGAGCGTGTAGCGCATCTTCAGGGTGTTGAGCGTCTCGGTGAGGCTCACGCCGTAGCTCACGTACAGGCGCGGCGTGAGATAACGTCCCAGCACCAGTGAGGTCTCGTTGGCGAGCGGATCGGTCTCGAGGCTGACGTCCGGGATCCCGACGCGCTGGCCCAGCTGCGCCGCGAGCAGCGCCGCTCCCTGCCCGAGGGCCGCGTTGCTCGCGGACTGCGTCGCCTGCGAGGCGCTGCCCGAGAGGATCAGCGAGACGATTTGCGACTGCGGCAGCGGCGGATCGGAGAAGAACGACATGCGCGGCTGCTGCAGCGTGCCGCGCACGTTGACCCCGGCGGTGACGTCCGGGAATTCCTTCTGCGCGCGCAGGTCGACGCCCGGGTCGTCGATCGGGCCGCCGGTGAAGATCAGCCTGCCGCGCTGGATGTCGAGCTTGCGCGCGTAGGCGAGGTAGACGCCGTTGGCCACCGACAGCTCGCCCGTGCCGCGCGTGATGGCGTCGTAACCGCTGCGGATGGTGACGCTGCCGGTGAGGCGGCCGGTGAGCCCCGAGGCATCGACCGAGACCTTATCGCCGAGGGTGAGTGTGACGGTGCTCATCACCTCGAAGCGCTCCGCCGGGCTCGGCGCCGTCTCGCCGACGATCACCTCGTCCTGCGAGGTGCGCACCGCGTTGGTGATGTCCTTCGGCTGGATCTTGGCGTACGGCACCGTGACGGTGCCGGTGACCTCGATACGCCGCCCGTCGACCGCGAAGTTGAGGTCCGGCGAGGCGTCGATCTGCGCCTCGGGGGTGTCCGCCACGCGGAGATTCGCGCCCTCGAGATGGAACTTGCCGTAGGGCAGGAGGTTGTGCCACTCGAGATGGCCGTTGGCGGCGGCGGTGCCGGCGCCGGCGCGGGCGTTGCCGCTGAAGTCGAGGCCGCCGTCGTTCAGATGCGCCTCGAGGGTCACCTGGCGCAGCCCCAGGTTCACCTGATAGAGATCGAGCTCGCCGCCCGCGACCTTCACCATGCCGTTGAGCTGCGGCGCGCCGAGCGTGCCGGCCACGTTGACGTCGGCGTGCAGCTCGCCGGCGGCGCGGTCGATGTCGGGGAAATAGAGCGACAGCAGACCGAGCTCCGAAGTCTCGGCATGCACCGCGCCGGAGAGCGGCATCGCCTGCCACTCGCCGCTGCTGCGCGCGGCATCGATGCGGGCGCGGATGGTGCCGACCTCGCCGTCCTCGAGCACCGCCGCGACGCTGAGGCCTTCCGGCGTCGCGCTCGCCGTCACCGTACCGGAGCCGATGCGCGTGTGCTCGATCCTCTTGCTGAGGAGCTTGTGCGAGAGCACCGCGTCGGTGAGCTGCGCGCGCAGCGTGCCGGTGACCGGCAGGTGCGCGCCGCCGGCCGCGCGCAGCAGCAGGTCGACCGTGCCCTGGTACTGCACCGCGGGCGTCCTGACGCCGGCCGTGAGCGCGCTCAAGGGCAGCTGGTTGCTCATGAGCGTCGACGACCAGTGCTGCGGGCTCCAGTCCGCGTCGGCGCACATGGCGCCGGGCGTTCCCGCCAGGCACAGCCACTCGACCCCCGCGCGCGCCGCCGAGGCGGTGAGATCCACGGGATGCTCGAGCGCGAGATCGAGCGCGTCCCTGCCCTTGACGCTGAGCGCCGTGAGCTGACCCTGGAACGTTCCGTGTGCGTAGGCGCCGCCGGCCTCGGCCGCGAGCGCGAGTCCGGCGGCGTGCGCTTGCGCGTGCACGCGGTAGGCGGCCGGCGGACCCGTGACGGTAAAGGCGGCACTCTCGAGTGCGTACTTCGCGTAGCTCAGGTTCTGCGCGCGCGCGTCGATCCTGGTCGGGTGCTCCCGGTCGGCGGTGTCGAAGTCGATGTCGGCATCGAGGCGCTCGATACCGAGACCCGCGTAGCTGAGCGCACTGCCGTGGGCGGTGGCCACGATCGCCGGGTCGGCGGTCGTGCCGCGCAGCGTTCCGCTGGCGTTGAGCTGACCTTTGCTCCCGGCCGCGAGCACACTCAGGTCCGAGCTCGCGAGCGCGAAGCGCAGGTCGAGCTGCTCGCCGGCGCGTCCATCGAGCGCGAGGCTGGTACCGCCGAGCGCCACGCGCACGCGGTCGAAGCTCCAGACGTTGCCTGTGCGGGCGAGCGAGCCGCCGCCGCTCACGCGCGCGCCACGCAGCTTGCCGCTCAGGTTCCCGACCATGGCGGTGAGGTCGCCGTGCGGGTCGAAGCCGCGCGCGGACACCGCGAGTGAGAGACTGACGCTGCCCGGAAGGTCGGGACGCAGCGCAGCCGGGTTGATGCCCGTGAGCTGACCGGCGACCGACCAGCTCTGATGCGGTGCCCAGGCCACCGCCCCCGTCACGCTGGCGTGGCCCTCGAGCAGGTCGAGCTCGGCGCGCTCGAAGGCGAAGCTGTCCTTGCCGAGCGTGCCGGTCACATCCGCAGCGGTCGCGGTAATATCGGCGGCGCTGGCCGACCCTTCGGCATGCACCTTATAAGGAAGGATGCCTTCGAGCGTGAAGGTGCCCGCGGCGCTCTGTACCGCCGGCGCAGCTCCGACGAGCGGCCAGCGGAAGCCCTCCCAGCTGCCCTTGAGATCGAGCCGCGGGCCGTTGGGAACGATGGCGAACGTGCCCGAGCCGACCGCGTGCGCGCCCGAGGGGTGGCGGGCCTCCATGTGCTTTGCCGTGAGCACCCGGTCCGCGAATGAGCCGTCGAACTCGGCGTCGAACGTTCCGGCATGGAGGCCCGTCGGGTCGACCTTGCCTCGGCCCGCGAAACCCTGATCGTTCCAGGTGACCGCGAGGCGCGCCTTCATGATCCCCAGCGGCCCCGAGATTCCCCAGGCGCGCAGGTCGAAATCCTCGACGTTGGCGTCGCCGACGATGTGCCAGTGGTGGGTGAGGTCGAGCGCCTGGCCGGTGAAGTCGGCGCGGAATGGGCTGAGCGCGTGCGCCTTCAGGTTGAGCGCATTGAGATCACCCTTGGCCGAGCCCTCGACGCTCCAGGCGGGCCGCCCGGCCGGGGCCCACGCGATGTGCCCCTCGCCTTCGATGCCGAGCGGATCGCGCGCGCGCAGCTCGCCGATCGCATCGACGCGCGCATCGCCGAAGTTGCCCTGCGCCTGGAAGAAGCGGATCGAGCGATGCCGCAGCACCGCGGCGCCGCTGATATGGGTGGCCTCGAGCCGCACGCCGTTGTAGATGCTCACCACGGCGTCATCGACCGTCGTGTGCTCGGCGCTGATCAGCAGCCAGCGCGGCAGGAACAGGGGCGGCGAGGGCGGCACCCGCCGGGTGCGCCGCTTCACCTCGATGAGCGCACTGTGCACCGTGGCGTCCGGCGAGCGGATGGTCTGCAGCAGGAGTGGCGCGAGCGCCACGCGGCCGTCGATCCCTTCGAAGGTGAGATGCACCAGCTCGTGGTCGATCTCCACGCGGTCGGCATGCACCCCGCGCGCGAGCGTGCCTCTGACGCCCGTGATGGTGAGGGTGACCGCGCCCGGCCCCGAGCCGAAGCGCTGCGGGATGTGGCGCACCAGGAACTGCAGGCCCGGCTCGGTGAACACCGCGGCACCGATGAGCACGGCCGGCACCACCACGATGACCAGGACCAGGAAGCAGGCGGTGAGCAGTATGAGCAGGCGCCGCACGGGGCTCGGGTCCTCAGAGCTTCGGCGAGAAGTTGATGTGCAGGCGCGGACCGGCGCCGGGGTTGTTGAGGGGCTGCGCCACGTCGATGCCGAGCGTCAGCACCGGCGTGCGGAAGCGTATGCCGACGCCCGCCGAGTAGAACAGCTTGGTGCCGAAATGATCGAAGGCATTACCGTAGTCGACGAAGCTCGCCCAACCCAGGTTCCGCGGCAGATCGTGCACCACCTCCACCGTGCCGGTGATCAGGTCCTTGCCGCCGACCTTGATGTAGCCCGCGACACTCTGGCAGGGAGGGGGCACAAACTGGCCGTTCGGCCCGGGGGTGCACACCGGGTCGGTGGGCGAGAGCTCATTGTAGTAAAAGCCGCGCACGCTGTTGTCGCCGCCGGCAAAGAAGCGGTAGATGGTCGGCAGGTTGGAGAAGCGCGATACCAGGCTCGCGCCCACCTCCTCGCGCAGCAGCAGGTGCCACGGCCCGCCCAGGTGGAAGGTGTTCTCGAGCTGCGCGTGCGCCTGGATGAAGTTCGAGTCCGAGCCGAGCACCGCGTCGGAGCCGCGGATCTGGGCGACGAACGGATACTCGAACAGCGGCTCGCCGAGATAGTCCTTCGGCACCGAGGCGAGGTCGAGCTCGGGCACCAGCAGCCGGTCGGTGGTGGTGCCGTTCACGTCCTCGCTCGTGGTGCGGACCACATTGACCTTCCACAGGGTCTGCCAGCCACCCTTGACGAGTGTGAAGCTCGGTCCCACCGACTGGGTGTAAGCGGTCACGTCGGCGAGCGTCTGCTGCTCGATGTTGCCGTTGAGAGCGAAATGCTCGACCGCCGGGTCGCCCACCGGAAAGATATAGCTGGTGACCACGTTGTAGCGGGTGATCTTGGCGAACTGCGCGGTGATACTGAAGCTCTGTCCGCTCGAGTTGATGCGGTGGTCCTCGAAGCCGAGCGTGGCGCGCGGTCCGGTGTCGGTGGCATAGCCGGCCCCGACGGAGTAGCGGTGACGGCGGTTGGGGTCGGCATGGATGTCGACCGCGACCAGGTGGGTGGCGGAATCCGGCGTGCCGGGCTGCACCTCGAGGTTGGTGAAGTACTGTGAGTCGTCGAGCGCGAACTGGGTGCGCAGCACCTGAGTCAGGTCGAAGGGATCGCCCTCGTGGTAGCGCAGGTAGCGGCGCACCAGGCTCTCCTTCACGACATCCTGGGTGATGGTGGTCGGGCCGAAGCGGTAGCGGTCGCCGGTCTCGAGCTCGAGCGCGATGCGCGCGGTGTAGTTCGGCGGATCGACCAGCAGCTCGTTGCGCGTCAGCCTGGCGTCGAAGTAGCCGTAGGTGGCCGCGGTGCGCTGCAGGTCGGACTTGATGGCGTCGTAGTCCGCCTGGTTGAGGCGATCGCCGGGCTTGAGCAGCGGATGCTCGAGGATGCGCTTGAAGAGCGGATCGGTCTCGCCGGGGCCAGTGACCTTCAGCTCGATGCTCGTCAGCAGCACCGGCCGTCCTGGCTTGATGTCGATCACGACCCGCCACTCGCCCTTGCCGAGATCGGTGACGGTCGAGCTCACTTGCGCCTCGAAGTATCCGTACGGGCGCAGCGCCTCCTGGACTTCGCGCTCGACCCGGTTGTGCAGCCGCTCGACCATGTCGGCGTTGAGCTCGGCGCCGCCCTTCTTGTAGCGCTCGAAGCTGAGATAGGCGAGCACGTTGGCGCGCAGCTTCTCGTCGACACCGCGCACCTCGACGTTGACGCCGGCGGCGACCGCCGGATGGGCCACGACCCCGCACGCGAGCGCGGCGAGCAGGCACACGGCGAGCGCCGGGCCTCGCCGGTGCCGTGGGCGAGCCCGGGACATACTGATACGCTGCGCCATCTCGACGTGCAGTCGGAAAAATTCACCGGATTCTAGAGCCTCGCGGGCCCCCCCGCTCGGCGCTCTTGATAAGTCCTGATCGGTCTCAATGAGTCAGAGCGCGCGGCCGCCGGGTCAGTTCCGCGCCCGACCCGCATGACTCACGGCCACTCGGTCGCGTTCAGCCGGAATTCACTTTGGCCGTTCGGCTCGCCCGCGGAGTCGAAGCGCCGCTCGGCGAGATAGAGCGCGCCGCCCGGCTCGAGCAACACCACCGTCGAGCAGCGGGTCCCGTAGACCGGGTGCACGACGAAGGGCGCCGACAAGACCCGCTCCCACTCGGGCGGCAGGCCGCCGGTAGGCAGCGGCGAGTCGCTGTCCGCCGACGGGGTGCGATCGGCGAGCACGGCGAACAACCCGGCGGCCGTCGCCTCTCGCTGTGCGAGCCACTCCTTGAAGCGCGCCTTGACCCGAACGAGCTTCGGCCACGGTGTGTCGAGCAGCTCGTTCGAGAGGCCGTGGACACCGGGCGGGAGCTCACGCGCAAACGGCAGGGCGCGGTTCGAGCCGTACCAGAGCGATCCGGCATCGCCGAGCAGCAGGTTGAAGCCGGAATACTCCTGCGCCGAGGTCTCGAGCCGCGCGAAGAACTGCCGCGCCCCCTCGTCAGCGGCCAGGTATTGCGGGATCAGGCTCCCGCGCGAGGGCGCCGCATGGTGCGCCCGTTGCAGCTCGCGGAAGTTGGTGACCACGCCGAAGCGCCGCGCCGGATCGATCCCGAGCCAGGTGCCGGTGGCGCGCAGATCGCGGCCGGCGAGGATCCCGGGCGGCTCCGGCCACTTCGCGAGCGGCGCGGCGGGACGCTCGTGGTACTCGTCGCGGTTCGCGGCGACCACCAGCCGGTAGCGCGGGTGCGCCTGCCACGCCAGCACCAGCAAGCACATGGGCGCCTCACCCGCCCTCGAGCCAGCCCGAGATGAGGCGCCAGGAAATCGAGTGCGAAGGCGGCGCGAGCGCCTCGCCCGAGGTGAGCTGGGCGCGCGTGAACCAGCGCGCGTCCTCGAGCTCCCCGGAGACGCGCACCACGCTGCCCGCGGCGGCCTGCGCGCGGAACCCGAGCATGAGCGAGGAGGGGAACGGCCAGGGCTGCGAGGAGTCGTAGCGCGCGCTCACGATGCGCACGCCGGTTTCCTCCTCGACCTCGCGCGCCACCGCATCCTCGAGGCTCTCGCCCTGCTCGACGAAGCCGGCGATGGTCGAGTAGCGCCGCGGCGGCCAGCTCGCCTGGCGGCCGAGCAGCGCCCGCTCACCGTCCGAGACCAGCACGATGATCGCCGGATCGATGCGCGGGAAGAACTCCTCGACGCAGGACTGGTTGCTGCAAGTGAGGCAATGCCCGGCGCGGATCGGGGTCGTCGGCGCGCCGCACACGCCGCAGTGGCGCGTGCGCGCGCGCCACACCGCCAGCGCGCGCGCGTAGGCGAGCAGTCCCGCCTCGTCCGCGGGCAGCAGCGCCGACAGCGGCCGCAGCTCCTCGAAGCGCATGCCGGCGGGCGGCACGGCGCCGTGCTCCGGCGGCAGGCTGATCAGCACGCAGCGCGCACCGCGGAACCAGCCGAGGAGCGTGAGGCTCGCGGCCGGCGCCGAGCGCACCAGCGGATCCTCGCGCGTCAGCAGCGCCGCGCGCGGCGGCTCGCCCTGCAGCAGGTGGGCGGTGCCGCGCGCCACGAGGTACACACTGGCGCTGTCGGCCCAGGCCGCCGCCACCCATTCCGGGTCCTCGCGCGCCTCCACGCGGCGCTCGAGGTAAGGACCGGCGAAGAAGTTGGGTCGGTCGGGCTCCATGCGGGGCATTCGGAGAAGACGAGGCTGCGCATCTTAGCAGTGTCGCCGCGCGCTCCCTTGTGCGCAGCCGCAAGCGCCATTCGCGATCCCGATCGGGCGGACATTCCTTCCGCCTCACAGCACGCACGGCCTGCTCTACACGCTCGCGACCTTCGGCGTCGGCTTCCTGAAATCGCTCACTCGTGCGCAGCCGGCACCTCCTGCGATCTTGGCCAATGAACAGAGTTGGCAGCGCTGCTCGCGCGCCGGGAAGCGCTCGCTCACGATCAGGCAGCCGCAGCCGGCGCAGCTGCCGAGCCGCAGCAGGTCGCCGCGGGTGAGCGCGCTGGCGAGGAACACCGCGTGCTCGAAGGAGATCTGCGCGGCGGGGACGAAGGCGCAGTAGGCTTCGAAGGCCGCGCACAGCTGCGTCCCGCGCGCGAGTCCCGGCAGCGCCGCGGCGGCCGCGCCCGGTGCCGGCGGCGGAATCACGCCGAGCAACGACAGCACGCTGGCGAGCGCCGCGCTCTCGAGCTGCAGCTGCTGCGAGCGCGTGAAGTACGCGACCTGGTGCGGCGACTTGCCACGGTGGCGCGGCAGCTGCCGGCACACCTGGCTCAGGTAGGAGCGGTACAGTTTCCTGATGCGGTCGTCCGATAGCCCGGTCCAGATGCGGATCGTCTGCGTGCGCGCCTCGTGGCGCAGGAAGCGCAGCGCCAGCTCCATTCGCTGCCGCTCGCGGCTGTAGCGGTCGTCCGAAATGCGCATGTGAATTTTCCCGCCGGGATGGCCATCGCCATTTTGGGAAAAATTAACCAAAACTCAACAAAAGAAATTTGGTAAAAAAATCCCAAATTGCAGCTGGCGCCGGCGCGCCGCTGGGCTACCATGGGGGCTCACAGGGGGAATACACGCCATGCTGTTGCAATGCGGGATGGACGGCGACGCGGGCCGGGACGGCGCGCGCGGCGCGTGGCTCGGCGCCGCGGCGCTCGATACGCTCGCGGAGCTCAACGAGATGGCCCTCGCGCTGCTGGCGGAGCAGGCCGCGTCCGCGGGGAGCGAGCCGCGCCCGCTGCTGCGCGAGGTGGGCGCGCTGTGTCGCACGCTCGACGGGGAAGCGCGGCGGCGTGCGGCCGCCGCGCCCTACCTGCTGCTCGATGCCGGCTTTGCCGACCGCGAGCGCTGGCGGCACGGGGCGCCGCAGGTCGCGGATTCCGGCCGGGCGCCGAGCCCGGCCTTCTTCACCGTGCCCGGCACGGTCGAGGTGGCGCGCCTGTGTCTCACCTATGCCTGGCATCTGGCGCGTGCCGAGAGCGCGGCCGCACGGCTGCTGCTCGGGATGCCGCCCGGCTGCGCCGCTCTCATCGCCGAGCTGTCGCTGCGGCGGATCGACGGCCTCGCGGAGCGTCATCCGGAATGGCTGCGCCCCCGCTGGCCGGCGCAGCCGCAGCTTTGGCGCGAGCTGCTGCTGGCCGCCGCAGCGGGCGAGGCGCGCGCGCTCTCGCGCGCCCACCTCCACGGCCTGACCATGCTGGCCGCCGAAGCCCGCCGGGTGGCGGGGGTTGCGCCCGCCGCGCCCGCTCCGGGTCAGGCGGTGGGCGCTCCGGAGCGCGGCCAGCTTACTTCGCCAGCTGGAACAATGTCGACGGCACCCAGCCCTCGTTCCCCAGCTCGTCCGTGACCTTCCACCAGATGCCGTCCTTCTCGCCGCTCGGGTAGAGCGTCATGCCGGGATCGAGATCGCGCACCACCGGCGCCTTGACGCTGGCCGCGCTGTACATCTTGCCGGGCTTCGCCATGGTCACCGACTGCGAGACGTTGTCGGCCTTGGCGTTGAGGCTCATGCCTTTGATGTCGTTCACCAGCTTGGAGTACGAGTCGAGGTAGGCCATGGTGACCACCTGGCCGATCTCGGTGTTGGCGTAGCTGCTCGCGCCCGCGGCGGCGAAGCCGCCGAAGAACGCGCCGCCGCCCGCGCCCCAACCGAGGTCGGTCTTCTTGGCGTGTCCCTGCTCGAGCGCCACCTGCTCGGTGGAGCGCACGTCGGTGAGCGTCAGCACGACGTCGGCGGTCTTGCTCTTGAGGCTGATGCCGCCCACCACCGCGCCCGCGACGCCCCCCAGCATGCCGCCCAGCATGCCGCCGATGCGGCTGCCGCCGGAGTTCTTGTTCTTGGTGACCAGGTCCGGCACCAGCACGTAGTCGGCGGCCTTCATCTGGCCCTTGCCGATGTTCGAGCCGCCGCGCATCTCGCCCGAGGCGGCGAGCGCGCGCTCTTTCTCCGCCGCCGCCAGCCCCTTGCCGCGGTCGAGCAGCGTGAAGCACTTCGACTGCGACACGAACACCTTGATCAGGGCCTCGGGAGAATCGAGCTGGTACTGCAGCCACCACTTGTTCTCGGGCTCAGTCACCGCGAGCGTGCCGATCTTCTTGTCGCAGGTCGGGATCTCGGGCGGCGGCTGATCGGCCGCCCACGCGAGCGCGCTTACCGCAAGTCCTGACAGTGTGAGTGAGGCGAGAAACGGGATCCTGAGCTTTGAGCACTTCATGGTCTTCTTCTCCCTGGGCCTTTGTTGTTCGCTTACCTGGCGCGGGGCGCCCCCCGGTGCTTTCGCCTAGTTTAGCCTCGGCGCCCGGCGCCGGGGCTAGTCGCACACGCGCATCGCTGCCTCCCCGGCGCTCGTCCGCGGCGCCACCGGAGATCCGCAGTAACTTGTCCGTTTCTGAGCGGTTCGCGTCTGCGATATCGGTGGCGCTGCCGCACCCGCTCCCCCAAGATATTGCCGATTGTAAGCCATATGCCGGGGCCTCTCTTCATGAAACAGGCACTGCTCGTCATCGATGTCCAGGAATCCTTCCGGCAGCGGCCGTATTTCCGCCCCGAGGAGCTGCCGGTGTTTCTCGCCAATCTGCAGTCGCTGATCGATCGCTGCCGGGAACGCGGAATCCCAGTCGTGCAGGTGTTTCACCGCGAGCCCGGTGACGACCGCGCCAATCCCTTCACCGCGGCCTCCGGCTTCGTGCGGCCGATGCCCGAGCTCGCGCTGCGCGCGGACGCGGTGTTCCACAAGCAGGTCCACTCGGCGATGTTCGGTACCGATGCGGGCGGCGGCACGCTCGAGGCCTGGCTGCGCGGGCGCGGCATCGAGGAGCTGCTCGTGACCGGCATCCGTACCGAGCAGTGCTGCGAGACCACCACGCGCCACGCCTCCGACCTCGGCTTTCGGGTGCGCTATGTGACGGATGGGACGCTCACCTTCCCGATGCGCTCGAGCTCCGGGCGTGAGGTCTCGGCGGCGGAGATCCGCGAGCGCACCGAGCTGGTGCTCGACGGGCGCTTCGCGCGCATCGTCTCGAGCGCGCAGGCGCTCGACTGACTTACCTCCGCCATGCGCGAGGTGGTGTTTCTGCTGCTGCCGAACGTCGTACTGCTCGACGTCGCCGGCCCCGCGGATGCGTTCCGCAACGCCGAGCGCCGGGTCCCGGGGAGCTACCGGCTGCGCTTCGTGTCCCCGCTGCCGAGCCTGACGGCGGCCGTGGGGCTCCAGCTCGCCGCGCTCGAGCCGCTGCCTGCCGTGCTGCCGCCGCAGGCGCTGCTGATCCTCACCGGCATCGCCGGCGAAGCGCTCGACAGCCAGGAGCCGGCGGCGCGGCGCGCGATCACCTGGCTGCGCTCGGGCGCGGCGGCGGGGGCTGAGCTCCTGTGCGTGTGCACCGGGAGCGTGCTCGCGGCCCATGCGGGACTCCTTGCCGGGCGCGAGTGCACCACCCATCACGAGCATCTCGAGGAGCTGAGAAGCGTCGAGCCGCGCGCCCGGGTCCTCGCGAACCGCATTTTCGTCGAGGACGGGAGTGTGGCCACGAGCGCCGGCGTCACCGCCGGGCTCGATCTCGCGCTGCACGTGATCGGCCGGCAGCTCGGGCCCCACGTGGCAGCTGAGGTCGCACGCGGCCTGGTCGTGTACCTGCGCCGCGCCGGCACCGATCCCGCTCTCTCTCCCTGGGTCAGGCACCGCAATCACCTGCATCCGGCGGTACATCGCGTGCAGGATGCGGTGACGCGCGATCCGGCCGCCGCCTGGAGCTCGGCGCGGCTGGCGGCGGTGGCCTGCACCGGGCCCCGCAACCTCGCGCGCCTGTTCGCCGAGCACGCGCGCTGCTCGCCACTCGACTATGTGCAGCTGATCCGCTTCGCCTTCGCGAAACAGCTGGTGACGGAGAGCCGCCTCGATCTCGAGCGCGTCGCGACGCGGGCCGGCTTCGGCTCGGCGCAGCACCTGCGGCGCGTGTGGGCGCGCTGGGAAGCGCGCCCGCCGAGCGCGTTCCGCAGCCGCGGCGGCCCGCCGCCGTCGCGCGCGGCGGGTTCCGATCTCACCGCGGCCGGATGAGTCGCCGGGCGCGGCCTGGGCCGCGCGCTCCTCAGTGCCCGCTCGCCTTGGCGACGAGGAAGCTCACCAGGGGGACGAGCTCATTGGCCGTGCGGATGCTTTCGGCGATCCGGTAGCGCCCGTCGACGACGATGCAGGGGGTACCGGGCACCTGCATGGCCATGACCTGCTCGTCGGCGGCGCGCATGCGGCCGTCGACGGTGAAGGATCGCGCCATCGCCAGGAAATCCTCAGGTTTAACCCCGGTCCAGCGCGCGTAGGCCTTCGCGGCCTGCTCGATCGTAGGCTGGGGATCCTTCAGGCGGTTGGTCTGTGGGTCGGTGGTGGCGAGCTCGCCGGTCTTCCACACCGCATCGAACATCAGCTGGTGCGTGCGCGCGGTGAGACCGAGCGCCTGCGCGGCGAACCAGGCGCGCTGGAACATCGGCCAGTCCTCGGCCTTGTTGAACGCGGCGGGCAGGTAGGCGAGCTGCGCGTTGGGCGGCAGGCTCTTCTTCAGCAGCTCCATGGTCGGCTGGAAGGTGTTGCAGGCCGGACAGCCGTAGGAGAACACCTCGAGCACCTCGACTTTGCCGGGAGCGACGTTGGTGCGCTGCGGCTGCGCGAGCACGACGTAGTCGCGCCCCTCGGTCCAGGCCGGTGCGGCCGTGGCCCGCACCGTGGTGAGCGCTGCCAGCAGCGAAAACAGCAATCCAAGGGTGGTTTTCATGAGGCGATCTCTGTGGAGTCCTTTTGTCTAGTAGATGGCGATCTCGCTGCGGCCCGCCGAGTCGCGCGCACCGCGGTACATGCCCTCGGTGCTGAAGTCCATGACTATGCGCCCGTCGCGGTCGATGCCGATCAGGCCGCCGTCGCCGCCGAGACCGCGCAGGATATCGTGCAGGAGCTCGCGCATCGCGAGCTCGAGGGCGAGTCCCCGGTATTCGACCGCCGCGCACACGTGGTGCGCGGCCACGGCGCGGATGAAATATTCGCCGTGACCGGTGGCCGACACGGCGCACACGCCGTTCTTGGCGTAGGTGCCGGCGCCGATGATGGGCGAGTCGCCGACGCGTCCCGGGCGCTTGTTCGTCATGCCGCCGGTGGAGGTGGCGGCCGCGAGGTTGCCGTCACGGTCGCGTGCCACCGCGCCCACCGTGCCGTGCGCGGGCGGCACCAGATCCGAGACCCGCTCGCCGCGCTGCTCGTGCTCGAGCTGGGTCTGCCGCTCAGGAGTGCGGAAGTAGAGGTTGGGCACCAGGGCAAAGCCCTCCTCGAGGGCGAACTCCTCGGCGCCGCCCCCGACCAGCAGCACGTGGCGCGACTTCTCCATCACCCGGCGCGCGAGCTCCACGGGGTTCTTCACGTGGCGCACCGAGGCGACCGCGCCGGCGCGCTGCGCCCGGCCGTCCATGATGGCGGCGTCGAGCTCGGCCGCGCCTTCACGCGTCAGGGCCGCGCCGCGCCCGGCGTTGAAGCAGGGGTCGTCCTCGAGGATGCGCACCGCCGCCGTGACCGCGTCGAGGCTCGAGCCGCCGCGCTCGAGCAGCGCATAGCCGCCGTCGAGCGCCGCCTCGAGGCCGGCGCGATAGCGCTGCTCGCGCTCGCTCGAGAGCGTCGCGCGCGGCACCGCGCCCGCGCCGCCGTGTATGGCGATGGCGTACATGTCGCTTCCTCCGGCCGTCAGTTGGCGTCGCGGTACATGGCGATCTCGCGATGCCCGCGCGAATCGCGCACGCCGCGGTGCATGCCCGCGCTGTTGAAATCCATGGCGTAGTTGCCGTCGCGGTCGAGCGCGATCACGCCGCCTTCGCCGCCGGCGCGCTGTAGCTTGTCGTGAATCATGGCGTTGACCGCTTTCGCGAGCGGCAAATGCTGGTACTGCACCATGGCGCAGATGTCGTACGCGACCACCTGGCGGATGTAGAACTCGCCCTGGCCGGTGCCGGACACCGCGCACGACTCGCTGGCGTAGGTGCCGGCGCCGATGATCGGCGTGTCGCCGATGCGCCCGTAGAGCTTGTTGCTGATACCGCCGGTCGAGGTGCCGGCGGCGAGGTGGCCTTGGGCGTCGAGCGCCAGGGCGCCGACGGTGCCCATGCCTTTCGGCGGCGAGGGCCGGATGGGCAGCGGCGCGGTCGGAGCGCGTTCGGCGGCGGCGCGCTTCGCCTCCTCGAGCTCGTGCACGCGCGGCGGGGTTATGAAGTAGCTCTCCGGCACGAGC
This sequence comes from Steroidobacteraceae bacterium, assembly GCA_035518275.1. Classification (GTDB taxonomy): domain Bacteria; phylum Pseudomonadota; class Gammaproteobacteria; order Steroidobacterales; family Steroidobacteraceae; genus 13-2-20CM-66-19. Next base: position 15,157 of record DATIXU010000135.1, read on the forward strand.
GTGACACCCTGCTCGAGCGCGAACTCCTCGGCGCCCTGGCCGGCGAGCAGCACGTGCGGGGACTTGTCCATCACGAGGCGCGCTAGGTCGATAGGATTCTTCACGTGGTGGACACCCGCCACCGCGCCGGCGCGCGGGCCCGACCCGTCCATGATGGCGGCATCCAGCTCGCAGAACCCGTCGTGGTTGAGTACCGCACCGCGGCCGGCGTTGAACTGCGGGTCATCCTCCAGGGTGCGCACCGCGGCGCCGACCGCATCGAGCGCCGAACCTCCGCGCTCGAGCACCACGTAGCCGGCATCCAGCGCCGCCCCGAGCCCCGCGCGGTAGGACGCCTCGCGCTCCGGGCTCATGTGCGAGCGCTCGATGACGCCGGCGCCGCCGTGGATGACGATGACGAGCGGATGCTCGGCGGCCGGCAGCGGCGCGGCGAGCAGTGCAGTGGCAGCGGCGAGCGCCAGGCTCGTGAGCAGGCGGGTCACACGGTGCGACATGATTTCCCCCCCAAGGCGGCTGGCCAAAGCGGCTATGATCGACGACGCCCGCGGCAGCAGCGTGCGGCGGCCCTCTCACAACTGTTCCTACGGCAGATCTTAAGGTGAAAGCCGCCACGTCGCAGCGGATACGCAGCATCCTGGTCGCCAACCGCGGCGAGATCGCCATCCGCGTCATGCGGGCGGCGAACGAGCTCGGCATCCGCACCGTCGCGATTTATTCGCAGGAAGACCGCTTCTCGCTCCACCGCACCAAGGCCGACGAGGCCTACCTGGTCGGGCGGGACCGCAAGCCGGTGGAGGCCTACCTCGACATCGCGGACATCCTCCGGATAGCGCGCGAGGCGCAGGTGGATGCCATCCACCCGGGCTACGGCCTGCTCTCCGAGAACCCCGAGCTCGCGCGCGCCTGCGCCGCGGCCGGGGTCATCTTCATCGGTCCGCAACCTGAGACCATGGAGGCGCTCGGCAACAAGATCACCGCGCGCGCCCTGGCGGAATCGGCCGGCGTCGCGGTGATGCCGGCCACCGGACCCCTGCCGGCGGACCTCAGCGAGTGCGCGCGCCTCGCGCGCGGCATCGGCTACCCGGTGATGATCAAGGCGAGCTGGGGCGGCGGCGGCCGCGGCACGCGCGCGGTGGACGACGAGGCGCAGCTTCGGGAGCTGCTGCCGCTCGCACGGCGCGAGGCGCTCGCCGCCTTCGGCAACGACGAGGTCTATCTCGAGAAGCTGGTCCGCCGGGCGCGCCACGTCGAGGTGCAGATTCTCGGCGACGCCTGGGGCAACCTGGTGCATCTCTACGAGCGCGACTGCAGCATGCAGCGGCGCAACCAGAAGGTGGTCGAGCGGGCGCCGGCGGTGTTCCTGTCCGCGGCGCAGCGCGCCGGGCTCACCGCCGCGGCGCTCGCCATCGGCCGCGCGGTGCGTTACGCGAACGCCGGCACCGTCGAGTTCCTCGAGGACGCCGACAGCGGCCGCTGCTACTTCATCGAGGTGAATCCACGCATCCAGGTCGAGCACACCGTGACCGAGGAGGTCACCGGCATCGACCTCGTCAAGGCACAGATCCGCATCGCCGGCGGGGCGCGCATCGGTGACCCGGAGAGCGGCGTGCCGGCGCAGGACGAGATCCGCGTGTCGGGCCACGCGCTTCAGTGCCGCATCACTACCGAGGACCCTGAGAACAACTTCATTCCGGACTACGGCAAGATCACCGCCTACCGCAGCCCGGCGGGCTTCGGCATCCGTCTCGATGCCGGTACCGCCTACACCGGCGCGATCATCACACGCTCCTACGATTCGCTCCTCGTCAAGGTGACGGCGTGGGCGCCGACACCCGAGGAGACCATCGCGCGCATGCACCGGGCCCTGTGGGAGTTCCGCATCCGCGGCGTGGTGACTAACCTGCGCTTCCTCGACCAGCTGATCACCCACCCACGCTTCGCGCGCGGCGAATACACCACGCGTTTCATCGACGAGACGCCGGAGCTCTATCGCTGGCCCGCGAAGCGCGACCGCGCCACGCGGCTCCTGAGCGGCATCGGCGTCACCATCGTCAACGGCAACCCGGAGGTTCGGGGCCGCCCGCGTCCGGCGCACTTCACGCTGCCGCAACCGCCGCCCGGGCCGCTGCCGCCACCTGCGCCCGGCGCCCGGCAGAAGCTCGAGCAGCTCGGACCCGAGCGTTTCGCGCGCTGGATGCTCGGCGAGCAGCGGGTGCTGCTCACCGACACCTCGATGCGCGATGCGCACCAGTCGCTGCTCGCCACCCGGCTGCGCACCGCGGACCTGGTGGCGATCGCGCCCGCCTATGCGAGCCTCACGCCCGAGCTGTTCTCGCTCGAGTGCTGGGGCGGGGCGACCTTCGATGTGGCGCTGCGCTTCCTGCGCGAGGACCCCTGGGAGCGCCTCACGCAGCTGCGCGAGCGCATTCCCAACATCCTGCTGCAGATGCTGCTGCGCTCGGCGAACGCGGTCGGCTACGCCAACTACCCCGATAACGTGCTGCGCTTCTTCATCGCGCGCGCTGCCGCGCGCGGCATCGACCTGTTCCGCATCTTCGACTGCCTCAACTGGGTCGAGAACATGCGCGTCGCGATCGACGCGGTGCTCGAGTCGGGCAAGCTGTGCGAGGCGGCGATCTGCTACACGGGAAACCTGAGCGACCCGGGCGAGAAGAAATACACGCTCGACTACTACCTGAAGCTCGCGCGCGAGCTCAAGGCCGCGGGCACCCACGTGCTCGGCATCAAGGACATGGCGGGACTCTGCCGGCCGCGCGCCGCGTACACGCTGGTGAAGGCGCTCAAGGAGGAGACCGGGCTGCCGCTGCACTTCCACACCCACGATACGAGCGGCATCGGCGCGGCGAGCGTGCTGGCCGCCATCGATGCCGGAGCCGATGCCGTCGACGGAGCGATCGATGCGCTCTCCGGCCTCACCTCGCAGCCCAACCTGGGCTCGATCGTCGAGGCGCTGCGCTTTGGGCCGCGCGATGCCGGGCTCGACCCGGAGCATCTGCGTGCCATCTCCTCATACTGGGAGCAGGTGCGGCGGCTATACGTCGTCTTCGAGAGCGACGTGCGCGCCGGGGCCTCCGAGGTGTACGTGCACGGCATGCCCGGCGGGCAGTACACCAACCTGCGCGAGCAGGCGCGCGCGCTCGGCATCAGCGAGGCGCGCTGGCCGGAGGTGGCCCGCGCCTACGCCGAGGTCAACGAGGCCTGCGGCGACATCATCAAAGTGACACCGACCTCCAAGGCCGTGGGGGACCTCGCGCTCGTCATGGTCACCGCCGGCCTCTCCCGCGAGCAGCTGCTCGATCCCGGCACCGAGGTCGCGTTTCCCGAGTCGGTGGCGCAGCTTTTCCGCGGCGAGCTCGGCCAGCCCTACGGCGGTTTCCCGGCGGCGCTGCAGCGCAAGGTGCTGCAGGGCGCGGCGCCGCTCACCGAGCGGCCGGGCGCCCGGCTGCCGCCGGTGGACCTCGTGGCCGAGCGCGCCCGGCTGGCCGAGCGTCTCACCGGTCCGGTGAGCGACGAGGACCTGGCCTCCTACCTCATGTATCCGCGGGTGTGGCAGGACTACGCGCGCGAGCGGCTGCAGTACGGCAATCTCGCGCTGCTGCCGACGCCGGTGTTCTTCTACGGCATGCAGCCCGGCGACGAGATCAGCTTCGACCTCGAGCGCGGCAAGACGCTCATCGTGCGCTACGTCGCGACCAGCGACCCGCATGAGGACGGCACCCGCACGGTGTTCTTCGAGCTGAACGGCCAGCCGCGCTCGGTGCGGGTGCGCGACTTGAGTCAGGCCGCGCAGCGCCCGCCGGCGGCTAAGGTCGAGCCCGGGAACACGCGCCACGTGGGTGCGCCGATGCCGGGTATCGTCACCACGGTGGCCGTGTCCGCGGGGGTGCGCGTCGCGCGCGGCGATCTGCTGCTGACGCTCGAGGCGATGAAGATGGAAACCGCGGTGCGCGCCGAGGCCGAGGGCGAGGTGGCCGAGGTACTGGTAAAGCCTGGTGGGAGCGTCGACCAGAAGGATCTGCTCATCGTGCTGCGCTGAAGGGTGCGCGAAGTGCGCGCGCTGTGACGCTCCTCACGCTTGCGCCCTTGTCGGCGCTTGGCGTCATCCGTGGATGCCAACACCCTTGTTGTATGCTGTCGGAAGTTGCTCCTGGGGAGATGAGGCCGATGCGCGAGCGGCGCACCGATGCGCGACGATCGAGAGTGGCTGTCGGCCTGGCGTGTGCCGCGCTGCTCGCGTGCCGCGCCGGCGGCGCGCGCGCCGACGATCTGCTCGGTTACTATTTCGGCGGCACGTATGGCAAGGCCACGGTCGACGCCTCGACCGGGCTCGTCAGCGGCTTTGGAATCCATAGCTCCGCTTACACCCTCATCGCTGGCTGGCGTCCGATCTCCGAGCTGTCGGCCGAGCTCCAGTATTTCGACTTCGGGCACTCGAGCGGGATGTCCACCTATCCGAATTCCAACGTGCCGCTGACCAACAGCGCGAGCCGCAAGGGCGAGGGAGCCTTCGGCATCCTCTATCTGCCGACGCCGATAGTCGATTTCTACCTGAAGGCCGGGCTCGCGAAGCTGCATACCACCGCGACCACGATGGTCGGCACCTGCCCGAAGGGCGGAGTATGCCCGCCGCTCTCCAACCCCCTGCCGGTCGACAGCACCGGCGTCGGGGTCGGCGGCGGCGGCGGCGTGATGTACCGCTTCCGCTCGCTCGAGATACGCGCCGAGTACGAGCGCTTCGCGGCGCTCGGCGGCAACCCCTACCTGGTGACGGGCGGCTTCACCTGGACGTTCTGAGCGCGGGCCGCAACGCCCGTCAGGCCGTATCCTTGAGCGCGATCGCGGGATCCGTGAGCTTGTCCAGCTGCGGCCGCGCATGCGCCGCGATCAGCTTGCGTGCCGCCATCTGATCTTTCGGCGAGTTGACCGTGTCGATGGCGATCAGCTCCCCGCCGCGCAGATAGCAGGCGCTGAAGCTGCGCGCGGCCGGCGCGCCGCGCATCACGACGGTGTCATAGCCCTGCGCGACGCCGACGATGACGAGCTTCAGATCGAACTGATCCGACCAGAACCACGGCAGCTTGTCGTGCAGCGTCTCGTTGCCCATGAGGTTCAATGCGACGGTCGTGCCCTGCTCGAAGGCGTTGTCGACCGACTCGAGGCGCAGATGCCGGCCGTACTGGCGGTTGAGATGGCTGGCGCAGTCGCCGGCGGCGTAGATCGCCTCGTGCGAGGTGCGGCAATGCGCTTCCGTCACGACGCCGTTCTCGCAGTCGAGGCCCGCGGCCTTCGCGAGCTCGTCCGCCGGCGCGACGCCGACCCCGACGAGCACCACGTCCGCCGGGTACTCGCCGCCTTCCTCGGTGAGCACGCTCCTCACCCGGCCGGTGCGGGCGTCGCCGTGGAACGCCCGCACCCGCTCATTGCAGCGGATCTGTACACCGTGGCGCGCATGCTCGGCTGCGTAGAACGCCGAGACTTCCGGGCAGGTGACGCGGTTCATGACGCGCTCGGCCATCTCGAGCACCGTCACCTCCATGCCGAGCTCGCGCGCGGTAGCCGCGACCTCGAGCCCGATGTAACCCCCGCCGACGATCAGCAGCCGCCCGCCGCTGCTGCAGTCTGCGCGGATGCGGTCGGCGTCGTCGATGGTGCGCAGGTAGTGCACCCCCTCGAGCTCGGCCCCGGGGACAGCTAAGCGGCGCGGATGGCCGCCGGTCGCGAGCAGGAGCGTGTCGAAGGGCACGACCGTCCCGTCGTCGAGCCGCACGTGCCGCTCGCGCGGCGCGATGTCGGTGACGCGGGCGCCGAAATGCGTGGTCACGGCGTGGTCGGCGAAGAAACCCGCGGGCCGGATCAGGAGGCGCTCGCGCTCGAGCGCCCCGGCGAGGTACTTCTTCGAGAGCGGCGGCCGCTGGTAGGGTGGCCACTGCTCGGCGCCGATCAGCGTCAGCTTCCCCGCGAAGCCTCTGCGGCGTAGTGTATCGACCGCCTGTACCGCCGCCTGGCCCGCCCCGACGATCACGATCCGCTCGTACATCGGCGCGAAGAATATCCCAGGAGCGCGCTGGACTGGCGCACCAGCGCGGGGCGCTCGACGCGCCTGGCTGCTCCGGGATGGTGCAGGCGCGGCGTGTGATGGCACCCGGGCAGTGCCCTCCGCGGCGGTTCTGGCGCTCATTTCGCCCATGGCATAAAAGCTGCACAATTCACGACACTGCACACGGCGACGGAGACCGAAGCCTCATGAAACTGATCACCGCGATCATCAAGCCGTTCAAGCTCGACGACGTGCGCGCGGCGCTCTCGGACATCGGCGTGTCGGGAATGACCGTGACCGAGGTGAAGGGCTTCGGCCGCCAGCGGGGTCATACCGAGCTCTATCGCGGCGCCGAGTACGTGGTCGACTTCGTTCCCAAGACCCGCATCGAGGTCGCGGTGAGGAGCGAGCTGGTCGATCAGGTCATCGAGGCGATCATGAAGGCCGCCAAGACCGGCAAGGTGGGCGACGGCAAGATCTTCATCACCGACATCAACCGCGTCATCCGCATCCGCACGGGCGAGACGGACGACAGTGCGTTGTAGTTGATTGGCGCGCCGCGCCTTCGGCGCGGCGCTCGACTAACGCGGCAGGTGCCCGACGAAGGGATGGGCGATCCCGAGGAGCACGGCCGTCGGGCCCGTAAGCCACCGATTCGTGTCTTTTTGCCGTTGGGCTATCCTTCGACCCCTATGCCCACAGCCATTCGCTTCTACGAGTACGGCGGTCCCGAGGTTCTGCGCATCGAGGACGTGGATCCCGGCAAGCCCGGTCCCGGCGAGGCGCAGGTGCGCCACCACGCGATCGGCGTCAACTACATCGACGTCTACGACCGCACCGGGCTCTATCCGGTCGCCTCGCTCCCGAGCGGCCTCGGCCGCGAGGCCGCCGGCGTCGTCACCGCCCTCGGCCGCGGCGTGCGCGGCTTCAGGATCGGCGAGCGGGTCGCGTACGTCTGGCCGAACCCCGGCGCCTACAGCGAGCTGCGCAACGTGCCGGCCGAACGGCTGGTCAAGGTGCCGCGCGGCATCTCCGACGAGCAGGCCGCGGCGCTCATGCTCAAGGGGCTGACGGCCCAGTATCTCATTCGCCGTACCTACCGCGTTCAGCGCGGTGACCCGATCCTGGTGCACGCCGCGGCGGGCGGCGTCGGGCTGATCCTCTGCCAGTGGGCGCGCTCACTCGGGGCGAAGGTGATCGGCGTGGTCGGGAGCGAAGCCAAGGCGGAGCTCGCCCGGCGGCACGGCTGCCAGCACGTGCTCATCTCCGGGCGCGACGAGCTCGTGGCCGGGGTCAAGGCGCTCACGAAGGGTGAGGGCGTTGCGGTGGTCTATGATGCGGTCGGCGGCGACACGTTCATGGAATCGCTCGACTGCCTGCGCCGCCGCGGGATGATGGTCACCTTCGGCAATGCCTCAGGTCCCGCGCCGCCGATCGCGCCGCTCGAGCTCAGCAAGCGCGGCTCGCTGTTTCTCACGCGCCCGACGCTGTTCCACTACATCGGCACGCGCGCCGAGCTCGAGTCCGCGGCCCGGGAGCTGTTTGCCGTGGTGCGCGGCCGCAAGGTGCGCATCGTCATCGGCCAGAAGTACCCGCTACGGCAGGCAGCCGACGCGCACCGCGATCTCGAGGGGCGGCGCACGACCGGCTCGACGGTGCTGACGCTGTAGGAGCAGCCGGGCCGACCTTCCTGCGGAGTGCTCGGCGGCCGAGGGAATCGAGCCACAAGGGCATCGAGCCCCGTTTTTTGCCGGCGGTCGACGCAGTGATGTCCGCAGAAGCGCCGCAGGCGACTCTTGCCGATTCGACTATATGTCCGCCGTCGCTGGCGGCGCGGCCCGCAGGGCACGCGCCGTGCGCGGAATGCCGAGCGCGCCGCTGCGCACCACCTCGAGCAGCTGCGCCCCGCGGGCGAGTTCCGCCATGAAGGCGTTGATCTCGGCCTCGCTCGCGGTCAGCTCGACGATGAAGCCCTCGGTGGCGGGATCGAGTACGCGGCCACCGCTGCGCACGACCAATCCACGCACCGTGTCGGTGTCGCGCGGGTCGACGCGGAGCTTCAGCAGCACCAGCTCCCGCTCGAGGTGCAGGCCGCGGGTCATGTCGAGCACGTTCACGACGTCCACCAGCTTGTTCAGCTGATTGACGATCTGCTGGATGACCGCGTCCGAGCCGCTGGTCACCAGCGTGAGGCGCGAGACCGTGGGATCGTCGGTGGGGGCCACCGACAGCGACTCGATGTTGTAGCCGCGGGTGGAGAAGAGGCCGGCGACGCGGGTGAGGGCGCCCGCCTCGTTCTGCAGCAGTATGGCGATGATGTGGCGCATATGGGGGCGGCGCGGCGGGCGGCGCGCGTGAAGCGGACGATCCTCGGTGGCCGAAAAATCCTCGTCAGAATAGAAGGATCGGCGCGAGTTTGCACCACGAACCCAAGCTGTTACGCTCAAAAGTTCTGTCGCTGCCCCACACCCAAGAGGTTTTGCAAAACCCCTCCATGAGCTCACCGTCGATGAGCGACTCGACTCCGCAGCCACGCCCCGCGGCCCATCCGCTCGCCGGGACGCGGATGAGCGGCGCGCGCATGATCATGGAGGTCTTCGCCGACGAGGGCGTCACGGCCATCTTCGGCTACAGCGGCGGTGCCATCCTTCCCACCTACGACGCGGTGTTCCTCTTCAACGAGGAAGCGACGCGGGCCGGGCGGCCCCAGATTCCCCTGATCGTCCCCGCCAACGAGCAGGGCGCCGGCTTCATGGCGGCGGGCTATGCGCGCGCGAGCGGACGGGTGGGGGTGTGCCTCGTGACCTCGGGTCCCGGCGCTACCAACACTGTTACACCAGTGCGCGACTGCATGGCCGATTCCGTACCTATTGTCGTTATTTGCGGCCAAGTGCCTCGGGCTGCGATCGGCACGGACGCATTTCAGGAGGCGCCGGTACCCGCCGTCATGGGGTCCGTCGCAAAGCACATTTTTCTCGTCACCCAGCCGGAGAAGCTCGAGGCCACGGTCCGGACGGCCTTCGAGATCGCTCGCACCGGGCGGCCGGGGCCCGTTGTCGTCGACATTCCAAAGGACGTCCAGAACTGGCAAGGCGTGTTTCAGGGCTCGGGGCTGCTGCCAATCCCCGGCTACCGGCGCCGGCTCGACGAGCTCACCCGCTCCTCGCTGGACGCGTCCGCGGCCGGGCGCCTGTTCGCCATGCTGGGGGAGGCGCGCCGCCCGCTGATCTACGCCGGCGGCGGGGTCATCAACGGCAACGCCGCAGCACAGCTCACGGAGTTCGCGAACGCCTTCGGGGTGCCGGTGGTAACCACCCTCATGGGAATCGGCTCGTTCGATACCCGCGCGCCGCTCGCAATGCGCATGCTCGGCATGCACGGTGCCGCCTTCGCCAACTACGCGGTCGATGACTGCGACTTCCTCATCGCGGTGGGCGCGCGCTTCGACGACCGCGTGGCGGGCGTGCCAGACAAGTTCGCGCGCAACGCTAAGCGCATCGCCCATCTCGACGTGGACCGCGCCGAGGTCAACAAGGTCAAGCGCGTGCAGTGGAGCCACGTGGGACTCGTGGCGGAGGCGCTCGCAGCGCTCACGGCCTATGGGCGGCAGGCGCAGTTCCAGCACGACTTCAGTGCCTGGCACGCCGAGCTCGCCGAGCTCAAGCGCCGCTACGCCATGAACTACGACCGCGCCAGCCCCCTGATCCAGCCCTACTACGTGCTCGAGGAGCTCAACCGCCACACGCGCGGCGAGGCGATCATCTCGACCGGCGTCGGACAGCACCAGATGTGGGCCGCGCAGTATTGCGATTTCGCCGGCCCACGCCTGCTGCTCACCTCCGGCAGCATGGGAACGATGGGCTTCGGCCTCCCCGCGGCCATCGGCGCGCAGATCGCGAGCCCTGAGCGGCTCGTGATCGACATCGACGGCGACTCGAGCATCCGCATGAACATCGGCGAGCTCGAGACCGCGACCACTTACGACCTGCCGGTCAAGGTGATGGTGCTCAACAACTTCGGCGACGGCATGGTCAAGCAGTGGCAGAAGCTGTTCCACAAAGGGCGGCTGTCGGCGAGCGACAAGTCGCTCCACAAGAAGGATTTCATCCGCGCCGCCCAGGCCGACGGCTTCCGCTACGCCGTGCGCCTCGAGCACAAGGCGGACGTGCCGCGCGTCATCGCCGACTTCGTCGGCTTCAGGGGACCGGCGTTCCTCGAGGTGATGATCGACCCGGACGCCGGCGTCTATCCGATGGTGGGCCCCGGGCAGACCTACGAGGACATGATCACCGGCGAGCACATTCCGTCGCGCACCAAGGTCGCGATCAAGCCTCCCGGACCCTCGGAGATGTTCTGATGAGAGATCCGCCGGCGGGCGCCGTGCCCCTCGTCGTCTGCCTGCTCGCCTCGGCTGCTGCGGCGTCTGCCACCGCCCTTGCCGCCCGGGGGCACGCGGCAGGACGGGATCTGGTGATGAAGGGCGGCAAGGTCTACGACCCGGCGCGCATCGAGGCCGCGCTCGGCATCATCCCGGAGAAGAAGCCATGAAGTACCTGCATACCATGGTACGCGTCACCGACGTCGACGCCTCGTTGAAGTTCTACTGCGACGCGCTGGGACTCAGGGAGCTGTCGCGCAAGGATTACCCGCAGGGGCGCTACACGCTGGTATTCCTCGCCGCCCCCGGGGATGAGAGCGCGCAGGTCGAGCTCACCCACAACTGGGACCCGGAGGCCTACGGCGGCGGGCGCAACTTCGGACACCTCGCCTACCAAGTGGATGACATCTACGCCACCTGCAGGCGCCTCACTGAGCACGGCGTCACGATCCTGCGGCCGCCGCGCGACGGGCGCATGGCCTTCGTGCGCTCGCCCGACAACATCTCCATCGAGCTGCTGCAGAGGGGCGCGGCGCTCGCGCCCGCCGAGCCCTGGAAGTCGATGGCCAACACCGGCAGCTGGTAGGCAGCGAGCCGCCCGCAGCCTCCATGAAGACGATCCCGAGCCTCATCATCGCGGCGGTGTTCGCCACGCTGACGTTCGCCGTCTGGGCGTACCTCAACCGCCCGACGCGCGAGCCGCCGTGGCCGGCGCGCATCCAGGGCTTCGCCTTCTCGCCGTTCCGCGCCAACGAGGATCCGACTCATTTCGAAATGCCGACGGATGCCGAGATCGACCAGGACCTGGCGCTGCTCGAGGGCAAGGTCAACGCGGTGCGCACCTACTCGGTGGGCTCGACGCTCGCCGACGTGCCCGAGCTCGCCGAGCGGCACGGGATCAACGTCGCACTCGGTGCCTGGCTCGACAATCACCTCGACAAGAACGAAGAGCAGATGAAGACGGTGATCGACCTCGCCGACACGCACCAGAACGTGGTGCGCGTGCTCATCGGCAACGAGGTGATCCTGCGCGGCGATCTGACCCTCGAGGCGCTCGAGGGCTATCTCGATCGGGCACGGGCGTCCATCGGCCAGCCGGTCGGCACCGCCGAGACCTGGCATACCTGGCTCGCGCACCCCGAGCTCGCGCAGCATGTCGATTTCATCGGGGTACACTTTCTGCCGTACTGGGAGGGCGTGCCGGTCGATGCCGCGGTCGAGTACTCCTTCGCGCAGCTCAAGCGGCTGCAGCAGACCTTCCCGCACAAGCCGATCGTCATCGCCGAGATCGGCTGGCCGAGCCGCGGGCGCACGCGCGAGTCGGCGGTGGCCTCGGTGGCGAACGAGGCGCTGTTCCTGCGCCGCTTCCTCGCCCGCGCCGAGAAGGAGCAGATCAAGTACTACGTGATGGAGGCCTTCGATCAGCCGTGGAAGGCGTACCAGGAAGGAGCGGTCGGCTCCTACTGGGGCGTGTACGACGTCAACCGGCAGCCGAAATTCGCCTTCACCGAGCCGATCGTGCGCGTGCCGGAATGGCACATCCTGGCGGCGATCTCGGTGGCGGTATCGCTGCTGGTGCTCGGGCTCGTGTATCTCACCAGCGACGCGCTGCGCAACCGCGGCCGCAGCTTCCTCGCCATCGTGGTGTACGCCGCCACCACCATCGCCGTATGGGTGATCTACGACTTCACCCAGCAGTACATGACCGTCTCGAGCGTGATCGCCGGCGTACTGCTGCTGCTCGGCATGCTGGGGGTGCTGCTGGTGCTGCTCGCCGAGGCGCACGAATGGGCCGAGGCGCACTGGGTGGCCTACCGGCGGCGCCTCGGCGCGCCGAACCTGGCCCCCGACCAGCAGCAACCCAAGGTGTCGATCCACGTGCCGGCCTACAACGAGCCGCCGGCGATGCTCATCGAGACGCTCGATGCGCTCGCGCGGCTCGACTATCCCGATTTCGAAGTGCTGGTGATCGACAACAACACCCGCGACGAGAACGTCTGGCGGCCGGTCGAGGCGCACTGTGCCCGGCTTGGGTCCCGTTTCCGCTTCTTCCACGTCGCGCCGCTCGCCGGCTTCAAGGCCGGCGCGCTCAACTACGCGCTCGAGCGCACCGCGCCGGATGCCGCCATCGTCGCCGTGATCGACAGCGATTACGTGGTGGAGCCCTGCTGGCTGCGCGAGCTCACGCCGGCGTTCCAGGACCAGCGCATCGCCATCGTGCAGGCGCCGCAGGACTACCGTGACGCGGACCAGAGCGCCTTCAAGGCCATGTGCTACGCCGAGTACCGCGGCTTCTTCCACATCGGCATGATCACGCGCAACGAGCGCAACGCCATCATCCAGCACGGCACCATGACCATGGTGCGCCGCCGGCAGCTCGATGCGTGCCGCTGGGCGGAGTGGTGCATCACCGAGGACGCCGAGCTCGGGCTGCGCATCTTCGAGGCGGGCTACGACGCCACTTATGTGCCGGTGAGCTACGGCCGCGGGCTGATGCCCGATACCTTCATCGACTTCAAGAAGCAGCGCTTCCGCTGGGCCTACGGCGCGATGCAGATCCTCAAGGCGCACGCGCGCGCGCTGTTCCTCGAGGGCGGCCCGCTGTCACCGGGCCAGCGCTACCACTTCATCGCCGGCTGGCTCCCGTGGGTGGCCGACGGGTGCAACCTGCTGTTCAACCTGGCGGCACTCGGCTGGTCGGCCGCGATGGTGTGGGCGCCGGGCAAGGTCGATCCGCCGCTCGTCATGTACTCGGTGCTGCCGCTGTCGCTGTTCACCTTCAAGCTCGCCAAGCTGGTGCACCTGTATCGCGTGCGCGTCGGCGCCAACGTCCGGCAGACGGTAGCCGCGGCGATCGCAGGTCTCGCGCTCACACATACGATCGGCACGGCGGCGGTCAAGGGTCTCGTCACCCGCAGCGAGCCGTTCTTCCGCACGCCGAAGCAGGGCAGCACGTCGGGCTTTCTGCGGGCGCTCGGCGCGGCGCGCGAGGAGACGGTGATGGGGGTGGGGCTGCTGCTGTCGGCCTGGGCCGTCTCCTACACCGGCACCAAGGAGCTCTCGGGTCCCGACCGCCTGGCCTGGATCGTCGTGCTGCTCATCCAGTCGGTGCCCTACGCCTCCTCGCTCATCGTGTCGCTCGTGAGCGCTTACCCGCTGCCGGCGCGCTGGCTCGGCACGCGCTACCGCGCCGTGGCCGGCACCGGCCGCCCGGCACAGGCAGGGCCGGCGGCCTAAACACCCGTGCACGAGCGCCGGCTCCAGGCCATCGCGACCATGATCGCCGCGGTCGCGGTGTTCTCCTTCATGGACGCGGTACTCAAGTTCTTCGCCATGCGCTATCCGCCCATGGAAGTGGCGGCCCTGCGCGGCGCCACCTCGCTTCCCTTCACGCTCGCGCCGGTGCTGGTCGCCGGCAGGATGCGCGATCTGATCCCGCGGCGCTGGCCGATGCACCTGCTGCGCGGAACCTTGAGCGTCGTGGTGATCGGCGGCTTCGTCTATGCGGTTCGCTCGCTGTCGCTCGCCAACGCCTATTCGGTCTTCCTGTCGGCGCCGCTGCTGGTGGCGGCGCTGTCGGTGCCGCTGCTGCGGGAGCGGCTCGACTGGCGCAACTGGCTGGCGATTCTCGTCGGGCTCGCGGGCGTCCTCGTCATGCTGCGGCCCACCACCACGGGGCTGGCAAGCCTCGGCGCGGTGGCTGCGCTCATCGGCGCCGCCGCGTACGCCCTGAGCGGGATCGCGGTGCGCGTCCTCACCCGCACCGATACCACCGTAAGTGTCGTCTTCTGGACCATCAGCCTCATGACCGTGTTCGCCACCGCCATCGCCGCCCCGGGGTGGGTCGCGATCGACCACGCGCACTGGAAATGGCTGCTGGCGCTCGGGGTGCTGGCGGCGATCGGCCAGTACCTCCTCACCGAGGCGTTCCGCTCGGCGCCGCCTTCGGTCGTCTCGCCGTTCGAGTACACCGCGCTCCTCTGGGGAGTCGGTATCGACCGGGTGGTCTGGCAGGTGCTGCCCTCGGCACGGGTGTGCCTCGGCGGCGGCATCGTGATCGCGAGCGGCCTCTACCTCATCTGGCATGTGCGCAGCGCGCCGCAACACGCCCCGCCCCGGGAGTCATGGCAGTGACAGGCGTGTCGAGGCAGAATGCGGCGCTAATCCTCGACAACGCCTCACGCTTACCGGCTGCTGCGCGCCGGCCGCGTGACCGTCGACGGTAGGAAGCTCGTTCGCTGACAGGTCGTTTGCTACTAATGAGGAACAGGCCATGAGCAATGCCGATATCCGGGGACGATTCATCTGGCACGAGTTGTTGACGACTGACACGGCCGCCGCCGCCGCCTTCTACCCCAAGGTGGTGCCATGGCGAACCCAGCCGTCGAGCATGCCGGGCTACACCATCTGGATGGCCGGCCAGAGCCAGGTGGGGGGCCTCATGGCCTTGCCTGCCGACGCGGCGGGAACGCCGCCGCACTGGCTGATCTACATCGGCACCCCGAACGTCGATGCCACGGCCGAGCACGCCCAGCGGCTCGGCGCACGCGTGGTGAAGCCGGCCGCCGACATTCCGAACGTCGGCCGCTTCGCCGTGCTCGCGGACCCGCAGGGTGCGACCTTCGCGCTGTACACGCCGGGCCCGACCGGCGGCGCCATCCCCGCCCCCGGCGCCGGGGTCTTCTCCTGGCACGAGCTGGCGACCACCGACGTCGCCGGCGCGCTGCGCTTCTACGGCGAGCTGTTCGGCTGGGCCAAGGGCCCGGGCCACGACATGGGGGCGATGGGCATCTACCAGGTCATCGAGCGCTTTGGCGCCCAGGTCGGCGGCATGTGCAACGTCCAGGGGCCCGCCACGCCGCCTTCGTGGCTGAGCTACGTGCAGGTGGCGGACTCGAGCCGCGCGGTCGCGGCCGCCAAGTCAGCCGGCGGTCGGCTGCTGCACGGGCCGGTCGAGGTGCCGGGCGGCAGCTGGATCGCACTCTTCATGGACCCGCAGGGAGGAGCGTTCGCGGTTCACGAGATGCCGCGCGCTGCGGCAGCGAAGCCCGCGGCCCCGCCGGCGAAGCCGGCCCCCGCACCCGCGCCGAAACCTGCGGCAGCTCCCGCGCCCGCGGCACCCGCGGCGGCCAAGCCTGCGGCCGCCAAGAAGCCGGCGAAGAAGAAAGCCGTAAAAAAGAAGGCGGCTAAGAAAAAAGCGGCAAAGAAGAAGGCGGCTAAGAAAAAGGCCAGGCCGGCGAAAAAGAAGGCGGCGAAGAAGCCGGATCGCAAGGGCGCGAAACGCGGCAAGGCACGGCGCCACCGCTGAAGCGGGATGTGACCGGCCGCCGAAGGTGGCCGCGCTGGACGGGGCAGCGCAATGCCCCGATCCGGCGCTTTGTAACTAGAGCTTGACGAGCGGGCGGCCGAAGTTCTCACCGCGCAGCGCCGCCTGCAGGTGCGACGGGGCGTTGGCGAGCCCCTCGACCACGTCCTCCTTGAGAGCGATGCGGCCGGCGCCGTGCCAGGGGATCGCCTCGCGCAGGAATTCGCCGCGGCGGTGCTCGTAGTCGCGCACCCGCGCGCGCAGCACCTGGATCCCGTCCTTCTCCGGCAGATAGCCCGCCCGCAGCAGCGCCGGCGCCGGATCGAAATCGCTCAGGCTGTTTTGCACGATGCGTGCGCCGCTGGCGAGGTGCCGCTCCGCGATGATGGTCTCGAGCAGCTCCCCGCCGGTGTTGTCGAAATACACGTCCACGCCCTGCGGCGCGAGCTGCCGCAGCCGCGCGCTCAGCGGCTCGGTGCGGTAGTTGATGCAGGCGGAGAGGCGCGCGTGGCGGGTCACCCAATCGCACTTCTCGCGCGTCCCGGCGATGCCGATTGCGCGCGCTCCCTTCAGCATTGCGATCTGTCCTGCCATCGAGCCCGCGGCGTTCGAGGCGGCCGACACCAGCAGCGTTTCCCCAGGACGGAGCCTGGCGAGGTCGAGGAGTCCGAAATAGGCGGCCATGCCGGGGGCGCCGAGGATCCCGAGCGCGGTCGACGCCGGCGTCTGACCCGGATGCACGAAGCGCGCGTACTGGCCGGTCGACACGGAGAACTGCTGCAGCCCGGCATCCAGCACCACGACGCTGCCGACGCCGAACACGTCGTGACGCGACTCGATCACCTCGCCGACGCCGCGCGCCGGCACCAGCTCGCCCGGCCTGACGAGACCGGGGCGGCCGTTGACCCCGTGCGCCACCAGGAACGGGTCGAGCGCCAGCCACAGCGCGCGCGCGAGGAACGAGCCATTGGTGAGGGTCGGGCGCGCCGCCTCGACCAGCTCGAGGTCGGTCGACTTCGACTGCTGGTGTTTGAGGCGGATCTGGAGGTTCTGCACGGGCTCAGGCTCGGCGCGTGGTCCTACTTGCCGGCGTCGTCCGCCGCGGCGCGCGTGCGGTCCGCTGCCTGCTGGTCGATGGCTTCGACCTGCTGTCGCACCCGCTCCTCCTGCTGGCGTGCCTGGGCCGCCTGCTGTGCCTCGGCGGCCGATCCGCTCGCCGCCGCGGCGCCGGTCTCGGTGAGCCCGCAGCCGGCGAGCAGAGCGCTGAACCCGATGAGCACCAGAATGCGTTGCATGGCTCCCAATTTACGCGCCCAGCCTGCGTGCGCAAGGGGAGTGCCGAACGTGGCACTATGCCGCGCATGTCCAGGCTGAGCGGAAGGCCCCAGCGTGCGGAGGAGCCGCGGGTGCGGCGCGGCTATTTCGAGTGCCGCTACGGCCAGCTGCACGTCCACAACGCGATTCCCCCGGGGGGCGGCTTCGAGGAGGGAACGGCGCTCATCTGCCTGCACGGCGCCCAGGGCACGGGCCGCACGTTCAGGGGGTTGCTCGCCCTCATCGGGCGCGACCGCTCGGTGTACGCGCCGGATCTTCCCGGGTATGGGGAATCGGACGGACCGGCGCAGGCGCTGAGCGCGGCGGACTACGCCGCGGCGATCGGCGACTTTCTCGACACCATGCGGCTGCGGCAGGTCGATCTGCTGGCCCACGGCGCGGGCTCGGTGCTCGCCACCGAGCTTGCGCTGACGCGCGCCGCGCAGCTGCGCCGGCTCGTCCTGGTCTCGGTTCCGCTCGGGAGCACTCAGACGGGCGCCGGCCTGACCGCCGCCGCCGCCGGTTATCCATTGCGCGAGCGGCTCGGGCGGGTCTCGCAGCCGCTTCTGGTGCTGCGTCTCCGGGACGAGTGGTGGGATGCCACGGCCCGGGTGCGGGAAGCACAGCCCTCGGCCCGCGTGCAGGACCTTCCCGATCACGGGCCGGACGTCTTTCAGGCCTTCCCGGGCGCCGTGGTGGACGTCGTGCGGGCGTTCCTGCGGGGCTGACCCCGTTTCGAGCCCTCCCTCAGGGGCTTTTTTCGCGATCCGCCTCACATAATTGCGCCGGGTGAGGCGCAGCTAAGCGCCTAGCGGGGTTAGAATTTCCGTAAAGCTAATAAGGGAGCCAATCCCAATGGAACCGCGCCTGCGGCCGCCCGCCCCGGGGTCGCCGCCCCACGAGTCTGACCTCGACAGCACCGACGAGCTTCCGGCGCTCGACCCCAAAGCCTACGAGGCTGCCAGCCGCAACCGGCTCGCCGACACCTGGGTGCAGCCCGGGCTGAAGGTGGAAGGGCCGGAGGGGGCCCCGCGCGGTGTGGCCGGAGGTACCGAGGATCCGCTGCAGACCGCCGTGGCCAACCTGCGCGAGGCGCAGGACCTGCTCACGAGCCGCAGTGCGCGCCTGGCCGACATCGAGCGTGCCCTCGAGGAGGCGCTGCGCGCACACGCCGGCGCCGAACGGCGCGTTGAGCAGTTGGACGCGGAGCTGTCGCAGGCACGGACCGCCGCGGGGCAGCGCGAGACCGAGCGCGCGGCCGCAGAGGCCGAGGCGCGCGCCGCCGCGGAGCGGCGCGAGACGCAACATGCAGCGGAGCTCGCCGAAGTGCGCGCCGCCGCCGCACAGCGCCAGGCTGAGCTCGGCGAGGAGCTCGCCCGGGCGCGGGCCGCCGCCGGCCAGCAGGCCGGCGATCTCGCCGAGGAGCTCGCCGCAGTGCGCCGGGCCGCCGAGCAGCGCGAGGCACAGCATGCGCGCGAGCTCGCCGACGAGAAAATCGCCGGCGAGCAGCGGGCGCTGCCGCTGCTGGGCGAGCTGCAGGAGATGCGCGCCCGCGCCGCGAGCTATTTCGAATCCTTCCAGTCGGCCGAGCGGCGCCGCTCGCTGTTCGAGGGGCTGCTGTCGGATCTGCAGGACGAGGTCGACGCTCACGAAAGCGGCCGCGCCCGCCTGGCGCGCGAGCTTGCCGGACGCGACCTGCGCGCCGGGGAGCTCGAATCGGACCTGAGTCACCGCGCGGCGCGCATCGCCGACCTCGACAGTCAGGTGTCGACGCTCGGCGCCGCCCTGCAGCAGCGCGACGTCGAGCTCACGCGGCTGCGGGCCGTGGAGGCGAGCCTGAGCGCGGCGCTCGAGGCGGCGCGTGCGGCGACCGCCAGCGTGACCACGCGCGCCGGCGAGCACGAGACCGCGCTTACCGAGGTGCGTACCCGCGCCGCGACCCTCATCGCGGAGCTCGCCGCCGAGCGCAAGCGCAGCACTGAGCTCGACGCCGAGCTCACCAAGGTGCGCGGCGAGATGGAGGAATGGGCGGGCGCACTGCGCACGGCCCAGCTCGAGCGCAGCGGGCACCTGGCGAGCGTCGCCTCCGGCGAGGCGCGCGTGAAGCAGCTCGAGGATCGCGTGGCGGAGCAGGTGGAGATGCTGCGCGCTCTGCAGTCCGCCTCGGACGCCGCCATCGCCCGTACCCGCGAGCTGGAGGCGGACCTGCGCGCGGCCGAGGACGGCATCTCGCGGCTCGAATCGCAGCTGCGCGGCCGCGATGCGCGCGTCGCCGAGCTCGAGAAAGCCAACCAGCAGTGGCGCCATACGCTGGATGAGACCCGCGCCGCGCACATTGATACCGATACTCACCTCGCGCTGCGCGAGGCGGCCGACGCCGACGAAGGCCTGCTGCCGGCACCCGATGGCGCGACGCGCCTGCTGATCCGCAGCGACGGCGAGCGCGAGGTGGTGCACGTCCTCGGGCGCAAGACCAGCATCGGCCGCACGCCCGACAACGACCTGCAGATCGACGCCAAGCACATCAGCCGCCACCACGCGGTGATCCTGGCCGGCCCCGCGCATACCATCATCGAGGACTTGAACAGCACCAACGGCGTGCTGGTCAACGGCAAGCGCATCGGCCGGCAACTGCTCAAGGACGGCGACCAGGTGACGATCGGGCGCGCAGAGTACCGCTTCGCCGTGCGCCGCACCGGCGAGAAGCGCTGACAGGGGCGCACCGCGTTCGCTAAGCTCGCCCCCGATGGCGAGCCCCTACATCGAGAAGATCCTCAAAGCGCGCGTCTACGACGTCGCGATCGAGTCGCCGCTCGAGGCGGCCGCACGGCTGTCGCGCCGGCTCGGCAACGAGGTGCTGCTGAAGCGCGAGGACCTGCAGCCGGTGTTCTCCTTCAAGCTGCGCGGCGCGTACAACCGCATCGCGCACCTCGGCGAGGCGGCCGCCGGCCGCGGGGTGGTATGCGCC
>DATIXU010000136.1:0-30222 GCA_035518275.1 Steroidobacteraceae bacterium
CGCGAGGCAGTCGGGCCGCGCCTGCAGCGATGTGAGGTCGAAGGCGCGAATCGTTGCGGTTCCGCGCGCGTTGGCGTGCTCCTTCCCCGTCACCCGCACGGTGAGTGAGCCCGAGTCGGGCGATGTCACAACGGCCCGCCGGGTTCCGCTGCGTCGCTCCGGGTGGTCGGCGCGGGCGATCAACTGATCCTGCGAGTCGAGAACCTCGACGAGTGCGTCATTCCCCTGCTCGTCGACTTCGAGCAGGTAGCCGCGGCCGGGAGCAAGGCCAAGCTCGACCTGTGCGGGCTCCGTCCCGACGGTCTTCAGGAGCCTCGGGGCCCCTGCAACAAGGCCGAGCGCGCGCGTGCACGAGTTGTCTGCCGCGGCGGCTGCCGCCGGGCACCCCAGCAATGCGAGTGCGACAATAAAACAGCAGCTGCGGGAGCCCGGCCGGGCGTGTGACTGCGACTTGACGCGATTGCGGCTTATACTCGGCTCATGGTTGGTGTTGACGAGCAAGCGGCACCCGCACCGGCGGCTACGAACCCGGACGCTCCGGCGCCCGTTGCGGATCCGGTTTCGTCTCTGTCGGCAGTCTATCGCGACTATCCCGGGCTGCGCGCGCTGATCTTGCGGCGGGTGCGCGATCCGGAGGTGGCGGCGGACATTCTCCAGGATGCGGCGGTCACGACGCTCGAGAAACTGCGCAGCGGCGAGATCGCGCACCCGGAAAATCTCGGCGGCTATCTCTATCGCGTCGCCATCAACCACCTGCGCAACCATCGACGCAAGGATCGCACGGCGCTCTCCAGTCCCGAGCAGCTCGAGGAGCTGCGCGAGGTGGTCGACGACCCGGACTGGGAGCGAGTCGGACGTCCGCAGTGGGCGGCGTGCGCACGGCGCATGCTGGAGGAGATGCCGGCCGCGCGGGATCGGGAGCTGTTGGTGCGCTTCTATCTCAACGACGAGGACAAGGACACGATCTGCCGGGAGCTCAGTCTCTCGCAGGAGCACTTCAACCGCGTGATCTTCCGTGCCCGCAACCGCTTTCGGGAGCTGCTCGAGCAGCGTGGGTTCGGCAGAGGCGATCTGCTGGGTGACAGATGATCGACGTCGAACGCGACTTCGAGCGGATGCGGGATTATGTGGGCGGCCGATTGGCGGACGATGAGCGCCGCACATTCGAGGATCGGCTGGTACGCGATCCGGAGCTGGTGCGCGAGTTCGAGCAGGCGCTGCGGCTGCGCGAAGGACTCGAGCAGCTGCAGGAACGGCGGTACTTCGCCAGGTCCGCGCCACCCACGGCACGCCGGCTCCTCCTGTGGGTGCCGGCGCTGGCGGCCGCGGCACTCGCCGCGGTCGCGATCATCCTGTGGGTGCAGCCGCAGGCCTCCTCCACGGGCGTTTTGCGCGCCGCGCTCGGCGCGGGCGGTGCGACGGGTGTCATCCCCACGGTCAGTGCGCACTTCACCTTCGTCTCGATGCGCGGCAGCTCTTCCTACGATCTCGACCGCCCGTCGGCCGGGGTGATCGAGTTTCGCGCCTCGCCGCCGGCTCGCGCGGCCGGCGCGCGCTACCGCCTGACGATCGAGCGGGTCGGACAGAGCGGCGCGGCCGAGCGGATCGGTGCACTCACCGGCCTCGCCCCGGGCGCCGACGGATACCTCCACGGCTACGCCGACGCGTCCCGCCTCACGGCCGGCCGCTACCTGCTGCGCGTCGAGGCCGCGAGCCAGGCGGCGGAAAGCGCGCTCGCCTTCCCGTTCGCGCTCCACGACCGCTAGCGGCGGATCGCCGCCGCCGCGGGTCGGTCAGCTTGGTTTCAGGAGCCCGCGGCGATTCGCCGCGAGCGCTCCATCTCGACGGCGAGGACACCCGGGATCGCCCGCAGCATCGGCAGATCCTCGACCTCGGCGGAGCCGATCAGGATGCCGATATCCGAGAGCGTCGAGGTGTGCGCGAAGCCGAGCGCACGGCACACCTGGGCGACTTCGTAAATGCGATCCCGCGCTTCCTCTGCGATGGCAATCGCCACATTGATGCGCATCACTGAACACCTCCATCGTTCAGGCTCACAAACCACAAACTCCATCTGGCACCTTTCGCAGGAAAACTATTGGGGCGCCTGCACCAGGCCCGCTCCGACGTCGCGCGCGGGAGCCGCCAGCGGCAGCAGCGCTTTGAGCAGCGCGGCGCGCAGCGCCGCACCGCGCGCGTTCCTGTCGGCCTCGGCGACGAGCGCGGCAATCCCGGCGACCAGGGGCGCCGCCATGCTGGTTCCGCTGCCAGTCTGGTAGAGGGCCGGACGGGGAGATGCCGAAGCGATCGCGATGCCCGGAGCCGCGAGGTCGACGTCACCGCCATCGGGGTTCAAGCCGCCGTTGGAGAACGGCGCCACGGCGAGCGTCTGGTCGACGGCCGCAACCGCGAGGATCGAGGGACAGTTGGCCGGATGCTCCACGGGCTCGATGCTGTCGGGCCGCTGGCTCGAGTTGCCGGCCGGGGCGATGAGCAGAGTGCCTTCGGCGAGCGCGCGGGCCGCGGCCTGCTCGTAGACTTTCGGGTACGAATCGCCTAGCGCCACGGGCGTGCCGATCGACATCGAGACGACCGCACAGCGGTGACGCACCGACCAATCGATCCCGGCGAGCACGTTGCCGTCGGTCCCACTGGCGTTGTCGTCGAGAACCCGGGCGATGTAGAGATCGGCGGCGGGAGCGACGCCGTAGCGGGGTGCCTGCGCCGGCTGCTCCGGTCCGCAGGCGATTCCGGCGCACAGCGTGCCGTGCCCATTGCCGTCATCGACCGGCAGCTCTCCGGCGAATGATTTCGAGACGATGGCACGGCCCGCGAAGTCCGGATGGGTGAGGTCGAGCCCGGTATCGAGTATGGCGACGCGGATCCCGCGGCCTTGGTACGGGGACGAGAGAACGCGAGTGGCCTGCAGGCCCCAGGCCGCGGCGCGCGTATCGGCAAGACGCAGCCCGTCAGCCGATGCCGCCACGCCGAGCTCGGCGGCGCGGACATAGCGCTCGGGCGCGAGCAGCAGCGCTCCCTCGCGGTGACGCCGCGCCAGCGCCAGCGTCTGGTCGGGATCGCCGTTGAGCAGCGCACAACCCAGGCGCTCGAACAACAGACCCTCGCCCGGCGCGATCTGGAGGCGGCCGGTATGGAAATCCGACGACACGCCCAGGCGCAGCCCCGCGGCATGGCGCAGCAGTGCAACCGCCGCGCGGGGGGTGCGCTCCTTGAGGAGCACGAGATTCCTGCCGGTACAGCCCGAGCGCACGGGCCGGTGGGCGGTGGGCGTGTGCTTGTTTACCCGCATAAGGGCTACCTGTCGCCTGAAGCCCTCGCGTCTCAGGGTCCGGAAAAATTTCCGTCATGAAGGCGGTGAGATGGGTCGCCACGTCGCGACAGATACTTCATGCGGCGGCAGCGGTTCAACGGAAACGCTTCCGGCGATGTAGCCGACGGATTGCATACATTCATCGCCACCGCCGCGCTTTCTTCCGGGGCGCCCGCCTGAGACGGGCGTCCGCTCGAGGCGTAGCCGTTCCCCTCACGCCGGCGCGTCCCTCCGCAATGCTCCCCAAACGCGGTGGGGCAGCCGGCGCTTTTTCTCGCCCGCGCCGGCAGGGCGCCTCAGCGCCCGAAGCGATGCTCACTGCGTTTCCAGTGCTTCCACGCGCGGGCGCGCCGCTCGCGCCGCGAGCCCTTCGCAGCGTGCGCGACACGTGAGGATTTCATGGCCTGCGCGCCGGTGACCTGCTGCCAGCCCTTCTGCGGGTCCCACTTCTGCGCGTACCCGCCGCTCAGCACCTGGAACGCTGACTGCGCGTGGCCCTGCCTGTCGATGGGGCCCTGCGCGTTCTGGTGTCCGAACCAGTTCGGGGTGACGAAGTCGGTCACCAGGGTGCCGCCGATCGAGTAGCCGTACTGATCGTCCTCGACCGGATCGCAAACCTCGCCGGCCCAGAAGATGCCCTGCATGTCCTGATAGGCGCTGTTCAGCCACGGGTCCACGGCCATCTCGCAGATCTCGTGCGAGGCACCGACGCTCACGCTCGCCTTGTCGGCCTCAATGGTCTTGACGAAAATCTTGGAGATCGGCAGGCCTTCATTAGTCAGATCGTGATATGCGAGCGCGTCGGCCTGATCGCTGTTATCGAGAAACACCACCCACCAGGCGCCGGCGGCGGGCGTGGTGCTCCTGGGCGAGAACGCGAACTGCGCAGCCCCGACGCCCCACACAGTGTTGAGGTCCGTGTTCCATTGTGTGCTGAAGGCCGGGATCATCTGCTGGACGGGGCCATCGGCGATGGCGGTGGACTCGTTGATGACGGCGATCTGCAGCATGAGCGCTCTCCCTGGCGGCGGATGCCCGAAGATCGCACGGACCCGCCTCGCTTCCAACCTGGAGCTTAAAGCGAGCGACTCCGTTCAAGCCGCGGTTTGAGGCGGTTTGGGCACCCTCGACGGACCGGCGGCGCTCGGGCAAGCTGTCACGCCCTCGTCATGCCCAACACTACAACCGGCCGGGGAGCCTCCGTGAAGAAACTCGTCACTGCCTGCATGCTCTTGTTCGCTTCCGTGCTGCGAGCGCAGGGCGCGCCGCCTGCCGTCGAGGGCCAGATCGCCTCGCTCCTCGACACCTACAAGGACATTCACGCGCACCCCGAGCTCTCGCACCACGAGGCGCGCACCTCCGCAATTCTCGCCAAGGGCCTGCGCGAAGCCGGTTACAGCGTCACCGAGCACGTCGGGGTGTACCCGGACGGGTCGCGCGCCTTCGGCGTCGTGGGCATTCTCAAGAACGGCCCCGCGCAGACGCTGCTCATCCGCGGCGACATGGATGCGCTGCCGATCATCGAGGAGACCGGCCTCCCCTACGCGAGTCACGTCCTGACCAAGAACGCGAGCGGCCAGGATGTCGGCGTGATGCATGCCTGCGGCCATGACGTGCATACGACGGTGCTGCTCGGCACCGCGCGCGCGCTCGCCGCCACGCGCGCAGCGTGGCATGGCACGGTCATGATCATCGGGCAGCCGTCGGAGGAGACCATCGACGGCGCGAAGGCGATGCTGGCCGATCACCTCTACGAGCGGTTCGGCCGGCCCGACCGGATCATCGGCCTGCACGACACGAATCTGCTGGCCGCCGGAACGGTGGGCCTCATTCCGGGGCCGGCGTCGGCGAGCTCGACCTCCGTCGACGTCGTGATCAGAGGCATCGGCGGCCACGGCTCGGCACCGCAGGTCGGCCGCGATCCCGTCACGCTCGCCGCCTACTACGTCACGCAGATCCAGACCATCGTGAGCCGCGAGGAGGATCCCCAGGATCCCACGGTCGTCACCGTCGGCAGCATCCACGGCGGCACCAAGCGCAACATCATTCCCGATGAGGTGAAGCTCGAGCTGACGACGCGCTCCTACTCCGACAAGAGCCGCCAGATCGTCATCGACGGACTGAGGCAGATTGCCGCAGGCATCACGACTTCGGCCAATCTGCCCGCCGAGAAAGCCGCCACGGTGACGGTGCTCGAGAACGAATCGACCCCGGTGCAGTACAACGATCCGGCGATGACCGCGCAGGTGCGCGGTCTCCTCGTCAGCGCCCTCGGCGAAGCGCAGGTCAAGGAAGCCGAGAAGATCATGGGAAGCGAGGATGTCGGCGTCTTCGGGATGAGCGCCGATCTCAAGCGCTATGAGATTCCGGTGGTGTACTTCCGCCTGGGCGCCATGGACCCGGAGAGATTCGCGGCCGCGACCGCCGCGGGCAAGCGCCTGCCGGGCCCGCACACCAGCCGCTTCGAGCCGCTGCCGAAGCCGACGCTCGAGACCGGGGTCACGGCGATGACGGCGGTGGCAACCGGGCTCCTGCAGTAACGCGCCGGCCGAGCCAGCGGTTCACGCGCGCGCAGTAGTCCTCGTACTCTTTGCCGAAGCGCGCCCGCAGCACGTGCTCCTCGGGGACGATCTGCACGCGCTCGATGAGCGGCACGAACAGCACCGGGCCGACGAAGGGCGTGAGCGTGCCGAGCCGCGTGGCCCAACCGACGAGCACGATCGTGAGCCCGAGGTACATGGGATTGCGCGTCCAGGCATAGATCCCGCTGGTCACGAGAGCGCTCGTCTGCTCGGGCTGGTGAGGATTCACCGTCGTGCCGGCGTGGCCGAACTGGCTGATCGCTGCAAACGGCGCGATGAACGCCAGCACCATCACGCACCAGCCCACACGGTTCCACGGCGCGGGAATGACCGTCACGAGCGGCCAGCGGCGATTGAGCTCCCACATCGCGACGCCGACGGCGAGCATCCAGACCGGCGGGGGTAGACGCGAAGGCCGCATCGCGCACGGCCTCAGACGCCCGGGCGCACCGGAGTGGCGGCCATCTCGCCGACCACCGTCGTCCACGGACGCACCGACCATCGCCTCACGAGTCCCGCTTTCACGTACGGATCGGTTTCGGCAAAGGCGCGGGCGGCCCGATCATTCTCCCCCTGAAAGAACAGCACCGCGCTGTCGACCGGGTCCGCGAGAGCCCCGGCCAGCAGCAGCTCGCCGCGACCGTGCGCCTCCCAGGCGAGACGCAGATGCTCCGAGCGATGGAGCGGCCTGTGCTCGAGATAGTCCGGCACGAATTCATACGTCAGCAGGAAGTGCATAGGCCGGCTCCAGATCTGCGCGCGCGTGGCTGGTCAATCCAGCCAGAGAATAGCCGCTCGCCAGGGAGGAGTGCATCTGACGCCGGAGCCGGCGCAGCGTTGAGGGTAAGGAAATGCCGGCTGAGGGATTCGGGGGGGGGACCGAATATCAGCCGGCCAGGAAAGCCGCCGCGTCAGGAGTTAAGCGCGACGGCCGCAACGGTTGTAGGGATCGCCGGTGGGACCCGCGAGCTCGAGCTCGCCATCGATCGCGAGGCTGGGCACGTCGAGCGTGTTCATGAGCTCAGCCACCGTCTTGGTCGCCAACACGCCGGTCGATACCGCCCAGTCCCAACGCGCGTTGCCGCGCATGTCGTGGGTCACCCGGCCGCCGGGAGCGCGCGCCAGAGGCTGGTCGCCGACTTCGCACAACCTGAGTGTCTCAATCTGGTTCGTCTTCATGACTGCATCTTCCGCAAGTTGGTAACACGAGAGCCGCATCGTCCTACGTGCAGTCATATCGGTCGCACGGCGGCGACATTGAAGCGCATGCAGCAAAACTGCGAGCACGGTCGCATCCTGAGTGTGGATGCTGTGCGGCAGGCGTTTGCCGCGCGGGGCGCCCAGAGCTTGCCGCGCGCGGCAAGCTGTTGCCTTCTCAGCTCACGGCTGCTGCAGCACCTTGATCGCCCGGCGCTCATCCATCGCGCGATAACCCTCGCGCCTCACGATAAGTAGGGACAATTCACATAGACTGTGAGCGCCGTTCATTCAGCCATGCCGGGCAGAAACCTCAATGATCTTCTGGCGTTACGGGACGCATGATGGCCGGTGATGTCGACACGTTCATGGCCACCATGGTTGCGCCAGCGCGGCCGGTGCCCATCGAGCACGCCCTGGCGTTGGTGCGCGAGCACTACGGTTTCGAGCCGCGGGCAGCACGGCTCACCGGCGAGCGCGACGAGAACTTCAGGCTGATGGGCGCGGACGGTGCGGAATACGTACTCAAGATCGCGAATCCGGCCGAGAATCCCGCCGAGACCGACTTCCAGGCGGCGGCCCTCGTGCACCTCGAGAAAACCGCTCCGGCCCTGCCATGCCCGCGCGTGGTGCGCGACCGCTCGGGCGGCACGCATGTCCGTTTCGTGGAGGCCGGCCTCGAGCGGACCGCGCGAATGCTCACGTACCTGCCGGGAAGACTCCTCGGTGCAAGCGCGCGCTCACGACGTCAAAGGACTGCCTGCGGCCGCCTCGGCGCGCACCTGACGCTCGCGCTGCGCGGCTTCGAGCACCCGGCCGCTCACCGGACCATCGTCTGGGACGTGCGCCATGCCGGGCACATGGGCCGGCTGCTCGCCGACCAGCCCCGCTTCCCGTTCCGGCCGGCCGCGGAGGCACTGCTGGCGCAGCTCACGCCGCGCATCGAGTCGCAGCTGCCGCGCCTGCGGCATCAGATCGTGCACAACGACCTGAATCCGCTGAATGTTCTGGTCGACCACGCCGACGGGGATCGCGTAACCGGGGTGATCGACTTCGGCGACATGACCCGCACGGCGTTGATCGCGGACGTCGCGGTCACCGCCGCCGAGCTCATTCCGCCGGATTGTGCGGGCCCCGGGGAGGCGCGTGACTCCGTTCTCGATGTCGTGGGCGCCTATCATGAGGGCGTGCCGCTCCTCGCGACGGAGCTGGCGCTGCTCGGCGCGCTCGTGGCCGCGCGGCTGCTGATGACCGTGGTCATTCACGAGTGGCACGTGCAGCGCAACCCCGCGAGCGGCCACTTCCAGCCGCTGGAGGAGGACTTCATGCGCGCACGGCTCCAGATCGCGGCAGCGTTGCTCAACGAGGAGATCAGACTGTGACGACTCAACCGCAGGTGGACCGCGCAGGCATCCTGGCACGCCGCGCGCGGGTGCTCTCGCCCACCTACCGGCTTTTCTACGAGCAGCCGCTGCAGATCGTGCGCGCCGAGGGCGTGTGGATGTACGACGAGCAGGGCCGTGCCTATCTCGACGCTTACAACAACGTGCCGGTGGTGGGCCACTGCCACCCGTATGTGGTCGATGCGCTGACGCGCCAGGCACGCACGCTCAACACCCACACTCGCTATCTGGCCGAGCAGCCGCTGCAACTCGCCGAGGAGCTGCTCGCCACCATGCCGCGCGAGCTCGGCAACGTCGTCTTCACCTGCACGGGGAGCGAGGCCAACGATCTGGCGGTGCGCGTCAGCAAGGCGGTCACCGGCGGCAGCGGATTCATCGTTACGGACTTCTCTTACCACGGCGTGACCGAGGTGCTCTCCGGCATGTCCCCCGAGGACGGCGGGCCGCTGGGGCCCGGCGTCTACGCCGTGCCCTCGCCTGCGGGTGCGGGCGGCCCGGCAGCGTTCGCCGAGCACGTGCGCCTGTGTCTCGAGCGCATGCGCGATGACGGCGTGAACCTCGCCGCGCTGCTCGTGGATACGATCTTCTCGAGCGACGGGGTGTACGCGGATCCGCAGGGATTTCTCGCCGAGGCCGTGCGCCACGTGCAGACCGCCGGCGGACTGTTCATCGCCGATGAGGTGCAGCCGGGATTCGGCCGCTCGGGGGAGACGATGTGGGGCTTCCAGCGCCACGGCGTGATTCCCGACCTCGTGACGATGGGGAAGCCGATGGGCAACGGGCACCCGGTGGCCGCCGTCGCGGCGCGTCCCGAGGTTCTGGCGCGCTTTGCGAAACGCCGCCATTACTTCAATACCTTCGGAGGCAACAGTGTGTCGTGCGCCGCGGCGCTGGCGGTGCTCAAGGTCATCCGCGACGAGAATCTGCTCGAGAATGCGCGCCGCACGGGCGAGTACCTGAGGCGTGGTCTGCACGCGCTCGCCGGGAAAACGCCCGCGATCGCCGAGATCCGCGGCGCCGGATTGTTCGTGGGCGTGGAGCTGCGTCACAACGATGCGAGTGGACTTTCGGGCGCTGCCGAGACCCGGCGGGTGGTGAACGGGATGTGCCGCCGCGGTGTCCTCGTCGGCTCCACCGGCCGCCACGGCGACGTGCTCAAGATCCGCTCGCCGCTGACCCTCGAGACCGGGCACGCGGACCTGCTGCTCGAGGCGCTCGCCCAGACCCTCCAGGCGAAGGATTGACGGCTCAGCGGCTCTGCGCCGCCGACGACTCCGGCAGCGCGGCCGCCGCCGCCCGGGGACGCCGGAAGACCACGTAGGCCACCAGCGCCACCGCGATCGACACCATGCTGGTCCAGAACTCGCGGCGATGCGAGGGCGTGATCGCCATCGCGACGATGACCGAGGCCATCCCCGCGATGGCGAGGTAGCTCAGCCACGGGAACAGCCACATCGGCAGCGCGGATGGCGGCAGTCCCGCGCGCTCGCGGGCGCGGCGCGAGACGACCTGCGACACACCGATCATGAGATAGATGATCGCGATGATGGCGCCGTAAGAATTCACCAGGAACTTGAACACGACGCCCGGCGAGGTGATCGCGGCAATGACGCCCGCGAAGCCGAACGCGCTCGCCAGCAGTACGGCGCGCGCCGGAACGTGGCGGGCGTTGGTGCGCACCAGCCACCGTGGCGCATCGCCGCGGGTGGCGAGCACGAACAGCACGCGCGAGGCGATATAGAAGCAGGAATTGAGGCAGGAAAGCACCGCGGTCAGGATCACCGCCGCCATGAAGGTGCTGGCGTACGGAAAATGCACCTCATCGAGCGCCAGCGTGAAGGGTGATTGTGCCGGAACCACCCTGGTCCAGGGCACGGCGCAGGTGATGACGAACACCGAGAGCACGTAGAAAAGCAGAATGCGGCTGATGATGGTGGAGGTCATGCGCGCCACCGCGCGCGCCGGCTCGGGTGACTCCGCCGCGGCGATGGTCACCACCTCGGCCCCCATCATCGACCAGATGACCGTGGTCACCGAGGCAAGAATCGCCAACCAACCCTGCGGCGCGAAGCCGCCGTAAGCGGTGAGGTTCGAGAACGTCGGCCCGGTCGGCGAGCGGAAGCCAAATGCATGGGCGCCGACCAGGACGATGAAGGAGATGATGGCCGCGACCTTGATGGAGGAGAACCAGAACTCGAACTCGCCGTAGGCGCGCGCGGACATCAGGTTCACGGACGTCATGCACGCCATCAGCGCGGTTCCGATGACCCACTCCGGCAGCGGCAGCCATCCCTTGATGATCTCGGCGCCGGCGATCGCCTCCACCGGGATCACCATTACCCAGAAGTACCAGTAGAGCCACCCGACCGAGAAGCCGGCCCAGTTGCCGAGCGACGCGCGCGTGAACTCGGTGAACGAGCGCACCTGCGGCATCTCGACCGCCATCTCGCCGAGCATCCGCATGACCAGCAGGAGCAGGAACCCGGTGACCGTGTAGCTGATGATGATGGCGGGGCCGGCGGCGTTGATGGCCACGCTGCTGCCGACGAACAGCCCCGCGCCGATGATGCCGCCGATGGTGATCATGGCGACGTGCCGGGGACGGAGCGAGCGGCTGAGCTCGTGGGTGCCGGCCGGAGCAGCGGCTGTTACGGCCTCGTTCATGGTTACCGAGCATAGCAGGTCGTGAAGCAGCGCCCGGCTCCGTATGCTAAGCACATGTCCTCCACGCGCCTGGCCGCTCTTGCGAGCTTTCTCATCATGGTTGGCGCCGCCCAGGGCGGGACGCCGGCAGCGCGCCCGCGTGCCCCGGACCTTGGGCTCAAGGTTGGAGTCCTGCCCCGGGGAGTGCTCGATGCGATCACCGACGTGGCGGGAGTCACGGTCGGGCAGACGACCATCGTCCGCGGCAACAACATCCGTACCGGCGTCACCGCGATCGTGCCGCATCCCGGCAATCTCTATCGCGAGAAGGTGCCGGGCGCGATCTCCGTCGGCAACGGCTACGGCAAACTGACCGGTGTCACGCAGGTGGACGAGCTCGGCGAGATCGAGACGCCGATCCTGCTCACCTCCACGGTCGCGGTTCCACGCGTGGCCGACGCGCTCATCACTTACATGCTGCAGCTTCCCGGCAATGAGGAGGTGCTGTCGATCAATCCGGTGGTCGGTGAGACCAACGACGGCTATCTCAACGACATCCGCGGCCGCCACATCGCCCCCGAGGACGTGTTCGCCGCGTTAAAGAGCGCCCGCACCGGCCCGGTCGAGGAAGGCGCAGTAGGCGCCGGCACGGGCACGGTGGCCTTCGGCTGGAAGGGCGGTATCGGCACAGCGTCGCGCCACCTGCCGGCAGGCCTCGGCGGCTACACGGTCGGCGTGCTGGTGCAGACGAATTTCGGCGGCATCCTCACGATCGCGGGTGCTCCGGTGGGGATCGAGCTCGGCCAGTACTACCTGCGGGATCAGGCGGCGCTCGCCGGCCGGTCGCGCGACCAGGCGGACGGCTCCTGCATGATGGTGGTCGCGACCGACGCGCCGCTCGATGCGCGCGAGCTCAAGCGCCTGGCGGCGCGGGCGCTGCTCGGAATGGCACGCGCCGGGAGCTCGGCATCGAACGGCAGCGGCGACTACGCAATCGCCTTCTCGACCGCGCCCGAGGTCCGCATCCACACCGACGACCAGGCGCTGACGCGCAGGACGGAGGTGGTCACCACGCTCGCGATGTCGCCGCTGTTCGAAGCCGTGATCGAGGCGACCGAGGAGGCGATCTACAACTCCATGCTCAAGGCGACGACGACCACCGGCAACGGCCATACGGTGGAGGCGCTGCCGATCGAGCGGACGCTGCAGATCCTCAAGGAGCATCGGGTCATTCGCTGAGTAGGACGACGCGCCGCCTGCGATAGAGCCAGCAGAGAATCGCCAGGACGGTCCCGCCGGGTAGAATGAGCTCGATCGCAGCGTAGGGTGCGAGCTGCCTCAAGATTCCCCATATCGCCCTGATCCGATTCATCGCTTGCCCTCGGTCGGTTCGCTGAGCATCTCTTCCGTTCGTACTAATGACGTTCGAGGCGCGCCGATTTCGACATAGGTAGGAGCAACGATTGCTGGGCGGCAGATCAAGTGCTCTGCTTTACCGGCGCCCGGGAATAGCGGAGGAGTTGCAGAGATGGCCGGAGGCGAGGAGCGCAAGAGACTCAGCAGTGTCGATGCCCAGGACGTCGCCAGCTGCGTGCGCGAGATCAATCACACCATTGGAGAGCTGGCCAGACGCTATGGCGCAGCCTCGGTCGTAATAGCGCTGACGGAAGTGATGGGCTGTGCGTCCTGCGCAACGGACAGCGTGGAGCGCGGCGCCAGCATCCGGGCGCTGATGGACCGGATAAGCCTCTCTCGATAGAGGCAATGGTGCGTCTGCTGGATCGATCGGCGTGTCCGCGGCGGCCGGGTGTGCGCGTGGCCCTGACCAGGTCAGCCATCATCGGCCTGGCGCTCCTCGCGGTGCGACCCGCGAGCGCGGGGGAGTCGTATGCCTCAATCAGGGGCGGCGATGGGTTCCGCTCGGTGTTGTCCGAAGACTCGGCAGGCGCGGCTTCGCACGTCGCACCTTTCGCCCTGCAGCGCCTGCCGGTGACCAACGGCGAGTACCTCGAATTCGTACGCACCCACCCCGAGTGGCAGCGGGGTCAGGTGTCGCCGACCCTGGCGGATGGCCGCTATCTGCGGCACTGGTATCGACCGCTCGAGCTGGGCCCGCAGGTCCGCCCCGATCAACCGGTGACGAACGTGAGCTGGTTCGCTGCGCGCGCCTATTGCGAGTCGCGCCAGGCGCGCCTCCCCGCCTGGATCGAATGGGAATTCGCCGCGGCGGCCGATGAGCACGTTGCGGATGCGCGGCAAGATCCGGTGCGGCGACAGACGATACTCGAAGCCCTCACCCGCCCTCCGGGAGCGCCTCTGCCCGCGGTAGGACTCAAGCCCCCCAACCTCTACGGCGTCTACGACCTGCAGGGGGTGGTGTGGGAATGGGTCGAGGACTTCGACACCCTGTTCATGCCTCGAGGCCACTCCGAGCACGAGCACGCGGGCATGACGATGGCTCCGGGAGATACGGCCATGTCGTGCGGCGCAGCAGCCCTGTCGGTGTCCGACCCGGAGAATTATCCGATGATCCTGCGACTCGCGGTGTTGTCCTCGGTGAGCCGCAACTCCACTACCTCGGACCTCGGTTTTCGCTGTGCGCGTTCGGTCAGCGCTCCACCAACACCTCGCGCAGCATCCGGACGCGATTGAGACCTGAGGAGATGCCATGCGCCATCGACGACCGGCGGCCGGCAGCCATCCGCACGCCGGCGCGGTAAGCTCGCGGCACGAATGACACGCCGGGCCACGATCACCCCGTTCTGCGCCGCGCGCGCCCGAGTCCTGCTCGGGAGCTTCATCCTCATTCCCGCGCTCGTGCCGGCGGCGCCGGTCGCTGCTCTGCCCGACGCCGATGCGATCCTGCGCCGCGCGTTCGAGGAGTATCGCGCCAGGAGCTCCGAATCCTCGGTCGCGATGACCGTGCACCGCCCGCAGTGGGAGCGGCACCTCGAGATGAGGGTGTGGACCCGCGGCGAGGACGATGCGCTGGTGCGCTTCGTCGCTCCGCCCAAGGACGCCGGCAACGCGACCCTCAAGGTCGGCGAGAACATCTGGGTCTTCAATCCAAAGCTCAATCAGGTGATCAAGCTCCCGGTCAGCATGATGAGTCAGTCGTGGATGGGCTCGGATTTCTCGTACAACGACCTGTCGAAGTCCGAGGAGCTGCTCGAGTGGTACACGCACCGGCTCACCGGCACCGAGCAGAGCGCCGGGCACACGGTGTGGACGATCGAGTCGCTCCCCAGGGAAGGGGCTCCGGTGGTGTGGGGAAAGGTGACGGTGAAGATCCGCGACGATGAGGTCTTGAGCGAGGAGACCTTCTTCGATCAGGACCTGAAGCCGGTGCGCCACATGCAGACCGACAAGGTCGGCCCCCTTGGGGGCCGACCCTACCCTCTCACGATGACGATGCATCCGGTCGATTCGCCGGGGCAATGGACGCGCATCGAGACGCTCGAGGGCCAGTTCGACCGGCAGCTGCCCGAGTACCTCTTCACGCTCTCGAACCTGCAGTACCCGAGGGAATGAGGCCGTGCTGGTGCTGCTCGCCTGGCGAAACCTCTGGCGCCGCCCCCAGCGCACGCTCCTGAGCCTCCTCAGCATCGCGCTGGTGGTCGCGCTGCTCGTCTGCATGCTCTCCTTCCAGAGAGGCGTGTATGCGACCATGAAAGAGAACAACCTGCGGGTGTTCGACGGCTACGCACAGATCCAGGCTCCGGGATATGCCGACGATCCCACCATCGACCGTGTCATCGAGGACCCGCAGGCGATCGTGCACGATGCTCTCGAGATCGACGGCGTGAGGACGGCGGCGGCGCGCGTCAACGGCTTCGGCATCCTCGCGAACGGCGAGCGCAGCTACGGCGCTCTCATCGCCGGCGTCGATCCCGGGAGCGAGGCGCGGCTCTCCACGATTGCCGCCACGGTACGCGAGGGCCGCTATCTCAATGACACGGACCGCGACGCGGCCGTGCTCGGCGAGCTGCTCGCGCGCAATCTCCAGGTGTCGGTCGGCGGGACGCTGAGCGTGCTCGGAGCCGCGCGCGACGGCTCGGTCGGTGCCGACGTGCTGAAAGTCGTCGGCATCTTCCGCACCGGTATCCCGCAACTGGACCGCTCGATCCTCGAGATGCCGCTCAGCAGCGCGCAGGATGCCTTCGGCATGTCTGATCTTGCCAACACCATCGCACTCGGCGGCCCGACGCTCGCCGGCATCGATGCCGCTCTGCCGAAGCTCCATGCGCTCGGCGCCCGACATGGGCTCGCGGTGCTCGACTGGAAGGCGCTCGAGCCCGCGATGCGCGATGCCATCGCGCTCAAGTACGCGATGTCGTTGCTGCTCTACCTGACGCTGGTGGCGGTGGTGGCTTTCATCATCCTGAACGCGCTCCTCATGTCGGTGCTCGAGCGCACGCACGAGTTCGGCGTACTGCTCGCCATCGGCATGCGCCCGCGCTCGATCGGCCTCATGGTGTGGCTCGAGCTGCTCTCGCTCGCGCTGGTGGGCTGTCTCGCGGGCTTTGCCGTCGGCGCCGGCGTGGCCCTCTGGTTCGAGGCACGCGGCATCTATCTCGCCAGCCTCGGGGAGCTGCTGGCGCAGTACGGGCTGCCGCCGCGGCTTTACCCGACGCTCGATCGGGTGAGCGCCCTGACCGGCCCGCTCGCCATCCTGGTCGCGATCGTGGTGGGCGGTTTCGTTCCCTACCTGCGCGTGGCGCGGCTCACGGCCGTCGAGGCCATGAGGTCTGCGTGATACGCCTGCTCCCGCTGCTGGTGCCACTCGGCTGGCGGAACCTCTGGCGCAACCCGCGCCGCACGCTGATCACGCTCGTCGTGGTGGCGGTCGGAACGTGGTCGGTGCTCATCTTCGTCGCGCTCTTCAACGCCCTCACTACCGGCAGCCGCGACACGACGCTGCGATTCCTCACCGGCCACGGCCAGCTCCATGCCCCGGGGTACCTCGACGATCCGAGCGTCAGCCACTCGATGCAAGCGCCCGGGCCCGCGCTGCGCCGCGCGCTCGATGCGCCGCAGATTGCGGCCTGGACCGGGCGGGTGCGCGTGCCCGCGATCATCCAAAGCGAGTACCGCACGCGCTCAGTGACCCTGGTGGGAGTCGATCCGCAGAAGGAGCGCACGCTCTCAGACCTGCCGAAAGAGGTGATCGCGGGCCGTTACCTGGCGGGCGCCGGCGACCCCGGAGTCGTCATGGGCCGCGACCTCGCGGAGCGCCTCAAGACCCGAATCGGCAAGCGCGTGATCGTCTTGGCGCAGGCAGCCGATGGCCATCTCGCCGAATCCGGATTGCCGCTCGTCGGACTGTACGCGGCCGGCAAGCCCGCGGAAGACGAGTTCCTGTTCGTCGGACTCGACGGCGCGCAGTCGATGCTCGGCCTCGGCGAGCGCCTCTCCGAGATCAGCTTCGCGGTGCGCGACGAGCGCTCACTCGACACGCTGGTCGCGGAGCTGCGCCGCGCCGCTCCCGGGCTCGACGTCCAGCCCTGGATGGAGCTCGCGCCGCTGGTTTACACGATCGAGACCTTCGGGCGCTACTACACGGCGGTATGGCTCCTCATCATGTTCACCCTGATGGCGATCGGGCTCGTCAACACGCAGCTCATGGCGGTGTTCGAGCGGCAGCGCGAGTTCGGCCTGCTGCAGGCGCTCGGCATGCGGCCGCGGGCGATCGTGCTGCAGGTGCTGCTGGAGTCGGCGCTGCTCGTGGGAGTCGGAGTGCTCGGAGGAGCCGCGCTCGCGGTCGCAACGCTTGCGCCCTTTCATCACGGGCTGGATCTCGGCTTGCTCGCCGCGGGCGCGGAAATGATGGGCGAGAGCCGCATCCTCCACCCACAGCTCAACGCGCTGGAGGGCCTTCTCTATGGAGTCATCATCTGGCTGCTCGCCGTGGGGGCGGCGCTCTGGCCGGCACTGAATGCCGCCAGCGCCAGGCCGGCCGCGGCCATGAGCCGTTGACGCGGCAGTCGGAGGCAGCAGTGACGGCGATCATCGAGTGCAGAAGGGTCGAGCGGACCTATACTCAGGGCGCGGTTGCGGTGCCGGCGCTGCGCGGCATCGATCTCACGATCGGCCGCGGGGACTTCGCCACCCTCGCCGGCCCGTCGGGCTCCGGCAAGACGACGCTCCTCAGCGTCATCGGCGGGCTCGATCGTCCCACCGCCGGGGAGATCCTCATCGAGGGCGCTTCGATCGCAGCGATGGACGGCGCGCAGCTTGCGGAGCTGCGGCTGCGCAAGATCGGCTTCGTCTTTCAGAGCTACAGCCTCATCCCCGTCCTGTCCGCGCTCGAGAACGTCGAGTTCATCCTGAGGCTGCTGGGGCTTCCCCGCGCCGTGCGGCTCGCGCGGGCCCGCGAGACGCTGCATGAAGTCGGGCTTGCGGGCCTCGAGGACCGCCGTCCTGCGCGGCTCTCGGGTGGCCAGCAGCAGCGCGTCGCTGTGGCGCGTGCGCTCGCACCGCGACCGGCGATCGTGCTCGCCGACGAGCCCACCGCGAATCTCGATTCGGGCAACGCCGGAGAGCTGATCGCGCTGATGCAGCAGCTGAACGCGGCATCGGGCACCACCTTCCTCATCGCGACCCACGACGCCCGGGTGATCGCGCGCTCCCGCCGGCACATCGAGATGACCGACGGCCGGATCACGCTCGATGAGCGCGCGAGTCCCCAGGCGGCCTGAGGCGCGGCGGCGGGCGGCGCTCGCGCTCGCCCTGGCGCTCGCCGCGGCCGCGCACGCCGACGATGCGATCCACGGACGCTTCGAGGTGCAGGACGCCTACGACTTCGCGCGCGCCGACAGTCTCGATGCCGCGCTCGGCGCGCGCGACTGGAACGACGTGCTGGCGAACCTGCGCCTCGTATGGGAGCCGTCGTGGTCGCACTGGAGCCTCATGGTGCATTACCTGGTGACGTTCGAGCACGGCGCGGACGTGTCGATCGCGCACGAGGAGGAGGCGCTGCTCGGCACGCCGCCGGTCACCTGGCTCAGTCTCGGCAACCGTTTCATCGACCGCTCCGAAACGCAGGCGACCCAGGGCTTCGATCGGCTCGCGCTCGGCTACACCACCCCGGACTTCGTCCTGCGCATCGGGCGGCAGGCGCTCACCTGGGGAAGCGGGCTGGTGTTCCGGCCGATGGACCTCTTCGACCCGTTCCTGCCGAACGCCACCGACACTGAATATAAGCCCGGCGCCGATATGCTCTACGCGCAGTGGCTGCTCGGGAAGGGCACGGATCTTCAGGCGGTGATCGTGCCCCGCGGAGCGCAACCGGACACTGCGCCGTCGGCCGACGACAGCTCCTTCGCGCTGCACCTGCGCACCCCGATCCTCGGGCACACCACGACCTGGCTCCTGGCGCGCGACTACGGCGACTGGCTCGCGGGGCTGGGCGTCAACGGCGCCCTCGGAGGCTCCACCTGGAACCTGGAGCTGGTGCCGACCTTCGAAGCACGGGGCGCGACCCGCTTCTCGGCGCTCGCCAACATCAGCGACGCGGTGACGCTGTGGCAACGCAATGCCACGGTGTTCGCCGAGTACTTCCACAACGGCTTCGGCGTCGCCGGCCAGCCCTACGACCTCGCCTCCCTCCCCGCCGATCTCACGCAGCGCCTGGCGCGCGGCCAGCTCTTCGACACGCGCCGCGATTATCTGGCGGGCGGCTTGACGCTCGAAGTCACGCCGCTTTTCACGGTGAGCCCGCTGCTCATCGCCGGAATCGACGACGGCAGCTGCTACGCGCTGGTGAGCTCCAGCTACTCTCTCAGCGACAACCTCAGTCTCATCGCCGGCGCCCAGCTGCCGCTCGGCAGGACGCACACCGAGTTCGGCGGCCTGCCGCTCGCCCCCGGCAGTCAGACACTGCTGGCGCCTCCCGGCAGCATCTATCTGCAGCTGCGGCGTTATTTCTGACGAGTCCTGCGGCTGCGCGGCAGCGCCCGGCTCAGCTGAGGGGTGGCCCGATCCGTCCGTGCAGGTAGAAGGCCACGGCATAGACGACGATCGCGGCGAGCGGTCGCCACACTCCGATCTCCCGCAGGGCGGGCGCGAGCTGATTCCTTCCCGCGGCGATTGCCGCAAACGGGATGTTGGATGTCACCGCCGCGAACTGCGTCCATTGGGCGCCGAAGGCGCGGCGGCGCTTGGCGTCGATGGCGGTGGTCCCGCCCAACGCCAGCACCAGCAGCGAGCCGAACAGGATCAAGGCGGCGAGCTCACCGTTGATGATGACGTGGACCAGCGCCCAGAGCACCACTGCCCACAGGAAGGGGTGGCGCGTGATGCGGACCATCCCGCGCGCAATCCCGGGTCCCTGCTTCAGCTTCGCCTCCATGCCGGCCCGGGTCGGACTAGGCGTCGCAATGCCGATGACCGCGAAGAGAAAGGCGATGAGCACCAGAACGTACGCGGCGGGCCGGAATCCGAGCTCGAGCCCCCACAGCGGCACGGCCGGCGCGCGGCGAAACGCATAGATCATCCACGCGAGCCCCAGCAGCGAGGCGAGCGCAAATGCGCCGCGATAGCGAGCGGGGCCGAGACGCGCCACCAGAGCATCGCGCAACTTCGTTCCGGACACGCCGAAATGAATCAGCAGAAAGCAGGCGCTGGCTGCAACGAGGTTGAGCATGACTGCCTCCATTACACGCCGTCGGTAACGATCAGATCCATCGGTTGGTCGTGCGGCTGCGGGAAAATGCAGGCGAGCCGTGCGTCCTCAAACCCCAGTCCCACACAGTATGGCCGTCGGGCGGCCGCGGCAATCGTGCGGTCGTAATACCCGCCCCCGTAACCCAACCGGAACCGCTGCGGGTCGAACCCTACCAGCGGCACGATGAGTGCCTCAGGGTCGAGCACCTCGCGCTGCTCAGGGATCGGGATATTCCAGATCCCTCGCGACATGGGCATTTCCGGTCGCCAGCTCCAGAACTCCACGGGTGCCGACTTCGTGACGACCACCGGCAGAGCCACGCGGCCGCCGTTCTTCAGGTGCTCGACTGCCAGGTCGCGCACGTCGATCTCGCCGCGCACGGGCCAATACACGCCGAGCGTCCCGAATGTGCGCAGATCGAGGGCTGCGAGCAAATGCCTTTTGGCCCGCTCGCCTCGTTCTTTCCGCAGGGCACCATCCAGGGACAGCCGGCGGCCAATGAGCGCCTGGCGCATCTGCACGCGCCAATGCCGGATCTCGCTCCAGTCGAGGGAGCGCGGGGGGGCGGGAAGGTCTGTCATTTCGCCGTAAAAAAATCGGTGCCGGCTGAGAGATTTGAACTCCCGACCAACGGTTTACAAAACCGCTGCTCTACCACTGAGCTAAGCCGGCATTGACGGGATTCCGCGGGTGCGGATTGTACCCGCCCTGCAGCCCCCGCAGCCGACTTCGGCGTCCGGAGCTCAGCACCGGCCCTGCGCCTCGGCCGGTGCCCGCATCAATGCACGCGCCCCGCGGCCACCCGGTCGAAAGTCCAGGTCACCGTGCGTGAGCGCACGACTCCGGAACGCGCGCTGCCCCGAAGATGTGGCACGCGCCAGAAGATCTGGCTGCCGCGGCGCACGAGATGTCCGCGGACATGATGAAGCCGCGGACTCCTCCGGCCGGGCGCGGGCACGCCGCGCCGGTAGTCGCGGTACTCCGGCAGAATGGGTGCCGTTACTTCGATGTGTTCGAGCAGCGGTGCCTTGCCGCTCCGGCGGCGGTGAAAATTCAGGCGCTCGAATGCCTGTGGCCGTTGCGGCAGGCCGTTGCGGCTCGCGAGTAACAGCAAGAACGCCAGCAGCATCGGGATGTCCATCGCAATCGTGCCGACGGCGTCCCGCCACAGCGCAAAGGCGAGCTCGCTGGAGAGCCCCGCACTCCGGTAGTACTCCCACCAGCTTTGCTCGTAACGAAAGCGGAAGCAGCGGCCGAGGACGTCATCGTCCGGGCGCTCGCCGTCGAAGACTCTGCGGGCGAGTCCGCGCTTTCCGTCGAGCGGCTGCGGCTCCTCACCGATCGCAGTGTCGAAGTCGAAGTACGCCTCGACGCTGCTGGTGAGGACGTCCGCAGCCGAGACGCTCCAGAACGTGCGTACCAGGCCGCGCCGGCCATCGGCTGTCGCTCGTACCCATGCTCCGCGGCGCCCGACCCATTGGGCACCGGCCGCAATCAACGGAAAGCCGTATTCCTGCAGGGCGTTCCTCCAGGGTGCGTTGCACCACTCCACCCACAGCCTCTCCGCGGGTACGTGCAGAAGGTCCGCGCAGGCAACAGTGCGCGCGCCTTTGGAGTAGGCGAGATCGGCGCACAGGCGCGTCAGGTCATCGCTCAGCACGAAGCGCAGGGGACAGCGGGCGACGAGCCCGGCGCAGTCTGCAGTGTTGTTGAGTGCCGTCAGCTTGCCGCTGCTGCGGTCGCGTACCACGAACGGCGTATGGTACTGCGCGACGCTGTCGAGAAGATTCACGCCGCCAACGTAGCAGCGCGCATCGGGGTCCAGGAAAGAATGTGATGAGCTCGCGCACTGCCGTGACGACGCCGGCTGGAACGCGCGCTACCAGGCCGGCGCCGCCGTTCCGTCCGACCAGTGAGCGACCGGCACCATGAAGATCGCTTGCGGCTCCGGCATCAGCCGCTCATCGAGGACCACGGGCGAGCCGGGAAGGTTGGCTCCCCAGGCTGCAGCCGGGGTTTTCGGCACGTGGAACATGAGATGCGAGTACCAGTGACCCTGGCTATCCCCGAGATAGCCGTTCTTTGACATCATGAAGGACATCGCGCCGGGCTCGGGCGGCGGGAGCTGGTCGCGCGCCAGCGCGGCGCGCATCTCATCGAGCATCTGTTCCCTGGAATGTCCGGCGAGCGCGAGCTCCGTCCGCTTCAGCGTGTATGCGAGGATCGACCTGGATGCTGCCGGGTTGTAGCAAATCGGCGCCCGCATCCTGGGATTCCAGAACTCGGGGTTGTCGAACGGCGCCATCCACGACCTCTCGACGATGCAGGTGAACCCGTTGGTGCCGGTGACGGCGGTCTCATACCCCTGCGGCTTGAGAATGAGGACGGCGGCGTTGGCTGAGATCGCCGCCGGCGCGGCGCTGCGGGCGAGCGCGATCTCGGCGCCTGGGTCCATGAGGTACTGCTCGAGAGGCGCCATGCTCGCGTACGGGCCGCCGCGGCTCGCCGGGTCGCCTGCCGGGCCCGCGGTCGCAACTCCCGAAAGCAACCACAGCACGGCGAGCCTCGGCGGCGCGCCGGCAGATCCATGCCGGCTCTTCGTTCTCATGTCCATCTCCCCGATCGTCCACGAATCCTAGCGGCGTCGGCGCCGCGGGGCGACTGCCCGGGTCACTCGTCCCGGAAAAGGCCGCGCTGGTCCCGCGGATGGACCCGCTGCGGCGCACTTGTGCCATGATTTGCCGATGGCCTCGATCCCCAGCGCCTTGTGGCCAAATGCCGCGCCGCTCGCTGACGACGAGCCGCGCTTACTCCTCCGCCGGCGTGTGCTTGCTCTCGCCACCCTCTTCTGGGGTTGGGTCACGCTGACGGGCATCGCCTACCACGAGGCGATGCGCGTCGAGCTCGCCGAGATGACCGGAGTCATGCTGTTCTTCCCATGGCAATACCGCCTGCTGCAGCACGCGCTGATGCTGCCCGTGCTGCTCACGTGCTATTCCGTCGCCTTTCGGATCGGCTGGCGGCCCGGTTGGCGGCGCGTGCCGCAGCAGCTCGCGCTCGCTGTCGGGTTCTCGCTGCTGATGTACCTGGCGATCCTGGTGGGCGGGCACTTCCTGCATGTCCTGTTCGGTGCGCAGCCTGATCCATTCAGCACCCTCACGAAAAGCGATTGGGCGATGTGGGCCGCGTCCGGCGCGATGCATTTGCTCGCCTACGGCTTCGGCCTCGCTCTGATCACGGTGCTCGAGGAGCAGCGGCGCTACCACCAGCTGCGGCTGCGCAATTCCGAGCTGCGGCGCGACTGGGCGGGCGCGCGCCTCGCCGCGCTGCGCAGCCAGCTCTCGCCTCACACTCTCCTCAACGTCCTGCATACCATTCAGGCACGCATCACCGGCGAGCCGGAAGTGGCCGAGTCTCTGATCGCGTCGCTGGGCGACCTGTTGCGCGGGCTGCTCGAGGCCGGGGAGCGGGACTTCGGGCGGCTGCAGGACGAGCTGCAGTTCGTCGAGCTCTATCTGGGCCTGCAGAGGGGGCGCTTCGCGGATCGTTTGACGGTGCGT
The DNA here is from genome assembly GCA_035518275.1 of Steroidobacteraceae bacterium. Taxonomy (GTDB): domain Bacteria; phylum Pseudomonadota; class Gammaproteobacteria; order Steroidobacterales; family Steroidobacteraceae; genus 13-2-20CM-66-19. The sequence continues at coordinate 23,382 of DATIXU010000136.1, forward strand.
ATGAACAATGACGCCGATGTCCCGGGCGTCTGGGTGCCGAGCCTGATTCTGCAGCCACTGGTGGAGAACGCGGTCGTGCATGGCCTCGCGGACCACGGCGGTCCGGTGCGAATCGACGTGACCTGGGATCTGTCGCCCTACCGCCTGCAGCTCCAGGTGGTGAACTCGATCGGCCCTGGCAAGGCTCCAGGCGCCGGAGGCTTCGGCCTTCGCAACGTGCGCGAGCGGCTCGCGGTACAGTTCGGCGGGCGCGCGGTGCTCGCCTCCGGCCCGGGCGAAGACTCGACCTGGGTGGCGACCCTGCATCTGCCCGTGCTGCGCGAATGGAGCCACGGATCTGCGGCGCTGACTGCGGTGGAATCCTCGTGAAGGTCATCATCGTCGACGACGAGGTCGCCGCACGCGAGGCCCTCAGGGAGCGCTGCGCTGGCGAGCAGGACCTCGAGGTGGTCGGGGAATACGCCGATGCCGAGGGCGCGCTCGCGGCCCTGTCAAAGCACTCGCCGGATCTCATCTTCCTCGACGTGAAGATGGGAAAGATCTCGGGCATGCAGCTCGCGCAGAGGCTCGCGCCGGGCGAAGCCCCGCTGGTCGTCTTCGTCACCGCCTTCGACCGTTACGCACTGCAAGCCTTCGAGGTGAACGCCGCGGATTTCCTCCTGAAACCCTTCGACCGCGAACGCTTCCGCACCATGTTGCGCCGGGTGCGCGAGCGCCACGCGACGCGCAATTCCGCGACCGTGCAGATCGCGGCAGCGACCCTGGCCCAGCTGCAGCGCCTGTCGCATCCGCGCCCCGAGCCGCGCCCGCGCCTGCTGGCCGAGAGGTGCGGTGCGCTGCACATGGTCGATGTCGCGCAGATCGAGCTGGTGACTGCCGATCGGAATTATGTGCTGCTCACCGTCGGCCGGGAATCCTTGCACGCCCGCAGCACGCTCATCCAGGCCGAAGAATCGATGCGCTCGCAGCCGATGCTGCCGATCAACCGTTCCTGTCTGGTGAACCTCAACCACGTGCGGCAGGTGAGCCGGACCCCGCGCGGCGACTACGTGTTCGTGTTGAGCGGCGGCACGACCGTGACCAGCAGCGAGCGCTTTCGCCACAAGGTCCGCGAGCGCATTGGGCAGTTCGCGGTCGGCGGCCTGAAGGACTGACCGCTGGGACGAGCGTAGGCGATTTCTGGATGAGCGCGAGATTTCGCTCTGGACTCACCGCGCCGCCACCGCTGAGATACTCACCATGAATCGCCTCATCGTCGATGATGAGCCAGCGGTCCCCGTGTCGCACGCTGGCCACACGGCCCGGCCGTACCCGCTGCCCGCTACCCCGGCGCCAACCGCACTCTCTGCACGTGGCGCCAGCCGGCCGCTGTTTCTGGTGGGCGAGCGCGAGCATCGGCTCTACCCGCTCGATCCACTTGCAATCGACTACGTCGAGTCGGCGGGCAACTACGTGACTTACCACCTCGCCGCTGTCGAGTACATCTGCCGCGACTCGATCAAGCATCTCGAGGCCGTACTGGCGCCGGTCGGCTTCGTGAGAATCGAGCGCTCGCTGCTCCTGAATGTTCGCGCTATCGCCTTCGCTCAGCCGCTCGGTCACGGTTCGTTCGTGTTCACCCTCACGACCGGCGCGCGCCTGCACTCCGGTCACGCCTACCGCGACACGATTCTCGCGGCGCTGCCCCTGCGGCGGCGCGCTCCTAGTCCTTTACCAGAGTCTCGTTGACGATCAGATTCAGCCCGCACGAGTTTCCCCTTCCCGGTTCGCTGCATCGCTTGCACCACGCGCCTCACTGGCATGGCCCGATGTGCATGCAGGGCCCGCCCTGGTCTTTTTCCATCAGGTCTTTGGTCTGCTGCGCATTGTCCGCCGCACGCGCGCGCTGTGCGGCGCTGGTGCAAACCGTGGTCGCAACGAGGCTCCCGGTGGTGCGCTCCTTGTGACATTCGATTCCCTGCGCGGCGAGAGCCGCCGCCGACGGCAGCGGCGGCTGCTTCACGGGCCGGCTCGCGCACGCGACCAAGGCCACCAGCAGCGTGCTCAACAAACAACACTCTCGGACCCCTTGCACCACCGATCCCCCGCGAACAGACGCTGAATCCCCGACTCCCTGGTGACGCTATCACCGCGCGCGCGCATCCGGAGCCGGGCGCGGCACCGCTCGTCACCCAACGCCCGGGCATCGTCACGCCAACCGGCGTGCTGCTCGCGCCTCGAAGGTGCTTCGTCACATTCAAGCGCCGCACCCATTTGTGCCATATATGTTCCATCCCCTGGATCTCCGCTCGGCGTCGCGCGCCGGCATCTGGTTGCGGCTGCGCGTAGCACCCGGGCAACGACCGGACCGAACAAATTCAAGGGGAGACGTACATGACTCGCACGCGCGCGCCGCTCATCAGCGCACTGTTCGCCATATTCGCCAGCGTGTTCCTGCCCGCGGCGCCTGCTCAGCAGGCTGCAGCGCCGGCCGAGGAGACCGCCGCGCCGTTGCAGGAAGTGGTAGTGACCGGCTCGCGTATCCCCGTGCCCGCCAACATCACGGCGACCAGCCCCACCACGGTGGTCTCGAGCCAGGACATCCGACTGCAGGGCTACACCGACATCACTGACCTGATGAATTCGCTGCCGCAGAACATCATCGGCGGCAACTCCGACTTCGGCAACACCTCGAGCCCCCTGACCTCGACCGGCGGCTTCTCGACGGTGGACCTCCGGGGCATGGGCCCACAGCGCACGCTGGTGCTGGTGAACGGGCGCCGGCTCGGCATCGGTGATCCGAGCACCTCGAATCAGAACGCCGCGCCCGACATCGACCAGATTCCGGTGCCGTTGATCGAGCGGGTCGACGTGGTCACGGGCGGCGCTTCCGCCACCTACGGCTCCGATGCCATCGCGGGTGTCGTGAATTTCATCCTCAAGAAGGACTTCGAAGGCATCCAGATCGATGGCCAGTACGGCTTCGCGCAGCACGACCAGCACAACAGCTACGTCGAGGGCCTGCTGGGTGCCAACGATCCCAATAGCGGGTTCACCGCGCAGAGCTCCGTTCCCTCCGGCAGCATCCGCGACGGCTACAAGCATGACCTGTCGATACTCCTCGGCCAGAACTTCGATGACGGCAAGGGAAACTTCACCGGTTTCTTCGTCTATCACGCGCAGCAGCCGGTGACCGCCTCGGCGCGGGACTTCTCCGACTGCCAGCTCGCCTCGAACGGTGACGTCGCCTCACCGACCTACACCGGCGTCGAATGCCTCGGCAGCTCGAACTCGAATCGCTTCACTCCGGAGGGAATCGCGCCAGGCCTCAACACCCGTTACACCGTCGTCGGCAACCAGTTCCTCCCCTGGCCGCAGGTGGGGTCGAGCCCGCCGGCGATCTTCGATTTCAACAATTTCGAGTACCTGCAGCGCCAGGACAAGCGCTTCCAGGCGGGATTCCTGGCGCACCTGGAGCTCAACAGCCACGTCCAGCCCTACGCGGAGTTCACCTGGATGGATGACCGCAGCGTGGCCGTGGTCGCGCCCTCCGGCCTCTTCATCGGCGGCGACCCCTTCACGTCGGACGGCAACGAGCTCATCAACTGCAGCAATCCGCTCTTGAGCGCTCAGGAGCAGGCGCTGCTGTGCACCCCGGCGCAGATCGCCGGCGACCTGGCCAACCCGGGATCGAAGGGCAACAGCGCCGACGTCTCCATCGGCCGGCGCAACATCGAGGGCGGTGGGCGCACCTCCATCTACGAGCACAACAACATCCGCGCGGTCATCGGCACGAGAGGCGACGTGATCGACGGCTGGACCTATGACCTCTACGGCTCGTACTACTACACCACGGCGTTCCAGAGTAACCAGGACTTCCTCGACTACGGCAAGATCAACAACGCCCTGCAGGTGACGACCAACGCCCAGGGCCAGCCGGTCTGCATCAGCGGCGGCCAGTGCGTGCCGTGGAACATCTTTACGCAGGGCGGGGTGACCCCGGCACAGCTGGCCTACCTGTCGACGCCGGGAACTGCACAGGGCAACAACACCGAGCAGGTTGCGCATCTCGACTTCACCGGTGAGCTCGGCAGGTACGGACTGCAGACGCCCTGGGCCAACGACGGCGCCGCGGTCAATTTCGGCTACGAGCACCGCATGGACAGTGTCACGTTCAATCCCGACGGCGCCGAGACCTCGGGCGACCTAGCCGGCTTCTCCGGCGCGCTGGTCAACATCAACCAGCACTACGACATCGACGAGGCGTTCGTCGAGCTGCGGATGCCGATCGCCCATGGCCAGCCGGGGGTCTACGACCTGACGACCGATGTCGGCTACCGCTATTCCAACTACGACACCACCGGCTCCACCAACACCTACAAGTTCGAGGTGCAATACGCGCCGCTCCAGGATGCGCGTCTGCGCTTCTCGTTGGACCGCGCCGTCAGGGCCCCGAACCTGATCGAGCTCTTCGTGGCCCCTTCCTTCGGCCAGGAGAACGTCGTTGGTATCGATCCCTGCGCCGGTATCCCGACCGCCAGCCTGGTGGAATGCGAGCATACCGGCGTCACTCCGGCCCAGTACGGAGACGGCGTACACACCAACAACATCATCCAGTGCGTGTCCGGTCAGTGCGGGCAGGTGATCGAGGGAAACAGCCAGCTGAAGCCCGAGGTCGCCACGACCTGGTCTCTGGGCCTGACCCTCACGCCCACGGCGCTGCCCGGCTTCAGCGCCAGCGTCGACTACTACCACATCAAGCTCGAGGATGAGATCGGGACCTATCCATTCGCGGTCATCCTGAATGGCTGTCTGGTCAACGACAACCCGATCTACTGCAGCCAGATCGTGCGCACGCCTGCGGGCTCACTGGCCGGCGCCACGGTGCAGGGCGGCGGCTACTTCCTCCAGCAGGATTACAACCTCGGGCTCACGATAATTTCGGGCTTCGATGTCGGGATGAACTATCGGCATGCACTGCCCTGGGGCTCGCTGAGCACGACCTTGAACGGCGCCTACCTGTGGCATTCGACCGAAACGCCGTATCCGGGCTCCGGATCGTTCGATTGCGCGGGCCTGTTCGGCAGCACCTGCAACTCGACCACGCAGGGCTCGGTGAATCCGCGCTGGCGCCACACCCTCCGGGTCACCTGGGAGACACCGCTCGACCTGCTGCTGTCGGCGCAGTGGCGCTTCATCGGTCCGACGACCTTCGACAACAACTCCACCAATCCGCTGCTGCAGGGCGCCGAGGAAGGAGCCGCCGGCTCCAACGAGCCGTTCCCCTACTACGATCAATACAACGCGCGCATCCCGGGCTACAACTACCTCGATCTCAGCGCCGTGTGGCATGTCATGAAGGAGCTGGACCTGCGTTTCGGAGTCAACAACGTGCTCGACAAGGATCCGCCGCTGGTCCCCTCGTACGACATCACCGCGAACTCAGGTCCCGCGAACAGCTTCCCGGCTTATGACTACCTGGGAAGGGAGGTCTTCGTCGCCTTTACTGCGAAGTTCTGAGGCTGTTCGCCGGGCGAGCACCGCCGCCTACCTCTGTTGTGCGCTGGGGTTGCGCGGTGGTGCTCGTCCGGCCCCTGCTTCTCTCGGCCCTGGCCGCGGCCGCGGCACCGCCCCCTCCCGCAGCCCAGGTGCCCGCGCCGGAAGTCGTGGTGCAGGCGCCCGAGCCGCGCTTCGTCGCACCGACGCTGCGCGACCGGATCGGGCGCATCTGGGCGCCGGTCATGATCAACGGCCGCGGACCGTTTCGCCTGGTGCTCGATACCGGCGCGAGCGATTCGGCGATCATCGCGACGGTGGCCGCAGCGCTCGGTCTCGCGACCGAGGCCGACCACCTGGTGCTGCTGCAGGGGGTTGCGGGCAGCGCGATCGTCCCCACTGTCCACGTCGACTCGCTCGTCGTCGGTGATCTCGATGTCACCTCGGTAACGCTGCCGATCCTGGCGGATGCGCTCGGCGGCGCCGAGGGAGTCCTCGGGACCGCGGGCCTCACCGATAAGCGGATCGACATCGATTTCCGTCACGACCGGATCAGCATCTCCCGCTCCCACGGACAGCGCGCGCCGATTGGTTTCGTCACGCTGCCGCTCGAGCGGTCGGGTCCCGGCCTGCTGATGGTCGCGGGCTACGTGGATCGCGTGCGTGTGCACGCCGTCATCGATACCGGCGCGGAGCGCAGCATCGGCAACGAGGCGTTACGGCGGGCGCTCTTGAGTCGCCATGCGCGCGGCACGCCGGAGAAGATCCTCGATGTCACGACGCACGTCCAGGGCGGTGAGATGTTCGAGAGCCCGCCGATCACGCTGGGCGGCATCGAGATTCAGGACGCGCGCATCACCTACGGCGAAGTGCACATCTTCGAGCGCTGGCAGCTGACACACGATCCGACCCTGTTGATCGGCATGGACGCGCTCGGCCTGCTGGACGCGTTGATCATCGACTACCGGCGCCACGAGCTGCAGCTGCGCACGCACTGAGTCCGCGCACGGCGCCGTGCGGCAGAGGCTCAACCAGCATGCTCCGGCAGCGCGCCAGGGCTACACTCTCGCCTGCCCCCTCACTGACGGACGCATCGCGCTGCTACCACTCCTCACGACCCCGCGCCTCGAGTTGCGCTCCGCGGCGCTCGAGGACGCCGCGTTCTTCCTGCGGCTGCTCAACGAGCCGTCGTGGCTCGAGAACATCGGCGACCGCGGTGTTCGCACACTGGCGGACGCGGAGGGCTACATCAGAAACAACATCTGGGCGCCGTATCGGAGCTGCGGCTTTGGGCTGTACGCGGTGCAGCTCAAATCGCAGCCGTTGCCGATCGGGCTCTGCGGCCTCGTCAAGCGCGACTTTCTGT
>DATIXU010000137.1:0-40483 GCA_035518275.1 Steroidobacteraceae bacterium
TCTAGCTGCTCCCCCGGCGTCCGCGGCGCGCCTCGAGCCAGGCATCGAGCAGCAGCAGGCCCGCGCCGACGGTGATCGCGGAGTCGGCGACGTTGAAGGCGGGGAAATAATGCAGCCCCCAGTGGGCATGGATGAAGTCGATCACGTGGCCGAGGCGCAGCCGGTCGATCATGTTGCCGAGCGCGCCGCCGATGATGAGCGCAAGCCCGCAGGCGATCAGGCCCTGGGTCGCCGCCGCCAGGCGCCGCAGCCACACGGTGAGCGTCACGCTCACGGCGAGCGCCAGCACCACGAACACCCAGCGCTGCCAGCCGGCGGCATCGGCCAGCATGCTGAAGGCGGCGCCGGTGTTGTAAGTGAGGATGATGTCGAGCACCGGCGAGAGGTGCACCCGCTCGAACAGCAAGAAATGCTGCAGCATCCAGGCTTTCGAAGCCTGGTCGAGCGCGATCACGACCGCGGTGAGCGGCAGCCAGCGCCAGCCGCTCGCGGCGGCGGGGAGCGAGCCCGCGCTCATGCGCAGCGCCGCTCCTCGCCCGGCATCTCGAGGTTCACGATGCAGCGCCCGCACAGCTGCGGATGGTGGGTGTGCGTCCCGACATCCGGCCGCCGGTTCCAGCAGCGCACGCACTTGGGATCGGTGTTCGGGGCCACGGCGAGCCATACGCCGGGGAGCCGGGCGGCGGCGACCGCACCTGCCGGTGGGGCTGCGACCTCGTGGACGCGCGCCTCGGAGGTGATGAGGAGAAAGCGCAGCTCGGAGCCGAGCGCGGCGAAGCGCCGCTGCTGCTCCGGCAGACAGTACACCTCGACGGTGGCATCGAGCGGCGCGCCGATGGCGCCCGTGTCGCGCAGCTTCTCGAGCTCGCGCGTCACGTCGGTACGCAGCTCGATGAATGCGTCCCAGTCGATGGCGCCCGCCGGCACTTCGGGCGGCACGTGCCAGGTGGCGTGGAACACCGACTCGGGCCGTTCCCCCGGCAGGTAACGCCAGACCTCCTCGGACGTGAACGACAGGATCGGCGCGAGCCAGCGCACCATGCACTCGGCGATGTGGATCATCGCGGTCTGCGCCGAGCGGCGCGCGCGGCCGTGGGCGGGCGTGGTGTACAGGCGGTCCTTGAGCACATCCAGGTAAAAGCCGCCGAGATCGACGCTGCAGAAGTTGTGGACCTTCTGATAAATGAGATGGAAAGCGTACCGGCGGTAGGCGTCGAGGACCTCCGCCTGCAGCGCGCGCGTGCGCGCGAGCGCCCATCGATCGAGCGCCACCATCTCATCGAGCGGCAGCGCGTCGCGCACCGGATCGAAGCCGTGGAGATTGCCGAGCAGGAAGCGCAGCGTGTTGCGCATGCGGCGGTAGGAATCGGCCATGCGCTTCAGGATCTCGTCCGATACGCTCATCTCGTTGGCGTAGTCGGTCGCCGAGACCCAGAGGCGCAGCACATCCGCGCCGAGACTGTTCATCACCCGCTGCGGGGCGATGACGTTGCCCAACGATTTGGACTGCTTGCGCCCCTTCTCGTCCACCGTAAAGCCGTGAGTGAGCACGCCGCGGTATGGCGGGCGCCCGTAGAGCGCCTCCGACATGAGGAGTGAGCTGTGGAACCAGCCGCGATGCTGGTCCGAGCCCTCGAGGTAGAGGTCGACGGGAGCCGCGATCTCGGGCCGCTCGGCGCCCACGCATTCGAACGACAGTCCCGAGTCGGCCCAGACGTCCATGACGTCCTTGACCTTGTCGTAGTGCGCGGCCTCGCTACCCAAGAGCTCGCGTGGATCGAGCGCGAACCAGGCATCGATGCCGCCCTGCTCGACGCGCGCGGCGGCCGCCTCGATGAGCTCCTGGGTACGGGGATGGAGCTCTCCGGACTCGCGGTGCACGAAGAGCGGTATGGGCACGCCCCAGGTGCGCTGGCGCGAGATGCACCAGTCCGGGCGGCTCTCGATCATGCCGGTGATGCGCTGCTCGCCCCAGGCCGGCGTCCACTCGACGCCGGGGATGTCGCGCAGCGTGTGCTCGCGCAGTTTCGCCTGCTCCATGCTGATGAACCACTGCGGCGTCGCGCGGAAGATGACCGGAGTCTTATGACGCCAGCAGATCGGGTAGCTATGCAGCACCTTCTGCTCGCGCAGCAAGCGGCCGCGCTCGGCGAGCGCGGCGATGATCACCGGGTTGGCCTCGTCAACCCGCAATCCCGCCACCAGGGGCGTGTCCTTGAGAAAGCGCCCGTCATTGCCGACTGGGTTCGCGACCGGCAGTCCATAGCGCTGACCGACGACGAAGTCCTCCTGGCCATGGCCGGGGGCGGTGTGCACCGCGCCGGTGCCGGCGTCGAGCGTCACGTGCTCGCCGAGCACCACCGGTACCTGGCGGTCCTGGAACGGGTGCTCGAGCTCGAGCCCCTCGAGCTCGCGGCCCGCGACCTCGGCGAGCACGGCGCCAGCCTTCATGTGAAAGCGCTCGAGACACGCCTCGAGGAGCTCGGCGGCGAGGATCAGCCGGCGACGCTCGCCGTCCTTCCCGGCCTCGATCAGCACATAGCGAAATTCGGCATTCAGCGCGACCGCCTGGTTGGCCGGCAGCGTCCACGGCGTGGTCGTCCAGATGACGACGTCGACCGGGGCGCCGCCGAGCTGCGTGAGCCCGAGCGCGACGCGCCGCGCGAGATCGGCGTTGTCGCTCACCCGGAAGGCGACGTCGATCGCCGGGGAGGTCTTCTCCTCGTACTCGACTTCCGCCTCGGCGAGCGCCGAGCGGCAATCGATGCACCAGTGCACCGGCTTCACCCCCTTGTAGAGGTGGCCGTTCTCGATGATGCGGCCGAAAGCCCGCAGCTGCTGCGCCTCGTAGCGCGGCGCCATGGTCATGTAGGGATGGTCCCAGTCGCCGAGAATCCCGAGGCGCTTGAAGTCAGTGCGCTGCAGCTCGACCTGCTCGGCGGCGTAGGCACGGCAGGCGGCGCGGAAGGCCTGCGCGTCGAGCTTCTGTCCGGGACGCCCGTGCTTTTTCTCCACCTGCAGCTCGATCGGCAGTCCGTGACAGTCCCAGCCGGGGATGTAAGGCGAGTCGAAGCCATCGAGGGAGCGCGACTTGACGACGATGTCCTTCAGGATCTTGTTGACGGCGTGGCCGATGTGAATCGCGCCGTTGGCGTACGGCGGCCCGTCGTGCAGCACGAAGCGCGGCCGGCCGCGCGCGATCTCGCGCAGCTTCGCGTAAGTGCCGCGCTCCTCCCAGGCGCGCGCCATGGCGGGCTCGCGCTGGGCGAGGTCCGCCTTCATGGGGAACTCGGTCCGCGGCAGGTTGATCGTGTGCTTGTAGTCGGTCATCGTCATCCGTTCAAGATGCGGCGCGCATCGGCGGCGTCGCGCTGCATCTGCGCCGTGAGCGCCTCGAGCGTCGCAAAGCGCTGCTCATCGCGCAGCTTCGCGGCGAACTCCACCTCGATCTCACGCCCGTAGAGATCGTCGTCGAAATCGAACACATGTGCCTCGAGCAGCGCCTCGCCGCCGCCGATCGTCGGGCGCGTGCCGAGGCTCGCGACTCCGGGGAGCGCCGCACCCGCCACGCCGTGCACCTGCACCGCGAAGATGCCCGCGACCGGCGCACGGCGCCGCCCGAGCGCGAGGTTCGCGGTCGGAAATCCGAGGTCCCTTCCCAGGCGCCGCCCGCCGATCACCCGGCCGCGCATCGAGTACGGCCGGCCGAGCCAGCGCCCGGCGCGCGCAAAGTCACCGCACGCGAGCGCCGTGCGCACCCCGCTGCTCGAGACGCGCTCCCCGGCGACCGTCACGGCGGGCACGACATCCACGGCGAACCCGAGGCGCTGCCCGGCTGCCGCGAGCGAGGCCGCGGTCGCCTCCCCCTTGCGGGCGAAGCGGAAATCATGCCCCACCACGACGAGGCTCGGGCGCAACCGGCGCACGAGCAGCTGCGCGAAGTCCTCGGCGGAGAGGTTACGCAAAGCCTCGTCGAAGCGCAGCAGCCACAGATACTCGAGACCCGTGCCGCAGAGGAGCCGCCAGCGCTCACGGAAGGTCGTGAGCCGCGCCGGGGGATCCGCGGGCGAGAGGAACTCGCGTGGCATGGGCTCGAAGGTCAGCATGACCGCGGGCTGCGCGAGACGCTCGGCGTGGCTCTGAAGCCGCGCGATGAGCGCCTGGTGCCCGAGATGCAGGCCGTCGTAGGTGCCGATCGTCGCCACGCAGCGCTCGTGCCGGCGCGGCAGATCCACCTGTCCGCGAATGAGCTCCATGAGCCTCTTAAGTCACTGAGACGGAAGGACTAAGTTAACCCGGGCCCGGCCTGCGCAGGGCCCGTCGTAGTTTATGTGAAGCGCCCGCCCCGGGGACGCCGGTTTGCGTTGACAAGCCCCCACTGGGTCAGCAGACTACCGGCCCCCGCCCCCGGGGGGACGTACCGATAACGGAGATTGAGTGGCCAATACCAAGTCCGCCGAAAAGGCTGCCCGCCAGGCTGAGAAGCACCGCGCCCGCAACGTTGCCCTTCGCTCCCGCATGCGCACGGCGGTCCGCAAAGTGACCACGGCCATCGCCGCGGGAGACAAGGGAGCCGCTCAGAACACCTACAAGGAAGCCGTCCCGGTCATCGATACGCTCGTCGGCAAGCAGATCATCCACCGCAACAAGGCCGCCCGGCACAAGAGTCGCCTGTCGGCCCGTATTCGCGCGATGCAATGAGGCTTCGATGAACCCGAATCAAAAGACCCGGATCCCAGTCCCCGTCGTCCCGACGCCGCTCAAGTTGCGGCCTGCGGCCCGGCGGCAGTTCCTGCTGGAGATGATGCGCGCTCCCGTGAAGAGCGATCGTCCTCCTCCAAAAGCCTCATAACCGCCTCGCACAGCTCCTGCGTGCCGGCTCCCGTCGCTCCTGAGATCAGGAAGTGGGGGCCGCGATAGCGCAGTGCGCGCACGATCGCGCGCGCCCGCTGCTCCGCTTCCTTTTCCGGCAGCAGGTCGCGCTTGTTGAGCACCAGCCAGCGTGGCTTTGCCGCCAGCTCCCGGCTGAACTTCTTCAGCTCCGCCACGATCGAGCGCGCATCGCGTACCGGATCGGCCTCCGGGTCGATCGGGGCGATGTCGACGAGGTGCAGCAGCAGGCGCGTGCGCTGCAGGTGCTTGAGGAACCGGTGCCCGAGCCCCGCCCCTTCCGCCGCCCCCTCGATGAGACCGGGAATATCGGCCATGACGAAGCTGCGATGCTGCCCGACGGCCACCACGCCCAGGTTCGGGTGGAGCGTCGTGAACGGGTAGTCGGCCACCTTGGGGCGTGCAGCCGACACCGCCCGGATGAGCGTGGACTTGCCGGCATTGGGAAGCCCTAAGAGCCCCACATCGGCGATCACTTTGAGCTCGAGCTCGAGCGTGCGTTTCTCGCCCGGCAGACCCGGACCGAACTGGCGCGGCGAGCGGTTGGTGCTCGACTTGAAGCGCTGGTTGCCCCAGCCACCCTTGCCGCCGCGCGCCACCAGGAGCTCCTCCCCGTCACGGGTGAGATCCCCGAGCTGCTCCTGCGTGTCGGCATCGCGCACCACCGTGCCGATCGGCACCGGTACGCGCAGGTCCGCCCCGCCGCGCCCGGTGCAGTCGTTCGAGCTCCCCGGCTCGCCGTGGCCTGCCTTGAAGGTACGCTCGATGCGAAAGTCGGCGAGCGTGTTGATGCCGGTGGCCGCACGCAGGTAGACGCTGCCGCCGTGACCGCCGTCGCCGCCGTCCGGCCCGCCGAAGGGCACGAACTTCTCGCGGCGGAAGCTGGTGCTGCCGCGTCCGCCGTTGCCGGCCTGCACCCGTGCCCGGGCCTCGTCGACGAATTTCATGGGGTCACTCTATGCTGCGCCGGCCGGCAGGCGGCGACGCCGTTTCGCATGTCCTTTTCGAATAGTTAGGCAAGTGCCTGACTATTGGGAATTGGAATATCACGCGCTGGCACCCGCGCCGAAACAAAAACCCCGGCGCTGAGGCCGGGGCTTTGCTCGATTGCTTGACTCCCTTGCGGCCGCTGCCTCAGGCCTTCTCGGGCTCGGGCAGCACGCTCACGTACATCCGCTGCCCGGCGCCCTTCTTCTGGAACTGCACCTTGCCGGTCACCTTCGCGAACAGGGTGTGGTCCGTACCGACGCCGACGTTCGAGCCCGGGCGCACCTGGGTACCGCGCTGGCGCACGATGATGTTGCCGGCCAGCACCTGCTCGCCGCCGAAACGCTTCACGCCCAGCCGTTTGGAGTGGGAGTCGCGCCCGTTCTTGGTACTGCCGCCTGCCTTTTTGTGTGCCATGGCTCAACCCGCCTGGATGTCCGTGACCTTCACTTCGGTGTAAAGCTGCCGGTGGTTCTTCTGCCGCAGGTAATGCGCGCGGCGCTTGAACTTCACGATCGACACCTTCGCGCCCTTGCCGTGGCGCACGACGGTGGCGAGCACCTTGCCGCCCTTGAGGGTGGGCTTACCCACCTTGACGTCGGCCCCCTCCCCGACCAGGAGCACTTCGCCGAACTCGACGGTGGCGCCCGGCTCCGCGTCGAGCTTCTCGACGCGCAGCACGCCGTCCTTCGTCACCCGATACTGCTTGCCGCCCGTGGCGATGACTGCGTACATAGTGCTCAAAAGAAGAAGGGGGTCAAAGAAAGGCCGCGCATTCTACTGACCGGACCCCTCCCGGTCAAACGACCATTTCCTCAAGCCCGGCGAGGACTTATCGAGACTGGGATGCTCCGGTCGGCTAGGATGCGGCGGATGACCCTCGCTGAGATTCGCGCTCTGGTGCGCCCCGACCTCGACTCCGTGGACCAGGTCATTCGCGCACGCCTGAAGAGCGCCGTGCCGCTCGTCGACCGGGTCGCCGACCACATCATCGCCGGCGGGGGTAAGCGGCTGCGCCCGCTGCTGGTGGTGCTTGCCGGGCGCGCCTGCGGCCAGGGCGGTGAGGCGCACGTCGAAGCCGCGGCCTTCATCGAGTTCATCCACACGGCAACGCTCCTGCACGACGACGTCGTCGACGGCTCGTCGCTCCGCCGCGGCCGCTATACCGCCAACGAGGTGTTCGGCAACCAGGCGAGCGTTCTGGTGGGGGACTTCGTCTACTCGCGCGCCTTCCAGATGATGGCGGCGCTCGCCTCGCAGCCGGTGATGGAGATCATGGCCGAGGCGACCAACGTGATCGCCGAGGGCGAAGTGCTGCAGCTGATGAACGCGCACGATCCCGACACGACCGAGCAGCGCTACCTCGAGGTCATCTACCGCAAGACCGCGCGGCTGTTCCAGGCCGGAGCCGAAGTGGCCGCGGTGCTCGCGGACATATCGGCGGAGCGGCGCGCGGCACTCGCCGCCTACGGGCGCCATCTCGGCACCGCCTACCAGCTGGTCGACGACGTGCTCGACTACCGCTCGAGCCCAGCCGAGCGCGGCAAGAACCTCGGCGACGATCTCGCCGAGGGCAAACCCACGCTGCCGCTGATCCACGCACTGCGAAACGGCAGCGAGGCGCAGCGCGTGGCGATCCGCGAGGCGATCAAGAACGGCGGGCGTGGTCAGCTCGGGGCCGTGGTCGATGCCATCGAGTCCACCGGCGGCCTCGACTATGCGGCGCGGCTCGCGCGCGCCGAGGCGGACGCGGCGCTCGGCACGCTGGCGCTGCTGCCCGACTCCTTTTATAAGAACGGTCTCGCCGCGCTGGCGAATTTCGCGGTCGAGCACACGACCTGACGACCCCAAGGGAGAAAACAATGAAAGCAGCGAAGATTGCGGCGGCTCTCGCCGCCGTGGCGGCCAGCAGCGCCGTCCCAGCGCTGACCATAGCGCAGACCGCACCGGCACCCGAGACGATCGTGCTCAAGGCTGCCCACATCTTCGACGCCACCGGCACCGCGCTCAAGGACGGTGGTGTGGTCGTGGTCAAAGGCGACCGCATCGTAGCGGTCGGCGGCAGCGCCCCGGCGGGCGCCCGGGTGATCGACCTCGGCGAGGCCACGCTGCTTCCGGGCTTCATCGATGCGCACACGCATCTCACGATGCAGCTCGAGAGCAACTACTACCTCATGCGCTACCACGACCTCATGCGCTTCCCCGCCGAGCAGGCGCTTTACGCCGCGCTGTACGCCAAGCGCACGCTGGAAGCCGGCTTCACCACCGTGCGCAACGTCGGCGCGCAGGACTTCGTCGACATCAGTCTCCGTAATGCCATCAACGCCGGCGTCACCGAGGGACCGCGCATGCTCACGGCCGCACACGGCGTCGGATCCCCTGGCGGACATTTTGACGAGGCGTCATTTCCCCCCGACCGCATCCAGCCCGAGGGGCCCATCCAGGGCATCTGCAGCGGTCCGGAGCAGTGCCGCCTGGCGGTGCGCTACCAGATGAAATGGGGTGCGGACGTCATCAAGATCGCCGCGAGCGGCGGCGTGCTCTCGGAGGCCGATCCCGTCGATGTGCCCCAGCTGACGCTCGAGGAAATGAAAGCCATCGTCTCGGAGGCGCACGCGTGGCGGCGCAAGGTCGCCGCTCACTGCCACGGGGACGCCGCGGCGCGCCTCGCGATCGAGGCGGGCGTCGATTCCATCGAGCATGGGAGCTTTCTCACCGAAGACACCCTGAAGCTCATGAAAGCCAAAGGTGTGTGGCTCGTGCCGACGCGGATAACGGTGGAGTACGTCCTCAAGGAAGTGGAAGGCTATCCGCCGCAGATCGCCGCCAAAGCGCGCGCCGCAGCCGCGGCCCACGGCAACATGTTGCGGGCAGCGATCAAGCTCGGTGTACCGATCGCGCTCGGGACCGATGCCGCCGTTTACCCACATGGGATGAACGCCCAGGAGTTCGGCCTGTACGTGAACCACGGCATGAGCCCGGCGCAGGCCCTGCTCTCGGGCACGCGGGATGATGCCAAGCTCCTCGGCATAGAAGCCGACGTGGGGACGCTCGAGGCCGGCAAGGTTGCCGACGTCGTGGCGGTCCCCGGCAACGTGATCACGAACATTCGCGCCACGGAGCATCCGGTGCTCGTGATGCACCTCGGCAAGATCGTGGTGCAGAAGACGGGCAGCTAAGGCCAAGGTATGGCCCCACGCCGGCCGGACGGTCGGCGCGGCCAGATTTGAAGGCTTCAGTCCGCTTCAGTAGACTGCGCCGCCCGCGGCTTGCCGCGCGCGCCGCAGGCCTCAAGTCGATCCTCGGGGTGTAGCTCAGCCTGGTAGAGCACTACGTTCGGGACGTAGGAGTCGCAGGTTCAAATCCTGTCACCCCGACCAATGCCCTCTTCACCTGCCGGCAGCACTAGAGAGACGCCGCCCTGAGCGCCGGCGCGCGGTGTACTCCGTCAATAGACGCGCACCGCTTCTGCGGCGCGCCACGCACGCGCAGAGCATTAAGTGAAGAAAAACGAGGAGTGTTGCGCGTTTGCGCGACAACCTGGCACATGGTGCGCGGGCACTCGCGCAGGCGTGCTCACAATTCGTTGCCTCTTGTGATCTGCTGCCCGGAACCCCGGGAGCCCTAAGCCACACACTTGCACTCACTACAAGGGTCTCGTGTGAGGGTCTCCCAAGTGATTCTGACAGCAGTGGGATACCTGCTTCTGTGCCTCTCCGGTCTGGCCGTGTGCCTCTTCTGCTGGCTCAGCTACTCGAGTCTGACCCGCGCTACGCGCGCACCCAAGCCGCCGGCTCAGGACAGCTTCCTCGAAGATGCGGCGCGCGACATAACGCCGCCGATCGGCGCCAGCAGCCGCTGACCGCGGGAATCGGCGCTTCCGGCGGCTAGACCGCCTTCGCGGGGCGCCCCGCGAGCGCCGTGCTGAACAGCGCGAGCATGCGGCTCCAGGCTTTCTCCGCCTGCTCGTCGTTGTAGACCCGCGAGTCGGGCGGACACCAGCCGTGCAGCGCGCCCGCATAGACCTCGACCTCGGCGGGCACCTTGGCCTTCTCGAACGTCTCGCGCAGCACGATCTTCTGCTCCGGCTGGCGCTGATCGTCGTTGGAAGCGATCGCGACCAGAAACTGCCCTTTGATCTTCGGAATCACCAGATGCGGGCTGTCCGGCTTATTGGTCACCATGCCGCCGCCGTGGAATGAAGCCCCCGCGCCGACGCGCTCGGGAAGCGCCGCCGCCGTGCGCAGCGTGTACGGACCGCTCATGCAGTAACCCATGGTTCCCATGCGGCGCTTGCGATCGACCGAAGGCTGCGAGTCGAGCCACCCGACGAATGCCCGGGCGTCGGTGACCACGGAGGCAGGGCTCAAGCTGTTCATGAGCGCCATCAGCGCATCGCGCGTCGGCTTGTCATTGAAGTCCGGATTCTCCGGTGCCGTGGGGGCCCGCTTGGTCCGGTAGAAGGGATTCGGGACCAGCACCGCATAACCCGCCTCGGCCAGGCGCCGACCCATGTGCCGGAACGCGGGCCGCAGTCCAAAGATGTCCGGCCACATCAGCACTCCCGGATACTTACCCTCCCCGGGACGCACGAAGTAAGCGTCCGCCGTGCCGTCGGGAGTCTTGATCTCGACTTCGCCCTCCTCGATCCAGGCTGCGCCCGCGCCCGCCGGCAGGAGCGACGCCACGCTCGCGCCGAGCGTGAAGGCTCCGAAGCGGCGCCGCGACAATTGTGTCGACTTCGGCTGATACTCAATCATGTCGTCCATCGAGTCGTTGTCGCACATGGATGCTCTCCGCACGCGGGACGGGCGCGCAGTATATAGCGCCGCTGACGCATTCCGATGACGGCACCCGCGGCGGCGCCACCCACGCAAGCCTCGCGGCGGCTGGTGCCGTGGCTGGTGGCCGTAGCCTTCTTCATGCAGGCGCTCGACACGACGATTCTCAACACCGCCGTCCCCGGGATCGCGCACGCACTCGGCGTGGCGCCGCTCAGCATGAAGGCGGTGCTCGCGAGCTACACGCTGAGTCTCGCGGTCTTCATCCCGGTGAGCGGCTGGATGGCGAATCGCTTCGGAACGCGCCGCGTGTTCGCGAGCGCGATCGGGCTGTTCACGGCCGGGTCGCTGCTGTGCGGGCTCGCGCGCAACATCCATCTGCTGGTCGCGTTCCGCATCCTGCAGGGCTGCGGCGGAGCCTTGATGGTGCCCGTGGGCCGGCTCACGCTGGTGCGTGCCTTCGGCAAGTCCGAGCTGGTGCGTGCCATGAGCTTCGTCGCGGTGCCGGGCCTGGTCGGCCCGATGCTCGGCCCGCTCGCCGGAGGTCTGATCACCGGCTACGCCCACTGGAGCGTCATCTTCTTCCTCAACGTGCCGATCGGCGTCGCGGGACTCTATCTCGTCGAGCGGCACCTTCCGGACTACCGCGAGGTTGAGACCCCGCGCCTCGACCTCGCGGGTCTCACGCTCTTCAGCTCCGGCATCGCGCTCCTGTCCTACGTCCTCGAGGTGTTCGGCGAGCACCGCCTCAGCAGCGCCGCGATTGCCGCGTTGCTGGCGTTATCGCTCGCGCTGCTCGCCGCCTACGGCCTGCACGCCTCGCGCACGCTCTCGCCACTGCTCAACCTGGCGCTGTTCCGCATCCGCACCTTCCGCGCCGCGGTGGGTGGCAGTTTCTTCACCCGCATCAGCATCGGCGGCATCCCGTTCCTGCTGCCACTCCTCTACCAGGTCGGCCTCGGCTACACGCCGGTTGAGTCCGGGCTCCTGATGATGCCGCAGGCCTTCGCCGCCATGAGCCTCAAGATGACCATGCCACGCATTCTGGCGCGCTTCGGCTATCGCGCCGTGCTGGTTTTCAACACGGGTATGCTGGGAGTCCTGATCCTGCTGTTCGCCACCATCGGCGCGGCGACGCCGCTCTGGCTCATGGGCGCGCAGCTGTTCGCGTTCGGATTCTTCTCTTCGCTCCAGTACACCAGCATGAACACACTGGTGTACGCCGACGTGAGCGGTGCGGCGGCGAGCGATGCGAGCACCATCGCGAGCACCGGCCAGCAGCTGTCCCTGAGCTTCGCGGTCGCGGTGGCCTCGCTGGTCACCGCGCTGTTCGTTCCCGACCGTTTCCACACCTCGCCCGGTGAGATGATCCAGGGCATCCACGAGGCCTTCGTCGCGCTCGGCATCGCGACCATCGTTTCGACGCTCTCCTTCGCCGGGCTCAGGCGCGACGACGGCAGCGCCGTGAGCCGTCACCGCGAATCGCCGGGGCCTTGATTCACTCGATGGTTACCAGCGCGAGCTTGCCCGCGCCGCCCGGGGAAGCCCATTCGCGGGTCGCACCGCTCCCTGGGTCGAGGCGGCCGATGTAGCCGCGCGCGTAGTCCGTGTACCAGATGGCATCGTCGGCGGTGATCGCCAGCCGGCGGGGGCGCGAGCCGGGATTCGGCAGGCTGTATTCGCGTATCGCCAATGTATCAGGATCGATGCGCCCGATGCGGTTGGCGCCGAACTCGGCGAAGAACGGCACGCCCCGAGAGCTCACCACGATCCCATAGGGCAGCGAGTGGGCGGCAGGCAGCGCCACGAGCCGCACCTCGCCGCTCTGCGGCGCGAGCCGCCCGACGAAGTTCGCCCCCTGCACCGTAAACCACAACATCCCGTGCTGATCGAAGACCGCGGTGTGCGGGTCGCGCGCGCGCTCGTCCGGCATCCGGTAGGCCGTGATCACTCCGGTCGCGGGATCCAACTTGCCGATGTAGCCGGCAGCGTCTGCCACCAGCCCGTGGGGGCCCGAGTCCGGGATGCCTGTCGGGTACTCCCTGATCGCCCCCGACTCAGGGTCGATGCGTCCGAGGGTCGCTCGGGAAAAGCGCGCGCCAGATAATCCGTGAGCGCCGGGATCTGCTCGGGGGTCACCGTGGCGCCGAGCTTCGTCATCCGACCGATGACCTTCTGCCAGCCCTCGCGTGTGTACCCCGGGTAAACGAGGGGGCCCGCATCGTGACAGACGACGCACTTGCCGGCGGCGATCGCGCGGCCGTTTCCGGCCGGCAGTTGCCCGGCGGTTGCGGCATCCTGGCCCCACGCCGGGATCGTCATCAGCGACAGCGCGGCGCTCGCCACGCCCCACAACGTTCCGCGCATGCTCGTGCCCTCCGCCGGCCGGCTGGGGGCTGCGATCGTACGCCCTCAGAAACAACAACGCCGCCCGCAGGCGGCGAATGTCATGATCAGCGAGCGTCCAAGCTTCAGTCGATCGGGCGCTCCAGGCGGTCACGAATCACCGCCGTAAAATGTCCGATCACCAGCGCGAACGTCACTCCAATCTCGATTCCCATCAGCAATTCCATTACTCATCTCCTGAGGTGTGTCAGCGGCGCGCATTGTAGTGACCGGCTACCCGCGGCGCAGTCCGCCTTTTGGGAGAGTGCACGGCGCACAGTGCGGGCGGCACTGCGTCTCATTCTTGAGGCAGGACACGCTTTCCCGGCTGTAAAACGCTGAAACCGGTAAAGTTGGCGCCCGCATCGACATCCGCGGCAGGGCCAGGGACTCCATGAAACTCGTGATCGAAGTGATCGGCTGGATCGGCGCCACCCTCATCGTCGGCGCGTATGCGCTGCTCTCGGCCGGGAAGCTCGAGGGAGACTCGCGCACCTACCACCTCATGAACATCGTCGGGGCGATCGGCTTCGTCGTGAACAGCGGCTGGAACGGGGCGTACCCCTCCGCCGCTCTCAACGTCGTCTGGCTCGGCATCGGCGGCTACGCGCTGCTCAAGCCGCGGCGGCCACAGCTCAAGAGCGGCGCGCCGGTTCATTAGCCACCGCGCGGTGCAGGTGCCGCCAACTGGCGACACATTGCAACCAATCTCAACTATTCGCCTCAGTGCGAACCGATCGGCTATAAGTAAGTCCAGGTTCCGACTTGGGGAGGAGCGGGCTCGATGTCATCGAATCGTCTGGGTGTCGCCGTGGTCGCGTTGGTCGGAGTGATGGCTGCCTCCGCGACCGCTCCTCCGCGTCCCATCCTCAGGCACCCGGCGGTGTCGGCCGGCAGCGCGCCGCTCCTCGCCTTCGGCGGCCGCAGCGCCACGCAGCTTCGCAGCGGCATCGGCGGAAAGCTCGACGCGGCGCTCGCCGACCTGAGCAGCCACGCGTATCTCGCCCGTCCCGACCACCAGCTCGAGGACCTGCACTCATTGAGTCCCGCCGCGCGCTTCATGCAGCGCAGCCGGGGCGCGGAGCCCTTGGTGGCGGTGGATGCGGTGACGCGCGGCGACCCGCAGCGTCTCAAGGCGGCGCTCGTCGGCCTCGGGCTCGAGCATCCAGCCGTGTTCCGCAACGATGTGGGCGGCTGGCTGCCGGTGAGCGCGATCGAGGCCGCGGCCGCGCGCGCTGAGGTCGCATCGGTGCGGGCAGCGCTCTCGCGTGCGCGCGGGGTGGTCGCGACGCAGGGAGACTTCGCGCAGGACAGCGCCGCGCTGCGCGCAGATGAGGCCCTCGATGGCTCGGGCGTCACGGTCGGCATTCTGTCCGATAGCTACAACTGCTACTACGTCTACGCCCAACCGGGAAGCGGCGTCCCTCCCACAGCGCCCAATGGAACCGGCTATGCGCAGAACGGCTTCAACTTTGATGCGCAGAGCGATGTGTCGACTGGAGCCTTGCCTGCCGCGGGCGTCAACGTGCTCGAGGAGGCTGGCGGAACGTTCGGCCAACCCGGCAGCCAGGATTGCCTGAGTTACGGCCAACCGTTGCAGGCCCCCTTCACCGACGAAGGGCGCGCGATGCTTCAGATCGTGCACGCCGTGGCCCCCAGCGCAGCGCTCGCGTTCTATACGGCCGATAACAACGAGGCGGACTTTGCCAACGGTATCCAGGCGCTCGCCAACGCCGGCGCCAAGGTCATCGCCGACGACGTCGGCTACTTCGACGAGCCCTTCTTCCAGGACGGCCTCGTGGCGCAGGCGATCGACAGCGTCGCGACCCAGGGGGTCGCCTACTTCTCGGCCGCCGGCAACGACAGCAATCTCGCCTATGACAACACGGCGCCGCAATTCAACGCCGGCAGCGGTCCGAACGCCGGCGAGACGATGCTCAATTTCGACGCCTCCGGCAAGACCATGCCTCCCGCGCTCACGGTCAATGTCCCGGCGTTGTTTCCCGGCGAATTCATCGCGGCGGTGCTCGAATGGGACCAGCCCTTCCTGACCGGCGCCTACCCGGGCAACCCGAGCAGCACCCCCGGTGCCACGAGCCAGCTCGATCTGTGCGTCAGTCTGCCCGCTGGCACGGGCGTCACGACTTATAACTACTATCCGTTCCAGGCAGCGACCTGCACCGGCTTGAACGCGACGGGCGCCGATCCGGTGCAGATCCTCATCATCGCCAACCCCGCGAGCGCCGCCAACAACACCACGGCCACTACTATCTCCATCAGCGTGGGCCTTGCCAATGGCAGCCCGATGCCGGGTCGCATCAAGCTCGCGTGGGAGGACGACGGCGCGGGCAGCATGTTCATGAATTTTGCGCCGACCAACAACGCGACCATCCAGGGGCACCCGGGCGCCGCGGGCGCCGCAGCTGTGGGTGCGGCGCTGTTCTTCCAGACACCGCTCTGCGGCGCGACGCAGGCCACGCTCGAGCCTTACTCCTCGTTTGGTGGCACGCCGATCCTCTTCGATACGTCTGGAAATCGCCTCGCGACGCCCGTCGTGCGGCAGAAACCCGACTTCGTCGGCCCGGACGGCGTCAACACGACGTTCTTCGGCCTTACGCTCGCGAGCGCGAAGATCACCGATACCTCGATGGTCGCCGGCTGCGCCAACAATCCGAGCTACCCGAACTACTTCGGCACCTCCGCCGCGACGCCGCACGCCGCAGGCCTCGCCGCGCTCATGCTGCAGGCGAACCCCGGCATGACACCGGGTGACATCTACACGGCCATGCGCTTTACCGCCGCGCCCATGGTCAATTCTCGGCCGGACTTCACCACCGGCTACGGGTTCATCGAGGCGGGACCCGCGGTGGCGTGGCCCAACATGAGCATCTCGCCCTCGACCATCACGCTTGGTCAGTCGGCGACACTCAGCTGGAGTTCCGCCAGCATCAACACCTGCGCAGCGACCGCCGGCTTCACCGCGAATACCACCAGTGGCAGCATGAATGTCACGCCTACCTCTACGGGAACGAGCACGTACAGTATGAAGTGCAGCAATGCCGCGGGCGACGCGACGGAGAATGTACAGCTCGTGGTTCAGGCTGCCTCCGGCGGCGGCGGGGGTCACGGTGGGGGTGGCCTCGACGAGCTCACGCTGCTCGCGCTCGCGGCCTCGGGCCTGGCGCGACTCATGCGACCTGCGCGGGTGAAGCGCCAAGCGGGGTGAGCACTCGCGATCGCCAGCGTCCGGTAATGCTTTTGGGGCGGATTGTTAGAAAATCATCAAATTTGGCTCCGGGACCCCCTGATTGAGGGCCTCGAGGGGTCATTGTTAGACGCTTTTCTAACAATCGCGTTCTGAATCATTTTCGGGGGTCACATGCACCGGCAGGCGTTCAGCGAGCCGCCAGCCGCGCATTCTTCACACCGGGTCCGCCAGCACGTCGGCGAACACGAACCCGTCGCGCTCGACGACCTCACCGACGCGCACCGCGATCGGCGCGGTGAGCATCGGCCCCGCCGACACCACGGTATGAAACTCGCCGTTCTCGCCGCAGGGATCGACCTCGCGCGGCAGATCATCGAGCAACCGGGCGTCGAAGCGCCGACCGGCGAACGAGCGCTCGAGACGCTTCGGATCGATGCAGGTCAGATGCGCGACGAGCCCGCTCGCGAGCATGGCGCGTGCGAGCTCCGCCGTGTCTCGCCGCCAGAGCGGAAAGATGCCGCTCATCCCTAGAGCTGCGAGCTGCCGTTCGCGGTAGGCGCGTACGTCCTCGAGATAGAGATCGCCGAACACGATGTGCCGCACGCCTTCGGTCTTCAAACGCTCGCAGGCCTCGCCAAAGCGCGCCTCGTAGATCTCGTTCGAGCAGGGGCTCGGCAACAGCACGCGCTCCGAGGGCAGGCCGAGCGCGGCCAGCTGCCGGTCGAGGAGGCTCGAGCGCACCCCGTGCATGGCCACCCGGTCGTAGGCTTCGCTGAGCGTGGTGATCGTGCCCACGATGTCGGCGAGTCCTCGGGTGCGGGCCTCGTGCAGAGCGTAGGCGCTGTCCTTGCCGGAGCTCCAGGAGATGAACGCTTTTGGGGGTCTCATAAGGCGGACATTATCGACTGTAATCAACTTGCTGGAGAACCCGGTGGATCGTTGCCGTATCGGGGCACGCGGCGCATGATTTGAAGGCGCATGATTTGAAGGTGTCAACGGAACGCCGGCCCACACGTTGACCTTCAGGGCGAGAGACTTATGAGTAAACGGCATCTCTGCACTGCCTTTCTGAGTCTGCTGGCTGCGACCTTGTCGGCGTGCGCGCTGCAGGTCAGATCCGACGTGAACCGCACGGCGTTTCACCCGGGGCAGTGCCACACGTTCAATTTCATGGGCTCCTTCCGCACCGATAACCCGATGCGCGGCACGATAGCCAACCCCGTGAACGAGAGCCGGCTGCGCGCCGCGATCACTTCCCACATGCAGTCGCTCGGTGTGCAGCTGACCAAAGACAATCCCGACTGCACCGTCGGCTACGGCATCGGCTCGAGCCTGGTCGTCGACCCCGGCTATCCGATGGGCCCCTACCCATGGGGCTACGGGTACTGGGGCTGGGGCGGCCCATGGGGACCCTACTGGGGCGGCGGCTGGGACGGTCCGTATGTCTACCGGCAGGGCATCATCGGTATCGATCTCTATGACGCGAAGAGCCACGAGGCGCTCTGGCACGCATCGGTCGACCAGAACCTCTACGGCGTAACGGGCGCCGACGCCGAGCAGAGGATCGACGCCGCGGTCACTGCCCTCTTCGCGCACTTCCCGACCTGACCTCGTACCCATTCGGGGGACCTGACGCTCGCCCGTCGGTGCTCTTGTCGCTCGGCAACACGCGGCGCAAGATCGCCTCGTGCGCAGCCCCATCGGTCTTGGCTTCGTATTCCTCAACGTACTCGCGCAGCAACTCGGGTTGCCTGTGCCCGTGGTACCGACGCTCGTGGTCGCCGGCGCCGTGGCGGCGAGCGGCAGGATGTCTGCAGCTGCCCTCTATGCGCTCGCGATCGCCGCCTGCGTGATCGCCGACAGCACCTGGTATACCGCCGGGCGCCGCTA
The DNA here is from genome assembly GCA_035518275.1 of Steroidobacteraceae bacterium. Taxonomy (GTDB): domain Bacteria; phylum Pseudomonadota; class Gammaproteobacteria; order Steroidobacterales; family Steroidobacteraceae; genus 13-2-20CM-66-19. The sequence goes on from DATIXU010000137.1 coordinate 18,142, forward strand.
TGGGGGCCGGGTGATGAGTCTCCTGTGCCGCGTCTCGCTGTCGCCGGATTCCTGCGTGAGCCGGACGCAGGGGGCGTTCGAGCGCTGGGGCGCCAAGGCGCTGCTGATCGCCAAGTTCGTCCCGGGCCTCGCCCTCATCGCGCCACCGCTCGCCGGAGCGACGCGCATGCAGTTCGGGCGATTCATCGCCTTCAGCGCGGTCGGCGCGGCGCTCTGGGTGGGTGCGGCGATCGTGGCAGGCGCGTTGCTGCGCACGTGGGTCGAGCGGTGGCTGCCACAGGCAGCGCAGATCGGCGGCGGCGCCGCGCTCGTGCTGCTCCTGCTGCTCGCCGCGTATGTCGCCTACCGTTGGTGGGACCGGCGGCGGTTCCTTGCGGCGCTCGACATGGCGCGTATCAGCGTCGAGGAGCTGCGCCGGCAGATCGAGCAGGGAGCGGCTCCCGTGATCGTGGACGTCCGCTCGCCGACCGCGCAAATGCTCGAGCAGCACCGTATTCCGGGCGCGGTGAATGTGCCGGTGCAGGACGCGGCGCGCCACCTGAGCGAATTGCCGCGCGATCGCGAGATCATTCTCTACTGCAGCTGCCCGAATGAGGCGTCCGCCGCCAAGGTGGCGCGGCTCCTGATGAACCACGGCTTTCGGCGGGTGCGGCCGCTGCAGGGCGGGCTCGAGGCCTGGATCGAGGCGGGCCACCCGGTCGAGGCGTTCGCGCTGCCGGCGGCGAGTGCGGCCGATACGCCCCCCGCGCCGCAGCCGAGCACCTAGAGACGCGCGGCGGGCGGGCCCTCGGCCCGGAGCCAGGGAGCGGCCTCGGGGCGCGCGCGGGACACGCGATCCCCGGCCATGCACTCCTCCATCTCACTCCAGAGAGTGGCGTAAATCCGCGCCGCCTCGCTGTGCGGTGCAAACGCCGGCAGCGGCGCACGGCGCAGCGTCATGCGCTCGATCTCGCTCCAGTAAGGCACCGGCGTCGCGAGGATCTGCGGGAACTGCACCCGCGTCTCGGCCATCAGCTCCTGATGCAGCGACCTGCGCCGGTCGGCCATCGAGAAGAACGGCAGCAGTGTCAGATCGGTCCAGTTCTCGCGCACGAGAAAATCGCACAGCTGCCCCAGCACCCGCACCGACAGCGGCGAGGGCACCAGCGGCACGATCACACTGTCGGCGGCGCGCAGCACGTTCTCGGTGAGCAGCGAGATGCCGGACGGACAATCGAGAAACAGCGTGTGGTAGATCTCGCGCAGCGGCCGGCTCATGCGCAGCAACCGCTCGGTCGGATGGCGGCGCTCGGCGAGATGCACCGCGAAGTTGCGATAGGAGAAATCCGCGGGCAGCAGGTCGAGCCCGGGATAGCCCGTGGCGAGCACCAGCTCCGGCAGCTCGCGCTTGCCGGAGAGGAGCTTGCGCGCCGAAGCATGTTCCTGTGCCTCGCCGTGCAGCCCGTAGGTTGCCGCGCCCTGTGGGTCGAGGTCCCAGATGAGCGTCGCTTGCCCGGCGGCCGCGCACAGGTAGGCGAGATTCACCGCGGTGGTGGTCTTACCCACTCCGCCCTTGATGTTGGTGACGGCGATGATCCGCACGCGGCTTCCTTCAGGCGATCGAGCCCGGCTTGCGTATCATCTTGCCGATGTCGGCGAGATGCGCCTCCTCGGCGGCGATCTGGGTGCGCGCGTACTCCTCCAGCATGATGCTGCGGCCGCTCACCTGATCGAGCAGCTTGCGGTACTCGCCGAGCCCCTCCTCCTCGTGCGAGAGCGCCTCGCGCAGGATCTCGTCGACGTTGTGCTTGTGGGTCTCGAGCAGCGAGCCGATACGGAGCGAGGGGTGGCCGCCGAGGTTGGTGATGTGCTCGCCCGCCTGCACGGCATGCGCCTGCGACTCATCCGCCTGACTGCGCAGCCAGGCGACGATCGGGATGCGGTTGTGCCCGAAGATCATGAAGCTGTAATGCAGGTAACGCACCAGACCGGCGAGCTCGAGCTCGAGGATCCGGTTGAGCGTCTCGACCACTTTGGTCGTGTCGGCCTTGTTGAGCTCGGAAGCCATGGATGTCTCCGGAGGGGCTGCAGCGGATGTTAAGCCCGCAAGTGGTGTATCGTAAAAGGAACGACGCATGAGCGGCTTTTACGACATCGCGGTCCGCAGGATCGACGGCGCGGCCGACCTCCTCGGCGCGCTGCGCGGCAACGTGACGCTCGCGGTCAACGTGGCGAGCCGCTGCGGACTCACGCCGCAGTACGCCGGGCTCGAGCGGCTGCAGCGCGAGCTCGGCGCCGAACGCTTCACCGTGGTCGGCTTCCCCTGCAACCAGTTCGGCGCCCAGGAGCCGGGGAGCGAGGCCGAGATCGCCGCCTTCTGCCAGGCGAGCTACGGGGTGAGCTTCCCGATGAGCGCCAAGCTCGACGTGAACGGCCCCGGCCGCCACCCGCTGTACGCTTTCCTCACCTCGGCCGAGACCGGCATCGCCGGCGACATCAGCTGGAATTTCGAGAAGTTCCTCATCTCCCGTGACGGCCGGGTGCTGAAGCGCTATCCGCCCGAGACCAAGCCCGAGGACCGCGGTCTCATGCAGGACATCGCTGACGCCTTGTAGCCACCGGCGGCACGCGCGTGAGCGAGTTCGATTTCGCAATCCTCGGCGCCGGCGCCATGGGCTCGATCGTGGGCGCACACCTCGCGCGCGCCGGGCACCGGGTCGCTATGCTCGCGCGCGGCGCGCGTGCGGATGCGCTCGAGCGGCACGGTCTCACGATCCGCGGGCTGGCCGAGTTCATCACCCGCGTTCACACCCTGCGCAATCCCGCGGCGCTGACCAGTGCGCGCGTCCTCATCGTCGCGACCAAGACCCCGGGCACGGCGGAGTCGCTCGCGGCGCTCAAGGATGCCGAGCTCGGCGTCGCGCTCTCGATCCAGAACGGGCCGCTGAAGAACGAGCTGCTGAGCCAGGCCTTCGGCGCGCCGCGTGTGCTCGGCGCGCTCGCCGACACGAGCGGCGAGCTGCTGCCCGGCGGGGAAGTGCTCTTCACCCGCAACGTCAACATCATGATCGGCGAGCTCGACGGCAGCGAGAGCGCCCGGGCGCGCGACCTCGCCCATACGATCGACGCCTCGGGAGTGCGCGCCGCGGCGACCCGCGAGATCGTGAGCCTCGAATGGTCGAAGTTCTGCGGCTGGGTGGGGCTCATGGCCCTCTCGGTGACCACGCGCGCCGAGACCTGGAAGTACCTGTCGGATCCCGATGCAGCGCTGGTGCTGGTGCGCCTGGTGCGCGATGTGGGCGCGCTCGCAAAAGCGCTCGGGATCCGCTTGAGCGATCAGGCGATCCTGCCGGCGGCAAGCCTGTGCGCGCTCCCCGAGAGCGCGGCCGTCGAGCTGATCGTCGGCAAGGGACGCGAGTACCGCGCGAGCGCGCCGCAGCACCGCATGTCCTCGCTCCAGGACCTGCTCGCCGGGCGGCCCCTCGAGGTGAATGAGACGCTCGGCTACGCACTCGAGCGCGCGGTGCAACTGCGGCTCACGCTGCCGATGCTCGAGTGCTTCCGCCACCTGGTCGCCGGCATCGACCGCGCACGCCGCGCGCCGCCGGCCTGAACGCCGCCCGCCTCAGCCGCCGCCGGCGAGCCCCCGGTACTCGAGCAGCGGCCCGATGTCGGGCGCGTGCCCGTAGAAGTTGCGGAACAGCACCTGCGGGTCCTCGGTACGCCCGCGCGACAGCACCATGCGGCGCAGCGTGTCGCCATTCTCGCGCGTGAGCCCGCCGTGGGTGTGGAACCACTGGCCGGTATCGCGCGCCAGCACCTCGCTCCAGAGATAGGCGTAGTAGCCGGCCGAGTAGCCGCCGGCAAAGATGTGCGAGAAGTAGTCCGAGTGGTAGCGCGGCTGGATCGGGGCGTACTCGAGCCCGGCGTCCTTGAGCGCCGCCGCCTCGAATTCCGGTACGGCGGAAGCCGCCGGGGCCTGGGTCGCATTGATCAGGTGCCAGGCGAGGTCGATCTGCGCGGCCTCGATGTACTCGAGCGTCGCATAGCCCTGGTTGAACTTCTGCGCCGCCAGCACCCTGGCGAGCAGCTCCGGCGGCATCGCCTCGCCGCTGCGGTAGTCGTGGGCGTAATGCGCGACCACCTGCGGCTCGCGCGCCCACATCTCGTTGTACTGCGAGGGGTACTCGACGAAGTCGCGCGGCACCGAGGTGCCGGACAGGAGCGGATAGCGGACGTTCGACAGCATGCCGTGAATGGCGTGGCCGAACTCGTGGAACATGCCCGTGACCTCCTCGAAGGTCAGCAGCACCGGCTGCCCCGGCTGCGGCTTCGGGATGTTGAGATGGTTGGCGACCACGGGGCGCTGGCGGAGGAGTGCCGACTGCGACACGTAGCTGTTCATCCACGCCCCGCCCTGCTTGTTGTCGCGCGCGAAATAGTCGGCGAGAAATAACGCGAGCGGCTTGCCGTCGGCGTCCGAGACCTCGAACACCCGCACGTCGGGCTGATAGACCGGCAAGTCCTTGCGCTCCCTGAAGGAGAGGCCGTAGAGCTCGTGGGCGGCGTAGAACAGGCCATCGTGCATCACGCGCTCGAGCTCGAAGTACGGCGCCACCTGCGCCTGGTCGAAGTCGTAATGTGCCTTGCGCACCTGCTCGGAGTAGAAGAACCAGTCCCAGGGCTGCAGCGTGAATGACGGCACGCCGCGCGCCGCGGCTTGGCGGTCGATCAGCTTCTGGATCTCGGCGGCCTCCTCGCGCGCGCGCTTCAAGGCCGGCGGGGCCACCTGCCGGATCATGTCGGCCACCGCCGTCGGGTTGCCGGCCGATTCGTCCGCGAGCACGTAGGCGGCGTGATCGGGATAGCCGAGGAGGCGCGCGCGCTCGGCGCGCAGCTTCACCAGCTGCGCGATCACCTCGCGGTTGTCGGTCGCCCCGGAAAGGCCGCGCCCGATCGAGGCGCGGTAGATGCGCTCGCGCAGGCTCCGGTTGGTGAGGCTCGCGAGCATCGGCTGGTTGGTGGTGTTCTGCAGTGCGATGACCCACTTGCCCGTGAGTCCCCGGTCCGCGGCCGCGCGCGCCGCCGCGCCGATCTGCACCGGCGTGAGACCGTCGAGATCGGCAACCTGGTCGACCACCACCGCGCCGTCGGCGGTGGCTTTCAGCACGTTCTGTCGGAAGCGCGTGGTGAGCGTCGAGACCTCCTCGTTGATGGCTCGCAGCCGCTTCTGATCGGCGGCCGAGAGCTGCGCGCCGGCGCGCACGAACTGCGTGTGATAGCGGGTGAGGAGCTGCAGCGATTCCGGATCGAGTTTGAGGCTCGCGCGCCTGCCGTAGAGCGCATCGACCCGCGTCCACAGCGCCGCATCGAGGAAGATCGCATCGTTGTGGGCGGCGAGCTTCGGCGCCATCGCGGTATCGACCTCCTCCATCTTCGGATCGGTGTTGCACGCATTCAGGTTGAAGAACACCGTGGCGACCCGGTCGAGCAGCCGCCCGGAGCGCTCGAGCGCAACGATCGTGTTCTCGAAGGTCGCGGGCTTGGGGTTGTGCGCGATTCTCCCCACCTCTTTCAGCTGCTCGCGCATCCCGGCCTCGAACGCGGGCGCGTAATCGGCATCGTGGATCCGGTCGAAGGGCGGCATCTCGAAGGGCAGCGAGCTTGCGTGCGCGAACGGGTTGTCGGGGGCCATTGGGGTGGTTCCTGCTTCCTGGGTTGCGGCGGCCGCGAGCGTCGTCATCACGGTCACGGCGGCTGCCAACGGCAATCGGGCGAGTCTCATGGGGACCTTTCACGTTCGGGCCCGCGCCTGCCTGGCCGGGCGGTATCCGTCGGGCGCTAATGGTATTCTGCGCGGCCCAGCTTGCGCAGCTTTTCGCGCCGGACCACCCCCAAATGCCCATCGCGCAAGACGACGTCGTTACCATTCATTACACGCTCAAGGACGACGCCGACAAGGTGATCGACAGCTCCTCCGGCGGCGAGCCCCTCGCCTATCTGCACGGACACGGGAACATCGTCCCGGGATTGGAGCGCGAGCTCGCGGGCAAGAGCGCCGGCGACCGCCTCACGGTGCGCGTTCCTGCCGCCGAAGGCTACGGCGAGTACGACCGTGCCCTGGTGCAGAACGTACCGCGGCGCTCGCTCAAGGGCATCGCCAATCTGCGCGTCGGCATGCGACTACAGGCAGGTCATCAGGCGGTGACGGTGACTCACATCGCCGGCGACATGGTCACGCTCGACGGCAATCACCCGCTCGCCGGCCAGAATCTCAATTTTGACATTGAGATCACGGCCGTTCGCCCCGCTACCGAGGAAGAGCTCGCGCACGGCCACGTGCACGGGGACGGCGGACACCATCACTGACGGGCGGAATCCGCGGCCGCGAGGCGCACGAACACCGCATACATGGCGTCGACCCGCGCAAGATAGCCGCGCGGATCGTGCTCACCGCAGAGCTCGCCCTCGCTGAAACGCAGGCCCCGCCGCACGTAGGCCTCCGCCGCTCCGGCCCCGCACAGGTGCACGACCGCGGCGACGTGCCGCAGCTCCGCGGGTGTGGTGCGCGCGCGGCGTCGCGCCAGGATCTCCGTGAGCTCGAGATCGAGGTAGGCGGCGGTGAGCTCCACGGCATCGCCCGGCAGCACGCGCAGGTAGAGCCCGGTGAACCAGCACGAGCCGAAGTCGTTCCACGGACCCTCGCGCCTGAGCTCGTGATGGTGGATGCAGTAGTGCCGTGCGACCCCGAAGGTGCCATCGGTGATCTGGTACATGCCGACCGCGCTCGAGGCCGGGCGGTACATGTCGAAAGGCCTCAAGGCCCACGACCAGCGCCAGTAGGTGCGCACCAGCGGATTGCCCGAGCCCTCGACCTGCGCGAGCGCCGCGAGCAGCTCAGGCTGGACGCTCGCGGTCGAGTAGCGGCGAAAGAGCGGCGCGTACTCGCGCCAGGTCTCGGCAGGGGTCTTGGAGAGCACGCCGCTCACCGGAAAGAAGAGCTCGGTGGGCTTGCGGACCAGCTGATAGACGCCGTTGACGGCGAGCGCCAGCAGCGCCGCGACGGCGAGCACGATCATCAGCTGCATGAGGCGCGGCGCGCGGCGGAACGCCCGCAGCCAGCGCCGCCAGGTGCGTGCCTTCGGCCACGGGCGCCACCGCGCGCGGCGCCCGCGGCGCCGACGGGGCGCGCTCATGGCCCGCCCCCGGCATTCGGTACCACGTACGGCCGCCGTGCTCTAACATGCCGCACTCGGACGTACGGGGGGTCAGGAGCCGTCGGTGTCACGCGATGCGGTCGAGGTCGAGACGGGCGCGAATCCGACGGCGGCGGTGATCTGGCTGCATGGGCTCGGTGCGGATGGGCATGATTTCGAGCCCATCGTGCCCGAGCTGATCCGTCCCGGCGAGCGCGCGCTGCGCTTCGTGTTCCCGCACGCCCCGATCCGGCCGGTCACATTGAACGGCGGCTTTGCCATGCGGGCCTGGTACGACATCGTGAGCCTCGAACGGCGCGGCCCCGAGGACGAGGCCGGCATCCGCGCCTCACAGGCGACGGTCGAGGAGCTGATCCGCCGCGAGAACGCGCGTGGCATCGCCGCCTCGCGCATCGTGCTGGCCGGATTCTCCCAGGGCGGCTCGCTCGCGCTGTTCGCCGGATTGCGCTATGGGGAGAAGCTCGCCGGGATCCTGGGTCTGTCCTGCTACCTGCTGCTCGCCGGGCGCCTGGCGGCCGAACGCGGCACGGCGAATCAGGCTACGCCGATCTTCCTCGCGCACGGTCTCCAGGATCCGATCGTCGCGCCGCTCCTTGGCGATCAGGCGCGGGTGAGGCTCGAGGCGGCGGGTTATTCCGTGGAGTGGCATACCTACCCGATGCCCCACAGCGTCTGTCCGCAGGAGGTCGCGGACATCGCGCTGTGGCTGCGCCGGGTGGTGTAGCGCGATCAGGTATGCCGATGCTCGGCACGCGGGTCGTTGCGTGCCTGGCGCTGCGGCTGACGCTCCTGAGGCGCGCGTGGCTGGCGCTGCGGCTGTGGCCGGGCCTGCGGTGCGCGCGCCATGCGCTCAGGAAGGGCCCGAGGCTGCCGCGCCATCACCGACTCCCGAGCTGCCGGCTGAAACCGCGTCTGGTGCGGCTGGGGCTGGCGCTCATCGCGCTGCGGACGCTGCTCGCGCTGATTCCCGCGCGGCTCATTCCCGCGCGGCTGATTCTCACGAGGCTGCATGCGCTGGGGCTGGGGCTGGCCCCGCGCCTGCTCGAAGCCGCCGCGCTGCGGCTCGGCGCCACCGCGCGGCGGCGCGAACGAGCTGCCATGAGTCTGCGGGTAAGGGCCGCCATGGGTTTCGCGGGACGGCGAGCCGGCGCCGCGCGGGGTCTGCTGAGCGCGCGGACCCTCAGCCGTGCGGAATCCGCCGCCGGCACTGTTACGCGCCGCCATCACGCCCCGGCCCGAGAAGACCCCTGGGCGCGGTGTCGCTGCGACCGCCGGATGGCCGCCGTTTACGGCGGCACGCATGCCGCGGTCGTGCGAGGCCATTTCCTGATGCCCGCGCTGTGTTTCGAGCGGTCCCTCGTGGCGCTCGTGCTCGGCCGCGATTTGCTCGGTGTTCGGCCGCGCCTGGATGCCGCCCGCGCCGCCGTTGTAGCTCACACGGCTGACCGGGCCGCTCCTCACTACCTCGCGGTTGTACACGTTGGTGATGTTGGTCGTCGTGATGTTGGTGACCGCGCGGTTGTAGTAGAGCTGTCCGCCGCGCCACTCACCGCCCGCGAAGCCGACGCCGCCGTAGCCGAAGCCGTAGTCCACACCGCCGTAGAAGCCGACGTGCGGTCCCCAGTAGCCCGCGTGCCAGAGATAGACACCCCCCGACCAGCCCCAGTATCCGGGCGTCCACAGCAGCCCCACCGGCGCCAGCACCCAGGTGCCGGGCACCCAGTAGTAGCTGCCGTCCCAGGCCCAGTAGCCCGGCGTCCAGATGTAGCCCGGGCCGGGAATCGGCGGCTGCACGTACACCGGCAGCGCGGGAGGGGCGATGGTGACCGAGACGAAGACGCCCGCCTGCGATGCCACCGGCAGGGCCGCGAGAAGCAAGGCAGCAATGAGGCCGCGGACGAGATTGCGCATGACAGCTCTCCTTCGTTTCAGACCTTGACCGCCGGACGCTGAACCATTCCTGAATCGCGCTCCTCGGCGTGCCTGAGGGTCGCTGGGGGCTTCAGTTCGTGCAACGCGCGCCAACCCGCCGGGGTTGACCGGCTTCAGCGGCGCCGCAGCGCGCTAGAACCAACTGTAGTTGAAGCTGATGCTGACGCGCTCCGCGGCGGATTCGTTGGCGGGCACCTCGTGCCGCAACCAGCTCTCGAACAGCACGACTCCACCGGTACGCGCCGCGACCAGCACCCAGGGCGAGCGCGCGCGCCGCGCGCCCGCGAGCCGCGGCGGAGCGGCCATGTAGCGCTCGAGGCGCGGGTCCTCGAGCTTCAGGCCCGCCGAGCGTGGCGGCGTCGCGACGTAGTAGGTGCCGCTGATCGTCGAGAGCGGATGCAGGTGTACTCCGTGCGCGACGCCGCGCCCCATGATGTTCACCCAGCAATCGGTCATCGCCAGTGCCCGTCCGGTCAGATCGAAGGCGAGCGTACGGGCGAAGCGCGCCACGCGCGCATCGAGCGCGCGCTCGAGAGCTGCGAAGGTCGGCGACAGCCGATGCATGCGATTGACTGAAGCGTAGGAGGTGTAGCCGCCGGGGTAGTTGCGGGCCGACCAGCGCCGCCCGGCCGCATCGTCGGCGCGCAGCCGCCGGCACTCGCGCAGCAGCCGGGCGTTCAGTGCCTGCCAGCCGCGGCCACGGAGGCGCCCGGTGTAGACCAGCGTGGGAAACAGCGCCTGTGTGGCCATGGCGTCGCGCGAGTATGCGCACGCGCGCCGCCGTGGTCTATGATTCGAGGCATGGCCGTCTCCGCTCTGCCCACCCCCGCCGTGCTCGACACCGTGCCGCACTGGATCGGCGGACGTACCGTGCGAGGCACGGGTGCACAGCTCGACGTATTCAACCCCGCCACCGGAGAGGTGGCACGCCGTGTGGCGCTGGCCACGGCCGATGAAGTGCGCGTCGCGGTGACCAGCGCGCGCGGCGCCTGGCCCGCCTGGGCGGACACGCCACCAGTACGGCGGGCGCGCGTGCTGGCGCGTTTCCTGCAGCTGCTCAACGAGCGGCGCGATGCGCTCGCGGCGCTCATCACCAGCGAGCACGGCAAGGTGTTCGCGGATGCGCAGGGCGAGGTCACCCGCGGCATCGAGATCATCGAGTTCGCCTGCGGCATCCCGCAGCTGCTCAAGGGTGACTTCACCGACCAGGTGTCCACCGGCATCGACAACTGGACGCTGCGCCAGCCGCTCGGGGTCGTCGCCGGGATCACACCGTTCAACTTCCCGTGCATGGTGCCCTGCTGGATGTTTCCGCTCGCCATCGCCTGCGGCAACACCTTCATCCTCAAGCCGAGCGAGCGTGATCCTTCGGCATCGGTGGTCATGGCGCAGCTTCTCACCGAAGCGGGGCTCCCTCCCGGCGTATTCAACGTCGTGCAGGGCGACAAGGACGCGGTGGACGCGTTGCTCGCACATCCGGACGTCAAGGCGGTGAGCTTCGTCGGCTCCTCGCCGATCGCGCATTCGATCTACACGCGCGGCGCGCAGTCCGGCAAGCGGGTGCAGGCCCTCGGCGGCGCCAAGAACCACATGGTGGTGATGCCGGATGCCGACCTCGACCAGACGGTCGATGCGCTCATCGGCGCGGCCTACGGATCGGCTGGCGAGCGCTGCATGGCGATCTCGGTCGCGGTGCTGGTCGGCGAGGCGGCCGACCGGGTGATGCCGGCGCTCGCCGAGCGCGCACGGCGCCTCAAGGTGGGCGATGGCATGGAGGCGAGCTCGGAGATGGGTCCGGTGATCAACGCGCAGGCGCTCGAGCGCATCCGTGGCTACATCGCCGACGGCGCCGCGGCGGGCGCCGAGCTCGTGGTCGATGGCCGCAGCGGCGGCGCGAGCGGCCGCCCCTTCACCATCCCGGGCTTCGAGCGCGGCTTCTGGCTCGGGCCGACGCTCTTCGACCGCGTGACGCGCGAGATGCGCATCTACCAGGAGGAGATCTTCGGCCCGGTGCTGGTGTGCGTGCGCGTGCCGGACTTCGCCGCCGCGGTCGAGCTCGTCAACTCGCACCCGCTCGCCAACGGCGTCGCCTGCTACACCCGCGACGGGCACGTGGCGCGCGAGTTCGGCCGCCGCATCCAGGTCGGCATGGTGGGCATCAATGTGCCGATCCCGGTGCCCATGGCGTGGCATGGCTTCGGCGGGTGGAAGGGGAGCCTGTTCGGCGACACCCACGCCTACGGCGAAGAAGGGGTGCGCTTCTACACCCGGCAGAAGTCCATCATGGAGCGCTGGCCGGAAGCGACTCCCAAGGGCCCCGAATTCACCATGCCGACGGCGAAGTAGCCCGCCCCATCGTCGGGCGCCGCGTGGATAGGTACCCCTCTAGACCACCTTCTCGAGCCGCGGCTTCGCGGCTGTGAACTGCTGCTCCTCGGTGCTGCCGGCGAGCGCCGTGATCGAGGATTGGCCGCCACTCACCACCTGCGTCACCGCATCGAAGTAGCCGGCGCCGACCTCGCGCTGGTGCTTGGTGGCGGTGTAGCCGGCGCTCTCGGCGGCGAACTCCGACTGCTGCAGCGCCACGTAGGCGGTCATCTGCTGCGCCTTGTAGGCACGCGCCAGCTCGAACATCGAGTAGTTGAGCGCGTGGAAGCCGGCGAGCGTGATGAACTGGAAGCGGTAGCCCATGGCGGCGAGCTCGCGCTGGAACTTCGCGATGGTCGCGTCGTCGAGCTTCTTTTTCCAGTTGAAGGATGGCGAGCAGTTGTAAGCAAGGAGCTTGCCGGGATGCTGCGCGTGCACTCCTTCCGCGAACTCGCGTGCCTCCTCGAGATCGGGCTTGGCCGTCTCGCACCACACCAGATCGGCGTAGGGCGCGTAAGCACAGCCACGCGCGATCGCCGCGGCGAGGCCCGCCTTCACGCTGAAGAACCCTTCGGCGGTGCGGCCCTTGCCCGCATCGATGAAAGGCCGGTCGCACTCATCGACGTCCGAGGTGAGGAGCGTTGCGCCCTCGGCATCGGTGCGCGCCACGAGCACGGTCGGCACGTTGCATACGTCGGCCGCGAGGCGCGCCGCGACCAGCTTGGCGATCGCCTCCTGGGTCGGCACCAGCACCTTGCCGCCCATGTGGCCGCATTTCTTGGCCGAGGACAGCTGATCCTCGAAGTGCACGCCGGCCGCGCCCGCGTCGATCATCTGCTTCATGAGCTCGAAGGCGTTCAGCACCCCGCCGAAGCCCGCCTCGGCATCGGCCACGATCGGCTTCAACCAGTCGATCGAGTCGTCGCCCTCGGCATGGTGGATCTCGTCCGCGCGGCGCAGCGTGTTGTTGATCCGTCGCACCACCGCCGGCACCGAGTCCGCCGGGTAGAGCGACTGGTCCGGGTACATCTCACCGGCGAGGTTGGCATCGCCCGCGACCTGCCAGCCCGAGAGATAGATGGCGTCCAGCCCCGCCTTCACCTGCTGCATCGCCTGGTTGCCGGTGAGGGCTCCCAAGGCGTTCACGAACGGCTTCTCCTGGAGATATCGCCACAGCTTCTCGGCGGTGAGCCGCGCGATCGAGTGCTCGACGGGCACCGTACCGCGCAGGCGCACGACGTCGGCGGCGTCGTAGCCGCGCTGGATGCCGCGCCAGCGGGGACTGTCGCGCCAGCTGCGGCGCAGCTCATCCGCGGTGGGCAGGGTTCGGGGGAGGCTCGCGATGGTGCTGTCGCTCATGGGAAACATCTCCGTTACGGTCGGCTTCAGCTCAGGAGCTCGTACGCCGGCAGCGTCAGGAACTCATCAAAGGTCTCGGACTTGATCATCTGCTCGAAGAGGCGCGCGGCGGTCGGGAACACGCCCTGGGTGAGGCGCGCCGCGCCCACCTCGCCGTGGATGCGATCGAGCTCGGCGTGCAGCAGCCGGTCGAAGCGCGCCACCGTCACGGCAGCGCCGTCGCTGGTGCGCGCCCCGTGGCGCAGGCACTGCCACAGCTGCGCACGGCAGATCTCGGCGGTGGCGGCGTCCTCCATCAGGTTATAGAGCGGCACGCAGCCGTTGCCGCGTAGCCAGGACTCGAGGTACTGGACGCCGACGCGGATGCAGTTGCGCAGGCCCTCCTCGGTGATCGCGCCGTCGGGAATCGCCACCAGCTCAGCGGCGCTCACGTGGACGTCTTCGCGCAGCACCGACAGCTGGTTGGGGCCGCACATCACCGCATCGAAGGGCTCGCGCGCGATCGTCGCGAGCCCCGGGTGCGCGATCCAGGTGCCGTCGTGGCCGGCACGCGCCTCGCGCAGCTTGTCGGCCCGCACGCGCGCCATCGCCGCCTCGTTCGCCGCGGGGTCGTCGCGGATCGGGATCTGCGCCGCCATGCCGCCCATGGCGTGCGCGCCGCGGCGGTGGCAGGTACGGATCAGGAGATCCACGTACGCCTTGAGAAACGGCCGCTCCATGGTGACGCTCGCCCGGTCCGGAAGCAGGAAGTCGGGGCGGTTCCGGAATTTCTTGATGAAGCTGAAGATGTAGTCCCAGCGGCCGCAGTTGAGCCCCGAGGAGTGCTCGCGCAGCTCGTAGAGAATCTCGTCCATCTCGAAGGCCGCGAGGATGGTCTCGATGAGCACCGTCGCCTTGATGGTGCCGCGTTGCATGCCGAGCGCGTCCTGGGCGGCGAGGAACACATCGTTCCAGAGCCGCGCTTCCAGGTGGCTCTCGATCTTGGGCAGGTAGAGGTAGGGGCCGGTGCCGCGCGCGGCGAGCGCCTGGTGGTTGTTGGCGAGATAGAGCGCGAAGTCGAACAGCGCGCCCGATACCGCCTCGCCGTTGATGCGCACGTGCTTCTCGGGCAGGTGCCAGCCGCGCGGGCGCACGATGAGCGTCGCGGTGCGCTCGGCGAGCCGATAGACCTTACCGGTCGATGCGTCCTCGAAGCTGATGGTGCGGCGGATGGCATCCGCGAGGTTCAGCTGGCCGCGGATCACGTTCTCCCAGGTCGGCGCGAGCGAGTCCTCGAAGTCGGCCATGAAGGCGCTCACCGGCGCATTGAGCGCGTTGATGATCATCTTGCGGTCGACGGGACCTGTGATCTCGACGCGCCGGTCGACGAGATCCGCCGGCACGGGAGCGATGCGCCAGTCGCCGGCGCGCACCGCGGCGGTGCTGGCGAGGAACTGCGGCAGCGCGCCGCCGTCGAACTCCGCCTGGCGCCGGGTGCGCTCGGCGAGCAGCTCCAGGCGGCGCGGATTGAAGCGGCGATGGAGGCTCGCGAGCAGCTGCAGCGCGAGCGGCGTCAGCACCTCCTCCGAGCGCTCGATCCTCCCTCCGAGGATCTCGACCCTGGGGCCATTCGGCTCGCGGGAATAGGCCCGCTCCGTTGCACTGCCCTGCATGAGTCCCAGCATACACGGGTGTTAAGGGAATTTGACTACGGAAACTTCACAATGTTAATTTCACAAGACCGGATAACCCGCCTTCTGGCCTGTCTGACATATGCCGGAACTCATGCGCCGCGGCCATTTCCTGGGCACCAAGCTGCGCTCGCTGCGCAAGCGCAATGGGCTGACGCTGGAGGAGCTCTCGGTGCGCTGCATTCAGCGCGACTCTGCGAGCGCCCCCTCGGTGTCCTACCTCAGCATGATCGAGAGCGGCAAGCGCATGCCTTCCCCCGCGCTGCTCGAGCTCCTGGCAGGGGTCTTTCAGCGCGCCCCCGCCTGGTTCCTCGACGAGAGCGCCGAGCCCGAGCCGGTGGCCCCCGGAGCGGCCGCGGGCGCCGTGGCCCACATGCCATTCGAGCCCGCCTTCCTCTTCTCCAGGAACCTGCTGCAGGCGGCGATCCCCGAGCTCCTGGCGCAAACCGGCACCAGCGGGCGACAGTTCGCGCACCTCCTCATCCGCTCACATCAGGAGATGTCGCGCAACGACTTCCCGGATCTCGAGCGTGCGGCCGAGAGCGTCGGCGAGCGGCGCTTTCCGCTCGGGGTCGAGGACCTGATGCGGCTCGCGAAGCGCCACGGGCTCGAGATCCGCTGGTTCGACCGCAAGCCCGTGCTGGCGCGCGACAAGGATCGCGAGGTGCGCAGCATGGTGCGCTCCTTCTTCGAGGCCCCCGGGGTGGTCTACGCGAACCGGGCGCTGCAGTCGGATCCGGCGCGGCTCAAGTTCGATCTCGCCGCGCACATCGCCCACAAGGTGCTGCACGGAGGCGATGGGCTCAAGTCCCCGCACGCCACCGGTGGGGAGATGGGCGGCAGCCCCGAGGGCGGCTCGGGAGCTGCGGGCCTCGAGCCCCAGGACGTGCTGCACGCCTGGCGCGATTTCGAATGCAGCTTCTTCGCCGGCGCGCTGCTCGCGCCGCGGGTTCCGTTCCGGCGCTTCCTGGCACGCGAGCGCTACCGGGTGGAAGCCGGCACGAGGCTCGAGCTCACTGCGGCGGTGGTGATGCGGCGGATGACCAAGGTCTCGCCCTACCCCTACTGGCACTTCTTCGATGCCTATCCGCCGGGCTATCTGCGCGCGGTGTACCGCGGCAACGGCATCCCTCTGCCCTGGGGCAACCTCGCGCAGGTGTCAGATCCCTGCCCCAATTGGGCGGTGTTCCGCATGATCGACGGTCAGCACGGCGAGTCGGGCTCGCAGATCTCCGTGCTGCGTGACGGCGAGCAGTCGCTGCTTTACTGCTGCCACTCGGTGCGCGTGCGCGACATGGCGGGCAATCCGCACGTGCTCTCGGTCGGCGTCGATCTCGCGCCCGCGCTCGATGCCAACGGCGTCGACACCGCGGCGACCGTCGCGGCCATCCTGCGCGAGTGCCTGCACCGGCACGGCGAGGCGCGCATCCCGAAGGATGCAACGAGTGCGCTCGAGGCGGTCGCCAACGTGCTGAACATCGCCTGGATCGGTGATGCGCTCTTGGCCCCGGCGCGCATCATCTGCCCGCGCAGTTCCCGCTGCCCGCGCCGGGAGCGCTGCGAGCACGCCCCGCCCTCGCGCGCCCGCGAAATCGCCGACGTGCGCGAGGAGATCCTCGGCCGCGAGCCGTGATGGCATCATAGCCAGCCCCGCGCTTCACGGAGAGACCCGATGACGGCTGGACTCAGGAATTGCGCCGGCGGCGCAGGCACCCTGGCGCTCGCTCTCGCCCTGGCGGTGACGTGGTGGCCGGCGCCCAGCCCGGCGGCCGGCCGCGACGGCGCCGCGCTCGAGAGCGAGCAGGCGGCGATCGCCCGCTGGCGCGCCGCGCGCGTCGAGAGTCTCACGAGCGACAACGGCTGGCTGACGCTCACCGGACTCTTCTGGCTGAAGGAGGGTGACAACACCTTCGGACGCGCGCCGGGGAACTCGCTGGTCCTCGACAATGCCGCGCTCGCCGACACCGCCGGCTCGTTCGTCCTGACGGGTCAGAAGGTGAGTTTCCGCGCGCGTCCCGGGAGCGGGGTGACCCACGACGGCCAGCCGGTCACCGAGCTCGATCTCGCCCCAGATGCGAGCGGCCATCCCACGGTGCTCAGCTCCGGCCCGCTGCGCTTCTACGTCATCGAGCGCGCCGGCAACCTCGGCGTGCGCGTACGGGATCTCGACAACCCGCACCGCTCGGGCTTCCGCGGTCTCGAGTATTTCCCCGTGAGCACCGACTGGGTGGTCAATGCGCGCTTCGAGCGCTACCAGCCGGTCCGTCACATCAAGATCATCAATATCCTCGGCATGGAGCTCGAGATGGAGTCTCCGGGAGCGGTGGTGTTCACCAAGGGCGGCCACGAATGGCGCCTCGACACAGTGCTCGAGGAGCCCGGTGACGACGAGCTGTTCATCATGTTCGCGGATGCGACCAGCGGGCACGAGACCTACGGCGCCGGGCGCTTCCTCTATATCCCGATTCCTTCGGGCGCCACCGTGACGGTCGATTTCAACAAGGCCTACAACCCGCCGTGCGCGCTCAATGAGTTTGCGACCTGCCCGCTGCCGCCCTGGCAGAACCGCCTGAAGCTCGCCGTAACGGCGGGTGAGAAGAAATACCCCGGCGGGATCGAGCACCCCCTGTAAACAGTACGCCGCCGCCGGGAGCTTAGGGCTCACGGCGCCGTTCCACGCGCCGCGCCTCGATGCGCTGCGCGATCCGTTGCCGCGCGGCGGGAGGGACCGCGAGACCCGCCGGCACGGAGAGCGCCTGGAAGGACCCGAGAGCCGTGGCAACGCCGGCGCGCGCCGACGCCGTGGCGGACGGAAACGCCATGAAGGCATCGCTGCTGATGACCGTGGCGTCGGTCTGAACGTAGAGCGGCAGGAAAGCCGTTGCGCTCGAGAGCGCCTCGTAGTCACCGACGAAGAGCCCGCCCGAATCGGGCGCGAGATCCATGTCGAAGGGTCCCGAGAGATGCGTCTCCTGGAAGGTGCTGCCGTCGCTCGAAGTGACCATCCAGGCATCGGCGAGCAGCGAGCCGAACGGCGCGAAGGCATCGTTGCGCAGGTCGTAGTAGCTCACGGCGATGACGCCGCTCGCCTCGACGTGAACGGTGGGCGTGTACGCCTGTACCGAAGGATCTCCATTCACCTCGATGGGCGCAACCCAAGTCGTGCCACCGTCGGAGGAACAAGTCAGCGCGATCCCGTCGTGAGCGCCGGAGGCGAAGCGCGAGTCCTGCCAGGCGACGTAGACGACGCCGCCGGGGCTCACGCTCACCGAGACGATGTCGGCGCCGTCGCGCACGCCCTGCCCGGTATGCGGATCGACCGTGCCGGCGGGCTCGAGCTCGGCGATCGTGATCGGCGCCGACCAGGTCGTGCCGTGATCGAGCGACCGCACCAGCCGTGCGACCGCCGTGGTCTGCCCGCCCGCGCCGGTGTCGAGCTCGGTGAAAACATCGAGCACCACATCGCCGGGCAGCACCACGATCTGATTGCCGAGCGTCTGGTTGGCGGCCCCCGGATCATAGAGGCTGCGCGCCGCCTCCCAGCTGGCGCCGGCATCCGCGGTGACGGCGAGGTATGACGGCCCCGCGCTCGGCCCGCTGAGCCGGTCCCAGACCACGTAGACATAATTCGAATCGGTGGTGTCGGCGGTGATCGAGCCCTTGTCGTCGAAGAACTGCTCGCCGTCCTGGATGAGCGCGGCCGGTGCGCTCCAGGTGAGGCCGCCGTCCAGCGACTGCGCGACCAGCATGGCGCTGGAGGAGCCCGGCGCCAGCGTACCGCCGGTGAAGGAGAGGGACAGCGCATAGACCGCACCGCTCGGGGAAGCCGTCAGCCACACGTCGCTCGCGCGGGCGTAATCGCCGGCGTTGCCGCTGCCGCCGCCCGTGCAGCGCGAGAACGCCGCGTTCGACGGCGTCCAGGTCATGCCGCCGTCGAAGGAGGCGGCGAGGTTCAGCCCCTGCGCGCCGCCGTTCGACCAGCGGTTCTGTTGCCAGCCGGCGATCAGGTTCATGGGATTGGTGGGGTTGACCACGAAGGAAGGCTCGGCCGCGGTATCGGTGTAGAGCGTCCCGTTCGCAGCCACGCCGTCGCAGCCGGCGACGAAGGCCGAGGTTTTCGAGAGCTGCACCAGCGTGACCGAGCTGTACGGCGGCGGTGTCGGGTTGGGGCCACCGCCGCCGCCACCCCCGCCTCCTCCCCCGCAGGCGGCGAGGAGCGCGGGCAGAACCACGCTGAGACCGCGTCGTGCCGGCATCATCCTCTCTCGGTCAGTCGCCCCCGAACGCGTAGCGCACGCCCACCCATGCCCCGAGCGGGGCTCCCGGACCGCCGGCGTAGAGCGCGGATCAACCGCCGATGAAGATCGTCGCCGGGTGCTCGAGGCACTCTTTCAGCGCCTGGATCATGGCCGCGGCGTCGTAGCCGTCGACGAAGCGATGGTCGAAGGACGAGGACAGGTTCATCGTGCGGCGGATCGCGATCGCGCCCGCGAACACCATCGGGCGCTCGACCGCGCGATTCACTCCGATGATCGCCACCTCCGGCGCGTTGATGATCGGCGTGCTGGCGATGCCGCCGAGCTTGCCGAGGCTCGTGATGGTGATGGTCGAGCCGGTGAGCTCCTCGCGCGTCGCCTTGTTGCTGCGGGCGGCCTCGCTCACGCGGCGCATCTCCGCCGCCAGATCCCACAGCGAGCGGCTCTGGGCGTCGCGCACCACCGGCACCTTGAGCCCGTCGGGCGTCTGGGTCGCGACGCCGAGGTGCACCGCCGCGTGGCGCACGATCACCCCGCGCTCGGCGTCATAGTGCGCATTGCACTGGGGGAAGTCCTGCAGCACCCGTACCAGTGCGAGCGCCAGCAACGGAAGATAGGTGAGGCCCGGTGCGCCGCGCTCGAGCTTGCTGTTGAGATGCTGGCGCAGTCCCTCGAGCTCCGTGATGTCGAGCTCCTCGACGTAGGCGAAGTGCGGAATGTTCCGCTTCGCCTCGCTCATGCGCTGCGCGATCAGGCGCCGCAGGCCAATCACCCTGATCTCCTCGGTGGCGCCCGCCGGGCGCGCCTGCGGCCTGGCCGCGGGAACCGCGCGCGGCGCCGGCCGCAGCGGCACCGGCTGACCCTGCGGGCCGCGTGCGACGAATGCCTCGAGATCCTTCGAGACGATGCGACCGCTGGGACCTGAGCCCGCGACCTGCCGAAGGTCGATGCCGGCCTCGTGCGCGCGGCGGCGGATCGCGGGCGAGGTGGCGATGCGCCCGCGCGCCGCGGCCACCGCCATGTGCTTCTCACGCGCCGCGCTCGCGCCATGCCCGTTGCCGCCGCGGGCCGCGGCGGGGGCGGCCGCCGCTGCCGATGTGGCGGGCGCGCCGGTGACTGGCACGCTCTGCGCGGCGGCGCCCGCCTCGGTCTCGAATACGATCAGCTCCGCTCCCACCGGCACCGTGTCGCCGGGCTCGCCGTTGGTCGACACGACGCGCCCGCTCACCGGCGCGGGAACTTCCACCGCCGCTTTCTCGGTCATCACTTCGACGACCACGTCGTCCTCGGCCACCGCATCGCCCGGCTTGACGCGCCAGCCGACGATCTCGGCCTCGACCGTGCCCTCGCCGAGGTCCGGCAGCTTGAAGACGTACCTGCTCATGCGGCCTCCATCACCTGTTTGAGCGCCGCGGCGACCCGCGCCTGTCCGGGAAAGTAGTCCCATTCGAAGGCATGCGGATAGGGAGTATCCCAGCCGGCCACGCGCAGTACCGGTGCCTCGAGGTTCCAGAAGCACTGCTCCTGGACGGTCGCCACCAGCTCCGCGCCGTAGCCGCTGAAGCGCGTCGCCTCGTGCACCACGACGCAGCGGCCGGTCTTGCAGACCGAGGTGCAGAGCGTCTCGACATCGAGCGGCGCCATGGTGCGCACGTCGACGATCTCGGCATCGATGCCCGTGGCGCGCACGGCCGCCTCGGCGACGTGCACCATGGTGCCGTAGGTGAGGACGCTCACATCCCTGCCCGGGCGCACCACCTCGGCACGCCCCAGCGGCACGGTGTAATGGCCCTCGGGCACCTCGCCGCGCGGATGCGCGCTCCACGGCACCGCGGGCTTGTGCGGGTCGCCGTCGAAGGGCCCGTTGTAGAGCCGCTTCGGCTCGAAGAACACCACCGGATCCTCGCCTTCGATCGAGGCGATCAGCAGTCCCTTCGCATCGTATGGGTTCGAAGGCATCACGACCTTCACGCCGCAGACGTGCGTGAACACCGCCTCCGGACTCTGCGAGTGGGTCTGGCCGCCACGGATGCCGCCGCCGCAGGGCGTGCGGATGGTCACGGGCGCGGAGAAGTCCCCCGCCGAACGGTAACGCAGCCGCGCGAGCTCGCTCACCACCTGGTCGTAGCCGGGATAGATGTAGTCGGCGAACTGGATCTCGGCCACCGGCTTCAGGCCGTTCACTCCCATGCCGATGGCGGTGGCGATGATCCCGCCCTCGGCGATTGGCGTGTCGAGCACCCGATGCTCGCCGTGCTTGCGCTGCAGGCCGTCGGTGGCGCGAAACACGCCGCCGAAATAACCGACGTCCTCGCCGAGGACGACGACGCGCGGATCGCGCTCGAGCATCACGTCCATGGCGGAGTTGAGCGCCTGGACCATGTTCATGCGGGCCATCGGCTCACCTCTTGCCGGCAGCGGACGGGGCCGGCGCGGTGCCGCGGGTCTCGCCCTGCGCCTCGCGCAGCGCGCGCAGCTCCCGCTGCTGCGCCTTGAGGTTGGGCGGCATCTCCTTGAAGACGTCCTCGAACATCGTGAGCGGATCGAGCGAGGGGCCGCTGGTCAGCGTTCCGTAGCTCTCGGCTTCCTTCCAGGAGGCGTTGACGTGGGCCTCGAGCTCCTTCTCGAGCCGCGCGTGCCGCTCCTCGGACCACTCGCCGAGCGTGATCAGGTGCTGCTTCAGGCGAATGACCGGATCGCCGAGCGGCCAGGCGCGCCACTCCTCCTTGGGGCGGTAGCGCGAGGGATCGTCGCTGGTCGAGTGCGCGCCGGCCCGGTAGGTCACGAGCTCGATGAGCGTCGGCCCGCCGCTCTGGCGCGCGCGCTGCGCGGCCCACTGGCTCACCGCGTACACGGCGAGAAAATCGTTGCCGTCGACCCGGATGCCGGGGATGCCGTAGCCCGGGCCGCGTTGGGCGAAGGTCTGGTGCTCGCCGCCGGCGAAGCCCTGGAAGGTGGAGATGGCCCACTGGTTGTTGACCAGGTTGAGAATCACCGGCGCCTGGTAGACGGCGGCGAAAGTCATGGCGTAGTGGAAGTCGGCCTCGGCGCTCGAGCCTTCGCCGAGCCAGCTCGCCGCGATCCGGTCCTCGCCCTTGATGGCCGCCGCCATCGCCCAACCGACCGCCTGCGGGAACTGGGTGGCGAGGTTGCCGGAGATCGTGAAGATATTGCCGCTGCCCCAATGATACATAATGGGCATCTGGCGGCCCTTGCACATGTCGTGCGTGTTGGAGAGGCACTGGCACATGAGCTCGACCAGATTGCGGCCACGCACCACCTGCAGACCCTGCTGCCGGTAGGACGGAAACAGCATGTCGGTCGGCTGCAGCGCCATGCCGGCGGCGACCGCGACCGCCTCCTCGCCGGTGGACTTGATATAGAAGGAAATGCGTCCCTGGCGCTGGATCCGCTGCATGCGGTCATCGAACAGGCGTGTCAGCACCATGTGCCGCAGGCCGACCTGCAGCTCCGCCGGCTCCAGGTGCGGGTTCCAGGGCCCGACCGCGCGGTGGTCCTCGCCGAGCACCCGCACCATCTGCACCGACAGATCCTCCATGTC
>DATIXU010000138.1:0-4568 GCA_035518275.1 Steroidobacteraceae bacterium
TCAGCTTCGCTGCGGCGAGCGCGACCTGCACGCGGCCATCGGCCGCCGGCATACGAGCAGGCGGCCGTTCACCGGGCCGCCGCTGCCGCGTCCCGTGCGGGCCGAACTCGCCGAGGCGGCGGCGCTCGAAGGTGCCTCGCTGCGGTTCCTCGACGGCGGCGAGGTGCAGCACGTGCTCGAGCTCACCGCCACTGCCGACCGCGAGCTGCGCGCCGACCGCGGATACCTCCGTGAGCTGGCCGCCTGGACCGGCCGGGTCCGCCGGTACGACGGCGTCCCGGCCGGCGCGATGGCCCCGAAGGCCGCCGGCCCACTGCCGCCGGTGCGCAACCTCAGGGCGGGCCGGTGGTACCGGCCCGAGCCGGTGGAATTCGAGGAGAATCCGCAGCTCGCCATCCTCTCGACGCGGTCAGCCGACAGGACAGCATGGCTGCGGGCCGGGCAGGCGCTGCAGCGCGTCCTGCTGGTGGCCACCCACCGCGGCGTCGCGGCCTCGCCGCTGACCCAGGCGCTCGAGGTGCCCGACGCGCCGCTTGCCAGCGACGGCCGGGGCCTGGGCGAGCATCCGCAGATGATCCTGCGGTTCGGCTATGCGCATGCGGGCCCGCCCACGCCGCGCCGCCCCATCTGCGACGTGATGCGCATTGTCGGCGACGGCGCGGCGGCGCAGGCTTAGCCGGTGCGCCGGGCGTCAGGTGCCCTGGCCTCGGGGCGCCTGACGGCCGGGCGTCAGCGGACTACCAGCACGGGCCGCTCGGTCAGGTGAATCACCTTGTGCGTGGTGCTGCCGAGAACGAGCCCGGCCAGGTCGCCCCTGCCCTTGGAGCCCATGATGATCAGACCTACGTCGTGCGCCTCGGCGTCCGCGATGATCTCACGGGCTGCGTGCCCGAAAATCGTGTTCCGCACCTCGCCATGTGCCTTGACGCCGGCTCCGGCCAGCTTGCCGACCGCGGCCTGCACCTCCGCCTCTGCCTTGTCAGTGGTCTCTGCCGCCACCAGCGCCGGCGCGCCAGGCGCCTTGGCCATGGCCTCGCGCTCGCGCAGATGCAGCACCCAGACCTCGGCGCTGGCGAGCAGCGCCAGTTCCGTTGCCGCCTTGAGCACGTGCTCGCTGACGTGTGAGTGATCCACGGCGACAAGCAGCCTCTCGTACATCGGCCTTTCCTTTCCCTGCGGCACTCCAGCACCGCTTCCTTACGGTGCTCCAGCACCGCTGCCAGAGTGGGAGACAGCCGCAACAGCGGCTAAGGGGCGAAGGTCCCCGTCCGGCAGGCCCTCCGGCGGGAGTTGCGCCAGCGCGATGATTTCGCTGCAGCGCTCATCCTGCCCGCCTGCGGCGCTGCCCGCCTGCGGCGCCGCCCCCGGCCTGCGGCGCCGCCCGGCCTGCGGCGGCCGCGCCCACCGGCCTGCGCCCTGCCCGGTCGGCGGACCAACCGCCCGCCTAGTGAGGACTTTTGGTCCTATAGCGCCGAAGCGTGTGCCAGCACAGTGGAGATGGAGATTTTTACCGCTGTATTCGTGCCGAGCGCCGGCGATGAGTCCCAGCAGGCAACAAGTCCCAGCACGCAACAAGGAGAAGCGATGAACAAGACCATCCTGCTGGCTGTGGACGCCGCGCGCCACGTAACGGCAGCTACCGACCTCACGCGCGACCTGAGTCATGATACCGGCGATCACGTCGTTGTCCTGCACGTCCATGAATTCGCGGTCGGCCGCTTCGGCCGGCTGCAGGTCGACTGTCCCGAGGGCGATGGCGAGCGCCTCGCAGCGGAGGTGGTCGCTGACCTCAGGAGCGCGGGCGTCAACGCGGCCGCGGAGATCCGCGAGGTTTCCGTCGGCCATATCGCCAGGGCGATCCTGGCTGCTGCCGACGAGCACGACGCACGCGTGGTGATCCTGGGCTCGAGCGGCATGACCGACGTGCCGCATATCCCGTTCGGCAGCGTCTCGCTCCGCCTGCTCCACCTGGCCAGGCGGCCGGTGCTGATCGTGCCCAGGCAGCAGACCGCGGCCGAGCTGGCACCCGAGAGCGTCGCGGCCAAGGCCCTCGCCGGATGAGATCCTCCGGACCGTAGAGGCGATGGACATAGCGACATGGGCCCTTCGGCCCTGTCCGGCACCATGTCGGTCAGGGTGAAATCAGGACAGCGGACCGACAGGTGCGGCCTGAGGAGGCACTGCTGATGTTCCAGGTACGGCTGCATGGCCGAGGCGGCCAGGGGGTGGTGACATCAGCGGAGCTGCTGTCGGTCGCTGCCTTCAGCGAGGGCAAGCACGCGCAGGCGTTCCCGAGTTTCGGGTCCGAGCGGATGGGCGCGCCGGTGATGGCGTTCTGCCGGATCAGCGACCAGCCCATCCGGACCCGCGAGCCGGTGGTGAGCCCGGACGCCCTGCTCATCCAGGATTCGACCCTGCTGCACCAGGTGGATGTCTTCGCCGGGCTGCAGCCGGAAAGCTTCATGCTGATCAACACCCCGCGCGGCTTCGAGGATCTTGGCCTGGACGAGTATGTCGCCAGGATGCACCGCGACCGCCTGCTGGTGGTTCCGGCCACCCAGATGGCGCAGGTCCACCTTGGCCGTCCGCTGCCCGGCGTGCCGCTGCTCGCCGGGTTCGCGGCGCTCACCGGCCAGGTCAGCCTGGACAGCGTCATCACCGCTATCGGCGACCGATTCAGCGGCAAGATCGCCGCGGGCAACACCGCGGCTGCTCGCGAGGCATTCGAGTTTGTCCAGGCAGAACGGAAGGCACTGGCTGATGCTTAAGCAGATTGAGGGGTCGCAGGCGGTCGCGCAGGCCATCGGGCTGTGCCGGCCCGAGGTGATCTGCGCCTACCCGATCTCGCCGCAGACCCACATCGTCGAGGCGCTGGGCGAGATCGTGAAGAGCGGCGCGCTCTCGCCGTGCGAGTTCATCAACGTCGAGTCGGAGTTCGCTGCGATGTCGGTCGCCATCGGCGCCTCGGCGGCCGGGGCGCGCTCCTATACCGCGACCGCCTCGCAGGGACTGCTCTTCATGGCCGAGGCGCTCTTCAACGCCTCGGGGCTGGGGCTGCCGATCGTCATGACGGTCGCCAACCGCGCCATCGGTGCGCCGATCAACATATGGAACGACCACACCGACGCCATGTCGCAGCGCGACTGCGGCTGGATCCAGCTCTTCGCCGAGAACAACCAGGAGGCGCTCGACCTCCACATCCAGGCCTTCCGTCTCGCCGAGGAGCTGTCGCTGCCCGTCATGGTCTGCATGGATGGCTTCATCCTGACGCACGCCTACGAGCGCGTCGACCTGCCGACGCAGGCGCAGGTGGATGCGTACCTGCCGAGATTCGAGCCGCGACAGGTTCTCGACCCCGCCGAGCCGGTGTCGATCGGCGCCATGGTGGGTCCGGAGGCCTTCACCGAGGTGCGCTACCTCGCGCACGCGAAGCAGATGCAGGCGCTCGACCTCATCCCGGCCTGGGCGGCGCAGTTCCGGCGCGCGTTCGGCCGCGACACCGGCGGCTTGCTGCACACCTACGCGATCGAGGATGCGGAAACGGTCGTCGTCGCTCTCGGCTCGGTGCTCGGCACGATCAAGGACACCGTGGACGAGATGCGGCGCCGCGGCGCCAGGATCGGCGTCCTGGGAATCACGTGCTTCCGGCCGTGGCCGCACGCCGCAGTGCGCGCCGTGCTCTCGGCGGCGAAGCGTGTCGTCGTCCTCGAGAAAAGCCTCGCCGTCGGTGTTGGCGGCATCGTCTCGACCAACGTGCGCACCGCGCTGACCGGTCGCGCCGTGCCGGTCTACGACGTGATCGCCGGGCTCGGCGGGCGTCCCATCACCAAGGCCGCGCTCGAGCGGGTGTTCGCCGACGCGATGAACGACGAGCTCGGCATCACGACCTTCCTCGACCTGAACAGCGCGGTGGTCGAGAAAGTGCTGCAGAAGGAAAGCGAGACGCGGCGCAGCGGCCCGCTTGCCGAAAACGTCCTGAAAGCATCGCATGGCCTTCCAGCCCGTTAAGTACTACCAGACCGGCACCTTCACCGTCGGCAACCGGCTGCTGCCGCCCGAAGTGCGCAGCGTGCAGTCGAGCGCGCGGCGCAGCAACGCGCTCAACTCCGGGCACCGCGCCTGCCAGGGCTGCGGCGAGGCGCTCGGCGCGCGCTACGCGATCGACGCCGCCATGGAAGCCACCGGCAACCGCCTGATCGCGGCCAACGCCACCGGCTGCCTCGAGGTGTTCTCGACGCCCTATCCCGAGACCTCCTGGCAGCTGCCCTGGATCCATTCGCTCTTCGGCAACGCCGCGGCAGTGGCGACCGGGATTGCTGCTGCCTTGAGGGCAAAGAACAGGACCGGCATTCGCGTCGTCGCCCAGGGGGGCGACGGCGGCACCACCGACATCGGCTTCGGCTGCCTGTCGGGGATGTTCGAGCGCAACGACGACGTGCTCTACATCTGCTACGACAACGAGGCCTACATGAACACCGGCGTGCAGCGCTCCGGGTGCACCCCGCCGGCGGCGCGCACGATGACCACCCAAACCGGTGCGGTGGAGCGCGGCAACCCATTCGGGCAGG
>DATIXU010000139.1:0-1278 GCA_035518275.1 Steroidobacteraceae bacterium
TCTGCGGGCAGTGGCGGCGCGCGCGGTCGGATGCGATCATCGCGTGATGAAGCTCGATCTTGGCTTTGTGCGCCGACAGTTCCCGGCTTTCGCCGAACCCTCGCTCGCCCGGCAGGCATTTTTTGAGAACGCCGGCGGCTCCTACCCCTGCGCGCCGGTGGTCAACCGCCTGACGGAGTATTACCGCCGGCTGAAGGTCCAGCCCTATTACGCGTTTCCGGCCTCCGCCGAGGCCGGCGAGTGGATGGATGCGGCGCGCGAGCGCCTTGCGGAGTACCTGGGCGTGAGCACGCCGGAAGTCCATTTCGGGCCGTCGACGTCGCAGAACACGTATGTGCTGGCGCAGGCTTTCCGCGCCCTGCTCCAGAGCGGCGACGAGATCATCGTGACGAATCAGGATCACGAGGCCAACAGCGGCAGCTGGCGGCGGCTCGCCGCGCACGGCGTGGTGGTGCGCGAGTGGCGCGTCGACCCGCTAAGCGGCGTGCTCGATGAGGGGCAACTCGAGCGGCTGCTGAGCAAGCGCACACGGCTGCTCACCTTCCCGCATGCCTCTAACGTCGTGGCGCACATCAACCCGGTGTCGCGCATCGCCGCGCGTGCGCGCAGCGCGGGCATCATCACGGTGGTCGACGGTGTAGCCTGGGCGCCGCACGGCCTGCCGGACGTGGCGAAGCTCGACGTCGACGTCTACCTCTTCTCGCTCTATAAGACCTACGGCCCTCACCAGGGACTGATGGTGGTGCGCAGCGAGCTACTCGAGCGCCTCGCGAACCAGGGCCACTACTTCAACGAGGCGGACGGCGCGAAGCGCCTGGTGCCGGCGGGCCCCGATCACGCCCAGGTGGCTGCCGCGCGCGGCATCGCCGAGTACTTCGACGCGCTCGATGCACATCACGCCGGCCTTTCCGCCCCGGCCGCCGGCGGCGCGCGTGCCGAGCGTGTTCGTCAGATGCTGCGGGCCGCCGAGTTGCCGCTCCTCACGACGCTGCTCGGCTACCTCGCCGCGCGGCGCGACGTGCGCCTGCTCGGACCCGCCACGCCCGAGCAGCGTGCCGCGACGGTTTCGTTCGTAACGAAGATCGATCCAGGCGAGATCGTCAAGGCGCTCGCCGCGCGCGGCTTCATGGCCGGCAACGGCAATTTCTACGCCGTGCGGCTGCTCGAAGCGATGAACGTCGAGCCGCTGCGCGGGGCCGCGCGGCTCTCACTCCTGCACTACAACTCCGCCGAGGAAGTGAGCCGTCTCATCGAGGCGCTCGAGGAGATCCTCGGTCA
>DATIXU010000140.1:0-1255 GCA_035518275.1 Steroidobacteraceae bacterium
TTAGGGCGCCCACCGGGATGTTGTCGGCCGATCCGCCGTCAACAACATACGCCTGGAGGTCAAGGCAAGCAATGAGAAGAACGAAGAAGCGCGGTCCGGGACCGTCACACCTGTTGATCACGGGCGATCATGCGGGCAACGTGGTCGGAATCGATCCGCACAAGCGGACGCTGACGGCGACGATCATCGATCCGCGCGGCGGGGTCCTCGCCTCCGAGCACTTCCGCGTCTCGGGAGAGGGGCATCGTGCGCTCGAGGCGTGGGCGCGGCAGTACGGGCAGGTTGCCCGGTGGGGGGTGGAGAACGCCGCTGGCTGGGGGCGGCACACGGCGGTGTTCCTCACCGACCACGGGCATGACGTACGCGACGTGTGCGCCAACCGCACACCCCGGTCCGACCGCGCCCGCCAGCGCGGCAAGTCCGACACGCTGGACTCCGAGCGGATCGCCCGGGAGACACTCGCGCACTCGATGCTGCCCAAGGCGTTCAAGCGCGCCGGCCAGGACCAGGGGCCCGACGAGCAGCACCAGCTGCTGTGCCTCTGGCACAACCGCCGGCGCTCAATCCTCACAAGCCGCCAGCACCTGGTCAACGAGGCCGAGCACCTGCTGTGCGAGCTGCCGCTGGATCTGCGTGACCAGCTACCCGACACCAAGGCGGTCCGCCCCCGGCTGGCTGCCCTTCAGCGGCGCAACCGCCGCCGGCGCTACAACCCGCCAACCCGCCTGCGGCTGCAGTTGCTTGATGGCTACCACGCTCAGATCACGGCGCTTGATCGCGAGGAGAAGCAGGTTGTCACGCAGCTGGACGAGCTCGTGAAAGCGAGCGGCTCAACCCTCGGCGAGCTCTGCGGCCTGAGCACCCGGTCGGTCGCCGAGCTGCTGGTCGAGACCGGCGACCCGCGGCGGTTCACCGAGGGCGGGTTCGGCCGCTTCAACGGGACGGCGCCGCTGGCCGCCTCGAGCGCCGAGGGGCCCGGCGAGCCGGTGCGTCACCGCTACAACCCCGGCGGCAACCGCCGGATCAACGCGGTCCTGCACCGGATGGCGGTCACCCAGCTACGCTGCGAGCCGCGCGCCCAGGCGATCTACGCCAACGCACGCGCCAACGGCCACACCAAGAAGGAAGCGCGTCGCGTTCTCAAGCGCCACCTCTCCGACGTCGTCTACCGGCGCATGATCCGTGACCTGGCGGCCTCGCACCCTGCCCAGCCCCTCTCAGCCGCGCAACCCCGCGCGGCCGCCGCGCAGTCAAG
>DATIXU010000141.1:0-3642 GCA_035518275.1 Steroidobacteraceae bacterium
GGAGTGGGAGCTGGTCGAGGTCGACGGGTTGCTGGCAGGTTTGGCAGCGGCCGGCCCAGCACTTGAAGATCGGCTGTAGCAGCCGCACGGCCTGTTCGAGGGTGAGGCCGTAAACGGGGCTAAGGTGGGCGCAACCGCTCAAGGGTGAGGAACCCGTGCGCGGCGGTGACCAGCGCGGTGTGGTGATACCACCCGAGCCAGGAGCGGCCTTCGTAGTGGTCAAGGCCGAGCTGGCCTTTGAGCTGGCGGTAGTCGAGTTCGATCTTCCAACGCAGCCGGGCGAGGCGGGCGAGCCTGCCGCGCGGGGTCGAGGGCGGGAGGTTGGAGATCCAGTAGTCGGTCGGCGCGGGCTTGCCTTTGGGCCATTCGGCGATCAGCCATTCCTCGCGGGGTGGGATCTCCTCGGTCTTGCCCCAGCGGCCGTCGTGCGGGCGCCAGTGGTGCGCGGCGCGGACGCGCACGAACATAAACCGGGATTTGAGGTACTTGCCGTCGGGCCCGTCGCGAAACGTGACCGTCCTCAGGTGCGCTTCTCCCAAGCGGCCGATCAGCGCACCGATCGACTCGGGATCGCGATCGGGCCGGGGATGAGGGCTGCGCCGCCCCGGTCCGGCGCGTGGCTCGGGCGCTGTGAACCGCGTTTCCTGGGAGAACACGGTCGTCTCCGGCGAGACCGACAGCACGTACTGCAGGCCCTCGCCGTGCAGCCTGTCACGCAGCTCGGTGTTATCGCCGTAGGCGCCGTCGCCCAACACCGGCGCCTTCTTGACCTTCCAGCCGGTGGCGCGCACCGCCAGCTCGACCCCCAGCTGCGGCTTGGTCTGAAACTCGACCTCCTCGGGGATCTTCGCCTTCTCGCGCCGCGCCTTGTCCTTGCACCACTCCTCCGGCAGGTACAGCGCCCACCCCAACGCCACCGTCCCCTTGCTACCGACCGCGTGCACCGACACCCCGATCTGACAGTTACCGATCTTCCCCAACGTCCCCGAGTACTGACGCTTGACCCCCGGCGAGTGCCTGCCGTCCTTCGGAAACCCCGCGTCATCAAGCACCCACGCCTCAACATCGATCTCCGCTGCGACCCGCTCAGCCACCGCCCGCACAACAAGCGCCGGATCCCACGGACTGTCAGCCAGGAACTGTTGCATCGACTGATAGTCAGCTTCCCCGCCCAGCCGCTCGACCATCGGTTCAAGCGACTTGCGCGCGCCCTCCTCCAAAAGCCCACGCACATACAGCCCGCCGTTGGCGATCCGCACCGGATGGCCCATCGCCTCCGCCAACACCTCAGCCGCGAACGCCTCAGCGCGCTCCCGCACCGCCGAGGGCGGATCGACCTGCTCGCTCACACCGGCCCGCGATTCGCTCACTGCCACCATCATCCCCTCCTCGTCGGCAACACCAACCGGAGTTCGACAGTTGATAGGAACACGAGGCCGGGAAAAGGGCGTGTTTGCGGGGCAAACGTGCGAGAGGCCCGTGTTGGGCGTGTAACTAGGCGGCGTTGCCGGGCTCGATGGCCAGGAACACCGGCGGTTCGGGCACCTCGACGGCGGTGAGGATCTCGCGCTGGCGGTGGGTGAGCTCGGTGCGTTGGTGCACCCGGCCGGCTGAGCCCTTGAAGTACCCGAGCTGGATGCGCTCGAGCTCGCGGCGGAGGTTGCGCCAGGTGTCGTGCGCGCGGGTCTCGGCGACGCGGCAGAGCAGCAGCGCCAGGAAGGAGAGCAGCACGTGGGCGCGGATGCGGTCTTCCTTGCGGTGGTAGATCGGGCGAAGGTCGAGGATGTGCTTCTGGTCGCGCCAGCAGGCCTCGACCTCGATCAGCTGCTTGTAGTAGAGCGCGATCTCCTCGGCGGTCAGCTCGTCATCAGAGGAGGAGAGCAGGAACTTGCCGTCCAGATGCGCGTCGGCCTTGACCTTGGTGCGGTCGATCACCAGACGACCGTGGCGGCGGCTGATGTAGCGGCGCATGCTGGGGTGAGTGATTAGCTCGGCCTCGGCCTGGGTGCGCGCCTCGCCCTGCTTGCCCTTGATCGCCTCAAGCTCTTCGGCGATCTTCTCCAGCCAGCGCTCGCGGCGGTGTTCGTCGCGGCGGGCCTCATCGAGGTTGCGGCAGACGACGAACCGCCGACGGGTCTCACCCTCGCCGACCCACACCTGCTTGACATCGAGCCCCTCCTGGACCTTGCGGTAGCGGCCCTGGCGGGCAAGCGCGGCCCGGTTGGCGGTCCCTTGGCGGAGCTTCTCGCCGATGATGTAGTGGCCGCCGGCGCGCTGCAGGTAGTTGCGGTTCTCCTCGCTGTTGAAGCCGGTGTCGCATACCCAGATCACGCGGTGAAGCCGCCACTCGCGGAGCTTGTCCTTGACCTCGCGGATGATCTCCTGGTCGGAGGCGTTGCCCGGGTAGATGAAGCAGCGCACCGGGATCCCCTCCTTGGTGACCGCGAACCCGATCACCACCTGCGGCAGGTCCCACCGCCGGTCCTTGCTCTCGCCGAACTTTCGGAACTCGTCCTCGCGCTCGGCGGGGATCTCGAAGTACGTCGAGGTGGTATCGAACAGGATCAGGTCGACCTGCAGGTTCAACAGATCCGAGACGGCGAAGAACACCTCGCGCTGGACCTCCTCGTCGCAGTCCAGCAGGAAGTCCATCGAGCGGTAGAAGACCTGCGGATCCTCTCCCAGCTCGCCCACCCCGGCCAGCCATGTGTCCTGCTGGGCCCACTCCAGCGCCGCCAGCTTGCTCATCGGATCCAACGCCCGGTTGGCGACCAGGCAGAAGATCAGCCGCTCCACCAGCGCGCTCACCCGCCGCTGTGCCGCCACCCTCCCGATCGCCGCCCCGATCCCGAGCCGCCGCCAGAGACGATCAAGCAGCCACCCCCCACCCATCGGCACCGCGCGCAGGAAGCTCGTACCCTCCGGCGCCTGCGCCGCCAGCGCCTGCTCGGGATCAAGGAAGCGCGTGATCGACCGAGCCAGCCGCGCCAGCGCCTCCCGGTCCAGCTGATCCTCGCGCCCGAAGTTGTGGATCACCTGCGTAACCGACCGCTGCTTGACCGGGTCCCACACGTTGTGCGCCAGCTGCACGTAGGAGACCTCCGAGCCGTCCCTGTTGCGGCGTGTGACCCGACGCAAGTACATGTAGCTAGGACCGTAGCCACCGAGCCGGACAGAACCACGCTCAGAGTCAGCAGGCGTGTTACTAGGCGCTAGTCGGCTTCAGCCCCTCGAGAAGCCCGTAAACGCAAGCGATCCGCCACGAAATCGGGCCTCGTGTGCCCATGAACTGTCGAACTCCGGTCTGAGCGGCGAGGAGCGTGACGAGCTCAACCGGCTGCGGGACGAGAACGCCAAGCTGCGCATGGAGCGGGAGATCCTGCGAAAAGCCGCGGTCTTCTTCGCGAGGGAGGACGACGGGCAGTAGGCGAGCGCAACTCGTTTATCGCCGCGGAGAAGCCGAACTTTCCCGTCGCCGTGATGTGCCGCATCCTGGGCGTCAGCCGGACTGGGTTTCACAACTGGGAGCGTCGCGCGCCGTCGGATCGGGCGCTCAGCGACGCGTGGCTGACCGAGCGGATCCGCCAGATCGACCAGGCCAGCCGGGGCGTGTACGGAGCTTCGAGGATCCACGCGGAGTTG
>DATIXU010000142.1:0-7935 GCA_035518275.1 Steroidobacteraceae bacterium
CCGGCATGGGCATGAACCTGATCTACCACCTCGCCGGCGGCGAGACCGGCATGCGGCACATGCTGCACCAGTTCGGCCCCGCACTGAAGTGGCCGTGGACGAAGCTCGAGGCGCCCGAGCTGACCGAGGCACTGATCGACAGCATGGTCACGGGCACGCAGGAACAGGCGGCGGGCCGCTCGATTCGCGAACTCGAACGATTGCGCGACGACTACCTGGTGGCGATCCAGCAGGTGCTGCGCCAGTTCAACCTCGGCGCGGGCGCGACGTTGCGGGCACTCGAGGAGCGCCTCTATGAGGCCGGTGCCGCCGCCGCGCGCAGCAGGCTGAGCGGCGCGGCCGCGGGAGATTCCTCCGGGGCGCTGCGGCTCGTCGAGACCCAGGTGCGTCCGGAGTGGGTCGACTACAACGGCCACATGACCGACTCGCGTTACCTGCAGGTATTCGGGGATGCGACCGATGTGCTGCTGCGTTACGCCGGTGTCGACGATGCCTACCGGCGCTCGGCGCGCGCGCTCTATACGGTCGAGACCCACGTGACCCATCAGGCCGAGGCGCGCGCTCTCGAGCCCCTCTACGTCATGAGCCGCGTGCTCGAGGTGGACGACAAGCGCCTGCGGCTCTTCCACGTACTGCACCGCGGGCGTGATGACGCGCAGGTCGCCACCGCCGAGCAGTTGTACCTGCACGTCGACGCGGCCGCCGGCAAGGCCTCGACGATGGACGCCGGAGTGCGCGCGCGCCTGGCCGCGCTGCAGGCGGCACAGGCGCGGCTGCCGCAGCCGCCCGAGGCCGGACGCCTCGCCGGCAAGGCACGCTGATGCCGAAGATCGTCGATCACGAGCGGCGCCGCGACGAGATCGCGCTGGTCGCGTGCCGGGTGGTGGCGGAGCACGGCTTCGATCAGGCGACCATCGTGCGCATCGCGCGCGAGGCCGGCTACACCACCGGCATGGTGGCGCACTACTTCGACACCAAGCAGGAGATCATCATCGCGGCGCTGCGCCTGATCCTGCGCCGGATCGAGGAGCGGCTCACGGCGGCCGCCGGGGAGGGCGACCCGGAGCTGCTGGCGCTGCTCACCGAGGCGCTGCCGGTCGATGCGACCCGCTTCACCGAGTGCGCCTTCTGGGCCGCGTTCTGGGGTCAGGTGTCGGCGGACCGGCGTCTGAAACGCATCAACGCCTGGATGCACCGCGAGTACCTGAAGCTGTTCGAGCGCTGCCTCTCACGCGGCTGGCCGGAGTGGCGCCAGTGGCCGCCGCCGGTCCGCGACCGGGTGCTGCGCTCGGTGGTCACGTTCATCAACGGCCTCACGGCGAGCGTGGTGGCGAGTCCGCGCGACTGGCCGGCGGCACGCCAGCTGGGGCAGCTGCGGCTGCAGCTCGACATGCTGCACGCCTGGGCGCCGGGCGCGTGCACCGCGGCCGGCCAGATGCGCAGGAGCCGGCGCGCGACCGCCGCGCCGGCTTGAGGAGTGCACCGTGGATTTCAGCCTCACCGAAGAGCAACAGCTGATCGTCGATACCACCCGCAAGTTCGTGCGCGAGGAGCTGGTGCCGCACGAGAGCGAGGTCGAGCGCAGCGGCGAGCTGCGCCACGATCTGCTCGAGGAGCTCAGGGCCAAGGCCATGGCGGCCGGCCTGTACGCCGCCAACATGCCGGCCGAGGTCGGCGGGGCCGGGCTCGAGGGCGTCGCGTGGGTGCTGTACGAGAAAGAGCTCGGCCACACCAGTTACGCGCTGCAGTATGGCTGCGTCGCGCGCCCATCCAACATCCTGCTCGCTTGCGACGCCGCGCAGCGCGAGCGCTACCTGCTGCCGGCGGTTCGCGGCGAGCGCACCGAGTGCCTGGCGATGACCGAGCCCGAGGCGGGCTCGGACCTGCGCGGCATGAAGACCACCGCGACGGCGCAGGGCGGCGACTTCGTCATCAACGGGACCAAGCATTTCATCAGCCACGCGGATCACTCGGACTTCGTGATCCTGTTCGCGGCGAGCGGCGAGGAGCAAGGGCCGCGCGGCCGCAAGAAGCTGATCACCGCCTTCCTCGTCGACATGGGAACGCCCGGATTCGAGGTGCGCCGCGGCTACCAGAACGTGTCGCACCGCGGCTATACCAACAGCATCCTCCAGTTCACCGACTGCCGCGTGCCACGCGCGGCGATCCTCGGCGAGCTGCATCAGGGCTTCGAAGTGGCCAACACCTGGCTCGGCGCGACGCGGCTCCAGGTCGCGGCCAACTGCCTGGGGCGTGCCGAGCGTGCGCTCGTGCTCGCGACCCAATGGGCGGCCGAGCGGCGCCAGTTCGGCCAGCAGATCGGCAAGTTCCAGGGCGTCGCCTTCAAGCTCGCCGACATGGCGGTCGAGCTGCGCGCCGCGGAGCTGCTGACGCTGGAAGCGGCCTGGAAGCTCGAGCGCCGGACCGCCACCGACATGGATATGGCGATCGCCAAGCTCAAGGCCAGCGAGATGCTGGCGATGGTGGCGGACGAGGCGCTGCAGATCCACGGAGGCATGGGGCTCATGAGCGAGCTGCCGCTGGAGCGGATCTGGCGCGATGCGCGCATCGAGCGCATCTGGGACGGTACCAGCGAGGTGCAGCGCCACATCATCTCGCGGGCGCTGCTGCGGCCGCTGGGGGGATGAGCGGGAGGGTGTCCTATGAGAGCCGCTATTTCCCCTTCCAGACCGGCTTTCTCTTCTCGGCGAACGCCCGCGCGCCTTCCTTCAGGTCCTCGGAGCGGATCACCTTCTGCACGGCATTCAGCGCGTCGTGCACCTCGAAGGCCTGATGCTCGGGAATCGTCTCGGTCTGGCGCAGCAGCTGCTTGATCGCCGGAAAGAGCAGCGGTGGCCCCTCGGCGAGTGAGCGCGCGATCTCGCGCGCCTTGGCGAGCCCGGTGCCCTTCGGCACCACGTGGTTGGCGAGCCCCCAATGCTTGGCCTCGGCGGCGTCCATCCAGCGGCCCGTCATGAGGAACTCCACTGCGACGTGGTAGGGGATGCGGCGGCGCAGCTTGATGGTCCCGGCATCCGCCAGCACGCCCACGTTGATCTCCGGGAGCGCAAACCTCGCATGCTCCTCCATCACGATGATGTCGGTGCCGAGGACCAGCTCCATGCCTCCCCCGCAGGCGATGCCGTTGACCGCCGCGATCAGCGGCTTGTCGAGATTGCGCGGGTAGTTGAGGCCGCCGAAGCCGGCGGCGCCCCAGTCGGTGTCGGATTCCTCTCCGGCCGCCGCACCCTTCAGATCCCAGCCGGCGCTGAAGAAGCGCTCGCCCGTGCCGGTGACGATGCAGATGCGCAACGCCGGGTCGTCGCGGAACTGCTCGAACACCCTGTTGAGGCGCCGGCTGGCCGCGAGATCGATGGCATTCGCTTTGGGTCGATCGAGCGTTACCTCGAGGATGGCGCCCTCGACCGCGGTATGGATTCCGCCGGAGGAGCTGTTGGTGAGATCTGACATCTGCTGTTACTCCGCCAGGCGAATCAGGGCGTCGACCGCCACCGCGCCGAGGCTCTCAGGCCGCACGATGACGGGATTGATATCGAGCTCCGCCAGGGTCTCGAGATTGGACTGCGCGTACCGCGCGCAGCCGAGCACGGCCTGCACCAGCGCTGGCAGGTCGCCGGCCGGCCGGCCGCGGAAGCCCGCCAGTAATCTTGCCACGCGCAGGCTCCGCAGGCCCGCCTCGATCGAGGAGGCATCGAAGGGAGGCAGCAGAGTCACGCTGTCGCGCAGCAACTCGGTGAGCACGCCGCCGGCGCCGATCACCAGGAGCTGGCCGAACTGCGGATCGACCGTGACGCCGACGAGGATCTCGGCGACCCCGTCGGTGACCATCTCCTCGATGAGCAGCGAATCGGCGAGCCGCGCGAGGCGCTGGGCGGCCTGGGCCGCCTCGGCGGCGCTGCGCACATTGAGCACCACGCCGCCGACCTCGGATTTGTGCTCGAGAGAGGCGCCCGTGGCCTTGATCACCACCGGAAAGCCAAGCGCCTCGGCGGCGTCGGCCGCCTCGCCAGGCCGCACGACCGCCGAGCGTGGCACCCGTACGCCGTAGGCGGCTAGCGCCGCCTTGGCGTCGTGCTCACTCAGCGCACGGGCGCCCTCTTTCAGGACACGCGGACGCCGCAGCTCGACCCTCGCGCCCCGGCGCCAGGCCGCGCCGACGCCTCCCGCGAGATCCAGTGCCTCGAGGGCTTCGCGCTGACCCTGCAGCGGCACGACGCCTGCCCCCAGGCAGCGCTCGCGGGTCGCGGCGGCGAGCGATTCGGGGAGCGAGGAAATCACCGCTCCGCGGCTCGGTGCGCCGGGAATCGCCGCGATGAACTCCTCGATGCCGTTGAGGTAGGCGCTCGCGTCCGCCTCGCCATCGGGCGGGCAGTCGATCATGAAGCCGACGGCGTCGAAGCCGGAGCGCTGCGCGACCGAGAACATCGCGCGCATCCGCGGGCGGTCAAACCACACGTAGGTCTGGAAATCGAATGGGTTCGCGACCGCCACCCGAGCGCTGAGAATCTCGCGCAGGCTCGCGGCACTCGCGGCCGGGAGCGGAGCGAACTCGAGCCCGAGCTGGCGCGAGTTGTCGGCGGTCATCGCCATGTCGCCGCCCGAGGCGCCCATGACGAGCACGCGTTTGCCGGCGAGGGGTCCGCCGCAGTGAAATATCTTCAGCGTCTCGCACAGCGTGCCGAGCGAGTCGCAGCGCGCGATCCCGGTCTGGGCGCAGAAGGCGTCGAAGGCGCTGTCGGCGCCGGCGAGCGCGCCGGTGTGCGTGTGGGCGGTGCGCGCGGCCGCGGCGGTGCGCCCGGCCTTGACCAGCGCGATCGGCTTGCCGGCGCTGCGCGCGGCCGCGACGGCGCGCGCGAAGCGGCTGATGTCCTTGACTCCCTCGAGGTACAGGCCGAAGGCGGTCACGCGCTCATCGGCGGCCAGGAGCTCGATCAGATCCTCGGCGGCGAGCCGCGTCTGATTGCCGACCGTGAGAAGCAAGCCGATCGGCAGCGAGCGGCGGTTGAAGAGGAGATTGAGGGAAATGGTGCCGCTCTGGCAGATCAGCGCCACGCCGCGCTCGCGGCGTGCGCCCACCACCTGGTCGGGCCACAGCGCCACTCCGTCGAAGAAGTTGATGAAGCCGTAGCAGTTCGGGCCGAAGAAGGGCAGCTGCCCGGCGCCCGCCAGCAGCTCCTCGGTGAGGCGCTGGCCTTCCGGCGTGCCGCTCTCGGAGAAGCCGGCGGCGAAGCACACGAAGCCGCCCGCGCCGCACGCGGCAAGCCTTGCTGCGATCGCCGGCACCTCGCGATTGGGTGCGGCGACGAACGCCGCGTCCGGCGCGCCCGGGAGCTCATCGACCGAGCGGAAGTAGCGCTGCCCGGGAGTCGAGGGGCGCGACGGGTGCACGCGCCAGAGCTCGCCCGAGTAGCCGATGCGGAGGCTGGCGGCGGCCACCGCGTCCGCCCATTCACCGCCGACCAATGCGACGCTGCGTGGTGCCAGCAGCCGCCCGATGGCACGTGGATTCATTTGCGCGCGCCGCCCGCGAGGCTGAGCGCGCGTGAGCCGGGGCCAAATCCGGCCGCCGGCGCGGCCGCGGCGAGCGCCGCGATCGCGGATGTGACCTCGGGCGGGAAGGGCGCGGTGCCCGGAGTATCGCCCTGGCGCACGTGCAGCAGCATGAACTCGACCGTCGCCGCCACCGGACCGGCGGGGACGCGGCGCAGCGTGAAGCCCGTGTGCAGCCGTTTGGCATCACTCCCGAGGATGGTCACCTCGACCGCGAGCCGCTCGCTCTGCTTCACCTCGGAGAGATAATGCACGTGCATCTCGAGCGTGTAGAGGGTGCAGCGCGTGCGCTCGCGGTAGGCGGCGTCGACCCCGATACGGTCCATGAGCGCATCACAGGCGCAGCTCGCGATCAGGCCATAGTAGGCATCACGGACGTGGCCGTTATAGTCGATCCACTCCGGCAACATCGCCGTTTCGTATATGGGAACTCCGGCCACGGCGGGAATTCAGATCGGGCTCAGTGGAGCTCGAGCCGGTCGCGGGCCTCGGCGGCGGTCACGACCCTCGCGCCCATGGCCTCGATGATGGTGCGGGCCTTCTCGACCAGCTGCGCATTGCTCGCGTAGACACCACGGCTCAAGTACAGGTTATCTTCGAGCCCGACGCGCACGTTCCCGCCGAGCAGCACCGACTGTGCGACCCACGGCATCTGCATGCGGCTGACGGCGAACGAGGTCCAGACGCTCCCCGGCGGAAGGTAGTTGACCATGGCGAGCAGGTGCCCGGTCTCCGCCGGCACTCCGTAGGGGATACCGGCGCACAGCTGAATGAGCGCGGGCGCGCCGATGAGCTCTTCCTTGATCAGCTGCTTCACGAACCAGAGATTGCCGGTGTCGAACACCTCGAGCTCGGGCTTCACCCGCAGGTCGCGCAGGATGGCGGCGCCCTTGCGCAGGTAGTTGGGCGTCGAGACGTAGGCGCGGTTGCCGTCGCCGAAGTTGAGCGAGCCGCAGTCGAGGGTGGCGATGTCCGGGCGATAGAGCCCTTCCTGGCACAGGTCGATCACGTGCCGCATGCGGTCTTCCTGGCTGACGAAGTCCGTCCCCTCGGCGGGCGTGTCGG
The DNA here is from genome assembly GCA_035518275.1 of Steroidobacteraceae bacterium. GTDB lineage: Bacteria > Pseudomonadota > Gammaproteobacteria > Steroidobacterales > Steroidobacteraceae > 13-2-20CM-66-19. Next base: position 6,637 of record DATIXU010000142.1, read on the forward strand.
CGAGCCCCTTGTCGCCCACGCAGATGTAACCGCCCATGCCGCAGGTGAGGTTCACGATCACGTCGATCTTGCTCTCACGGATGCGCCGGACGACCTCGCGATAATGGCGCGTCGCCATGCTGAAGGCGCCGGTCTCGGGATCGCGCACGTGGATGTGCACGATCGCGGCCCCGGCACGGGCCGCCTCGACGGCGGAGGCCGCGATCTGCTCCGGTGTTATCGGGCAGTGCGGGCTCTTGGTAACCTTGGTGTCATCGCCGGTGACGGCGCAGGTGATGATGACGTCGGAGTTCATGTCGGCCCTCGAGCGCGGCGGCGCGGGTGACGTGGTAATATTATGGCGATAATAATATAGCGTCGCGGCGCGGCCCGGCAAGCCGCGCACTGACATAAGGAGCGACCCATGCAGACTCAGTTATTGATCGGCGGGCGGCTGGTGGGCGGGGAAGGCCCGCCGGAGACGGTGCTCGATGCGGCGAGCGGCGCCACGATCGCCACGGTGGCGGCGGCGAGTGTCGAGCAGGTCGGGGCGGCGGTCGCGGCCGCCCAGGCGGCCTTCGACGGCTGGGCGGGCACGGCTCCCAGGGACCGTGCGACGCTGCTGCTCAAGATCGCCGACGGGATCGAGCGCGAGGCGGCCGCGTACGCCAGCCTCGAGTCGCGCAACACCGGCAAGCCGCTGGCTGCGATGCTCAACGACGAGATGCCGTCGATCGCGGACGTCTTCCGATACTTCGCCGGCGCCTGCCGCATTCCGCAGGGGCTCGCAGCCGGGGAGTACCTGCCGGGCCACACCAGCATGATCCGCCGCGACCCGGTGGGCGTCGTGGGCTCGATCGCGCCCTGGAACTACCCGCTCATGATGGCGGTCTGGAAGGTCGGCCCGGCCCTGGCGGCGGGGAACACCGTAGTCTTGAAGCCCTCGGAGCAGACGCCGCTGACGTCTCTCCGGCTGATGGAGCTCGCCGGCGACATCTTCCCGCCGGGCGTCTTCAACGTGATCACCGGCCACGGCGAGCCGGTGGGCGCGGGTCTCGTCCGGCATCCGAAGGTCAACATGGTGTCCCTGACCGGCGACGTCGCCACCGGCAAAGAAGTCGCCCGCACGGCCGCCGCGTCCTTGAAGAAGGTCCACCTCGAACTCGGCGGCAAGGCTCCGGTCATCATCTTCGACGACGCGGACATGGAGCTCGTCGTTCCGGGCATCAAGATGGCCGGCTTCGCCAACAGCGGACAGGACTGCACGGCCGCCTGCCGTCTTTACGCGAGCGAGCGTGTCTACGACCGGCTCCTCGGCGA
>DATIXU010000143.1:0-2356 GCA_035518275.1 Steroidobacteraceae bacterium
ACACCAACCCCGCCAACACCGGCAGCTTCACGTTCGCCGACGCCAACGCGCTGAACAACCTCCCGTACATGACCGCGCTGCGCGTCCAGTACAGCGGCGCGCAGAAGCTCCTGTTCAAGCGCGACATCGGCTACGGCCAAGGCCCCAGACAAACGATCGCCAACGGCCAGCCCTACCGCCTCGACGTCTGGTGGCAATCCGCCACCCCGCTCGGCATCTCAAAGAGCCCCGTCTCGATCCAGCTCGCACCCCAACCGGCACCGCCGCCACCCTCAACCAACTCCCAGCCGCCGGCACAACCACCACCGGCGAGCCCGCCCACAGCTACCGCTGTCCCGTGTCAAGAAAATGGGGGAGATCGGGTCGATTTGAGTGTGTGGCAACTGATACGTAGCCGACGGTGTGGTGCGCTACGAGATTCCCTGGCGCGCCGGATTCCTGACGGGCTACGGGGACCTCCCGCCCCCCTCCTCGGAATGATCGTGGCGCCCGCGCGCGAGCCGTCAAGGTCGGGGGCTGCGCCCCTCCCTTCGGGACCGCTGACGCGGCTCTCTTGACTGCTCGCGCGCGGGCACGATCCTCCGGCGAAGAGGAGGGCGGGAGGGGTGAGGCGCCGGCCTTGCGCAACCACCCGGCACGGCGGCGTGGACCGGCGGGCTCGGCTACGCCCCGCGTGGCGGGTTGGCTCATGCCGCCTCCTCAGTGGTGCCCGGTGGCTGGAGGTAGCGCTTGCGCGGGAGCTGGTAGTCGATCGCCTCGTGCGGGCGCTCGTCGTTGTAGATCCGTTCGAAGGCGGCGACGTGCTCGGCGAGCGCCAGGCCGTCATCGATCTCCTGCAGGTACAGATGCTCGTACTTCAGCGACTGAAACCAGCGCTCGATCACGCCGTTGGTCTGAGGGCTGCGGTGGCGGGTGCGGACGTGCTCGAACTCCGGGCGAGATCCGATGTAGTGCCTGAACCCGCGGGCCCGATAGCAGGAGCCGTTGTCGGTCACTACAACGATCGCGTGCGGTTCCCCGGACTCGGTGTCGATTAGGTCCTCGATCAAGGGACGGCCGAGCACCTCTGAGGCGTGCTGTCGGGCGGCCTCAAGGCAGGCGACCGCCTCCCGCCAGGTCTTGGTCGCCGTCACCGGGCAGGTCAAGCAGAACTTGCTCACGTAGTCGACCACGCCGGCCATCTGCCAGATCCCTCCGGCCCGCGTCTCAAGCTCGGAGAAGTCTGTCTGCCAAACCCGGTTGCGCCTCGTGGGCGGCGCGTGGAACACCGCGCGACGCGCCTTGGCCAGCTCGCGCCGCTCAGCTTGGTAGCGGACCTCGTGCACCAAGCCGCGCTCGAACATGACCCGGTAGACGGTGCTCATCGACACCTGATAGCCGCGTGCGACCGCCAGTGCCCAGATCTTGCGGTACCCCCACGCCGGGTAGCGCAACGCCAGCCAGTGCACAACAGCCTCCATCTCCCGGCGCTTGGGTGCCGGCCACGGACCCTTGCCCGCCTGTCTGCCACGCACTCGGGCGCGCCGGCGATACCAACTGCTCTCAGGGATCCCGGCGAGCTCGCAGAAGCGCACCACGCTCAGCCCGGCATCCTGGCGGATCATCTCCAGCTCCTCGAAGCGAAACCCGCGGCACCGTCGCGCGCCAACAGCCGCAGCTGCACGTGCGCCTCGCCCAGTGCCGTGGTCACCTCCGCAAGTTCGCGCTCAAGCTGCGCCTCACGCGCCGTCGGACCCTGCCGCGCGCCTTCCTCGAGCGCGGCCAGACCACCCTGCACGAACTGATCGCGCCACTTCGCGATCGACGTCTCAGAACACCTGTTGCGCCGTGCCGCCTCGGCCACGCTGCACTCGCTGCGCAGCACCGACAGCACGATCCGCTGCTTCTCCGCAACCTTCAACATCGGGGGACGAGCCATGAGCTACTCCTTCCGTAGGGGAACGCGCCCGATCCAAACAAACTCGTCTCCCAAAAACGATGAAGCAGGAGACTGCGAGCTCCGCCTGTTCGTGAAGGCGGCATTCTCGAGAGCCTGGCAGGTTGGCGCCCACAAGGCCGAGCGACCCAAGCACCCGAGCCAACGGTACTTTTTGCGATCAGCGATTGCACTCGCATGATGTGCGAGAACGAACGATTGTGAACAACGGGCGTCGCGGCACGCGTAGAGTCGAGCACAGGTCCCGGCCCAGCTGTCACGTGCGTGTCGACGTTAAGCATCCGCCGACCAGCACGGTCCCCGGGCGACTATGGTGACCGCCGTGCCGGTGTCAACGAACTTCGAGCGCTCGCGTCGCCGCGTCGCGGCCGGGCTGCTGCTAGCCGCCTGCCTGATCGTCGCTTATTGGGTGGCGTGGTG
>DATIXU010000144.1:0-142509 GCA_035518275.1 Steroidobacteraceae bacterium
TGCATCGCACGCGACGCATCGGCATCCGACATCTCCACAAAGCCGAAACCGCGTGGGCGGCCGGTGTCGCGATCGGTGATGAGTGAGACTTTCTCGACAGTTCCATGCGGGCTAAACAGAGTCCGCACGCCCTCTTCGGTAGCAGCAAAGGGGAGATTTCCGACGTAGAGTTTGGTCACTTCAGGGTGCTCACAAGAGATGGATGAGAAATGGCAGGTGCTCCTGCCGCGCGGTCACGGAGATTTCTGGAGTGGCGGTCTTTGGCCAGATAGGCACGCCGAATCGGCGCCGGCCAAGGGCAGACAAGGCGGAAATTTACGAACCGCCTGCAGTGTATCCGATCCCGTGCACAGCTGCGGGACTTTCGTGCGATACGGCCGTTGGAAACCGCACGCCGGGCGGGCCTGACCGACGACACCTCGCCCGCGGATTTCGAGTCCGAGCGTTGTGCTTCCAGCTCATTGCGCCGAGCTGAGCTCGGCTCCAGCGCCCATGTACGCGCTCGCCTCCAGCGTCATGTGCACGCGGTGAGTCGGGCGACGCGATAGGCAAAGACGGCAGGCGCTATGAAGCAGGCAACCGTGCGAGCTCGGGGTGCAGGGAAGCCTGCAGCGACTGGGTTGTTGCCCCGTAAAGGGGTTTCCCCTCTTTGGCAAATTCCAAAAGCAGAACCCGCGCAAGGGTCGGCGCCGCCATCCCGACCAGTTGCCTGGTCTTCGAGTGGATTCCGTACGAAACAATGAGCATCTCACCGTCCAGCGCATAAAGGCCCTGCACCTGTCGCCCCTCATGCTCGGCTGTGACGTTGATCCACTGCGGGGATTTCTCGTTCATCAGGCGGGACTCCCCGGCATCTTCAGCAGATTCGATAGATCCAAGGCCGCGACGGGCTTCAAAAGGTAGCGCTCGAAGCCGGCTACGCGGGCCAGCTCGCGATCCTCGTGCTCGCGGCTCGTCGTCAGCGCGATCAATCGCAGCTTCCGTGTTCGTGCGCGTTCACGCAACGTTTGCGCCAGCTCGTAGCCATTGACATCCAACAGGTCCACCTCCAGCAGAATGACGGAGGGCTCAAAAACGGCCGCGATAGCCAGCGCGGCGTCGCCGGAGTAGGCGAGGCGGGTCTCGGAGTGGCCCGCTGCGTGCAACATGAGCTCAAGCGAACATGCGGAATTCACGTCGTGGTCGATGATAAGAATCGGCACGGGCGCGGAGACAGCCGGCATCTGACCGCCCTCATCCTGCAACGCAAGGTTGCGGGAGAGCGTGCTGCGCAAGCTCTCTCTGCGATAGACCTTCTCACTCTGTTCCGCCTTCTCGAACCTGCGCTCGCCCGCAAGCGTAGGTACGCCATTGGCAATCCTGACATTGACATCGACAGCCGGCAGGTCAGCACGAACGAGGTATTCGCCATCCGTCTCGCGTACCAGGCTCATAGAACTCCTCCTTCATGAAGACTGCAGACGGCCGTTCGCTGAGGAAATCAGTATGGCCCCTATATGCTCATGCCGTACTGCTACTTGTCCTCTTGATTTGTCGAGGAGACGCCCCAACGGCTGGAAGCGCTGCAGGTGCTCAAGCGCGCGACGATCACGGCATTTCGGTGGCACGGCCTGCGCCACGTCATTGCGCTACGCGCACCTGGCTCCCGATCGGCGCGGTGAGGCGGTCGTGAAGCTCAAGGAAAAGGAAAAGCCGAATCTTGCGCTTACCGTGGCAGCACCGATCCGGGCGTTAGGGCGGGCGCACCCGATACGCGGATCGTCAGGTCCAACCGCGGCCCCACATTGCGCGGATCCGTAGCAACAGGCAACGCCCATAGTGGTGCCGCACTGGGGAAAATCGCAGAAAAGCAAGCAGCGCCGCAGGAAAGCGAGTACTCTGAGTCCGGCTCGTAATCTTTCGGTTTGTCTGTCTTGCCCGCGCTGCGCCCTTGGCGCTTCGCTCAGGGCAGTCTTTCACCCTCGCAAGCTTTGACGAACCAGGCGGCAGGTCTTACCTGCTCATTCGTTCTTCTTTTCGTGAGTACTTTACTAGTGACCAAATTATACGTAGGAAATTTGCCCTTTAACGCGACCGATGAGGCGGTGAGCGCTCTGTTTTCCAAGCACGGGGCCGTCGAGAAGGTCTCGTTGATCACCGATCGCGATACCGGTCGCCCGCGCGGTTTCGGTTTCGTGGAGATGTCGAACGCCGACGCATCGCGTGCGATGCAGGCGCTGAACGGTGCCGACTTCGACGGCCGAGCCCTCAAGGTCAGCGAAGCGCAGGAACGCGAGCGCTCGGGCGGCGGCAGGCCGCGTCGCTACTGAAGCGCGACTGGTTCGCGGGTCACCGAGTGACCGATGGCCTGGCGTAGGTCAGGGTTGTTTCACCCGGCCGAGGAAATCCTCGTCGTGACCTGCGATGTGTGCGAACGCGACATCGGCTACGAAGACGGTCGCCGGCCACACGAGCACTTTCGCATCACCCGGCACCCCAATCCGGGCGCCATCGACCAGCAGGAGCCCCCTGTCGTCATCTGTTCGCGCGAGTGTCTGCGGGCGTTTGCGGCGAACACGCCGGGTCCGGACCGCGTGGCTTCTTTGCCAAACCGCGGCCGGCCGCGCGGCAAGCGCACGACCTAGCCATGGCACGAGCTGCAGCGCGGAACCGGACGCCATCAGGGTAGAGCTTACGCACACGCTCGACACAAACCCGGCAGATCCGATCCACGCGAGTCATGCCAGACCTCAGATTGCACGGTGAATGGAGTACAGATGCGTAAGAACTATGGCCAGGTACGCAGACAAAGGGAGCTCGCCAAGAAGGTGCGGCAGCAGGAAAAGCAGCAACGCCGTACCGCGCGCCTGACTACGGCCGCCACGACCGCGGATCCTGCAGCGCCGGAGGATGAACCGGCCACGGTGGCGAAGCCGATCTTGCACGACCCATCATGAAGCTCGCCCTGGTCAGCCCGGCTGCCGAACGCCAGGAGCGGCGTGAACGCTTACGGCGCGATCGCGCCGCGGCGCTCGCGTTACGCGAGGTATACCCCGCGGTGCTGCAGCTGCGGCTGGACCTGGTGTTTCAGAGCTCCACCTCGAATAACCCCGCCCCGCAATCGCACACGCTGCACGCGCCAGCGCGGGCCTTCTTCGAGTTTCCCTGTCCCTACGCGGACTGTGACGGGCATTTCGATCTCGGCGCCGCGGTTAAGACGGCCATTTCCGACCCCAGGCGCCGTGCGGCGGGAGAACTGCGATGTTCCGGCATGCGTGCAGTGCACGTCGGCGGCAAAGAGTCCTGTCAGCTGCTGCTCGGTTACACCGTAACCGCAACTTTCGAAGCAAATGCATGAGGCAAGCGCAAGTCCGGCACACCTTGTGGAGGCTATGCGATGAGCCAGTACGAGTTCACCGCTTCGCTGCGCATGCGTCATCCGCGCATCGATCCGACCACGATCACGCAGACGCTCGGCATCAAGCCGCAGCATACCTGGCAGTCAGGCACGCCGCGCATCGGTCCCGAAGGCGAATCCCTGGAAGGCCTCTACCGCGAGAGCTATTGGATGGCGCGGCTGATGGAGACCCCGCAGCTTTCCTCAGACCAGGTCTCGGTCGAAGGCGTGCTACGGGAGACTCTCGCGAACCTGCGACGCTCTCAGGCTTTCCTCGAGCGGATACAGGCCGAAGGCGGTGTCACGGAGCTCCACGTCAGCCTGTTCGCCCGCACAGACTTCAGCCTGGAGCTGCCGGCATCGACTCTGGCGCTGCTTGGCCGGCTCGGAGTGGGGGTCGCGCTTGAAATTCATACCCAATCTGCGCAAACCGCCGAACCAGAACGACAGGCAATCTGATCATGTGGACAACTACGCCGCAGCATCGCTTATGACGGACAGACCTTCGGCTTCGCGCCCTGTCGTTGACATCGTCCGCACTCACGCCGAACGACTGGCCCAGGACGCGGAGGAGCGGCTGCAACAGCGGCAGCGCGAGCTCGCCGAGCAGAACTCGATCGCCAATCCCCCCGATGTTCGAATCCGCGCATGGGAAAAAGTCCATGCACTGCGCATGCCGGGTGACGCGGCACATCCGGTGCTGGATGTAATCGCGCACGGTACCGGTCTGACACTTGAACAGATACGTGAAGAGCAACGCGCACGCCTGGCACTGCGCACCAAACGCTCCGCAGGCCAGCACTCGAGTGAGCCCGCTAAGAGCGAGACCTCCAATTCGGGGGGTGACACGCAGATCTCGTAGTCACGGACGATTCCGCCGGAACTTCCCGCTGTCCAGATTTGTCGCGTGCTTGTAAGCGCCGTCGAGTACGCCCGCGATTGGTCCTCCTCATGTTCGGCCCCCGCTCGATGGTCCGGTCTGGCCGATCCCTCACGCGATCGGCCAGACCGGAGAGATCACGGTACGTTCACCTTGATCTTGCGCGTTCGGAACTCGACCCGTTTCGGAATCCGGACCGTAAGCAACCCGTCCTTGAGGGTCGCTTCAATCCGCTCGGTTTCGAGCTCGCCGCTCAAGACAAAGCTTCGACGGTACTTCGTGGTCTGTAGATCCGCATAGAGGGCGGCCATCCCCGTCGGCATATCGATGTTCATGTCGCCCTCGAGCAGCAGTTCATTGCGGTCCGCCTGGACGTTCAGCTTGTCTCTGGGTACGCCGGGCATCTCCGCCTGCACTGTGATCTGATGGGCGTCCTCGAAGATATCGACCGCGGGAATGAGCACGGTTTCTCTCTCGCGGGTCAACCTTTTCTCGACGCCGGTGGCCTCTGGCGTCGCAACGTCTTGTTTGGCAGTCATGAGTATGTCCTCCCTATCCGCTCAGCTCACCGTGATCTGCCGTGGTCGGGCGGCCTCACGACGCTGAACCGTGATCTGCAACACCCCATCGCGGTACCTGGCCTCGACCCGCTCCGGGTCCACGTCATCGGGGAGCGTGATCACCCGCCTGAAATCTCCGTCATAGCGCTCGCGTCGGTAATACTCGGCGTTTTCGTTCGCCTCTACCTCGCGGCTGCCCGACAGGGACAGCAGGTTCTGCTGGATCGACACGTCGATCTTCTTAGGATCCAGCCCGGCGGCGAACAGATACACGTCAACTCGCTCAGGCGTAGCGCCGACATTGATCGGTGGGAACGTGCCACGCTGCACAGCGCGGATCCCGGCGGGCCAGGGTGAGTGGCCGAAAAGCTGGCCCATCTCACTCTCCAGGCGTCTGAACTGATCGAACAGGTCGGTCTCGAAGGCGCCGAACAAACTCTCGAACATGGCAAACACCTCCTCTGGCGTTGGGTGAACGACCGCAAAGTAGGTTCGCAGAACTGCGTTTCAAGGCCCGAGCAGCGCTTCGTGAAGGCGCATCCCTCGCCGGCACGGATTACTGCGCCGCGGAGGCCAGGCAGCCTCGCAGAATCAAGTACTTAGATTAGACGATTGGCCTAAGGGCGCGGGCATGTGGACTGATTTTAATGACCTCGGGTCCTAATCCGCCGGCACCGTCCTGTCCTTCGCCCACTCGCGCAGTGACGCCACACTCTCCGCCATGACCACCGCCAGCGGTCGCGTCGCTGCGATCTCGGCAGCGAGCAGCTGCGCATCGGGCGCGACGTGCTTGGCGTGCGCGCTGTAGAGCGCGGCAACGATCGCCTGCTCGATCTCTGCGCCCGAGAAGCCCTCACACTCGCGGGCCAACGTGCCGAGGCTCGCGCCATCCAGGGCCACGCCTCGCCTCGCTGCGTGGATGCGCAGGATCTCCGCGCGTGTGCTCAGATTCGGCAGATCGACGAAGAAAATCTCATCGAATCGCCCCTTGCGGATCAGCTCCGGAGGGAGCTCGGCGATGTCGTTCGCGGTCGCCACCACGAACACCCGGCTGTTCTTCTCGGCCAGCCAGGTAAGGAACGCACCCAGCACACGCCGCGTCGCTCCGCCATCGGAATCCCCGGAGGCGAAGCCCTTCTCGATCTCATCGATCCACAGCACGCACGGAGCGAGCACGTCGGCGGATGCCAGCGACTCCCGCAGGTTGCGCTCGGATTCGCCGATGTACTTGTCGTACAGCGAGCCGCAGTCGAGCCGCAGCAGCGGCACGTGGAAGATCCCGGCGCTGGCGCGTGCCGCGAGGCTCTTGCCGCAGCCCTGGACCCCGAGCAGCAGCACGCCCTTGGGGGGATCGAGGTCAGGTGCCGAGCCGTCGAAGGCGGCGCAGCGCTTCTCCAGCCAGGCCTTGAAGCTCACCAGGCCGCCGACGTCCGAGAGCTGCGCGGTGTCGTGCTCGTAGCGCAGCACGCCGCCGTGATTCAGCAATTCGTACTTGGCCTGCATGACCCGCGGCACGTCCGAGAGCTCGATCGCGCCGTGATCGCAGATCGCCTTGCGCGCGAGACGTTGCGTATCGGCTGCCGACAGACCGCCCATGTTCTCAACCAACAGGTCGAGCGCGCGCGGATCGATCTTCACGGCCTGGCGGGGATTGGCGCGCGCCCACTGGCGCGCCACCTCCTCGACTAGTTGCTTTCGCTCATTGCGGTCGGGCAGTGCGAGCGTCACGCGCGCCGAGAGATGCTCGAGCTCGTGCGGAATCTGGGTCTCGTAGCCGATCAGCACCACGGTGCGGGCGCAGCGCTCGTAGTCCTGCGCGATGTCCTTGAGCAGCCGGACGATGGTCGGATCCTGCAGGTAAGGATGGAAGTCGAGCAGCGCGTAGACTCCGGCGAGCGGCGTCGCGCGGATGTGCTTGAGGATGTCCGGTGGCTGCGCCACCGTCCGCAGCGGCGGCCCGAGGTCCTGATCGAGGCGCTTCAGCCCGTCCGTCACGGTCCACTGAAAGAGCGGCAGCCCGGAGCGTGCCGGGGCGACGCCCACACCCGGGGAACGCGGCACGGGAGGTGCTGATGGCAACTGCCTGCAGGCGGCGCCGAGTGCGCTCAAGACCTGCGCTTCATCGCGCGAATCCACGACGATGATCGGCACGCGTGAGCGCAGCAGGACTTCCAGATCGTTGGCTTGCATGGCTCAGGTCAGCTTAGCAGAGGTGCCGTGCGGGAACTGAGACGCCGGCCCGGGCTCCCGGGGATGGTCCTTAACTGCTCGCTACCTCTGCGTGCGCAGCGCGGTCTATCTTGTGGGCGAGCTGCACCATCGAATGGTCGGCGATGGGATTCCAGCCGTAGAAAAGACTGTAACGCGTACCCCCGATGGCCGGCTGCTGCGCGGTGGGCTTCTCGACCAGGCTCATCAGTGAGCGCGCGAGCGCCAGGATCTCTCCGCGCTCATAGATGCGACCGATCGACAGCTCGCGCTTGTTGGAGTCACGAAGCTCAGGCGCGACGCTGAAATAACCGGTCACGGGAGACGGATCAAAGGCGTAGACCTCGCTCACCCTGGGAACGATGCCGGCCGGATCGATTGGCAACGAGTAAGCGAACTGCTGGGCGAGCCCTCCACCGAGGGAATGACCCGTGGAGAAGAGCTTGGGTCGCGAGGAGGCCGCAAAGCGACGCCTGTACTCCTCTACGAAAGCAGGTCCGAAGGTCCGCACGACCTGCGTGTATTCATCGTCGTGCCAGGGAATGAACCATCGCAGGTTCGAGAACCAGTCCTTCCAGTCGTCGAAGACCGTGCCGCCGAAAGCGACCGCAAGCGCGCCACGCGCATGGTTTTCCCAGACCTCGACCCGAAGATGCGCGCTCTCGATCTGTTGCCACATCGAGAGCGGCTCAAATTGCGGCCAGCGCGACCAGCCGGCGTGCTCGAGGACAGGCACGGGGTCTCGGTACGAGAGCGGCGTTCCGTCCGGCGCGGTCCTGACGGGGTGCTTCGCGTCCAAGAGCGCGTCCCGTTGTCTGCGCTTGATGCCCGCGGGAGTCCCCGCATAGGCGGCCAGGCTCATCCAGGCAAATTCCCAGTGCCGCCGTGCATACGGCGCTACCGGCAGCGGCGCGCTCAAGAAACGGTCGCCCGGCACACGGATGACGACCTCGAAGGGCGTCTGACCCAGCGCGCGAAGAATCGGGATCCCTGCGAACCAGTGGCCGGTCCCTGGAGGCGCTCGATCAGTCCCTGGGTCCATACTTCTATTGTGCATTCACGCATTCGCCGCGGGATAGACGACCTTCCCATCGGGGCGAATGACTGCGCCAGGTGTCAGCTTCGCAGCCTCCAGGCGGCCCTCTCCCATGATGTGGAAGACCTCTTCCCGACGGGTAATGAGATAGTCGGCGACGATGCGCCGGTGGCACCGCCACCAGACCGCCTCCGAGCACATGATCGCGCAGCGCTCTCTTCGCCCCTCCTCGATCAGCCGGCTTAAGCCCGCTTGAAACGCCTCCGAGAGAGCGTAGTCGGCGTAGTTGCGGAAGCTCTCGTTAGTCCAGAAAGCGTTCACGTCCGGGGTGACGGCCCGGGACTTCCCACGCAGACCTCCGAGGTCCGCCATGTGTTCATAGGAAATCTCCGAAGTCGCCAGAGCCCCCGGGAGCGTCTCCTTGTTGAACTGCGGGTTGGTGCGCGACCTTGGAACGGTCCTCACGTCCACCAGGCGACTGACCTCAGCGCCCTTCAGCAGATCGACGAATTCTTCGAGGCTCCGGGTCGAATGTCCGATGGTGAAGAACGGAATCTTCACAGGACGCCTGCAGGACTCCACGGGTCCCCGTCAGCCTCAGCGCCGCGGAAGGCACGCGGTCGCGCAGATCGCATGCGACACGTACCCCGCCGCGGTCGCGAATGCCCTACCCGGCCTATCGGGAATCGCCGTGTCCGGATCGATCCCTTCGGTGATGATTCCCGCATCCCAGGGGCTCGCGAGCAGGATCTCTTCGGCCTTGTCGTGCGAGCGCTTGAGCATGAGCTCATCCGCAATGGTCCAGGACGAGGTGAACGGCAGCCGATAGCTCCCCGGCAGGCCGTAACGATGGCCGGAGTACGAGTACTTGTAGTTCGCCGAATGCAGCCACTCGAAGGTGCGCTCGAAGAGCGGATCGTCTTCGGCGAGGAAGCCGAGGATCGGGAGCTTCAGGAGCGACCCCGGTGGAATGTCGGTCGTGACGTGCTGCCTGCCGTCCGTCGCCGACCCCAGGATCGTCCCGGCGGCTCCTGGGGCATCACTGACGACGGCATTCTTGAGGACCGCCTCGCGCAGCGCCACCGCACGCCGGCGCGCATCGGAGGCCGCGCCGCCCTCGTGCAGGCGATCGTACAGCTCCCCGAGGTCGCGCAGCGCGCGCCAGGCGAGCGCGTTGTCGTAGGTGAGAAACGGCAGCTTCTGAAATTCGTCCTGCGAATCCTGCAGCGATGAGTACATCCCGGTTGCCGGATCGAAGCGCCCCAGCAGGCGGTCGCGGAGCGTCGCGACCGCGTCGCGGTGCTGCTCGACGAAGCGAGTGTCGTTGGTCGCGCGCGCGTAACTCGCGAGCGCCACGATCGGTGCGACGGCCTCATCGAGCTGGAAGCCGTCCTCGAGCACGATGCCGTCGATGAAGCGGCTGTGGGTGCCGGTGTTGCGCAGCTGAATGCCCAGCGCGTACTCCAGCACCTGCCGTGCGAACTGCGGGTCCGAATCGAGGACGCCGGGGAAGCTCCAGAGCATCGCATCCCGATCCCAGTAGGCGGCGGATACATAGTATCGGGGGCTGCGCGAGGTCACGCCGACCAGCTCCTCGGTATCGAGCGTGCGGCCCCAGGCGTAGAGCGTCGTGAAGAGGAGATTCCGGTTCATCAACGCATCGAGATCCGCGCGCCCGGTCGTGCGGGTGCGGGCGCGGCACCAGGCCGCGGCGCTCGCGATGACCGCCTCCGACCCGTTGCGCTCGAGCTCCTCTTTGAGCGCCCGCGCATTATGCGCAGCGGAGAATTCCTCGAGGCCGGCCGAGAGCACGTAGAGAGCCTCGGCACTCTCGCCGGGTTGCAGCATCACGGTGCGCGTCGCGTCGGCCTCTGGAGCGACGACCACCGGCGGCATCGAGAGCGTGGCCTTGGAGCCCGGATGGACGATGGCCCATGCAAAGCGCGTGTCGTAGGTGATGTAGCTATAGGCCTCGCCCGGATCCACCCAGGGAGTCGGCGCGAGCGTGCGCTCACCGCGCAGTACCACCGGCACGTAGGTGACGCGGGAGAGGCTCCCGAAGGAGCTCCTGAGGCCGAGCGTCGCCGAGACGGGCCCGTCCCGATGGTTGGCGAGCGTCAGCCTGAGGAACGCCGCGCGTTGGCCGGGCGGCGCGCAGTAAGTCAGCGTGACCGTCAATCCGTCCCGCTCCTCCCGCGCCTGCGGGATCCAGTACTCGAGCAGGCTCCAGCTCAACCCCTCGAGCGGCTGCTTCTTCCCGCTGCCGAGTTGCAGGTAGGGCTCGAGCACCGGCCTCCCCGCTGCGCCGTTCGGCTGCAGGAGTCCGCGCTCGCGCATGAAGAGCGTGTTGAAGCTGACCAGTGCCCCGTCGCTCGCACGGATCTCGGGGAGCGCGATCCACTCGTTGCCGGTCGCGAGCACGTCGTCGGGACTGAGGGTCAGCGGCAGCCGACGAGCCTCCTCGGCGTGAGCGAGCAGCGGCAGGACGGCCGCGAGCCCGATCCAGAGCCGGCGCCCCACCCGTCCCCGGATCAATGTGGCGCTCCAATCGTCACGAGCGTGAGTCCGTCGGGCGGGATCTGGAGCGTCAGACTCCCGCCCTCGAGCCGACGCGTCACGGCCGCGGGCAACGCCCCCGCCGCGCGCAGCTCCTTGATCTGATCGCGCGTCGGATAGCGCGGCGAGCCCATCTTTGCGTAGGCCAGGTTGACGTTGCCGTGCTCGCCGTCGATCGACTGCAGGGTGGCCGTGGCGGCGCCCGAGTGCTTCAGCACCAGTGTCACCTTCCGGGTCGTCGGGTCGCTCGACCTCGCGTCACGGTAGTTCCAGACCGCGAGCACCAGCGTGCCATCGTGTCGGCGCGTCAGGAGCGCTCCCTCGGTATCGGGGGAGAAGCGCTCCTCACCCAGCTGGTGCAGCAGCGTGAAGGCATTGAAAGAGGGTTTGGGAATGCCGCCCGCGGCCAGGAGGCCGAAACCGCCGTAGAAAGGCTTCCTGACGACGCCGCCTTCCTCGAACACATCCGAGAACGTCCAGTACGACATGTCCTGCACCAGGCCGTCGCATTCGCGGATCGTCTCCCCGAGCCAGGGCCCCATGTAGGGCGCATCGGTCACCTCCGGGTAGTTCGCGTAGCTTGCGTTGAATTCGCTCCAGATGAGGGGCAGCGTCGGCATTGCCGAGGCGCGGATCTCCTCGTGCACCTTCTTCACCGCCCGGCACACCATATGCTCGCGGGAGATCTTCTCGTCCGTTCCGAAGACGTCCTGCGCCGAGTCGTCTCCGTAGACATGGGTCGAAGTGAAGTCAACCGGGACGTGTTCCTTCTGGCAGTGCGCAATGAAGGCCGCGACCCACGCCGCCTGCGCCGTCGCCGGCCCGCCGACCCGGAGGCGCGTGTCGACTGCCTTCAGGGCCCGCGCGGTATGATCGTACAGAGTCCAGTAGGTGGGCTGTTTGGGGCTCCCGGCCCAGAAGTCGAGGTTGGGCTCGTTCCACGCCTCGAAGTACCACCGGCTCACCTCCTCGATCCCGTAGCGCTCGATGAGATGGCGCGCGAACGCGGTCATGAGCGCATCCCAGCGTGCATAGTCCTTGGGAGGCGAATTGACCGGCCGGTACCAGAAGCCCTGGCGCACCTCGAGGTTGCGGCCCGTCATGTCCGGCTCGAAGGGGGTGAGTTGGGCCGGCATGAAGCTCAGCTCGACGAACGGGCGGACACCGTTGGCGAGGAGACCGTCGTAGATCTGATCGATGTAGGAGAAGTTATAAACCGGCTCGCCCGTCTTCCGGTCCTCGGAATAGAGGCCTACCTCGTCATGGAAGATTGCGTGAAAGCGCACATAGCGGAAGTCGGTCACTTTACGCACCGCGCGCAGGTCGTCGCGATAACTCTCGCGCAGCGACAGCACCGCGCGCCCGGAGCCGAACATCCGCTCCCAGAAATGCGGCAAGGGCCGCCCCGGTTGGGTGGCATCGACCACGATACGGCTTTCTGCCGCCGGAGCCCCCGCCGGGGCCAGGGCCGCGGCGAGTGTCAACAACGCGGTAGCGAGCGCTCGCATAACTGATCCTCCCTCATCGACATGTGCTTGGCAGCTCGGCATCACTTCTCTTCTTTGCCTGACTTATCCAGCCAGCCGCCCTCGAAGCCGGCGCGCTTCAGGCCCCGCTGGACGTAGCGGTTGCCTCGCATGACGCGCCACACGAGATCGCTCCTGTAGTTCTCGAGCATCGCGAGGATCGGGCCCTGGTCGATGCCGAGATAGGCCTGATCCACCCAACCCGCGTCTCCCGCAGGGGAAGGCTGCGCCGCCTCGGTGAGGGTGGGATTGAAGGAATCGAAAAACCCGTAAGTGGAGTAAATCGACGTCCCGAAGCGCTCGTGCATTTCCCGTGCGGCCGGGATCACGATCTCGGGAGCGAAGGGGAGCGAGCCGAGCGCGGCCGTCGGGGCAATCGTGCCGTCATCGATCACCTGATGGACGCCGACGCCCCGGGCCATATAGCTGTAGAAGCGCT
This sequence comes from Steroidobacteraceae bacterium, assembly GCA_035518275.1. GTDB lineage: Bacteria > Pseudomonadota > Gammaproteobacteria > Steroidobacterales > Steroidobacteraceae > 13-2-20CM-66-19. Next base: position 12,582 of record DATIXU010000144.1, read on the forward strand.
CGGGTCTCCCCAGAGCGCGTCCGAGCTTCGCCCCCGGCCCCTCGCACGCGGTCAGTCCCCAGACGTTGGCGCCGTAGGCTCGCCAGTGCCTCGGGTTGTCGATTGCGTAGCTCCTCTGCGCGTAGGTCGCCCGACGGCTGTTCTCGAAGTAGTCGAGGTCGCGATGGCGCATCCACTCGTCGCGGATGCCGCGGAAATCGATCCACACATGGGAGTACTGATGCCCGAAGAGCGGCGGGAAAGAGAGGTGCGTCTGGCCGTAGATCGTCCCCCAATGTTTGTCGTACGTGCTGGTCCAGGCCCGCCAGGCATCCGGTTCCACCGGGTGAGTGGGAGACCCAAGCGCCAGGACGTAGAGCATCATCGCCTCGTCGTAGCCGAGCCAGTCGTCACGGAGGAACCCGCTCTCGGGTGTCCACCCCATCGTGACGGCGGGCGCCCGGTGTTGCGCCCAGGTCCACTCCACCCGCCCGTAAATGTCGTCGGCAAGCTCGCGGAGCTCGCGCTCGGCGGGCTCATCGGCATCGAAGTACGACTGGGAGAAGAGCATGCCCGCCAGGAGCCACGTCGTGTCGACGGTGGAGAGCTCGCAGCGCCGAAAGCGGGCACCGGTCTTCAAGTCGATGAAGTGATAGAAGAACCCGTGCTCATGAGTCGCGCCTTCGAAAAACCTGAGCGTCGCCAGCACGCGTGCGCGCGCTGCCTCGCGCGTGATGTAACCGCGCTCGACGCCGATTGCGTAGGCGGTGAGTCCGAAGCCGACCGAGGCGATGCTCGAGTTCGGGCCCTCCGGGCCGGCCGGAAAGCGATCCGGAATGAGCCCGTTGGCGGGATTCGCAGTCTCCCAGAAAAAGTTGAACGTCCGCCTCTCGAGGTCGTCGAAGAACCCACCGAGGACGACGGGCGCTCGCTCCGTGGGGCCCTCGTTCAGGGCGAGCGCGGTCCGCGCCGTCGCGCGCACCGGCGACTCGAGCCCGTACATCCCGCAACCACTCAGGGCGAGGAGCCCCTTGAGCAGCCGGCGCCGGCCCGGCGCCGCTCCACGGCCGCGGCTCACGGCGTCTTTCCGCTGACGGTATCGAGCTGGCGCAGCATGGCGCCGATCTCCGGATTCGCCATGAAGCTCTTCCACACGAGCCCGGTCCGGTAGTTCTCGACCATCACGACGATCGGCGCCTGATTGAGTCCCATGTAGATGGGCGAGATCCAGTCGGCTTGCGGGTTGAACGCATCGCGCGGTCCGTAGATGTCCCAGAGCCCGGCGCCGAGATCGCGATAGTAGTGCTTCAGCGTCGCCATCGAGGCCTCGGGCGTATAGGGAAAGGACGCGAGCGCGCCCGTGGGGGTGAGCGTTCCGGTGTCGTCAGCGGCATCCGGCGCATGCGCCACATAGCCCTTGGGACCATCGCTCGCCGTCAGTCCCCAGGCATTGGCCCCGTATCCCGGGTAGTGCTTCGGGTCGTCGATGCAATACGCGCGGTTGATGCGCGCGATGTTGCGGTTGTTCTCGAAGTAGGAAGACGTGAACCGGTCGCCGAGGCTGTGAGGATCGAACCCGAAAAACGAATAGTGAGTGAAGAACAACGGGCCCCCGGCCCCCACCCCGACGTCGAGCTTGATCCCGTAGTAGGTATGCCCGTTGCCGTAGTGGTCCCCTTCCTTGGTCGCGCCCCACCCCGACCGATATTCCTGCGCGCGTGCATCCTGGCTGGCCCAGCCCGAGTAGTACATCGTCGCCGGGATCGCGTGTGTGGGCGAGGCGATCCCGAGCAGATACGTGATCATGACTTCGTTGAAGCCGATGAGCGGATGGTGGATCTGCCACGCCCATTCGGCTGACCAGTGCCAGAAGAGGAAGTCACCCTGCTCAGGTCCCCGGTACCAATCCCACTCCACCGTCTCCCAGAGTCGGGAGATACGCTGAAACAGCGCGCGCTCTGCGGGGCTCGGGCCGTAGAAGTACTGCCGCGCGGCGAGTAACCCCTCCATCATGAACGAGGTCTCCACCAGGTCTCCGCCGTTATCGAACATGCCGAAGACCGCCATGGTCTTGCCGGTGCTGCCATCCATGTAGTGTGACCAGGCGCCGTGATAACGCTGCGCGTGCTCGAGGAAGTTGACGATCTTCGTGAGGCGCTCGACCCCCTGCGCCCGGGTGATGAACCCGCGGTCGACGCCGACGATGAGCGCAGCGATCCCCATGCCGCTCGCCCCGGTCGCGACGATCCGGTCGTCGCCGGGAATGTTCTCCCGCGTCATCCCCGAGTGCGGATCGGCCCCCTCCCAGTAATAGAGGAAGCAGGCCTCCTCGAGCATGGTGAGGAGCTCATCGTCGCCCAGCTCCCGAGTCGAGGCGCTGACCCCTTGTGAGAGCGCCGAGGTCCGATAGTTCCAATCCGCCGCGGCCACCTTGTACTGCGCCGTGATCGCCGATTTCCCGAGGAAATCGGAGTAGCGCTCGGTTCCGGCGAGCTGGATGCCGACGGGCTTGAAGGCTTTGCCATCGAGCGAGCGGTAGATGACGTACCGGGCGAGCGCCGGAGTCGCCACCGGGTCCCAGCGAACAATGACATGGCGGTCGTAGCCCGTCGCGCGCACATGTTGGGGAGCCGCCGGTGCCGGCGATTTCTCCTCCGCGGCATCATCGGCGACCCGGATCTCATCGAGGATGAGCGTGTGCCGTACGCCATCGGATCGTCCCTGGTGGAAGATGACGTTCGCCAGATACTCCGGGCGGAAGGGGTAGATCGAGGCGGTGGAAAAATCGACGAGCGGGATTCGCACTTCGGTCCAGCGGCCGGCCGGGAGGTCGCCCGTGTATTTCCCGAGCGGCAAGGGTGCGGTGAAGGAGGCGGGCAATTCCGCCACCTGGAGCCCCCGCGCGGCATCCGAGAGCAGGACCTCGGGCAGATCGGCGGCGGCGATCGCGGTCGGCGCGTAAACCCAGAGGTAGAGATTGTGCCCGCTGAGCTCCGGATAGCGATTACGAAAGGCGTCGACCCGGACTTCCGCTTCCCAGCCCCCACCGTCTTTCGATTCCCATTGGAGCCGCAGCGCATTCGGCGGTGTCACGAACGTCGCCGTCTCGACCGGCAGCCGGCCGTTCAGCACCTCGAGGAAGCTTCCGCCATTGGTGGTACCCCGGCTGTAGAAGTACGCATCCGTAGTCAGGCTGTTATCGAAGATCACGTGCCGGTAGTAATCGGCTGCCCGCACCTGTGTCGCGGAGAGGGCGAGGACGAGAAGCAACGCGAGCCGGCGCGGGCTCATGACGCAGGCGACCTGTCTGGCGCGCGCATCATGGCCCGCATCCAGACGCTCGAGCCTCCCCGGAAGGTCGCGACGTACGCGGAAGTCTTCTGCTCGCTGCGGCCGACCGGCGTCGGTCCGCGCGCCGCGGCCACCTCGAGCGCTTTGGGTACCCACGGCAAATCCAGGACTGAGCCGAAGGGGGTGAACACCAGCGGGCGCCCTTCCCTTTCGATCTCCCTGAACGTGTGATTGCCCTGCACGGGCACGCGCTGCATCCACAGCATGTAGCGGACGCCGCTCTCGAGCGGAATCTTAGGCGTGAGCACGGGATACGGCCCCATGGTCCCGTAGCTGTTCCAGGCGCGCACCACCTCGGCCTTCGAGCAGTCAGCTGATGCGCACTTCTGCAGGATCAGGTACTCGTCGGGATTCAGCCGCACGGGATGAATCCACAGGAGCTCCTCGCCCCCGGCGCACCGGGGCGGCGAGATCACGGCATGCCGCTCGGCATCGACGGAGAACGCCACCGAGATCAAAGAGCCGCCCGATCCTGGCTTGAAGGTTTGGCACGCGCCTTCGGTCGCCGGCGCAGCGGCAGCGGCCACAGGCCACGCGAGCGCCACGATGACCATAAGAGACAGCAGGACTGCCAACCGGGTGGAGCGATGCGCGTTCATGGGTTCCGTCCTTGATCTGCGGCGCTGAAGCTAATCGGCCGCACAATGGCGCGCGATGAAGTCCTCGTGCTTCGGCATGAGGGATACGCACTTGGCGATGACCCTCTCGGTGGCTTCCACGAAGGATTTGAGGTCTGCGTCACTCACCCAATCCACGGCCGGGTGGTAGCTCCGCGGCATGATCCCCTGCCCGAGCATCACCTGTACCCAGCTTGTGACCGCGAACAGCTCGGTGCCGTTGCGGAAGAAGCGTCCGGAGTCGGCGAAGAGGTTCATGTACTCACGCAGCGAGTCCGGAATCTCCATGTTCCGGACATAGCGCCAGAGCTCCGAGTCGTCGCGCTCCGTGGCGCAGTAATGCAGGATCAGGAAGTCGCGGATACGCTCGAACTCGAACTGCGCCTGCGCGTTGTAGGTCTCCGCGAGCACCGGATCGAAGTCCCGGCGCGGAAAGAGCTGCACGAGCCTCGTGATTCCCGACTGGCTCAGGAATATGGCGGTGGACTCGAGCGGCTCGAGGAAGCCGCCGGCCAGGCCTACGGCGACGACGTTCTTGTCCCACATCCTGGTGCGCTTGCCGGCGGCAAAGCGGATCGGTTTCCCCGGGTCGGCGAGCGGCTTGCCATCGAGGTTCTTGAGGAGGAACGCCTGGGCCTCGTCGTCGCTCATGAAGCGGCTGCTGTAAACGTGACCGTTGCCGGTGCGGTGCTGCAGCGGAATGCGCCACTGCCAGCCGGCCGTTCGCGCGGTCACACGGGTGTAGGGCGTCGGCGGCCCGACCTTCTCACAGGGAACGGCGATCGCCCGATCGAGCGGCAGGTAGTTGGTCCAATCCTGGAACGGGGAATGCAGCGTGCCCCCGATCAGCAGCGCCCGAAAGCCCGAGCAGTCGACGAAAAGATCCCCCGCCACCGTCTGCCCGCTCTCGAGGCGGAGGCTTTCGACGAAGCCGCTCTCGCCGTTCTGCTTCACCTCGACGACCTTGCCCTCGACGCGGTTGGCTCCCCGGGCCTCGGCGAAGCTGCGCAGGTACCGGGCATAGAGAGCCGCATCGAACTGATAGGCATAGACGAGGTCGGCGAACGGCGTATTCGGCGGTGCGTCGGCCGGCGGCGGCAGAAACCTGCCCTGGGGGGCCGCCAGCGTATTGATCGAATACAGGCCGATGTCCTTCGCCAGGCCGAGCTGGCGGGCCTTGAGCCAGTACTGGTGAAAGTCGAGAAATCCGAGACTCCGGCCGATGATGCCGAATCCGTGGATATAGGAGTCTCCGGGACGCCGCCAGTCGTTGAACTGGATGCCGAGCTTGAACGTGCCCTTGGTCCGGCGGATGAAGTCCGCCTCGTCGATCTCGAGCAGGCGGTTGAAGTCGCGCAGGTGCGGGACCGTCGACTCGCCGACTCCGATGATGCCGATCTCCTCGGATTCGATCAGCGTCACCTCGAGCCGCTTGCCGAAGGACTTGGCGAGCGCCGCAGCCGTCATCCATCCGGAGCTGCCCCCGCCGACGATGACGACGGAGCGAATGAGCTCGCCCGAGGGCTGGGTGGAGTCTTGACCGGTCACGGCGGTGCCTGCGAAAACGGTACTCACGAAAAACGAGGGAGGGCCATGGCCCTCCCTCGAGTGTAGGCGGCGTGGCTCCTCAGATCACCATTGCAGGTTCGCCGTGAGGTTGAAGGTGCGCGGGAAGCCGACGATCGGGCCCCCACCTTGGTAGGACGGCTGGGCAGTGGGCGAGCCCCAGATGGCCGCACCTGGGTCGTAGTTCTTGAAGTCGAAGATATTGAGAGCATCCACGCGCAGGGTGCCCTTGATGTCCCGCCAGATGTTGAACGTCTTGGCCAGGGACAGATCGACGTCCCGGTAGCCGAGAGTGTTGTTGATCTTGGCGTTGTACGCCAGGGCCGAACCGCCGATGCCGTTGCAGGTGTTGGAGCCGCAACCGAAGATATTGTCGTCGTAGGTCGCGGTCGCGACTTCGAGCTTGCCCGCAAGCCGCAGGCCCCACGGCAGGTCGTAGCTGCCGGTTGAGACGAGGCGGTACTTCGGCACCGCCGTCGACGGCAGGAGCGGGTAGTCCTTCGGGCTGGGCAGGTCGAACAGGTAGGCATTCGGATTGCCCGAGTAGGGATTCAGCCCTGCGACGTTGTTCTGGTACGCGTTCGAGTAGGTCAAGGCGAACGACGCACTCCAGCCGGAAGCCGGCGTATACGCCTTGCCGAGGGAGACGGTGAGCTGCTGGTTCTCGTCCGCGCCGCCGTTGTCCCAGAAAATGAGCGCCCCGTAGCCATTCAGGCTCCCGAAGGCGCCCCACGGCGCACCCTGGTTGGCGTAATAGGAGCCATCCGCGTAGCGCAGCCCCAGGTGGCCGATCAGGGCGTCATAGCTCTTGATGTCCGCGAACGTGACGGAGGCATCCCAATCCCCGAGACGCGTGCGGAAGCCGATGCTGAACTGATCGGAGTGCGGCACCTTGATGTTGTTGTTGATCATGTCCACTTCGTGCGATGAAGTGGACACGGGAATGGTCGCCAGCCCCGCCGCCGTCAGGTAGTTCGGATTCCAGGCGTAGCAGTGGTCGACCGGATTCACGTCGGCCGCCGTGGCGCAGGGGCCGAACGAATCCTGGGTGAACGGCGACGGGAAGTAGATCTGCGGGTTGTTGTAGAGACCCACCTTGGTCGTCTCGTACGACAGCGTGTTGAACAGGTTGCGGTCGAAGGACCGGCCGTAGCCGCCGAACACCACGTAGTGCTGGTCGGCGTTGATGTCGTACGCGAACCCGATACGCGGCTGCCACTCGTCCGTCGGCGCTTTGCGATTCGAGCCGGTGCTGATGTAGTCGTTGATGTTGGTCGCCGGGTCGCCCGGGAACGAGGTGGCGAGCAGCTGCGCGTAGGTCACGGCCGGGTTGTAACAATTGCCCATACCGACCGGATAACCGCCTGCCCCGCAGTTCGAGAGCGCCCCGGGCGAGTTCAGCGCGGTGACCAGAGCCGCCGGGGTCACATAGTTCTGCCACAGGGGCACTTTCTCGTAGTCCCAGCGCAGGCCCGCGTTCACCGTGAGGTTGCGGTTCACCGTCCAGTCGTCCTGGAGGTAGAAGCCGAGCTGCTGGTCCTTCGAATCGACGCGCGGGGCGCCGGCCCCGGCGAAGCTCACCGGGAACTGCACCTCGTACGGGTTCGCAAAGACGCCGGACGGCACGGGGTTCCCGCCGCTGGTCCAGTTACCGCTCGAGACCGCTTCGTAGTAGACCGCGTCGTTCAGGTCCACCGTTCCCGCCTCGGCGACGAGGTCGATCGCCTGGAAGTGCGCCCCCATCTTGATCGTGTGGTCGGCCCAGTTGGTAAAGGTCAGGTCCTCCTGAATCCCGGTGCCCGATTGCTCGTAGCGAAATCCCACGCCCGCTCCGGGCCCGTTGACGTTGATGAGTGGATCGGTGGGGGTGAAGCTGTTCGCGGTCGGGTAGTAGAGGTAATCGAACTGCGGGCTGGGAAGTGCGTTGGTGTTCGAGGTGGTGTTCTGCGAAGTGACCCGCAGCTCGTTCAGCACGTTCTGCCAGCCATGCGTCCAGAGGAGCATGTACCGGTTGTCTTCGTTCTTGTAGTGCGACGCGGCCGAGGCCGCCGTCTGGCCGGCCGCGCCCTGGAGCGAACGCTCGTCGCGGATCTTGGCGGTCAGCTCGAGGCGGTCGGCCTCGGTGGGCTCGAAGTCGAGCTTGCCGAACCCGAGATTCTCCGTGAAGGGATTGGTGGTCGGTCCGAACTGTGCTGCGACGGCGGGCGGCAACAGCGGGTCCACGACCGCCGGGTCGGCGCCGTTGCCCGGATACACCACGTTCTGCTCCGACAGCGTCTTGCGCTCGAACGTGACGAAGAAATGCATCTTGTCCTGGATGATCGGGCCGCCCGCGGAGGCGCCGAACTCCCAGCTGGGTGCTTTGGCCTTCGACTGGCCGGAGGCCAGCTCCGCCGGGGTGGCCGCGCGCAGGTTCTGATTGGTAAAGGTGAGGAACGACTCACCCTCGAAACTATTGGTGCCGGAGCGGGTCTGGGCCACGATGATGGCGCTCGCCGCATCGCCGAATTCCGCCTTGTAGTTGGACGTGATGACCTTGTATTCCTGGATCGCGAGCTGCGGGAAGGGATTGCCCGGGTCGCCGGACTGACCGGGGCCCTCCTGTCCGGTGACGCCGCCGAAGACATAGTCCTTCTGGCTGACGCCATCGATGTAGACGTTGATGTTGCTGTAGAGCTCGGCGCCGCCGCGCAAGTTGGTGCGGCCCTGGCTGTCGACCTGGAACTGCATGCCCGGGACCTGGTTCGCGAACTCCATGAAGTTGCGCGTCAACTGAGGCAGCACGTCGATGTCGTGCAGGGAGACCACTTGCCCGACTTCCGAGGTCAGCGTTTCCTGATGCACCGGAATGGCAGTGCCGGTCACGGTGATCTGGGCGAGCTTCAGGTCGAGGTTGGTCGTCGTCGCGACCTGCAGCGTGACCGTCTGCTCGGTTCCGGGACCGGCATCGACCGTATAATCGCCGGGCGGCAGGCCCGGGATCGCGAAGTGTCCGTCCGCTCCCGCCGTACCGTGACGTGTAAGTCCGGTCGCGGTGTTGTGTGCAGTCACGGTGGCGCCCGGCGTCGCGTAGCCCGCCACGGTGGAGTCGGCCGATTGAGCCATGACGACGGCCGGCGCCATGAGTGCCGCAGCAACTGCGGCAGCCACCGTCATGGGTACGGGTGCCGGTGATCCGAACAGACGAGTGCCACGCCGAAAACGCTGCTTGCTCATGGAGACTCCGTGTGTGTGCGTCGCGCGAACTCACGCGCGCGGACAGGATGAAAATCAGACAGGACGGGAAGTGAAGAAGCACAGGAGGAAGAGTCGCCGTCGCGCCGGCGTGTCCCGCCCGTGACGGTGCCGCGCCGGCTTTTCACACGCGACGCTGTTGCTGCAAACGCCTGTAACTCGAGCGCAACGCCTTTGAGACTCACCCGGCTCCCCTCATCCGGTGCAAGCGTTTTCACCCGCAATGTAAACGCTTGCCTGACGCTTTCGGGCGAGCCTACTCCTTCACTTCCGGATGTCAAGAACCGGTCACAGACTTCGGGGACGTTGTGGCGCCGGCACCACGCCGGTCGGCCATGGATTCCCGCAGCCCTGCCGCCTGCGCGACCGGGGGCTCTGCTGACGCTGCGCAGCAAGCGGCGCAGGTGGCGATTTTAAAGCCGGCGGCCCGTATTCGCGTCAAACAGGTGCAGTCGATCGCTCGCGAAAGTCAAAGTCACCTGTGCGCCGATCTGCGGCACTGATCGCGGCGGCATGCGCAGAACCAACTCGAGGTCGCGCACGCGTGCCGTCAGGAAGGCCTCATTGCCGACCGGCTCGATCAGCTCGATCACCGCAGCGAGCCGCGAGCCCCGCCCGGAGGCTTCTCCGGTCGCCGCGAGATGCAGATCCTCGGGACGGAGCCCCGCGACGAGCTCGGTGCCCTCGCGCACGGCCAGCTTCGAGGCGTGTGCCTCGTTCAGCTCGAGGCGCATGAACCCGAGGTCGAGGTGCAGCCCGTCCTGAAGCGAGAGGCGCCCGCGCAGGAAGTTCATGGCCGGACTGCCGATGAATCCCGCCACGAACAGGTTGGCGGGCCGCTCGTAGACCTTCATCGGTGTGTCGATCTGCTGTATCTCGCCACCGTTCAGAACCACGATCCTCTGTCCGAGCGTCATCGCCTCGACCTGATCATGAGTCACATAGATCATGGTGGTACGGAGCCGGCGGTGCAGTCGCGCTATCTCCGTGCGCATCGCCATGCGCAGCCGCGCATCGAGATTGGACAGCGGCTCATCGAGGAGAAAGACCTGGGGCTCGCGCACCAGCGCCCGCCCGAGCGCGACCCGCTGGCGCTGTCCGCCGGAGAGCTGGCGCGGCAATCGATCGAGCAGCTCTCCGAGACTCAGATGCTCGGCGACCTCCCGAACCCGCGCGGCCCGCTGCGGCCCCGGCAATCCTCGCAAGCGCAGGCTGAAGCCGAGATTCTCCTCGACGGTCATGTGCGGATACAGCGCGTAGCTTTGAAAGACCATGGCAATGTCACGGTCTTTCGGCGCCAGGTCGTTGACGATGCGATCGCCGATGCGCACGATTCCGGCGTCGGGCGTCTCGAGCCCGGCGATGATCCGCAGCAGGGTCGACTTACCGCACCCGGAAGGACCGAGCAGCACGACGAGCTCCGCGTCGTCGGCGGCAAAGCTCGCGCCAGCCACGGCGACCCGCCCGCCCCCATAGGTCTTGACTACGTTCTCGAGCGCTACGGCCGCCATTTCCGGAATCGGTCCCCCAACACGGGATCATACCCAAAGGGATCGGGAGATCGGTCGCCGCTGCGCGGGAAAACGTTTTCTTCGAACGATCGTGCGGGTATTCTCCCGGATAAACCCTGGCGAGGTGTCCCATCGCTTTTCCAGACCGATTCCTGTGGGGTTGTGCGACCTCCGCCTACCAGATCGAAGGCTCGCCGCTCGCCGACGGAGCGGCGCCGAGCATCTGGGAGCGCTTCGTGCACACGCCGGGAAATGTCAGGGATGGCAGCACCGGGGATGTGGCTTGCGACCACTATCGGCGCTATCGCGAAGACGTCGCGCTCATGGCTAGCCTCGGCCTCAAAGCCTACCGATTCAGCGTGTCCTGGAGCCGGGTGCTGCCGGAGGGCTGCGGGCCCGTGAACCCCGCGGGCCTCGCCTTCTACGATCGCCTGACGGATGAGCTGCTGCGCCACGGGATCGAGCCGGTCGTCACGCTCCACCACTGGGATCTGCCCGCGGCGCTGTTTGATCGCGGCGGGTGGCTCAATCCCGACTCGTCGGAGTGGTTCGCCGATTACGCCCGCGTCCTCTACCGCAAGCTCGACGATCGCGTGAAGCTCTGGGCGACCATCAACGAGCCATGGGTGATCGCGGACGGAGGTTATGTGCTCGGCGCGCTCGCCCCGGGGCATCGGAGCCTCACCGAAGCGCCGATCGTGAGCCACCGCCTGCTGCGTGCCCACGGTGCCGCGGTGCAGGCGTATCGCTCCGAGGGCAAACACCAGATCGGGCTGGTCGTCAACGTCGAGCCCAAGCATCCCGCCTCCGGCCGGCCCGAGGATGTCGCCGCGGCTGAGCGCGCCAACGCCTACATGAACCGCCAATACCTCGATCCCGTCTTCCACGGGCGCTACCCGTCGGAGCTCGCCGAGATCTTCGGCACGGCCTGGCCGCAGTGGCCGGAAGCGGACTACCAGTTGATCAGCCAGCCGATCGACTTTCTCGGCGTGAACTACTACACGCGCAGCGTCACGCGCTTCGAGCCGTCAGCGCAGCCCGTGCGGGCCACCTCCGTTCGTCAGCCGGGAGCCGTTTACACCGAGATGGACTGGGAGGTCTATCCGCGGGGACTCACGGACACGCTGCGGTGGGTCAAGGAGCGCTACGGCGACCTGCCGCTCTACGTGACGGAGAACGGCGCCGCTTTCGATGATCCGCCGCTCGCCGCGGGCCGGCTCGAGGATGCGCCGCGGGTCGAGTATCTGCGTGCGCACCTGCGGGCGCTGCGCGCGGCGCTCGAGGCGGGCGTCGATGTGCGGGGCTACTTCGTGTGGTCGCTGCTCGACAATTTCGAATGGGTGCTCGGCTACGCCAAGCGCTTCGGCATCGTGCACGTCGATTTTCAGTCGCAGCGGCGCACGCCCAAAGCGAGCGCCGACTACTATTCGAGGGTCATCGCCAGCAACGGCCAGGCGATCGACGCGAGCTAGCCATCAGCCCTTGACGCTCCCCATCAGGATCCCGCGGATGTAATAGCGCTGCAGCGCGAGGAACAGCACCAGCACCGGCAGCACGGTCAGCACCGCTCCCGCCATCTTCAACTCGTTGTTCTGAACGTGCTCGCGCGACAGCGACGCCAGCGCGACCGGGAGCGTGTACATGCTCTGGTCCGTGAGCACGATGAGCGGCCACATGAAGTCGTTCCAGCTGCCGAGGAAAGTGAGTACCGCGAGCGTCACCAGGATCGGCCGCAACACCGGCAGCACGATGCGCGCAAAGATGCGCGCTTCGCCCGCGCCGTCGATGCGCGCCGCCTCGAGCAGCTCATCCGGAATCGACAGCGCGTACTGCCGCACCAGAAACACGCCGAAGATGCTGGCCGCGGCCGGCAGCACCACACCGGCGTAGGTGTTGACGAACCCGAGCCATTTCATCATGAGAAAGAGCGGCAGCATCGCCACCTGGCTCGGTATTACCAGCGCCGCCAGCAGGGTGCGAAACAGCGCCTCGCGCCCGGCGAAGCGCAGCTTGGCAAAGGCAAAGCCCGCGAGCGAATTGAGCAGCAGCGAGGAGAGCGTCGTGAGCGAGGCGAGCCAGAGACTGTTGGCGAGATAGCGCCCCACTCCCTGGCGGGCGAACAGCAGCTGATAGTTCGCAGCCGTCGGGTGCCGCGGCAGGAAAGGCGGCGGGAAGGTGCTCGCTTCGCCTCCCGGCATGAGCGAGACCGCCACCATCCACAGGAGCGGCAGGAGCGACAGCGCGGCGAGCAGGATCAGCGCGAGGTGAATCAAGATGCGGGCGGCTCTCACGCTCAAGCCTCATCCCTCCGGCCCACGAGGCGCACCTCGAGCATCGTGATCCCGAGGACCATCAGAAAGAGCAGGAAGGCGATCGCGGACGCCGAGCCGAGATTCCACCACTTGAACCCCTGGTCGTACATGAGGTAGAGCACGCTCACGGTGCTCTGCAGCGGGCCTCCTTCGGTCATCACGTACGGCTCGGCGAACAGCTGGAAGTATCCGGCGACGGTAAGAATGGTGACCAGCAGCAGCGTCGGGCGCAGCATCGGCAGCGTCACGCGGGTGAATTCCTGCCAGAGACTCGCGCCGTCGAGACGCGCCGCCTCGTAGAGATCCGCCGGTATGCTCTGCAGCGCCGCGACGAAGATGATCATGTTGTAGCCGAAGTTCTTCCACACGGCGAACAGGATGATCGCCGGCATGGCCCAGTGCGGGTCGCCGAGCCAGTCGATTGTGTGCACGCCGATCGCCGCCAGCGCCCAGTTGATGAGGCCGTAGCGGGTGTGCAGCAGGTAGCGCCAGACGAGCGCCACCGCCACCAGGGTCGCCACCACCGGCGCAAAAAGGGCCGTGCGGAACAGCCCGGGTAAGCGCGTCAGGCGGGAGTTGACCAGCAGCGCCGCGACCAGCGATGCGGCCAGCGAGAGCGGCACCCCCACCACCACGAAGTAGCTGGTGTTGCCGAGCGCACGCCAGAACTCCCGGGAATTGAGCAGATGCGCATAGTTTTCGAGTCCTACGAACCGGAGATTGCGCAGGTCGGCGAGCGCATACAGATCGAAGTCGGTGAGGCTCACCGCGAAAGCCGCGAGCACCGGCAGGAAAAAGAACACCCCGATGATGAGCAGCGCCGGCGCCGCGAATACCCAGCCCGCGAGTCCCGTCTTCATGGGGCGGCCGCCTCGCGCGCCAGTATCCAGCGCCGCTTGGCGAGAATGGCATCCACCGTTCGGTCGAGCTCCACCGGCCCTTCCTCGAGCGACAGGTCGCCGCGCACGACCCGCTCGGCCACGAGACGCATCTCGTCCGCGATGCGCTCGAGCTCCGGCAGCCGGGGCGCCGGCTTCAGGCGCTCCAGCTGCTCGCGGAACGCCCGCGCGTAGACATTGTCGGCCAGCTGCGGTGCGAGCCAGGTACTGCGGCGCGGCGGCAGGTCGCCGCTGAGATCGTAGAAGCGTTGCTGCACGGCCTGCGATGACAGGAACTCGAGCAGCTGCCACGCCTCCTCCTTGTGGGGCGAGCGCCGGAATATCACCAGGCTCGAGCCTCCGGCGAGCGATGCGCCCGGACCGTCGGGGCCAGGCATCGGCGCCGTCATCCAGCTCCCCTGCTCCTCGGGCGGAAGCCGGCGCTTGAACTCCCCGATGTTCCAGGGACCGGAGATATAGAAGGAGTAGTAGCCACGCCCGAACTCGTCCCAGAAATTCGAGATCTGCGTGTTGGCGACGGGCGGCGCCCAGCCGCGCGCGAACATCTCTCGATAGAAGCCGAGCGCGCGGCGAAATCCGGCGCTCTCAAAATTGCCGAAACGCCCGTCGTCGCGCAGCAGCGGGTCGGGCTGCTCCAGCGCGAGCACCAGCAGCGGCTCGAACTCATTCAGCGGAAGCAGCACGCTGTAGCGCTCGGGCCCGACCAGCGCCTTGATCGCGGCCAGCATCTGCGCCCACTCGCTCCAAGTGCGCGGTGGGTGGTCGAAGCCCGCCCGCGCGAGCAGGTCGCGTCGATAGAAGAGGAGTCGGGTGTCGACATACCACGGGATCCCGTAGAGCCGGCCTGCGATCAGGTTCGTGGCCCAGATCCCCGGGAAGTAGTCGTCCGCCTGCACCACCCGGGAATCCGCCACGCGCGCCTCGAGCGGCGCGAGCGCCTCGAGCGCCGCGAACTCCGGGATCCACGAGTTTCCGAGCTGGCAGAGGTCCGGCGTCGCATCACCCGCAAACGCCGTGAGCAGCTTCTGGTGGGCGGCGCTCCAGGGAAGCTGTTGGAGCCGGACCTCGATGTCCGGGTGCAGCCGGTTGAACTCCGGCAGCAGGCGCGCGATCACCTCCCCTTCGGCCCCCATCGCCCACACCGTCACCGTGCGATGGGACGAGGACGGGGAGCTGCACCCCGCCGCGCACAGCGCGAGGAGAGAAACGCCGAGCCAGGACGAAGCGCGCCGCGAACCCGCGCGCCCGCGGTAGCTCATCGAGGCAGTCCTGCCGAGCGCTCCCCGGCGCTCGGCTGGGCGCCGCACGAGCCGCGCACGACGATCTGGACCGGCAGCCGCTCGGCGACCTGCGCATCGCCCGCCGCTTTTGCCTCGATCAGTCCCGCAAGCCGCTCGAGTGCGCGCAGGCCGAGCGTCGCAATGTCGGCGCGCACGGTGGTGAGCGGCGGACTCACGAAGCGCGCGAGGGGGATGTCGTCGAAGCCGGTGAGCGCCATGTCCTCGGGCACGCGGACGCGGGCCTCGCGCAAGGCGACCAGGCAGCCGACTGCCATCATGTCATTGGCGGCAAAGACTGCGTCCGGGCGCTCGGGTTGACCTGCCACGACCTGCCCCGCGCGGTAACCGCCTTCTTCGGTGAAGTCGCCCCCGACGACCATGGGCGGCGCCGCACCGCTTCCCTTGAGCGCTGCGCGGTAACCGCGCAGGCGTTCCTCGGCCTGAAAGTTGCCCTCGGCTCCCCGGATGTGAGCGATCCGCCGATAGCCCCGTCCGAGGAGGTGGCTCGTCATCGCCCGCGCTCCGCCAAAGTCGTCGACCAGCAAAGTCGGGTACTCGGCGGTGTGGGTCCGGCTGTTCAGGAGCACCGTCGGCAGCGTGTGGGGCACGGCCTCGTGGAGAAATCCGGCTTCCTCGCCGGGAACCATTGCCAGCAATCCGTCGATGCGTCCGTTCAGCGCCTGCACCGCACTCGCGGCCTCGCCCGAGTTGCCGTGCGAGCTCGAGACGAGCAGGTGCAGGCCGCGCCGGCGGGCCGCGCGATCCACGCCCCGAATGAGCTCCGAGAAGTACTCCCCGTGCAGATCGGGCAGCAACAGGGCGACCGTGTGGGTACGGCCGACGATCAGACTCCGGGCTCCGCTGTGGGGCGTATAACGGAGCTTGCGCGCGGCGCGCTGCACGCGCTCCCGGATCTCCGGCCGCACCGTACCCTTGTTATTGAGTGCTCGGGATACGGTGGCAATCGAGACCCTGGCTACTCGGGCGACGTCTTTGATCGTCACCACGCTCGGCTCTCTCCTGCCGGTCCGCGGGTCTCCTGTCGCGGGCGGTCCCGGCGTATAGGTGCGAAAGTAAACGCTTTCCGAGTCTAGGCCGCCCCGACTAGCGCTGCAACAGTTTGCGGTATTGCACGAATCCCGATCGGTCGGCGATGCGATCGTAGAGCCGCATGGCCTCGAGGTTGGTCTCGTGAGTCAGCCAGTACACGCGATTCAGGCCCTGCTCGCGCGCCGAGGAGTACACGTACTCGATCAGCCGGCGCCCCACGCCAGTGCCACGGAGCCCGGGCGCGACGTACAGATCCTGCAGATAGCAGTAGTCGCCGGTCGTCCAGCAGGAGCGGTGGCGGATGTGATGCACGAGACCGACCGCTGATGCCTCGGACCACGCCAGCGCACCTGCCATCGGCTCGGCCGGATCATTGAGGCGTCGCCAGGTCACGTCCGACACCTCGGCCGGGATGTCCACCTTGTAGAAGGACTGGTAGCCGCGCCAGAGCGGCAGCCAGGCGGCGTGATCACCCGGCGACAACGGCCTGATCGTCACTGGGGTTTTATTCACGCAACTCGACCGGCTTGCCGTGCGGAGTCCGGCGATAAGCATCGGCCCAGGCTTGCTTGCAGTCATGGAGCTCCGCGCTCTCTGACAGGCCCTTCTCGACGACCAGCCGCTCGAGCGCCGCGAGCCAGCAGTGGTAATAGTGCGAGCCGTCGTCCGGCTCGCCACGGGCGGCGCTCGCTTTGAGCTCCTCGCCGAGCGTTGCGGCCCACTCCTTCCAGGTGAAATGGCCCTGGTGCGAGAGCGAAACGGCGAGTGCGAAGGCTGAGGCCTGCCACGGCTCGGCGAACACCGGCCCGGCCGCATCGTGAGGCAGAGCCGGCAGCTCCGCCAGAGCGGCGGGCGAAGGCGTTGTGTCAGGATGCTTCAAGGTGATCGTCCCAGAGATCGACGTAGACCGAATCCGCGGCAGGCGCCTCCGCGCCCCACAGCTCACGCGCCGAGAATCGCACCGAGTACACATGTTGAGGCTTGGGGCCTGAGCCCTGCGCCAGGCTGTCGTTGAACACGAACACGCCGTGATCGCGCGTGATCGTGCCCTGCTTGCCGCGCGCATACCGCGGCAGGCGCGTGTGGCCGGTCGGATTGAGGTTGCGCGCGCGCACGCGCTCCCCGACGTGGAACTTAGGTGTCGACGGCACATCGCTCGTCGAGGGGTAACCCGCGGCGATCGACGGCCGCACCTCATCGGCCCGCATCATGTGACAGCCCTTGACGTTGCCGCCCTCGGCGAGGCCGGTCTCGAGCTCGCGGCGGGTCACGAAACCGTACTTCACGAGCAGCTCGCTGAACGCTGCGAGCCAGCGTTCGTAGTAGCTCATTTGCAGGTATTCGGCCGGCGGAATGAGCTCGCGCTGGTAACGGCCCGAGCCCGAGGGCCAGTCGCCATCGAACACCTCGTACATGGCATAGACGCGGCTTTCCCACGCAGCGTGAAACACCGGCTCGTTCTTCTCGGGCCGCACCGGCCCCATGTCCTGCATGCCGCCCATGTCATGGATACCGTTCATGCGCTAAGCCTCCGCCGGCCCCGACGTGACTCGTGCCACGCCCACCATCGCGTCCCGGCTTACGAGCGCGGCGAGCTGCGCCTCGTTGAGCTTCCCGGTCCCCGCCGGCCGCTCCGGCAGCACGAGGTAGCGCACCTCGGCCGTGCTGTCCCACACGCGTACCTCGACCTCGGGCTCGAGCTCGAGGCCGAATTCCTTCAGCACGCCGCGTGGATCGATGACTGAACGAGCGCGGTAGGCGGCCGACTTGTACCAGACCGGAGGCAATCCCAGCACCGGCCACGGATAACAGGAGCACAGGGTGCACACGACGAGGTTATGGACCCGGGGCGTGTTCTCGACCACGACCATGCACTCGCCCTCTTCACCGCCAAATCCCAGCTCGGCGATGGCCGCGCTGGCGTTGGTGAGGAGGCGCTGTTTGTACGCCGGGTCGACCCAGGCGCGGGCGATGACCCGGGCACCGTTGCGCGGGCCGATCTGGTGCTCGTAAGCATCGACTACCGCATCGAGCGCCGCGCGATCGACCAGCCCCTTCGCTACCAGCACCGATTCCAGCGCCTTCGCACGCAGCGCCGGATCCGAAGGCGCGGCTTGGGTGTCCCCGCCGGGGTCGTGGTCATGATCGTGATCGGCCGGCGTCGCCTCGCTGAGGCGCGGCGACACGGTCGCCCCCGCGGCAGTGAGGGCGCCAGTCAAGAGATCGCGGCGTGTTGTTGTCATGCGATCTACCCTAGCGGTTTCGGGCCGCGCCGAGTATAGGGTCTCGCGAGCCCTGCGAGCATAGAATCCGAAGCCATGACGTACGAGCTCTACTACTGGCCCGGCATCCAGGGGCGCGGCGAGTTCATCCGCCTCGCGCTCGAGGAAGGCGGTGCGCGCTACCGGGACGTGGCCGCGTTACCTGAGCGCGAGGGCGGCGGTGTGCCGGCAATCCTCAGGATGCTGGAGGCCCGCGGCGTTACCCGTCCGCCCTTCGCGGTGCCGGTCCTCAAAGCCGGGCGACAGCTGATCGCACAGACGCCGAACATCCTCCTCTACCTCGGCGGGCGGCTCGGGCTCGCGCCGCGGGATGAGCCCGGCCGGCTCTGGACCCACCAGCTCCAGCTCACCATCCTCGACCTCTACGTCGAGATCTTCGCCACGCACCATCCGCTCGGCGACGGCTACGCCTACGAGGAGCAGAAGGGGCCGGCGTGGCGGCGCACCCGGTACTTCCTGCGCATGCGGCTGCCGAAATTTCTCGGGTACTTCGAGCGCGTGCTCGAGCTCAACCGGGCCCACGAGCCGTGGATGGTGGGCGCGCGACTGACCTACGCCGACCTCACGATGGCGGAGATGATCGCAGGTCTCATCTATGCCTTCCCGAAGGCCACCGCGAGAGCACTGCGCAAACGGCCGCGGCTCGCGGCGCTTCACGAGGCCGTGTTCGAGCGGCCGCGCATCGCACGCTATGTTGCCTCCGGGCGGCGTCTGCCCTTCAACAACGAGGATCTCTTCCGGCACTATCCGGAGCTGGATCGCTGAAACCGCGCGAGGCATTCATGATCGGGATCAGGCCACTTGAGGCCGGCGACCGTGCGCAGTGGAGCGCCCTGTGGTCCGGTTACTTGCGCTTCTATCGGCAGCACCTCCCGGAGGAGGTCACCGCCGGCACCTTCGCGCGTCTCATCGATCCGCGCGCGCCGCTCAAGGGCCTGGTCGCCGAGCGTGGCGGCACGCTCGCCGGCTTCGTGCACTTCCAGTTTCATCCGACGAGCTGGTCGCTGCGCGACAGCTGCTACCTCGAGGACCTGTATGTCGACTCCGAGGCGCGCGGCGGCGGGATCGGTCGCGCGCTGATCCGCGCCGTCTATGAGGCCGCCGACCGCGCGCAGGCGGCCTCGGTCTACTGGCTGACCCAGGAATTCAACGCCGAGGGGCGCGCGCTCTACGACACCCTCGCGCGCCGCACCTCCTTCATCCGCTACGAGCGTTGAAAAGACCGCAATCGCGGGGCGTGAAGAAAAAGCGGGCGCAGTGAGCGCCCGCTCCGAGTTGAGTTGATCGCCTCTCGCCCTACTGCAGGGCCTTCGCGAAGTTTGCGACGTCCATGACCCCCACCCCTGCGGCGGGGTTGTAGCCATGGCTGCCCTGGTAGAACCAGTTGTCTCCATACGCGATGGCGCGCAGCGGCGCATGCCGTCCGCCGTACGCCTGCTGGGAGAGGACGAGCCCGTAGAGCTCGAAGTTCATCAGACCCAGGCGCTGGTGTGTCTCCTGGCCGAACAGGGCCGTCAGGCCGTTCAATTGCGGAGCGACGAAGCTGGTTCCGCCGTAGAACGCCTGCACGCTGAACCCAGACACGTCGGAGGTGTAGGGAATGATGTAACCGGTCTCAGGATCGGCGTTGAAGGAGACATCGGGAACGTTGCGGCCCGGATAGTTCGCCGGCAGGTTGTAGGAGGTTCCGACCACACCAAGCGCCGCCGCCAGGGTGGGGGTGGACTGCCACTCCTGAGCGGGTTGACTGCGCTGAACACCCGGAACCAGGTACTGATAAATCGGACGCGGGAACATGACGCTCACGCCACCGCCGCCACCGCCGGGGAAGATTCCGCATGAGACGGGATCGAACCCCAGAACCTCGCACAGGGGGGTCAGGTAGTCCCAGCCCCACACCCGCTCCTGCGGGACGTTGATCTCGAAGACGTCCGTGCAACCCGCGTTCAGGCAGAACCCCTGAATTCCGGGCAGCGTGGTCCCGCCCGCGGCGCTCATCGCCGTGTCGCTTGCCGGATAATCCACAGTGAGCGTCGTCGTGCAGCTGATGGTCTGCGTCGGGTCGTACGGACCGACGCAACCCGTGTCGTTATTGACGTCGTAGGCCCCGCCATCGCCTGCTGCCGCGAACAGCGACTGGCCCTGGATGGCCGCACGCACGAACTGCTCGTGCATCGCCTGGGTCTCCCCGGTCGTCTGACCGGTCAGCGGATCGGTCACGGGGCTGTTCTCGAGATTACTGAACCACTCCCAGTTGCCCCAGCTCGTCGAAATTGACTCGGCCCTGTTGTCTTCGGCCGCCTGGACGAAGGCGTCCAGAAACGCCTGGTTGGTGTTCGGCGCGAGATACACGATGATGTTCGCGCCTGGGGCGAGCCCGCCGGACTGCTGCACGTCGAGCGTCGATTCGATTGAGCCGGAGGCATCGCTCGGCGCACCCGGGCCGCCGTCGATGTTGACGAGTGTCAGCCGCTTCGGGTCGACCTTCAGTCCCAACGAGGCCCAGTACCCGAAGGCATCGCTCGGGGTCAGGTTTGCGAGCGTCACGATCGCGAGCGTACGGCCCTTGCCGGAGATGCCCTGGCGGTAGAGGGGCGTCACGTCGTAGTAGCTCGCGAAGTCGGCCACGGTCAGGAGCCCGGGCGGATTGATCGTCGTGCCGGAGGACGGCGCCGCACGCGGGTGCTGCACCGACTGCCGCAAGTGCGGGCGCAGGCTCGGCCGGTTGTCGAGACCCACGACGGCAGAGAGCGAGCCGGCGATTTCGGCCGGAATGACCGCGCGGCTGAGGGGTGCATGGAAGGTGTATCCCGGCTCATTGCCATGCGGCGCCACTCGATAGGAGTGCAGGCTGACCGCAAACGCGCGCTCCAGGTCGGGCGCCAGACCCGTCACCCGGAGCGTCAACGCGCTGGCCCGCTGCGCGCTCAGCCCGTACCTGCCGAGCGCCGCCGTCACCTTCGCCACCTCCGCATCGGTGGGGGCGAAGCGCGCGACGAACTCCTCTGCGGTGAGGAACTTGCGGAACTGCGGATCGCCGGGCGTGTGCAGCGACACGAGCAGGTTTTCCGCCTCCTGCAGCGAGCGCATCCGCAGCGCGACCGTTATGGAGATCGGTGCGGCGTCCGCCTGCGCGCTGGTCGGTCCGAGGTCGTGCGCCTCGGGCGCCGCGGCGCCCGCATACGCGATGGAGCTCGAGAACGCTCCGACAGCGAAGATGAGGAAAAGAGATGCCAGGTGACGAATGCGACTCATGACAAAGCCTCCCTTTGGCGCGCATGAGGTTCCATAGCGCGATTATGTAAAGCCGAACGCAGCGATCAGTTTGGCGATGCAGTGTTTCAAGCGCTATCTGAAGTGCCGAGCTTGTTTCTCGATCGGTTGTGTCGGCGAGCGCGGTTCATACGCTCGATGCTCGAGCGTGTCAATGAATGGACGAAGCACGGCGCAAAGAAAAGGCCCGGCCGGCTTGCCGCCGGCCAGGCCGCATCGACATCGCCTTACTGCCGGCCCTGGTCGGACGCAACCGCCTGGACGAAGTTCCAGCCGTTCGGGGTGCCGAGCCCCGTCGCCACGTCCCAACCCGGTCCGGTTGTCAGCGTGGAATCGACGCCGAACGTGATGACGAACCAGCGCGTCGAGAACGGGCTGTTGTAGAGCGCACTCACGAAGTTCGGCTGATTATTGAGCGGCGATGCCAGCTCGGAAGCACGCATCGGATTCGTTCCGCCCGCGTCCACGATCGTGCCGCTCACGTTGTTCGGGGAGCTGAAGTTCACGATGTCGGTGATCGCTCCCGACCAGGGCGGGAGGCGATAGAGGCGCGGCGCCGCCTGCCCGAGCGGATGATGCGCACGCTGCGTCGCGATGCCCCAGAGCGCTGAGAACATCGGACAAGCGACGCTCGTGCCGCCGATCGCCTCGAAGCTCAGATCGCCCTGCGCATCCGCTGTGTATATGATCTCGACGCCGGTGAAGGGATCGGCAACCCAGGAGATATCGGGCGTGCCACGGCGATTCCCTGGGACGCCGAGCTGCCAGAACGGCCTCGGGTAGGCGTCGCTGAATCCGCCCGTCCCGCCGGCATCAAAGCCCTCGTTGAACGGACCGGGGTTCGCCGCGTCGATCGGCGGGCTGCCAAGGGAGACCTTGTCCGCGATCTCCGTGAGTTCCGTACCCCAGCTCGTCTGCCAGGCGATGTGCTTATGCGAGTCGAGCGCGACGCTCACGCCGCCGACCCCGGTCGCATAAGGCGAGCTCGCCGGCCAGCCCGTGGAGGTATAGAGACCGCCGAGCTCCTTGGCGTTGTCGCCGTAGTCGCCGGTGCTGAAGTTCACCGATATGCCGGCTGCACCAATCGCCTGCAGGATGCCATCGACCGGATGGTAAAACTCATACTCGGCGGAGGCCCCGTAGTACGCCGCGTCGAAGCCGCTCCAGCTGTTGGAGATCGCGGCCACGCCGGGCTGGGACGCGGCCGTGATGATCGCCGGGAACAGGTCGGAGAAGAAATCGCTGGGCGAGACCACCAGGATGATGTTCGCGCCCGGCGCGACCGCGTGGACCCACTCGACATCGAGCGTCGTTTCCGACGCCCAGCCGGCGACATTCGGGTCACTGGAGAAATTCGAGCCAGTGGGCGTGCCGATGATGCTGAGGTTCGCCGGCGGCAGGCCCATGGCCTGCGAGAACACCTGGACGTCGCTGGCGATCGTGGTCGAGCCGTAGGCGTCGACGATCGCGATCGTCATCCCCGTGCCATCGAGACCGTGCTGATAGAGCGGCGTGAGGTTGTACGCCGTCTGAAGGTCGCTCGGCTGGTAGCCGCAAGGGGCCAGAGTGCCGAAGGCCGTGTTGGTGATCGGGGCGCCGTAAAGGTTGCCGGTGTAAGTGGCGCTGACGCCGCCACCCGAGAAGCTCTGCGTGGTCGTGCCGAAGAAGCACTGCGCCGAGTAGAACAGGCCGTTCGACTGGGCGTTGAACGGCATTCCCTGCGGCGCAAGGCCCTCAGCCTCGGCCGGGGTGTGAACGTTGGTTGCCGCCCTCTTGCCGGCGTACGCGATCTGCGGCTCCGCCCTGAAGCTCGACAGTCCGCCGACTCCGGCTACCAGCGGCACGAGGTCAGGCGGCAAGGTCGCGCTGCGCGCGCTCGCGCGGAAGGTCCGCCCGAAGAGCTCGTACTGACGCAACTCCACCTGGAAGGTGCTCTGCACACGCGCTGCCGACGCAGTCGCCTTTACATACAGAGTGTCCCGGGGAGGGCTTACCGTGAACCCCTGCGACTTCAGGAAGGCCGCGACTTTCGCGGCGTCCGCAGCGCTCGGGGCATGCTGCGCGCGCAGCTGCTCCATCGAGAGATACGCGCCCTTGCCCGCCTGCTGGTCTGCGACCAGGGCGTCGAGCCCGGGCTGGTCGTGCAGCTTCATCCAGACTGTGATTTCGATCGGGGTTGCGGCATCCACCGGCCCGAGATCAGTCGCTCGTGACAACAGCGACGGCCCGCCGCTCGCTAGTGCGGCAGTGCCGACCGCGGCACACAAGCAGGCGGTAATCCACATCAGGAATCTCTTCATGGCTTCCCTCGCGTCTTGTTGGCGTTGTGCGTGGGCGTCCGTGCAGGGTCAGATATGCGCATCCTTCCCCAGTGCGCATCTTGTTGGCGGGCAACGTACGCCGGCAGCGGATCGCAAGTCAACAATCCGCGCGGACCTGTGGCGGACGCGCGGCGTTCCCGGGTAACAACTTGTGTCACGTTATGTTAACACCGCTACAACGCTTCGCGACTAGGGCGGTCGAGCCGCGGCTGCTTGCGACGGCGGGCGGGCTGTCAGGCCGCGGGAGTCTTCAGAATCGCGGCGGTGACGCGATTGCGGCCGTCGTTCTTGCTGCGGTAGAGCGCGGCGTCCGCGATCTTGAGCACCCGCTCGGCGAGGCGCGACTCCCCGAGCGGCACCTTATCCATCCCGCACAGGCCGAAGCTCGCGGTCACCTGCAGGGTCTTGCCGCCCGTCTTGAAGGCCGCGCCGCCGACCGCGGCGCGCAGCTTGCGCGCGACCGCGACCGCCGCCTCGTAGGCCGTCTCCGGCATCACGATCGCGAACTCCTCGCCGCCGATGCGCGCGACCCAGTCGATGCCCTTGCGCAGCTGCCGCTGAACACGCGGCCCGAACTGCTTGAGGATATCGTCGCCGGCGGCGTGACCCAGGGTGTCGTTGATCTTCTTGAAGTTGTCGATGTCGCACAGGATCAGCGACAGCGCGCGCCCATAGCGCGCCGCGCGCTCGATCTCGCGCGGAAAGTGCTTGCCGAAGAAGCGCCGGCTCGCCACCTTGGTGAGGTCGTCCGTCGCCGAGAGCTTGCGGTTCTCGGCGAGCGTGATCCGCAGCACCGCCTCGAGCTCGGCGATGCGCTTGGCCGCGGCGACGCGCGCCTCGAACTCGCGCTCCGACACCCGCCGCCCCACGCAGTCGTCCGCGCCCGCGGCGAGTCCCGCCTCGCGCTCGGCGGAGTCGTCGATCTCCGCGACGTAGAGAATGTAGGGGGCGCGCTTCGCCGAGCGCGCGCGGATCTTGCGCACGACCTCGGCGCTGTCGGTCAGCACGACCGGCCGGAACTCCGCCTCGAACAACCGCAGCGCCTCCACGTCGTCAGCCACCGACTCGAAATCGAGCATGTCCGGGCGAACCCGTTGCTCCATGAGTGTCCGCATGGGGGCGTCCTGGAAGACGAGCAGCGCCTTCGGCGGCGGCAGCACGCGCACCATGACCGCGACCGTCGCGGTGGTCCCCTCGTCCGAGGTCGGCGGTTTCTGGCCGCGCCGCTCGAGGACCCGCTGAATGACCGTAGTATGTCCGCCCGGCATCCTGCCCCCCGGGGCCTTGGATCGGGCCCTTCCGGGAGAGATTACCGGCAGCAGCCGGAGAACACTATGCAGGCGGCCCTGACTGGCAGGCCGCTTTCTAACGCGGGTGCTCGACGCGCTCCCGCAGCCCGGCCAGGGCGCCGGGCACATCCTGGCGCAGCGTGCGGCTGACCAGCCACCGGGGAATCCAGAATCCGGGGTCGAGATACATCTCGTACTCGACCACGGTCGCCGACCCGCCGGAGGCCGGCGTGAGGAGCCAGGTGCCCTCCTCCTGCTTCAGATCGCCGCTCACGCGGTGGAAATCGATGCGGCGCGGGGGGTCGCAGTCGGCCCGCAGCACGTTGTGGACGGTCGGCAGGTACCAGGAATAGTTGATCTCCTGCTCGATGTTCGCCCAGCGCCCGTCCGGGGCGCCATCGATCCGGCGACAGAGCCGAAGTCCCGGAACGAATTTGAGGGCTTGCCGGCAGTCGGTGATCACGGCCCAGATGGCCTCGGGTTTGGCCCGGATGAGCACGGCGGCGCGCACTCGTCCGCGGGGACGCTCGGGATCCGCATCCGTCGCAGCCTCGACGACGACCTCGCCGCCGGCCAGGCGCCGCTGTACGTCCGGGCTGATGATCCGGCCGGACTCGGCGGCCACCGCAGGCAAGCCGGGCAGCGCGCAGGTCCCCAGGAGGGTGATGAAGGCGAGCTTGAGGGAACGGTGGCTCATCGCCGTACTGATCATGAGCGAGGCGCAACGGTGCACCACTCGTAAGTGCGCTCAGAGCCGCGGCGCGTTCATTCCGCTCGATCCGTCAGCGCCGGATTCCAAAACAGAACGGATCGCGCTCATCGAGCAGCAAGGTCGCGTCCGCGTTCACGAACGCGCTGCCGCGGATGGTGGGAATGACCGCAGCAGAGGCGGCGCCGCTGCGCCGGTAGCTGGCGCGGAACGCGCTGCCGATGATGCTCTCCTGCACCCACTCCTCGCCTTCCGCGAGCTTGCCGTCCGCGGCCAGGCAGGCGAGCTTGGCGCTGGTGCCGGTGCCGCAGGGTGAGCGGTCGTAGGCGCTGCCCGGACAGAGCACGAAGTTGCGTGCATCGGCTTCTTTGAGCCGCGCGGGCGCGAACAGCTCGACATGATCGACCGCCGGGTACCCCTGGGCGTTCACGGCGGCCCGCACCCGCATGCAGTAATCCGTGAGAGCGCCCACGTTGGCGAGCGCGAGCTCCTGGCCGTGCGACTCGATGAGATAGAACCAGTTGCCGCCCCAGGCGACATCCCCCGTCACCGCGCCGATCCCCGGGACCTCGACCCGCACGCCGCGTGCCTCGCGGTGGGCGGGAACGTTGGTGACCGACACGGAGGAGTCCGCGTGCAGCGTCGCGGTCACGACGCCGACCGGCGTCTCGATGCGATGCTCACCGGGCGTGATGCGGCCGAGATAGGCGAGCGTGACCGCGAGCCCCATGGTGCCGTGGCCGCACATGCCGAGATACCCCGCGTTGTTGAAATAGATCACGCCGGCGACGCACGACGGGTCCGCCGGGGGCACCAGCCAGGCGCCCACGATGGCATCGTTGCCGCGCGGCTCGTTGACCACCGCCGAGCGGAACTCATCGTAACGGTCGCGCAGCAGCGCGAGGCGCGCGCTCAAGGGTCCGTCGCCGAGATCCGGGCCGCCCTCGACCACCACGCGCGTCGGCTCGCCGCCGGTGTGCGAGTCGACGATGCGGATGCGCCTCATGCCGGGCAGGTGGCGCGCGCCTTCTCGACGAGGGCCGTGACCTGCGCGCGCCGCTCACCGGTGAGCGGCAGCCGCGGCGGGCGCACCCGCTCCGAGCCGCGCCCGAGGAGCTGCTCGGCGAGCTTGATCGACTGCACCAGGTCGTGCTCCGCGTCGAGATGCAGCAGCGGCATGAACCAGCGGTAGATGCGCCGGGCGCGCTCGAGATCCCCCGCGGTGAGCGCCGCGAACAGCGCCAGCGACTCAGCGGGAAAGACGTTGGTGAGACCCGAGACCCAGCCGCAGGCACCGAGCGCTACCGCCTCGAACATCACGTCGTCGAGGCCGGCGAACAGCAGGAAGCGCTCGCCGAAGGCGTTGAACAGATCAGTGAAGCGGCGCGGGTCGGGGGCCGACTCCTTGATGGCGACGATGTTGGGCACGTCGGCGAGCCGCGCCAACGTCGGCAGCTCGATGTTGACGCGATAGGACGGCGGATTGTTGTAGAGCATGATCGGCAGGGCGGTCGCGGCCGCTATCGTGCGGAAGTGATGCTCGAGCTCGGCCGCCGTCGGCACGTACACCATGCCCGGCAGCACCATGAAGCCGCTCGCGCCGATGCGTTCGGCGTCGCGCACGAAGCTGACCGCGGTCGCCGTGGTGAATTCCGACACTCCGACGATGATCGGCACGCGGCCCTCGGTCACCTCGACCGCGCCCTTGAGCACCGTGCGCTTCTCCGCGGCGGAGAGCGAGTTGCCCTCCCCGACCGTGCCCATGAGCACGAGTCCGTGCACCCCGTCGCGCAGCAGCGCTGCCTGCACCGCCTGCGTCGAGCGCAGGTCGAGCTCGAGCGCTGGGTCGAATTGGGTGGTGGCCGCCGGGTACACCCCGGACCAGTTGCAGGCGAGGTGGGCTGACATGCGCGCGATCGTATACGATCGCGGTTGAACCCGCACCCGGACTCCCCCGTGACGCTCACGCCCTTTCATGTCGCCATTCAGGTGAGGGACATCGCCGAAGCGCGCCGTTTCTACGGTGGCGTGCTCGGCTGCAGCGAGGGACGGAGTGACCGCGACTGGGTCGACTTCAACCTCTACGGCCACCAGCTGGTGTGCCACCTGAATCCACGCCTCGGACCGGGGGGGCGGATCAGCTCGCTCTCAAGTGCGGTGGACGGGCACGGCGTACCGGTCCCCCACTGCGGCGTGGTGCTCGAGAGCGGCCAGTGGCAGGAGCTCGCCGCGCGGCTGAAACAGCACGAGGTGGAATGGGTGATCGAGCCCTACACCCGCTTCGCCGGCGCGCCCGGGGAGCAGTCGACGCTCTTCATCCTCGACCCCTCGGGCAACGCGCTCGAGTTCAAATCCTTCAAGGACCTCGGGCAGCTGTTCACTCGCTGATCGCTCAGCCGCCCTTCAGCAACCGGGTGGCCTGATCGAGCGCGTCGCAGTAGCGTGTGAGCACCGCCGCAGTGATCGGGATGTACGCGGCGGCCTCGTCCCAGCGATTCGCATCGATCGCCTCGCGCACGCCCGGCAGCGTTTTGACCCCGTAGCCGGTCAGCAGGCCCGGCGCGTAGATGAAGTGCCGGTACCATTCGCGCCCGGGAAGCCCACGCGCGTCCGTGAGCTTCTGCTCCATGCCCTGCAGCAGCGCATTGAGGCGTGCACGCCGCCCGGCGTCGAGCCTGAGTGTGCCCGCCTGTAGCTGCGCGTAGGCCTCGTCATAGGCACGCGCGCTCGCCTTGACACGCGCGGCGGCGTTGTCGAGCGGCGCGAAGTCGAGCTGCGGAACCGGCGGCTCGCGCGCAGGCGGCGCGACGACGCGGGTCGGGTCCGCCGCCAGCCCGAAGGCATTCTGGTCGAGGAGATGCGCGAGCTCGGCGGCCTGGCGGCGCTTCTCATCCGTCATCTTGCGCAGCTCGTCGGTGTAGGCGGCGATCGTCTCGGCCAAGGCGGTGAATTCGAGCGGTAGCACGTCCGCGTCCGCCATGCGCAGCACGACGTGTCCGGCGGTCTCCGCCTCGGCGATACCGTAGGCGAAGCTCGGATCGCCGAAGCGCACGTAGTGATCGAAGGAGTCGTAGCTCGAGTGATAGACGCCGGCCTGGTCATCCTCGCCGTGATATTCGATGCTGAGCGAGGTCAGGCCGAGGTGTTGCAGGAAGGGCGTGTAGTCCGAGCCCGAGCCGAGCGCGCGGATCGGCAGATCGCCGCCCGCCTGCGCGAGGCGCGTCTCGCGGCGGGCAGCGTCGGCGTCCTCCTCGTCCTCCGGCTCGCGCCCGTAGCCCTGCGCCAGCATGCGCGCGCGCAGTCGCGCCCGGGTGCTGACGCCGGTCTCGGGATCCCTGACGCCGGCCGCCACCTCGTTGACCAGGTGCTGCAGCGAGTGGCTGCCGCCGGCGGCGAGAAAGCCCCGCGCGTTGGTGTCGGAGTTGAGATAGAGGACCGCGCCGCGGCTGAGCTGCGCCGCGTGCGTCTCGGCCCATTCGGTCGAGCCGAGCAGTCCCGGCTCCTCGCCGTCCCAGCTCGCGTAGACCAGCGTGCGCTTCGGCCGCCAGCCGCTCCTCAGGAGCGCGCCGATCGCCTTCGCCTCCGCGAGCATCGCGACCTGCCCGGAGAGCGGATCCCAGGCGCCGAACACCCAGCCATCGCGGTGATTGCCACGCACCACCCATTCATCCGGGCTCTCGCGGCCGGGGATCTTCGCGATGACGTCGTAGAGAGGCTTCAGGCCCCAGTCCGAGCGGATCAGGAGGTGCACCTTCGCGGGCCCGGGGCCCAGGTGATAGGTGATGGGCAGGGAGCCGCGCCACCTCGCCGGCGCCACGGGCCCGGCGAGCGCCGCGAG
Organism: Steroidobacteraceae bacterium; assembly: GCA_035518275.1. GTDB lineage: Bacteria > Pseudomonadota > Gammaproteobacteria > Steroidobacterales > Steroidobacteraceae > 13-2-20CM-66-19. The sequence goes on from DATIXU010000144.1 coordinate 42,093, forward strand.
CAGCGGCTGCGCGTCGGCGTACGAGATCGGCAGCACCGGGATTTTAAGAATAGTGCGGGCCTCGCCGATCGCGAGCCGCCTGGCGTCCTTGGTCGCTCCCACGCCCGGGGTGAGCGGATCGCCGCTGTATTGCGTTATGTCGAGCACCGAGCCGCGCTGTACGCCCTCGGGCGGACGCCAGCCGCCCAGCGGGTACACATCGCCCTGTGCGTAGCCGTCCTCGTGCGGGTCCGAGTAGATGATGCAGCCGATCGCGCCGTGCTGCTGCGCGAGCTTCGGCTTGAGGCCGCGCCAGCCCGAGCCGTAACGGGTGATGACGACCTTGCCCTTGACGTCGATGCCGCGCCGTGCGAGCTCCCGATAGTCCTGCGCCATCCCGTAGTTGAGATAGACCAGCTCTCCGGTCACATCGCCGTCGGCGCCGTAGACGTTGTAGGGCGGCATGATGCCAGCGACGCCCGAGGTCGCATCTCCGGGGACCGGCGGCTCGGTGAGGCTCGCGCTGAAGTGCGTCGGCGCGACGAGCTCCAGGCTGTGCGCCTCGAGCGTCGGATAGAGTACGTCGAACACCTCGATCTGCGCCTGCCAGCCCCACTGCTTGAAAAGATCGCGCACGAACTCGGCGTTGGCCTTGTCGTGCGGCGAGCCCACTTGATTGGGCGCGGAGGCGAGATTCTTCAGCCACTCGCGCAGCTCGCCGGGTTTGAGCTGCGCATCGAAGCGCTGCTCGAGCGAGCGCTGCGCGACTGCCTCCTGCGCCGTGAAGCCGAAGAGCGCCGGAGTGGCATCCCCCGCCGCTCCCACCGCGGCGAGCGGGATGATCGTCGCAAGCGTCAGCACCGCTGCGCGCAGCGCGCGCCGGCGGCTGGTGATGGCTGTTTTCGGGGCTCGCATGGGTGCGGGATCCTCTCGGGGCCGAAGAGGCCCGCGATCATACAAGGGCGCTCGGCCCTCATATATATAGGTCCATTCGCGGGGCGGGCGCGGGGGCGGGTCGATACGCTACCATGGGCGGTCTGGACGCAATGACAGCGTGGCGAGGAGATGGGGCAAGGCGGAGTGCGGCGAACGGGACCGGAGGACGGAAATCTCATCTCGCGCAGGCGGGCATTGCAGAGCCTCGCCGCCCTGGCGCTTCCAACGGCGCTCGCCGGTTGCGGCCGGGCAAACCCCAATTCATTGGTCGTCGGCGGACTGCCGGTTACCTGCAATCTCACCCTGCCGGTTGCGTGCGTCGGCAGGAGTGCCCTCAACCAGTCGCTCCCGCCGGGCGCACCGCGGTTCGAGTACGAGTACGGCAAGTACAACGGCTGGCCGGAGATCAAGGAATCGCTCATGGCCGGCCGTATTCAGGCGGGCTATATGCTGGCGCCGCTCGTCATGGATCTGGCGGACAAGGGCATTCCCTTGAAGATCGTCTCGCTCGGACACCGCTCGGGCGCGGTGATCATGGTGCGCACTGATTCGCCCTATCAGCATTTCCGGCAGCTCGCGGGCAAGCGCATCGCGGTTCCCAGCCGTTTCGCCGTGGACTTCCTGTTCCTGCGCCGCATGCTCGCGCAGGAGAACATGCGCATCGAGGACGTCGAGATCGTCGAGATGGCGCCTCCCGACATGCCAGCTGCCCTGTACGCCAGTGCGGTGGACGCCTACTGCACGGGTGAGCCTTTCGGCGCCGCCGCGCAGAGTGCCGGCTACGCGCGGCCCTTGCGCATGACGCGCGACGAATGGCCGAAGTACATCTGTTGCGTCCTCACCGTGCGCGAGGAGCTCATCAGCCGCAACCCGGCGATGGTCCAGGACCTGGTGAACCAGATTCTGGGTGCGGGCGTGTGGCTCGATCGCGAGCCGGCGAACCGCGAGAAAGCGGTTCGCATCGCCGCCGGTCCGGACTTCTTCAACCAGGACCCGGCCATCATCCGCTTCGTGATGCGTAATCCGAGCGACCGGGTAACCTACGGCGACCTGAGAATGATCCGTGCGGAATTCGAGGAGTTGATGCAGCTCTCACTGGCGGCCGGAACGATCCGGCATCCCATTCCCTATGAGAAGTATGTGGATGAACGGTTTGCCGGCGCGGCTCATCCGGCCGAGATTCAGCTGTGAAGCGCGCCAGCAGCATGCAGGCGCATCGCCTGACCGTTGCAGCGCTGTCGCTCATGAGCGCGCTTGCGGCGGCAGCGGCGGACGCGCCCGCCTTCAAGGCGGGGCTCTTCGACCCGCCACGTCAGGCGCCAGACTTTTCTCTGCAGGGCACGGACGGCCGCGAGCTCAGGATGAGCCGCTATCACGGCAAGGTGATTCTGCTGGCCTTTGGCTACTCCCACTGCACGGCGGTTTGTCCGGTGACGCTCGCGACCCTGGCCGCGGCACACCGCGAGCTCGGTGCAGCCGCCGCGGACGTGCAGGTGCTCTACGTGACGGTGGATCCGGAGCGGGACGACCGCGCGCGCCTCGAGGCATTCCTGCGCAACTTCGATGCCAGCTTCATCGGCGGTACCGGCACGGCCGCGCAGCTCGCCGGCGTGCGCAAGGACTACGGCATCAGTGCACGTAAGATCCCGACACCCGATGGCTACGCCTACTCGCATTCCTCTTTCACGTATCTGATCGATCGTACGGGCCGGATACGGGCGCTCATGCCTTATGGGCACAGCCCCGGTGACTACGTGAACGACCTGCGGATCCTCCTGAAGGAGTGATTGCGTGCGCGCGCGCTCCATTGGCCTGCTGACGGTCGCGGCGGTTTTCTCCGCGGCGCTGGTGTGGAGCGCATTTGCGCCCATCCATACGGCTTCGCGCGACGAGGTCTTCGTGATCCCGAAGGGAACCTGGGCACGCCGCATGTCCGGCGACAAAGTCGAGATCCTGCCGGATCACATCCGCCTGACGCTCGGCATCCGCGACGTTCTCGTCCTGCGCAATCGCGACGAGGTGCCGCAGATCTTCGGGCCGACGCTGATGATGCCTGGGCAGAGTTTCTCGCTGCCCTTCGCGCAGGCGTCCGAATATACGTTCAGCTGTACGGCGCACATAAGTGGTCAGATGACGATCATCGTCGATCCCTATCCGGCAAATCCGTGGGCCAGGATCGCCTGGCACGCGCGCGAGCTGCTGAGTGAGCTGCGCCAGCCCACCGGAACAACCTGAGCATGCAGCGACTGACAGAAGCCCTGCCGTCCCTGGCCGTGATCACCGCTCTGATCGCCCTGTGGTGGGCAACGGTCCTCGCCACCCAGAGCGTTATCTTCCCGACGCCCTGGGCGGTGCTCACCGGCGCCTGGGAGCTGCTCAAGGACGGCACCCTCGCGCGACACATCGGCGCATCGCTCATGCGCGTGGGCATCGGATTCGGGCTGGCGGTGTGCGTGGCCGTGCCGCTCGGGCTGTGGATGGGCTGGGTGAGCGCAGCGTACCGGACGCTCAATCCGCTCTTCCAGATGTTGCGGCCGATCTCGCCGATTGCGTGGATTCCGATCGCGATCCTGTGGTTCGGCGTCGGCGACGCCGCGCCCATCTACCTCATCTTCATCTCCTCGGTGTTTCCGATGGTCGTGCAGACCACGGTGGGCGTACATACCATAGAGAAGCGCTATCTGCGGGCCGCGGAGAACTTCGGCGTTTCGCGCCACACGCTCTTCAAGCGGGTCGTCATTCCCGCGGTGCTGCCGCAGATCGTCGTCGGCATGCGCATTGGGCTCGGGGTCGCCTGGCTGGTGGTGGTGGCGGCCGAGATGATCGCGCTGCATTCCGGGTTGGGATACATGATCATGGATTCGCGCAACGCCGGGAATCGCTATGATCTGGTGGTGGCCGGCATGATCATCATCGGCCTGATCGGCTTGTCGCTCGACGGCATCATGCGGCTGCTGGAGGGATTCAAGTGGGTCAGGTGGCGCTATGCGCACTAAGATCGAAGTCCGCGATCTGAGGAAATCCTTCCCCTCGGACAAGGGACCCCTGGCCGTGGTCGAGAGTGTGAGCCTGAGCGTGCGCGACGGTGAGTTCGTCGCCATCGTCGGCCCCTCCGGCTGCGGCAAATCCACGTTGTTGAACATGATCGCGGGGTTCATCGCACCCGATACCGGCTCGGTGATGATCGACGGAGCGCCACGCGCCAAGCCGAATTCCAAGGGCATCCTCATCTCGCAACAGGGATCCGTGTTCCCCTGGCTGACGGTGCGCGAGAACCTGACGTTCGGCCTCAACGGCCATGCGCCGGCCAACAGCATCGAGATCGCGGATCGCTACGCGGAGCTCGTCGGGTTGAAGGGTTTCGAGGACAGTTACCCGCACGAATTGTCGGGCGGCATGCTGAAGCGCACCGAGCTGGCGCGCGCCCTGGCCGTCAAGCCCGAGATTCTCTACATGGACGAGCCCTTCTCGGCGCTCGATGCGCTGCTCTCCCTGCGCATGCGCAACGAGCTGCTGCGGATCCTGGCGCAGGAGCGCCACACGGTCATGCTGATCACGCACGACGTGGAAGAAGCGATCCACCTGGCCGATCGCATTCTGGTGCTGTCGGCGCGTCCGGGCTCGATTCAGGCGAGCTTCGATGTGCCGTTCCCGCATCCACGCAAGCTCTCCAACGCCGATGCGCAGGAGCTGCGCGTGGCGATACTCGAGCAGCTGGGTGTCGGTCGCGACGAGCTCGGGTCCTGAGCGACTCAACTTAATTCGCCCCGCATACTCCGCGTCTTGTTAAACCGCGAGTGCGGGAGCACTATCGGGCCGTTGCGGACCATTCCAACAACCACTCAGTCCGCAGGGCGCGCCGGGAGCTGGAGTCCGGCGGAACTGGCACAACCAAGGGATCGACGCGCTACGTCGCCTCTAAGAATCATCGGCCCTGAATAGGACCACTGCGAGCCTCAAGTCGCGGCTGGTCCGGACGATAACGGATCAGACCGCTCAGCAGCAGTCGGCTGATTCCTGCGTCCACGGAACGAGGGCACCATGGTTTCACTTAAGCGCTCGGGACATTCCAAGGCGAGACTGCTCATCGGCTCCCTGGGAGCCGCGCTGCTCTTCGCGGCAGCCGACGATTCCTCCGCTGCGACCGCCAGCACCACCATCATGGTCTCGGTGACCCTGGCTTCGACCTGCACGGTGTCGGCGAACCCCCTGAGCTTCGGCACCTACCAGCCGGGACAGGGCAATGCCTCCGCCAGCACTACGCTTGCGGTCCGCTGCACCAAAGGCGCACCGTTCAGTGTCGCGCTCAACGCCGGCATCGGCGGCGGTACCGTGACTCAGCGCCTCATGTCGATGGGCGCGAGCCGCCTGCAATACAACCTCTACACCACGGCGGCTCACACGACCGTGTGGGGGGACGGTACGCAAAGCACTGCGACCGTGGGTGGCGTCGGCCGCGGACTCATGAGCGGCGCTGCGATCACCCAGACCGTCTACGGTCAGGTACCTGACGCTCCGGCGAACGTGGATCTCGCCCCCGGGCTCTACAGTGACACGATCACGGTGACCGTCACCTACTGACGCCCGGGTGTGACGCGCGTCGCTGCGCGCGTCGTGGGCGTGAGAGCTGACTCACACTGCGCCTCGGCGCGCTCGCCGCCGCGCTGACTCCCCGCGCCTCGAGAGGCTCGACCGCTTCTCATATCCGCAAAAACGCTCATCAGGCGAACCCCGGAAATGGGACCTATGCCCGTAATTTCCCGAGCGTTTTCTTCAAGATCACACCCAACAAGCGGACACGGAAGCCGCAGAAAAGCGGTAACGGAAGCCGCGACCAGTTTGTTTTCTTACAACGTTCGGGAGTTTTATGCGTAATGTTATTGCCTGTCTCAGCGCGGGCTCGCTGCTGGCTCTTGCCGGTGCGGCCCAGGCCGCCCCGCCCAATCCTGCCACCTCCAGCATCGCCGTGTCGGCCAGCGTGACCAAGAACTGCTCGGTCGGTGCAACCGCCGCGGCGTTCGGTCAGTACTATCCGGGAACCGGAAACCTGTCCACCACCAGCACGGTCACGGTCAAGTGCACCAAGGGCACCACTTTCACGGTGGCGCTCGATAAGGGCACCACGACCGGCGGGACGATCGCCCAGCGCCTCATGACCGACGGCGGCGCGGGTGACACCCTGCAGTACAACCTCTACAAGGACGCGGCCTGGACGACCGTCTGGGGTGACGGCACCGCAGGCTCTCAGACCAACACCGGCGCGGGTTCGGGCATGGGTACGGGATTGACGTTCACGGCGTACGGCCTCATCACCGACGCCGGCGCAAACCTCAACGCCCCGCCTGCGACCTACAACGACACGGTCACCGTCAGCGTCGCGTACTAAGGCGACATGAGGGCGATCGCGGCGACGCTTCTGGCAATGGGTGTACTGGCTGCGGCCTCCACGGTCGCAGCCAGTACCTTGAGTGTTGCCCCGATCCGCGTCGAGTTAAGTCCAAAGGAGCGCACCGCGGTCCTCACCGTGCGCAACCAGGAGGACGCACCGGTCGTCGTCCAGGTGCGGCCGGCCGCCTGGTCGCAACATGACGGCCAGGACCAGCTCGACGATTCTCACGATCTGCTGGTCACTCCGCCGATCTTCACCGTCCCGCCGCGCGGAGTGCAGGTGCTCAGGATCGCACTGCTGCGCGAGCCGGACGCCGCGCGCGAGCTCCCCTACCGTCTGGTGCTCAACGAGATCCCGCCCGCGACTCCTCCGGAGACGACCGGGCTGCGGGTGGCGCTGCGCATCACGCTGCCGGTGTTCGTCAGCCCGCGGGCGCACGCCGCCGCGGATCTCGCCTGGAGCCACCATTGGCTGCCGGACGGCACCCTGGATGTCGAGGCGCAGAACCGCGGCACGGCACATCTGCAGATCTTCGACTTCGACGTGCAGCGCGATCGGGCCGCCAAGGCGGAGCTGCACACCGAGCAGTCGCACTATCTCCTGCCCGGCACGGCCGCGCACTGGCAGTTGCGTCCGGGCAGCAGCCTCGCGCACGGCAGCCCCATCGTCGTGCGTGGCCACTCGGATGCCGGCGACTTCACCGTCACCAGCAGCCCGGGTGCTCCCTAAGAAGACCATGCGCCATGCAGAGACTCAATCGGGGCGCATCCGGAATCTGCGCGGTGCTCTTGTGGTGCTGCATGGCCGCAGCGAGCGCCGACGACGCCGCCGGACCTGACAACGACTGGCGAGCGACCGTGCTCGAGCTGCGCGTGAACGGCGTGCTCTCGGGCCGGGACGTAGTGGCGCTGCGCGACGCCGGCGGGGGACTGTGGCTCGCCGAGAGTGACTTCGTGCGGCTGCGCCTCAAGCTCCCGGCCGCACCGCCCCACGTCGCGGACGGCAAGCGCTACTACGCGGTGAGCGCCATTGCCGGCGCGAAAGTGACGTTCGATGAGGCGCGCAGCGCGGCGAGCGTCAACGTCCCGGCCGCCGCCTTTCTGAGCTCGAGCCTCGCGCTTCTCGGCCTCAGCCGACCGCCGATGTCGAAGGCCGGCACCGGCGCCTTCTTCAACTACGAGCTCTACGGCCAGAGGGGCCAGTACTCGGGTGCCGACGTCGCGAGCGGTTTTGGAGAGCTTGGAATCTTCAGCCCCCTCGGAGTGCTCATCAACACCGGCGCCGAGCAGACCACCCAGGGCACCAGCACCTTCGTGCGCCTCGAGAGCACCTTCAGCCATGACTTTCCCGACTCGCTCGAGACGCTGCGCCTCGGGGATACCGTCAGTGTCCCGGGCTCGTGGGCCAATGCGGTGCGCTTCGGCGGACTGCAGTGGGGCACCAACTACGGCATCCGGCCGGATCTCGTGACCACACCGCTCCTCGCGGCGACCGGAACTGCGGTCGTGCCCTCGACGGTGGACGTGTTCGTCAACGGCCGGGCCGTCGGATCGAGCGAAGTGCCGGCGGGCCCCTTCGTCGTGAACCAGGTGCCGGCGCTGAATGGCAGCGGCGACGTCAACATCGTGGTGCGCAACGCCCTCGGCCAGGAACAGATCATCTCGGTGCCGTTCTATTCGGCCGCCGTGATGCTGCAGCCGGGACTGTCGCTCTACGACATCGACCTGGGTCCGGTGCGCGAGAACTACGGCCTGACCAGCGGCGACTATGGGCCGCTCATCGCCTCCGGAACCTGGCGCCACGGCTTCACTGCGCTCTTCACCGGCGAGTTTCATGGCGAGGCCATGAAGAACGGCCCGTGGGCGGGCGGCATCGATCTCGCGCAGGGAATCGATCACTGGGCGGTCGTGACGGCCGACCTCGCGGTCGGCGGCCAGTCGGCCACTCAAGGACTCCTCGGCGGCCCTGCGCAGCCCTCGAGCTCCGGAACCTATGCGGCGCTCGGCATCCAGCGGATCAATCAGCGCTTCAGCCTGATTCTGGAGGCGCAGCACTCCACTTCGGGCTTTCGCGAAGTAGGCGACGTGAGCGGGGTGCCGGTGCCGCTCGAGCGCAACCTCGCGCAGCTCGGCTGGAACATGGGCAAGCCCGGCAATCTGCAGTTCGCCTGGGTCGATCAGCGCAATCCCGACGACACGCGCCAGCAGTCCTTCGGTGTCACCTACTCGGTGAACATCGGGCGGGGGAGCTTCAGCGCCACGGTGAGCCGCACCATGGGCCCGACACCCGACACCTACGGCTCGGCTTTCTACGTGCTGCCGCTCGACAGCCGCCGTAACACCTCCACCCAGGTGCGCTACGACAGCCAACAGCCCTCCCCCAACGCTGCACTGGTTGAGACGCTGCAGAAAAACCTGCCGCCGGGTCCCGGCGAGGGCTACCTGCTGTCCGTGGGCACCGACGCCAGCTACAACGCTCAGTACCAGCGCCAGTTCGACGCGCTACTGGTCAGCGCCCAGGCGGCGCGCTATCTCGACTCGAGCGCCCAGAGCCTCACCCTGAACGGAGGCCTGACTCTCATGGAGGGGGAGCTGCGCGCGACGCGCACCGTCACGGACAGCTTCGCCACGGTGCAAGTCGGCGGAATCCCGGACATCACGGTCTATTACGACAACCAGCCCGTGGCACGCACCGACGATGCGGGGCTCGCGGTGGTGCGCGACCTGCGCTCCTATGACGTCAACCGCCTGAGCATCGACCCGCTGCAGCTGCCGCTCGATGCCGCGGTCGCCGACCCGAAGGTGCAGGTCGTCCCGCCGTACCGCAGCGGCGTGCTGGTCGACTTCCCGGTGAAGCGCATCCATGCGGGGGTCTTCAAGCTCAGGCGCGCCGACGGCACTCCGGTGCCGGCGGGCGCCACCGTCACTCTCTCGGGTGAGGATTTCCCGGTGGGCCTCGACGGCCTCGCCTATGTGACCAACTACGACCACGGGACTACGGGCGAAGCGCACTGGGCGGACGGCAAGTGTACGTTCCGCCTCCCGCCGCCGCCTGCCGGCGAGCCGCAGCCGGATCTTGGCATGATCGCCTGCCGGAACGCCCCATGAGCGCGCGCGCCGCCCGCCGCTCGATGGCTCCAGCGCTGCTCGCCTGCGCGGCGCTCGCCCTTCTCGGCGGTTCGCCGGCGCGTGCCGGCACCATCACCTCGTGTACCGTGAGCGCCATCGGGGTGGCCTTCGGGAACTACACGCCGCTGCAGGCCGCGCCGCTCGACATGAACGGCACGATCAACATCACCTGCACGGGGGTTACCGGCCGCAACACCGTGACCATCGATTTGAGCACGGGCTCGAGCAACAGTTACATGCCACGCAAGCTGACGGCCGGGACCTACACGCTCAACTACAACCTGTATTTCGACGCCGCCTACACACAGATCTGGGGCAACGGCACCGGCGGCAGCGTTGTAGGCAACGCCACCATCCGCCGCCGCACGCCCAGCGTTTCGCTCCCGGTCTACGGGGCCGTGGCAGCCGGTCAGGATCCCGCGCCGGGCAGCTACGGCGACACCATCCTGGTATCAGTGAACTACTGAGCGGCGCACACTAAGACCATGGCACTACACCCGCGGGGCGTCGGAACGGCTTTCGCACTGCTCGCCGTGCTCGCCGCGCCGCCCGGACGCGCCGGATCCATCACCTCCTGCACCGTGATGGTGACCGGCGTCGCCTTCGGCACCTACACGCCGCTCCAGGCGAGCGCGCTCGACATCAACGGCACGATCAACATCGCCTGCACCGGCGTCACGGGCAACAACGCCGTGACCATCGATCTCGGCACCGGCGGGAGCAACAGTTACAGGCCGACGCGCACACTCGCGAACGGAACCTCGACGCTCAGCTACAACCTGTATTTCGACGCCGGCTACTCGCAGGTCTGGGGCAACGGCACCGGGGGCAGCGTCGAGGGGAGCGTTTCCATCAAGAAAAACCTTCCCAACGCCTCGCTGCCCGTCTACGGCGCCATCGCCGCGGGCCAGGATCCGGTGCCGGGCACCTATACCGACACCATCACGGTGACCGTGAACTACTGAGCGGGCAGCCGAGGCAGCGCGGCGGCGCCGCGTCAGTCCACCACCAGCGACTGGATCCTGATCCCGGCGCGCAGCACGCCCGTGACGGGTGTGCTCTCGGCGACCTCCAGCAGCCGCGCCTTCTGCTCGGGCGTCAGGGGCTTGGCGAAGGACAGCCGCCGCTCGATGTGCTCAGCCCCCGCCGCATCGCGCGACCAGCGCAGCCCGACCGTGATCTTGCCGAGCATCCAGTCGTTCTGAGCGGCGTGCTTGCGCAGCGCCACCGCGGTACAGGTACCGAGGCTCGCGAGCAGCAGCTCCCGCGGCGCGAAGCCGGCGTCGCTGCCGCCGGCGGACACCGGCTCATCCGCCGTCAGGTGGTGGTGCCCGGAGACGACCTGCTGAACGTGCTGATGCTCATTGATTACCGTGACGTAGGCCATGCGCTGGTCCCCCGTTGCCCGCGCGCCGCCGCCCGTGCGGGGCGAGCGGCCGCGCCGCGCGCGTCAGCATACTGCGCGCGATGCTCGCGACGCTCATGCCGGTCACATCGTCGAGCTGATACGGCGCGCCGTGGAGGATCGCCTCGGCGGCACGCACGCCGCTCCTGATCGCCGGCCCGATCCCCTCGCCGAGATCGCGGCTCGCGAGCCCGGCCGCATCGCCGGTGATGAAAGCGTTGTCGCGCCGCACGATATCCACGCGCCCGCGCAGGAAGTAGCTGTAGCCCGACGGGTCGTACTGCGCCCCGCGCGTCAGTCCCTCGCCGAGCTTCGTGGCGAAGTGCGCCCAGTGCGTCTTGATGTCCTGGCCCGCGCTCTTGATGCGCTCGGCGAAGCCGCCGATGCCGACGTTGAGCCAGCCGCTCTCCTTCGGCACGTACCAGGAGTATCCCGGCAGCCCCTCGTCGCAGAACCACAGGTGGCAATCGCCGTCACGCCAGTCGTACTCGATCTCGTGCTCGAGCGTCACGATCTGCAGCTCGTGCGCGCGCGGGTTCAGCTGGCGGAACAGATTCCGGTAGACCGGGCAGCGCGTGCCGCCGGCGCCGATGAGATAGCGGCAGCGGTACGCGCCGTCAATCAGGTAGCCCTCACCGTCCGCGACGATCTCGCGCACGTTGTGCTGCTCGACCGGCGCGCCCGAGCGCTCGAGCAGCCACGCGTCCCACTCGAAGCGGCGGATCGAGTGCTGCACGCACGGCACCGGGAGGCTCAGGCGCCCGTAATGCACCCTGAGGCGCGGAAACGTGAGCAGGCGATGCGGGTAGGTCTCGAGATCCATCTCGAGCTCGCGCACCACCTCGGGGGTGATCCAGCCCGCACAGAGCTTGAGGCGCGGAAAGCGCTCGCGATCGAGCACCAGCACCTCGGCACCGGCGCGTTTCAGGCGCCGGGCGGCGCTCGAGCCCGCGGGTCCGCCGCCGACGATGATGACCTCACTCGAGCGCATGTTTTCGCTCAGGTGTACAGGTGCGCGCGCGTCCAGGGCAGGTCGTTGTTGTCGGCGGTCGCGAATACCACCTGGAACAGCTGCAGCGTCCCGGTGGAGAACGCCGCGACCGAGCCGGCCAGGTACAGCCGCCACATGCGCACGAATTTCTCATCGAACATCGCCCGCACGCGCTGGCCGGCCGCCTCGTAGAGCTCGAGCCAGTGGCGCAGCGTCTGCGCGTAGTGCAGGCGCAGATTCTCGACGTCGAGCACCGACAGATCCCACGGCTCGAAGATCTGCGACATCTCGGAGAGCGCCGGCGGATAGGCACCGGGAAAGATGCGCTTCTCGATCCAGGGCTGCAGGCGCGCCGGGTGGTTGCGACCGATCGAGTGGATGAGGCCGCGCCCGTTGCTGCCGAGGCAGCGCCGCGCGATGCGCCCGAGGGTCGGATAGTTCTTCACGCCGACGTGCTCGAGCATGCCGACCGAGACGAACGCATCGTAGTGGCCGGAGATGTTGCGGTAGTCGTCCTCGACGTACTCGACCTGGCCGGCAAGGCCTTCGCGCGCGGCCCGCTCGCGCGCGTAGGCGATCTGCTGGTGCGAGATGTTGAAGGCACGCACGCGCACGCCGTAATGACGCGCCATGTGCAGCGCCAGCGTCCCCCAGCCGCAGCCCGCCTCGACCACGCTCTCGCCGGCCTTGAGGCGCACCTTGCGGCACACGTGGTGCATCTTGGCGGTCTGGGCCTCATCGAGCGTCGCCGTGGGGGTCGGGTAATAGGCGCAGGTATACGCCATCGTGTCGCCGAGCCACAGCGAGTAGAACTCGTTGCCGATGTCGTAATGATGATGGATGTTGTCGCGCGAGCCGCGCAGCGTGTTGGCGCGCGATCGGTGCGTCAGGTCCGCCGCCCGGCGCAGCCACGAGGGCTTGTCGCCCATGGTGCTCGCCCGGTACACGGCCTCGAGGACCGCGACCAGATCGCCGTCGACGGTGAGGCTGCCGTCGCTGTAAGCGTCACCGATCCGCAGCCAGGGATCGGCCAGGATCGAGACCAGCATGGCGCGGCTGGCAAAGGTGACGCGCCCGATGGGGGCCGAGGTCGCACGCACGCGTGCGCCGCCGCGCACGGCGAACTCGATCGGCGGATCGCCGAGGAAGGACGACATGCGCTTGAGCAGCCAGCGGTCCGTGGACCGTGCATCGCCGGACTCTTGCGCCGCCGTCTCGGCGACGCTCTGCGCGACGGAACGGGCGCTCTCGTTGTGCTTGCGGCCAGAAATCAGACCCTCGTCGCTCGCGCTCACGGGTTTACGCTCCTTATTCTGGAAGCTTAAATCTAGCACGGCTCCGTTGCGTCGGGGCGAGGGGTCAGATCGACTTTATTGTCAGCGAGTTACGAGCGTTTCATTAAGAAGATTCGCAAGGCGTCCGCCCGCCAGGAGCAGCCGCTCACGCACGATTCTCCCCGCCTCGCGCTGATAGTCGCGGTCGAGCACCACTCGCCCCGCCGGGACGCTGCCGCAGGCGAAGCCTGGATACTGATAGGCGACGTTCCTCGCCAGATGATTGGACTCGCTTGCCCAGCTCAAGGGTGTGCCCTGCCCGGCCTCGAGGGTCAGGCTCCTCGCCTCACGGGCGAGCGCGTCGATGTCGCGCGGCGGTTGCTGGCGGTTGCGCGTCCCGAGCGCGAGCGTCACCAGCTCCGAGTCCCACGCGCCGTGCAGCGTGAGCCGTCCGCGTGTGCGCACGCCCACGAGCGCCACGCGCACGCGGTTGCCGCCGTGATCGCCGTTGTCGGCGGCGTGCAGCGGCTGATGAAGGTCAGCGGTGAGGTGCACGATCCACTTGAGCGCCTCGTTGCGCGCGCGCAGCTCGGCGTGGCGGTCGGCCAGCACCAGGGTCAGGCGCTCGAGCTGCGCGGAATTGCACTCGCCTCCCGGGCAGTAGCTCTCGCGCAGCGAGCTGCCGCAGAGCGGCACGCCGTCGTAGTGCCAGCGCGGCCGATCGGCCGGAGTGCCGCGGATCTCGTCCGCCCAGACCGCGACCGACTCGAGCGTCGTTCGCCCCGAAGGATTGCCGAACTTGTCGAGATCGTCCGCGAGCAGCTCGGCAACCTGCGCCCGCGCCGCCGGTGTCAGCAGCCGATCGGCGATCGCGCCGACGGTACGGTGCCCCTGCGGTCCCCACGCGAGAGCGCAGGGAACGCAGGCGAGGACGAGCACGATGCTGCGGATCAGCGACGGAAAACCTCGCATTGCCGACATCATGCAGTGCCTTGGGGCAACAGACCTCCCGGCTGCGAGAAATACACCAGCGTACTGTAGGGCATGACGATGCGGCCGTCGCGCGCGTGACGGGCAAACACCTCGCGCAGCAGCGCGATCATGGGCTGGTAGTCGGCCGACCCCGGCTCGGGCGCGTAGGAGGACGACATCAGTCGCCCCGTCAGCCCCTCGAAATCGAGGCTCTGCTCATTGGCGAAAGTCCTGACCTCCATCGCCGCGCCGAGGAACGCGCGCATCGTGGCGACATCGGCGCGGCTTGCGGTGATGCGGGTGTACTCGGGCGCATGGCGCTCGAGCAACGCCTCGTAGTCGGCCAGGAACGGCGTCGCCTCGGGCGGCCGCTCGTTCCAGAGGAGCGCCGCCCAGGCGCCTGGCCGCAGCACCCGCAGCGCCTCGGTCCGCGCGCGCTGCGGATCGAACCAGTGGAAGGCCTGGGCCGCGACCAGCAGGTCGACGCTCGCGCCCGCGAGCGTAGTGGACTCGGCGCTGCCCTTGACGCTGCGAAAGCGCGGATGGTGGCCGAGCTGCGCCTCCGCCGCGCCCCGCATGCCGTCGTTGGGCTCGACCGCGAAGACTTCCGCCCCGCTCTTGAGCAGCAGCTCCGTCAGGATGCCGGTGCCCGAGCCGAGATCGGCGACCACCGCGCCGGCGACGAGCCCGCAGCGCTCCTTCAACAGCTCGATGGCCGGCGGCGGGTAGCTCGGGCGGTAGCGCGCGTAGTTGTCCACCCGGGAGCTGAAGCGCTCGGTCGGTTGTGTCATGGTGGGTTGCCCGATCGCCCGTCGCCACTGTACTGCCGGCACGGCGGCACAGTGTGAGCCCGCCGCCCGCCGCGCGCCTCTCCATAAAGGCGTAAGGACACGGTAGCGTAATCGCGTGACAATGTCGTCACCCGGTGTTCGGAGGACCGAGATGTCCGGCCCCTACAAGCGCCTCGAGACCAAGCTGGTGCACGCCGGAGACCCGCGCCCGCGCATCGACGGCGCGGTCGAGATGCCGATCTTCCAGTCGGCCACCTTCGAGTACCGCGGCGAGCAGCGCTACGACGACGTGCGCTACCTGCGCCTCAACAACTCGCCGAACCACCTGGCGCTGCACGCCAAGCTCGCCGAGCTCGAAGGCTCCGAAGCCGCGCTGGTGACCTCGAGCGGCATGGCGGCGATCACCACCACGCTCCTCACGGTGCTCTCGGCCGGTGATCATCTGCTGGCGCAGAGCTGCCTGTACGGGGGCACGCACGACTTCGTGACGCGCGAGTTTTCGGGGTTGGGTCTCTCGCTGGACTTCATCGACGCCGACCGCCGCGACACCTGGCGGGCGCAGCTGAAGCCCAACACGCGCGCCATCTACGTCGAGGCGATGACCAACCCGCTGCTCGAGGTGGCGGACCTCGAGGCGGTGACCGAGTTCGCCCGCGCCAACCGCCTGCTCTCCATCATCGACAACACCTTCGCGAGCCCGGTCAACTTCCGCCCCGTCGAAGCCGGGTTCGACCTGGTTCTGCACAGCGCCACCAAGTACCTCAACGGCCACTCCGACATCGTCGCGGGCGCGGTCGCCGGGAGCGCCGCGCTGATCGAGCGCATACGCCACAAGGCCAATCATCTCGGCGGCTCGCTCGACCCGCACGCCGCGTTCCTGCTCAACCGCGGGTTGAAGACCCTCGCGCTGCGCGTGCGCTATCAGAACGAGAGCGCGCTCAAGCTCGCGCAGTTCCTCGAGGCGCACCGCGCCGTCGCCCGCGTGCACTACGCAGGTCTCGAGAGCCATCCGCGGCACGAGCGCGCCGTGAGCCTGTTCGCCGGCTTCGGCGGCGTGCTGAGCTTCGAGCTCAAAGGTCCGCCCGAGCGGGCCGATGAGTTCGCGAGCCGCGTCCGGATTCCGGCGGTCGCGCCGAGCCTCGGCGGCGTGCATTCGCTCCTGACACGCCCGGCCACGACCTCGCACTCGGGCCTGTCGCGCGAGGATCGTGCGCGCCTCGGGATCGGCGACGGACTGCTGCGCCTCTCGGTCGGCATCGAGGCCACCGAGGACCTGCTCGAAGACTTCGCGCAGGCGCTCGGGTGAGCATGTCCACTGATCTCACCACACCGGCGGCCAGGAGCGCAGCTCAGGCCGAGGAGCGCTGGCGCACACCGCTCGAGCTCACCGTCCTCGGGGCGATCTGGGGCGGGTCCTTCCTCTTCATGCGCGTGGCCGCGGCGGACTTCGGCCCCGTGCCGCTCGTCGAGGCGCGCCTCGCGCTCGGCGGGCTCATCCTGACGCCGTTCCTGTGGCGGGCGCGGGCCCAGTTCAGCGTCGGGCTGTGGCTGCGCATCGCGGTTATCGCGCTGATCAACTCCGTCACGCCGTTCGTGCTCTTTGCCTGGGGCGCGGAGCGCGCCCCCGCCGGCATCGGCGCCATCACCAATGCGATGACGGTCATGTTCACGGTGCTGGTCGCGTTCCTCTTTTTCGGTGAGAAGATCGACGCACGGCGCCTCATCGGCCTCAGCGCAGGCTTCGTCGGCGTCGCGGTGCTCGCCAGCGGCAGGACCGCGGGTGCGAGCGTCTGGCCGGCGGCGCTCGCCGGCACAGCAGCCTCGGTCTGCTATGGATTCGGCATCAATCTGGTGCGCCGCCACCTCACCGGCTATCCGCCCGCGGCGGTGGCGGCCGCCACGCTGCTCGCGGGATCGGTGCTGCTGTCGCCGCTCGCGATCTACAACTGGCCGGCTCATGCGATCCCGGCCGCCTCGTGGGTGAGCGCGCTGCTCCTCGGGGTGCTCTGCACCGGCGCGGCCTTCGTCTTCTATTACCGCCTCATCGCGCGCATCGGCGCCGCGCGCACGGCGACCGTCACCTACCTGATTCCGCTCTTCGGCGTCGTGTGGGCCTGGCTGCTGCTCGGGGAGCCGCTCACGCTGACCATGGCGCTCGCGGGCGTGCTGATCCTCTCGGGTGTCGCGCTCAGCCAGCAGCGTGCTACAAGGAAGTAATGGCCGCTCGCGAGCTGACCACACCCGGGGATCTGACGGCGGACCCCCGCCGCCGCCTGACATTTCCGCAGCTGCTCAACGCGCGCGACCTGGGCGGCTGCCCGACGCTCGACGGCGCGCGCACGCGCTGGCGCTCGCTGCTGCGTGCCGACGATCTCGCTCAGCTCGACGAGGACGGCCTGCGCGCGCTCGCCGATTTTGGGCTCACTACGGTCGTCGACCTGCGCTGGCGCGCGGAGACCGAACGGCACCCGAGCCCGATTCCCGCCGCGCTGCCGCAGATCCATTACCGCCAGATCTCGCTCCTCACGCCCACCGAGGATGAGTGGCGCGAGCGCGGCGGCGATGCCACCAAGGAGCTGTGGAACTGCGTGGTGCTCGAGGAGGTCCGGCTCGAGCTGCGCGAGGTGCTCGGAGCGATCGCGGCCGCCGCGCCCGGCCCACTGCTCTTTCACTGCATCGCCGGCAAGGACCGCACCGGACTGGTCGCGGCGCTCCTGCTCGCGCTCGCGGACGTCCTGCCCGAGTCCATCGCGCAGGACTACGCCATGAGCACGGCGAATCTTCTCGACGGCTATCTCCACCGTTATGCCCACCTCGAGCCGGAGCGGATCCTCGCCGCCCTGCACTGCCCCGAGCAGGGTGCGTACAACATGCTGAAATTCCTCGCCCACGCGGGCGGCGTGCGCGCGTATCTCCGGGAAATCGGCCTGACGGGCGATGAGATCGCCGCGCTCCGCGCGCGGCTGCGCGAGTAGCTCGCCCCATTCACGACGGGTTCAGCCACGCTGCACGATACTGACACTGCACCGGTTGCGCGGGCTCCCGAGCCGCCCGCCCTTGAAGCGCGGGCACCAATGGAACCAGGCACGGATTTGAGCACGCGACACACCGGTGCTTTATTTTTGACTTCAGTTATCCTCGCGCATCTTCCTGAGCCGAGGAGCCTCACGTGGAAATCACCGGCGGGTGTCTCTGCAGGGCGGTGCGCTACACGATCCGCGCCGCACCGATCGTCACGCGCACCTGCTGGTGCCGCGTGTGCCAGTACATCGGCGCAGGCAGCGCCACCGTGAACACCTGCTTCCCGAGCGCGGCGCTCGAGGTGACGGGCGCGCTCACCGATTACCGCATGATTGCCGACAGCGGCAACGCCGCGCACCGGCGCTTCTGCCCGGCGTGTGGCACGCACCTCTTCAGCGCCTCCGAGGCACGCCCGCATCTGGTGTTCGTGCGCGCCGGCACGCTCGACGACCCGGAGATCGCCCACCCGGAGCTCACCATCTGGACTGCGAGCGCGCCCAGCTGGGCGTGCATCGACGAGAGATTGCCGAAGGTCGAGCGCCAGCCACCACCGGCGGCGTAGCTAGCGGGCTGTGTGACAGGTCCCGAAATGGGTTTCGGGCTCGATTGTTAGAAAGTCATCTAATCTCGGCCGTAGAGGCCCGATTCAGCGGGTCTGCGAGGGCAAATTAGATGGTTATCTGACATTCGCGGCTCCCGCGCATTTCGGGACTGCCGCGTCGGTGTCCCTACTTCAGACCCGGTGCCACTCGCAGTTGCCCGCCAGGGCGAGCGCTTCGGGGTCGTCGCCCGTCTCATTTGGGTGAGAACTCCACGTACGTCTGCCAGCGCGGCATGCCCGGATTGTCGGTATCGATCACGAGCGTGCCGTGCGCACGCTGCGCCGTCGACATCAGGGTCAGCGGCGCGTTTTCGCCGCACGGGGCCTGCAACGGCAGGGACGTCCTCACCGAGATGGCGCGCGCGGCGGCGACATCCTCCGCCGAGGCGCTCGTCGGCTCGACATGCGCCGCCGTGATGTCGGTCATGGGCACCGTGGCGAAGCGGTAGTAGACCGTGCCCTCCCATTCGCTCTTGCCAGCGCCTTTACCCTTGGCGCCCTTCTCGGCCGGCTTGGCGGTGTCGAAGCCCTCCTGCTTGGAGAGCGGCGGCTCTGTCAGCTTTATCTGACGCGGCTGCACCGGCACCACGATGCTGCGCGTCGCCAGCCCCTGCAGCCGCCACACCGCGAGGATCTGCAGCGGGAAGGTGCTCTGGCAGCGCACCGAGTACAGGCCGTGCCAGCCGGAGCCGTCCGAGTTGGGGCTCAGGGGGATCTTCTGATTGTCGCCGATCGCAAACAACACCAGCGAGCCCGGCGTCACCAGCGCGCCCTGCGAGGTGGTCGCGGTGATCTCGTACATGCCGATGTCATTGTTGGCCTGGTACTGGGCCGGGGTGGTGTCGTTCACCTGCACGTCGCAGGCGCTCAGGCACAGCACCACCGGGACCCAGGAGAGCCGGATGAGCTTGTACATACTGCCCCCTTCCTGACTGCGCGGAACGGTGAGCCGGGCACGCCGCTGCGCAGCCCCCGGCCGCGAAACGCGCTCCGCGCCTTATTTCTTACGTCGGGCCCCGGAGCGCTTGGCGGCTCTGAAGGAGATCCCCGAGCGCATGGCCTTCTGCTGGACCGCCGCTGCCGTGCGTCCGAGCTTCTTGGCGACCTGACTGGTGGGAGTTCCCGCCTTCGCGAGTGCCTTGAGGGTCTTCAGTTCACGCGCGCTCCAGGAAGCGCCGTCGTTCGGTGGACGTCTTGCCATCTCGCTGCTCCGCTGTCACCCAACTCGAGGGCCGGACTTGGGATCATACACCGATTAGCCGGCGAAGCGCGCGTCCCAAGAACGATCTGTAACATGTTAGAAGGGCCGGGGAGCCGCGCACCCTGGGCCGACGTTGCTGCGGCGCTCCGTGGCGACACCAACTTGCAACACGTCGTCGCCCTGCCGCTGCCGGGTCGTAAGCGTCAGCGCGTCAGCAACTGCCTCTAGCGCTGTTCTGTCAGATACGCGATGACGTCGGCCCGGGCGCGGGCGCTCGGCATCGCGAAGAACATCCTCGCTCCCGGCACCAACGCCTGCGGGTTGGTGAGCCACCGATCCAGGGTGTCCGGACCCCAGACGATGTGAGAGTTTTTCAGCGCTCGCGAGTAGGCATAGCCCGGCACTGTTCCGGCCACGCGCCCGACGACACCTCGGTGACGCGGCCCGACGTCGTCCTCGTCCAGCGAATGACAGCCCATGCACAGCTGGTAAACCGTCCGGCCGCGGACCGGATCGCCCGTGGGTGTCTCGGGCGCCGCGACCGCGTACACCGATGCCGCCGCCAGGGCGACGAGCGCGCAGGCGAGTGTGAGCGCCGCGGCCCACGCGTGAGGATCGACGGAGCTCCTGCGGGGTCGCTTCACGATCACGCCTCCTCTCAAGCCAGCGCGGTGTCGGCCAGCATCAGCGATTGCGGATGAGCCCGCAGCGAGATGCTCGTCACCCCGAGGCGATGCGTCAGCTCCTCTGCCGGTACCCTGAGCGGCCCGGGCCCCGCGCCCTCCCCGGGCGCCGGCTGCGGGTAAGCGGTGGACCGGGCGGTGTGGAAGGTGATGTTGCCCTCCACCTTCTGCACGATCTGGTGGATGTGTCCGTTCAGGACCGTGACGGCGCCGAAGCGGCGCAGGTCACCGAGGAGCGCCTCTGCATCACTCGTGCGCCAGCCCCAGGGCTCGTAGATGTCCCACAGCGGCATGTGCGCAAAGATCACGATCGGGGTGCTCGCGCTGCGCCCCTTGAGATCCGCCTTCACCCAGGCGAGCTGCTCCTCGCCGAGGTAACCCGAGCCGCCGTCCCTGGCCTCGAGCACGTTGACGAGTGCCACGAAATGCACGCCGCAGGAATCGAAGCTGTAGTAGCCGCGGCCGGCGGAGGCTTTGCCGAAGCGGTTGAAATACTCTGTAACCGTGGCGTCGGCGACGTCGTGCTCGCCCGGAACGGTGTGCAGCTCGGTGGCGCGCAGTCGCCCGAGCAGCTGCTGCGCCAGGTCGAACTCCGCGGGTTTCGAGAGGTGTGTGATGTCCCCGGTGTGCAGGATCAGCGCCGGCTGCTCGGACATTCCGT
Source organism: Steroidobacteraceae bacterium (assembly GCA_035518275.1). Lineage (GTDB taxonomy): Bacteria > Pseudomonadota > Gammaproteobacteria > Steroidobacterales > Steroidobacteraceae > 13-2-20CM-66-19. The sequence goes on from DATIXU010000144.1 coordinate 63,125, forward strand.
TCACGAGATCGATGCTGGCCGACAGCGTGCCGTTCACATCGGGATTCGCGTCCTTGTGAAAGCCGATGTGACTGTCGCTGATCTGTACGAAGAGCGGCTTCCCGAGCGCGGCCGCGCCCCTGGGATCCGCGGCGGCGGCGGCGAGTGCGCTCGGCGTCAGCACGCCGCCCGCGAGCGTGAACAAGGTACCGGCGCCACCGAACGCCAGGCATTTGAGGGCATCACGGCGCGATGCGACGGGGGTTTTATCCGGCATGTGGGTCTCCTCACGACACGTCTGATGGTGACGAGACTCGGGGATCGGGTGATTTATTCCAGCGAACGTCCTCGAGCCATCAGCGCGTGTCGCGGACGGCCTGCTCGGTGAGCAGCTGCTTCAGGCCCGCGAGCTCTTCCCAGCCCGCGTCCGACACCGCGCAATAACCGAGATCGCCGCCGCGCCAGCAGGCGATGTGAAACCCAAGGCGGCTGCGCTCGGGCGGCAAGGCCTCGCGGCCGGGGATGAAGGCGAACACGTTGATGACGTGAGCACCGTGCGCATAGACCAGCACCGCCATGCGCTGGTAATCGACGGTGTCCGCGCGGCCACCGAGCAGGCGGTAGCCCTGCGCCGCGAAGTCGGCGACCACCGGGGAGACGTCCGTGCGCCGGGCGAACCAGGGCTTCACGGTGTGCCGGTCGGCGGAGATCACGGCCGTCAACTGCCCGGGCTCGAGCGAGCGCAGGTGCGCGGCGACGAGCTCATCGGGCAAGCGCGGCGCGGAGAGCAGCGGCGCGAGCAGCACGACGGCGACGCTCGCCGCGAGAGCCGCACCCGCGCCGACCACCGTTCCTAGCCAGAAGGGGCGCGCCCGCCAGGGCGGCCGCGCCGCGCGCCTCTCGGCCGCCTGCTCCGCATCCAGCATGCGCGCAATGCGCCCCCGCAGTTCGGGCGACGCCCGGCCGTAGTCGAGATCGCGGCGGATGCTCGAGCGCGTCTGCTCGAGATGCTCGAGCAGTGCGCGGCACTCGGGACAATGCTCGGCGTGGCGCTCGACCGCGGCCGCGGACACGGCATCAAGCTCGCCGTCGAAGGCCGCCTGGACCTTCAGGCTCTCAGCGCACTGCACGCGGCTCTCCCTGCGCCTCGGGCCAGAGTGCCTTCAGCGCAGCGCGCGCGCGCGCCAGGCGCGACATCACGGTGCCGATCGGCACCTCGGCGACTGCGGCGATCTCGCGGTAGCTCATATCCTCCAGCTCGCGCAGCAACAGTACCTCGCGTTGTTCCTGCGGCAGGGCGGCGATCAGCCGCACGAGCGTGCGCCGCTCGTCGCGCTCGATCGAGGCGCTCTCCGGGTCGGGCGGCGGGGCCGCGGCGGCCGATGCCGGCTCCATCTCGTGCTCCTCGGTGAGCGGCTCGTGGCCCCGCTGCCGCCGCTCGGCGAGCGCGCTCAAGGAGCAGTTGCGCACGATCGAGAGCAGCCAGGCGCGCGGGTCGGGCCCACGCAGCGTGTCGAAGGCGCGGAACGCACGCATACACGCCTCCTGCACGATGTCGTCGGCATCGCCCGGGGAACGGCTGAGCCAGCGCGCCAGCCGATGCGCGGCATCGAGGTGTGGCAGAACCTGCGCCTCGAAGCGACTGCGTTTGTCATCCACCAGCGACTAGACCGCGCGTGGCGGGATTTTATTCCCGGTGTCCGGCCCTCAGGTTGGCCGCATCGACCGTATTGGAGAGCAGCATCGCGATGGTCATGGGACCTAAGCCCCCCGGTACCGGGGTGATCCAGGCGGCACGCTCGGCGGCGCGCTCGAACTCCACATCGCCCACGAGCTTGCCCGAGGCAGTGCGGTTGATGCCGACGTCGAAAACTGCTGCTCCCGGGCGCACCCAGTCGCCGGAAATGAACCCCGCCTTGCCGACCGCCGCGACCAGCACCTCGGCGCGCTCGACTTCCGCGCGTAGGTCGCGGGTGCCGGTGTGGCATACGGTCACGGTCGAGCGCGCCAGCAGGAGCTCGAGCGCCATCGGCCGGCCGACGATGTTGGAGGCGCCGACCACCGTGGCGCGCAGCCCCGTGAGCGCGATGCTATAGGCTTCCGCGAGCTTGATCACGCCGAACGGTGTGCAGGGCCGCAGGCGTGGCCGCTTCTGCGCCAGCAGCCCGGTGTTCACCGGGTGAAAGCCGTCGACGTCCTTGGCCGGGTCGACCGTGTCCATGACGCGGTCGGCGTTCACGCCCTTCGGCAGCGGCAGCTGGATGAGGATGCCGTCGACGCGATCGTCGTGATTGAGCGCGTGCACCAGCGCGAGAATCTCCGGCTCCGGGGTGGAAGCCGGCAGGTCGTGGGCGAAGGAGACGATGCCGGCCTCGACCGAGGACTTGCGCTTGTTGCGCACGTAGACGCTGGAGGCCGGATCCTCGCCCACCTGCACCACCGCGAGCCCGGGCGCGCGCCCGTGCCGCGCGGCGAACTCCGCCGCGCGCCCGGCGACCTGAGCGCGCACGCGTGCGGCCACCGCCTTGCCGTCGAGGAGGATCGCGCCGCCCGCGGCGCGCGCCAGGTCCGCCGCGGCCGTGGGGGTACCGCCAGTCGTCGCTGCAGCGGCCATCAGTAGCGGTAGTGGTCGGGCTTGTAGGGGCCGGCCCGCTCCACGCCGATGTAGCGCGCCTGCGCGTCGGTGAGCTGCGAGAGCTCGACGTTGAGCTTCTTCAGCTGCAGCCGCGCCACTTTCTCATCGAGGAGCTTCGGCAGCACGTACACCCCGACCGGGTACCGCTGCGTGTTGGTGTAGAGGTCGATCTGCGCGATCACCTGATTGGCGAAGCTCGAGCTCATCACGTAGCTCGGATGTCCGGTGCCGCAGCCCAAGTTCACCAGCCGCCCCTCGGCGAGCAGGATGAGCCGGCGGCCGTCGGGCAGGATCACATGATCGACCTGCGGCTTGATGTTCTCCCACGGGTACTGCTTCAGGCTCGCGACATCGATCTCGCTGTCGAAGTGGCCGATGTTGCAGACGATCGAGTTGTGCTTCATGCGCAACATGTGATCGTGAGTGATCACGTGGAAGTTGCCGGTGGCGGTGACGAAGATGTCGGCCTTGTCGGCGGCGTACTCCATGGTCACGACGCGGTAGCCCTCCATCGCCGCCTGCAGCGCGCAGATCGGGTCGATCTCGGTCACCCACACCTGCGCCGACAGCGCGCGCAGCGCCTGTGCGCAGCCCTTGCCGACGTCGCCGTAGCCGCATACCACCGCGATCTTGCCGGCCACCATGACGTCGGTGGCGCGCTTGATGGCGTCCACCAGCGACTCGCGGCAGCCGTAGAGGTTGTCGAACTTGCTCTTGGTGACCGAATCGTTGACGTTGATCGCGGGGAAGGCGAGCTTGCCGTCCTTCGCCATCTGATAGAGGCGCTTGACGCCCGTGGTGGTCTCCTCGGTCACGCCCTGCACGTGGCCGATGCGGCTCGAGTACCACTTCGGATCCGACTTCAGGTGCGCGCGGATCGAGGCAAACAGCGCGCGCTCCTCGTCGTTGGCGGCCTTGGTCGTCACGCCCGGGTCGCTCTCGGCACGCACCCCGAGGTGCAGCAGCAGCGTCGCATCCCCGCCGTCGTCGAGAATCATGTTGGCGCGGCCGCCGGCCGGCCACTCGAAGATGCGGTGGGTGTATTCCCAGTAATCGTCCAGTGACTCGCCCTTCCAGGCGAACACCGCCGTGCCGCGTGCGGCGATGGCGGCCGCGGCGTGATCCTGGGTAGAGAAGATGTTGCACGAGGCCCAGCGCACCTCGGCGCCGAGCGCCTGCAGCGTCTCGATCAACACCGCGGTCTGGATCGTCATGTGCAGCGAGCCGGCGATGCGCGCGCCGCGCAGCGGCTGCGTCGGCGCGAACTCCTCGCGGATCGCCATGAGACCGGGCATCTCGGTCTCGGCGATCGCGATCTCCTTGCGGCCCCAGTCGGCGAGCTTGAGGTCGGCGACGCGGTGATCGGATTTGGGGGCGGGGGGTTTCAGTGTGGCGTTCATACTCGGTACTCCGTAGTCAGAGCGAGCGCCGTGTTGATGACAGCGGCCGCTGAGCCTGGCAGGCGCGGTGGCATCTTCGATGCCGGTGCGGCCGTCGCAACGCTCCTCAGCGTGCCGTGTGCGCCGCCGTGCTGCGGCTTCAATCAAGCCTTCAGGCCGCGCGTACTCCCTTGGCTTCCTCGGCCAGCGTCGCCGCGCGATCGGTGCGCTCCCAGGTGAACTCCGGCTCGGTGCGGCCGAAGTGACCGTAGGCCGCGGTCCTCTGGTAGATCGGGCGCACCAGGTCCAGCATCTCGCGCAGCCCGTAAGGTGTCAGGTCGAAGTGCTTGCGCACCAGCTGCGTCAGGTGCTCGCCCGACAGGCGCGAGGTGCCGAAGGTCTCCACCATGATGGAGGTCGGCTCGGCCACGCCTATGGCGTACGACACCTGCACCTCGCAGCGCTCGGCGAGTCCCGCGGCGACCAGGTTCTTGGCGACGTAGCGCGCCGCGTAGGCCGCCGAGCGGTCGACTTTGGAGGGATCCTTGCCGGAGAAGGCGCCGCCGCCGTGACGGGCATAGCCGCCGTAGGTGTCGACGATGATCTTGCGGCCGGTGAGCCCGCAATCACCGACCGGGCCGCCGATGACGAAGCGCCCGGTGGGGTTGATGTGGTACCTGGTGCGCTTGTCCACCCACTTCGGGGGCAGCACGGGCTTCAGGATCTCCTCCATCACCGCCTCGCGCAGCACCTTGGTCGAGACCTCGGGGCTGTGCTGGGTGGAGAGCACCACCGCCTCGATCCCCACGGGCTCCTGATCCTCGTAGCGCAGCGTCACCTGGCTCTTGGCATCCGGGCGCAGCCACGTGAGCTTGCCGGTCTTGCGCACCTGCGCCTGGCGCTTCACCAGGCGGTGGGCGAGTGTGATCGGCGCCGGCATCAGCACATCCGTCTCGTTGGTGGCATAGCCGAACATCAGGCCCTGGTCGCCGGCGCCCTGCTTGCGCTCGTCCTTGCGGTCGACGCCCTGGGCGATGTCGGGGGACTGCTTGCCGATGATGTTGAGCACGCCGCAGCTCGCGCCATCGAAGCCCATCTCGGAAGAGTCATAGCCGATGTCGAGCACCGTCTTGCGCACCAGCGCCTCGACGTCGACCCAGGCGGAAGTCGTTACCTCGCCCGCCAGGATGACCACGCCCGTCTTGACGAGCGTCTCGCAGGCGACCCGGCCGCGCGGGTCTTCCCTGATGATCGCATCGAGCACCGCATCCGAGATCTGATCGGCGACCTTGTCCGGATGGCCCTCGGAGACGGACTCGGAGGTGAAGAGATAAGCGTTCGGCATCTCTGAAGATTTCCTTGAATTACGGGCGCGTGCTGCCAAAAGAAATAGTTTAACCCAGCCGCCCGGGGGCTGCTGCGGCCATTGCCTCGGTGAGCCGCGCATCGAACTGCGCCCGGGTGAAATGATGGTTCTGCGTGCCCCGCGACTCGATCTTGATGGCCCCCATGAGCGAGGCAATATGTCCGGTGGTGCGCCAGTCGAGCCCGTGCAGCAGGCCGTGAATGAGCCCGGCGCGGTAGGCATCGCCGCAGCCGGTGGGGTCGATCACTTCGCGCACCGGCGCGGCGGGGATCTCGATGACCCCGTCGCGCGTGTGGATGGTGGAGCCCGCGGCGCCGTGCGTGACGATGAGGGCGGACACCCGCTGCACCAGCCCGGCGGCCGTCCAGCCGGTCTTCTGCCGGACGAGCTGCCATTCGTAGTCGTTGAGGGTCACCCAGGTCGCCTGCGCGACGAAGCGCTCGAGATCCTCGCCGCCGAACATGGGCAGTCCCTGCCCCGGATCGAAGACGAAGGGGACGCCCGCGGCCGAAAACTGCTCGGCGTGCCGGATCATGCCTTCGCGCCCGTCGGGGGCCACGATGCCGATCGCCACTTCGCGCGCCTCGCTGACCTGGTTCAGGTGCGAGTGCTGCATTGCGCCGGGATGAAACGCCGTGATCTGGTTGTCATCGAGATCGGTGGTGATGAACGCCTGGGCGGTGAGCTCGGACTCGACGGTGCGCACGTGATCGGCCGGCACCCCGCTCTTCTTCATCCAGTCGTAATAGGGGCCGAAGTCGCGCCCCACCGTGGCCATCGGGTAGCCGGCATCCCCGAGGAGCGCCAGGTTGTAGGCGATGTTGCCCGCGCAGCCGCCGTACTCCCGGCGCAGCTGCGGCACCAGGAACGAGACGCTCAGCATGTGGATCTTGTCGGGCAGGATGTGATTGGCGAAGCGGTCGCCGAACACCATGATGGTGTCATAGGCGAGCGAGCCGCAGATCAGCGCCCGGCCCCGGGCGACCGATGTCACGCCTTGGCGCCGGTCACGGGCGAGGCGGACGCGGATGGCGTGCCGCCAGGAGGCGCCTTGGCCGCGGCGGCGAGCAGCCCCACCGCCTCCTTCGCCACGTCGGAGAGCCCTGCGCCATGGCGCTGCTCGAAGTAGTCGAGCATCTGTTTGCGCATGCGCGGCTCCCAGTAGCGCCTGAGATGCGTGGCCACGTCCTTCGCGGCCTGCTCGGGCGGGCTCGCGCCGGTGAAGAAGTCGCCGATCTCGTTGGCCATCTTGATGAGCAGATCGATGTTCATGGGTTCAACCGTCTGGGATGCGCGTATACCACGTGCTGGTCGCGCCGCGCGAAGGCAACCAGAGTAACGCCGGAGCGCTCGGCGAGGCGCACCGCGAACGCCGTGGGCGCCGACAGCGCGGCGAGAAACGGAATGCCGACGGTCGCGCACTTCTGCACCATCTCGTAGCTGGCGCGGCTGGTGATCAGCATGTAGCCGCCCGCGAGGTCGGTGCCGGCGCGAGTGAGGGCGCCGATCGTCTTGTCGAGGGCGTTGTGGCGGCCGACGTCCTCCCGCACCACGCGGATGCCCTGCCCCGGCACCACCCACGCCGCGGCGTGCACGCTCCCGGTGCGGGCGTTGATTGGCTGAAGTCCCCCGAGCTGCTCGATCGCGGCGTGCAGATCCGCGCTCGTCACCACGACCCCCGGCGGCACCGCGGCGGGCTCGCGAATCGCATCGGCGGCGGTCTCCGCGCCGCACAGGCCGCAGCCGGTACGCCCGCTGAGATTGCGCCGGCGCTGCAGGAGCTGCGTGAAGCGCTCCCAGGCCACGGTGATGTGCACATCGACGGAAGCGGTGCCGCGGCGCACCTCGACGCCGCGGATCTCATCGGCTCGCGCCACCAGCGCCTCGCTCAGCGTGAAGCCCACCGCGTAGTCCTCGAGGTCGGCCGGCGTCGCCAGCATCACGACGTGCGGCACATCGTGGTAGACGAGCGCGACCGGCCTCTCCTCCGCAACCAGGTCGGTGGTATGCGTGGTGGCGCCGCGCGACCAGCGCTCGACGCTGACCTCGGCGCTCACCTCCGCGCTCACCCGGGTCGCGGCGTCCTCTGAGGGCTCAGCGCTCACGGGCTCATGAGGCGGCCGCGCCGCTCAGGCGGGCGTGCGGTCCTTGTGCTTGGCGCGCGGCAACGCGCGCTCGTCACGGGCGCGCTTCTGCCAGGCGTCCCTCTGGTTCACGAGCACCACCTCGACCGCCGTCACCTTGTACTCCGGGCAGTTGGTCGCCCAGTCGGAGTTCTCGGTGGTGACCACGTTGGCGTTGGTCTCCGGGAAATGGAAGGTGGTGTAGACCACGCCGGGCGCGATCCTGGTGGAGACTTTCGCGCGCAGCACGGTGTCGCCGGCGCGGCTCGTGAGCCCGACCCAGTCGCCGTCCGAGATGCCGCGCACTTCGGCGTCGTGCGGATGGATCTCGAGGACGTCCTCGGCATGCCAGACGACGTTGCCGGTGCGCCGCGTCTGCGCGCCGACGTTGTACTGCGTGAGGATGCGCCCGGTGGTGAGGATCAGCGGGAAGCGGCTCGTGACCTTCTCGCTCGTCGGCACGTACTCGGTCGTCCAGAACCTGCCCTTGCCACGCACGAACTGCCCGACGTGCATGGTGGGCGTGCCCTCCGGGTGCTCGTCGTTGCACGGCCACTGGATGCTGCCGAGGCGCTCGATCTTCTCGAAGCTCATGCCGGCGAAGGTCGGCGTGAGGCGCGCGATCTCGTCCATGATCTCGCTGGCGTTCCGGTAGTTCATCGGATAGCCGAGGGCGTTGGACAGCAGGCAGGTGATCTGCCAGTCCTGGTAGCCGGGCAGCGGCTCGAGGATCTTGCGCACCAGCGAGGTGCGCCGCTCGGCGTTGGTGAAGGTGCCGTCCTTCTCGAGGAACGAGGAGCCCGGCAGGAACACGTGGGCGAACTTGGCCGTCTCGTTGAGGAACAGGTCCTGCACCACGCAGCACTCGAGCGCCTCCATCGCCGCGCTCACGTGATGGGTGTTGGGATCGGACTGCACGAAGTCCTCGCCCTGCACGTACATGCCCTTGAAGGTGCCATCGAGCGCCGCCTCGAACATGTTCGGGATGCGCAGCCCCGGCTCCGCCTGGAGCGTCACACCCCAGACGTCCTCGAAGGACTTGCGCACCACCGGGTCCGAGACGTGGCGGTAGGCGCTGAACTCGTGCGGGAACGAGCCCATGTCGCACGAGCCCTGGACGTTGTTCTGGCCGCGTAGCGGGGAGACGCCGACGCCCTCGCGGCCGAGATTGCCGGTGGCCATGGCGAGGTTGGCGATGCCCATGACGGCGGTCGTGCCCTGACTGTGCTCGGTCACGCCGAGACCGTAATAGATGGCGCCGTTACCGGCCTTCGCATACAGGCGCGCCGCGCGCCGCACGCGCTCGGCGGGCACGCCCGTGATGCTCTCGGAGGCCTCCGGAGAATTGCGCGGCTCGGAGACGAACGCCTTCCACTTGGCAAAGCTGTCCGCCTCGCAACGCTCCGCCACGTAGGCTTCCTTGGTGAGCCCCTCCGTGACCACCACGTGGGCGAGTGCGTTCAGCAGCGCCACGTTGGTGCCCGGCTTCAATTGCAGATGCTCGTCCGCCTGAACGTGCGGCGAGCGCACGAGTCCCGTCTGGCGCGGGTCGGCGATGATCAGCTTCGCGCCCTGGCGCAGGCGCCGCTTCAGCTGCGAAGCGAATACCGGGTGCCCGTCGGTCGGGTTGGCGCCGATGATCAGTATGGCGTCGGCCTTCATGACCGAGTCGAAGGCCTGGGTGCCCGCCGACTCTCCCATGGTGTTCTTCAGGCCATAGCCGGTCGGCGAATGACACACGCGCGCGCAGGTGTCGACGTTGTTGTTGCCGAAGGCGGCACGCACCAGCTTCTGCACCAGGAAGGTCTCCTCGTTGGTGCAGCGTGAGGAGGTGATGCCGCCGATCGAATCGCGGCCGTACCTGGCCTGGATGCGCTTGAACTCGCTCGCGGCGTAGCCGATCGCCTCCTCCCACGAGACCTCGCGCCAGTCGTCGCGGATGGTCTTGCGGATCATGGGCTTCAGCTGCCGGTCGGGGTGCGTGGTGTAGCCCCAGGCGAAGCGCCCCTTGACGCAGGCGTGGCCGTGATTCGCCTTGCCGTCGCGGTCCGGCACCATGCGCACCACCTCGGTGTCGGCGCCCTCGCCGCGCACCTCGGCCGTGAAGCCGCAGCCGACGCCGCAATAGGCGCAGGTGGTCTTCTCGGAGCGCTCGGTAGGCCCGAGCGCGACCAGGGACTTCTCGGTGAGAGCTGCGGTCGGGCAGGCTTCCACACACGCGCCGCAGGAAACGCACTCGGACTCGAGGAACGGCTGGTCCTGGCTGGCCGCCACCTTGGAGGCGAAGCCGCGGCCCTGGATGGTGAGCGCGAAGGTGCCCTGAATCTCATCGCACGCCCGCACGCAGCGCGAGCAGACGATGCACACATTCGGGTCGAAGGTGAAGTAAGGATTGCTTTCGTCCTTCGCCTGGCCCTGATGACGCTTGCCGTTGGCGTAGGGCGTCGATCTGACGCCGAGCGTCTCCGCCATGGCGACGAGCTCGGTGCGCGCCTCCGCCGCGGTCGGCTGGCGCTCGATCGGGTAGTCGGAGAGATAGAGCTCCATGACGCTGCGCCGCAGCTGCGTCAGCTTCGGCGACTCGGTGCGCACCTTCATGCCCGCCGCCACGGTCGTGGTGCAGGAGGCCGGGTAGCCCTTGCGGCCGTCGATCTCGCACAGGCACAGGCGGCACGAGCCGAAGGCCTTGAGCGTGTCGGTGGCGCACAGCTTCGGCACCTTGACGCCGGCGAGCGCCGCGGCGCGCATGACGGAGGTGCCTTCGGGGACGGTGACCGTGTGACCGTCGATCTCGACGGTGACGCTGCCGCTCGCATCCGCCGGCTGCGGGGTACCGAAGTCTTCGTAATCTATGGCGTACATTCTGCCCTCGATGCGCGCTTACTTACTGCCGGGTGCGCGCGCGAAAGTCTTCCCTGAAATGCCTGAGTGCGCTCTGCACCGGGAACGGTGCCATGCCGCCGAGGCCGCACAGCGACCCCTGCACCATGGTGTCGCACAGCTCCTCGAGCAGCTGCACGTTGCGCTCGCCGTCGGTGCCCGCAAGGATCCGGTCGATGACCTCCATGCCGCGCGTCGAGCCGATGCGGCAGGGCGTGCACTTGCCGCAGGACTCGATGGCGCAGAACTCCATCGCGTAGCGCGCCATGCGCGCCATGTCGACCGTGTCGTCGAACACCACGATGCCGCCGTGCCCGAGGAGCGCGCCGATGCCGGCGAGCGCCTCGTAGTCGACCAGCGTATCGAACTGCGACGGCGGCACGTAGGCGCCGAGCGGACCGCCGATCTGCACCGCGCGGATCGGCCTTCCCGAGCCGCTGCCGCCGCCGTAATCGTAGAGGAGCTCGCGCAGGGAGAGGCCGAAGGCGCGCTCCACGAGTCCCCCGCGCTTGATGTTGCCGGCGAGCTGGATGGGGAGCGTGCCGCGCGACTTGCCGACGCCGAAGTTGGCGTAGGCCTCGGCGCCGTGCACCATGATCCAGGGTACGGTCGCGAGCGTCACGACGTTGTTGACGATGGTCGGCTGGCCGAAGAGTCCCTTGATGGCCGGCAGCGGCGGACGCACGCGCACCTCGCCGCGCTTGCCCTCGAGGCTCTCGAGCATCGAGGTCTCTTCGCCGCAGATATAGGCGCCGGCCCCGAGCCGCACCTCGAGATCGAAGCGCTTGCCGGAGCCCGCCACGTCGGCACCGAGATAATGTGCCTGGTAAGCGGCCGCGATCGCAGTCTTGAGCGCGCGGTGTGCGTGCGGGTACTCGGCGCGCAGATAGATATAGCCCTGGGTGGCACCGACTGCGATACCGGCGATCGTCATGCCCTCGATGAGCGTGAGCGGATCGCCTTCCATCAGCATCCGGTCGGAGAAAGTGCCGGAGTCGCCTTCGTCGGCGTTGCAGGTGATGTACTTCTGCGCCGCCGCCTGATCGAGCACCGTCTTCCACTTGATGCCGGTCGGGAACGCCGCGCCGCCGCGCCCGCGCAGGCCCGAGGTCGTGATCGCCTGGACCACCTCGGCGCCCGTCATGGAGAGCGCGCGGCTGAGGCCCTGGTAACCGCCGTGCGCCACATAGTCAGCGACGCTCGCCGGGTCGACGATGCCGACGCGCTCGAAGGTCAGGCGCTGCTGGCCGGCGAACCAGGGGATGCGCTCGGGAGGGCCGAGCAGCAGCGGGTGCTTGCCGCCCTTCAGGAAGTCGGCCGCGAACAGTGCGGGAACATCCGCTTGACTCACCGGGCCGTAGGCGATCCTGCCGGCCGCTGTGGTGACTTCCACCAGCGGCTCGAGCCAGTAGGCGCCGCGCGAGCCATTGCGCACCAGCTCGAGCGCCGCGCCGCGCCGCGCCGCCTCCTGGGTGATGGCGCGAGCGGTCTCGTCCGCGCCGATCGAGGTGGCGCCTGCATCACCGGGGACGTAGACGCGCACGCTCATGGGCGCTTCGCCTCATCGGCGATGAGCGCATCGAAGCTCTCGGGAGTCACGCGCCCGTGCAGCCGGCCATCGATCACGGCGGCGGGCGAGCAGGCGCAGTTCCCCAGACAGTAGATGGGCTCGAGCGTGAAGCGGCCGTCGGGGGTGGTCGCGTGAAAGTCGATGCCGAGCCGCCGGCGGGCGTGGGCTGCCAGCGCCTCGGCGCCCTTTGACTGGCAGGCCTCGGCCTGACAGAGGCTGATGGTGTGCTTGCCTGCGGGGCTCTCACGGAAGAAGTGATAAAAGGTGACGACCCCGTGCACTTCGGCGCGCGAGAGGTTGAGCCCGTCGGCGACCAGCGGCACGGCCGCTTCGGGTACGCAGCCCAGCGCGGCCTGCACGGCGTGCAATACTTCGAGCAGCGGGCCCGGTCTTCCCTTGAGCTCGGAAACGATGCGGCGCACCGTCGCGGTGTCGCCCGGATTCAGCGTCTGCATAATAAGACCGTCAGTATACGTCCGCTGTTTGCCGGGCGCCTTGTATAAGCCCGTCCGCATGGTTGAACAGGCCCAAACTTGATCGCTGGACCCAGGCAACTTATCGCGCCGGGATGGCTGTGGGCCTGCGTATTGGCGCTGCTCGCGCCGCATCCGGCTCCCGGTCAGGCAGAGCCTGGCCCGATCGGCGGCAGCCTCGCCGTCACCAGCGACTATATCTACCGCGGCGTATCGCAGAGTGACGGCCACGGCGCGCTGCAGGCCGACCTGCATGCGAGCAGCACGGGGGGCCTGTTCGGCGGTGTCTGGGCCTCGAGCCGGGACAGCAACCTCGAGCCGGGCACCGACGCTGAGATGCAGATCTACCTCGGCCGGCGTTTCAGCCTCGGCGGCGACTGGAGCGCGACGGTGAGCGGCCGCTCCGATTACTACGTCGGCGGCGCCCCGCATCATTCGGACGACTATCAGGAGCTCTCCGCCGCGCTCACCTGGCTCGATCGCTATACGCTGTCACTCAGCGCGATCCCCAACGCGGTGCGCTACTCGAACCAGTACGAGTACTACGCGGTGTATCGAAGCGCGGCCTACGTAGCGGACGCCGCGGCCCAGTGGCTGCTGCGCGACGGAGTCTTCGGCGACGCAGGCCTCTATCTGACCGCGGCCGCCGGCTGCTACTTCGCCAGCCGGTCCGATCACCACCCTCCCCCGGCCGTCAACTACCTCTACGGCAACGCGGGCCTGGCTCTCGAGTCGCGGCGCTGGCGCATCGACGTCGGCTATTTCGCGGCCCAGAGCCAGGCCGCGGAGCTCTTCCCCTACCCGGTGGCCAAGCGCCTGGCCGCCACCGTCAGCTGGCAGTTTTGAACCCGCAGCCGCGGCGTGGACACTTACCGCTAAAGGGCGTGTTAATCAAAGTGAGCGGCTACATCGACATGGCGGAGACGACCGCGCGCGGCGGCGGCTCCGCGGCGCGTGAAGCCGAGCTCATCGAGCGGGTGGCACGCCGCGACCGCCGCGCGTTCGAGGAGCTCTACAACCTCTACCACCGCCGCCTGGCGCGCTTCCTGACGCGGCTCACCCGCCGCTACGACCTCGCCGAGGAGATCATCAACGATACCTTCTACGTCGTGTGGCGCGGCGCGCGCGATTTTCGCGGCGACTCGCAGCCCTCGACCTGGATCCTCGGGATCGCGTACCGCAAGGCGCGCAGCGCGTTCCGCACCGCCGCCCGGGCGCGGGCCCGGGAGAACCTGCGCCCGCCCGCGTTCCCACTCACGACCGAGGAACCGGCCCGCGCCGAGGAATTGCGCGACTGGCTGAGCGCCGCCCTGAGCGAGCTGCCCGTCGAGCAGCGGCTCGCGGTCGAGCTGTGCTACGAGCTCGGGCATTCGTGCGAAGAGATTGCGACGATCATGGGATGTCCCGTCAATACGGTTAAGACCCGCCTGTTTCACGCGCGCGCCAAGCTGCAGAAGCGCCTGCCGGAGCTGTCAGGGGCGGCGCGCAGCGCCAGCGCGGAGAGCGATGCGTCATGAGTGCGAGCCCCGCCTTCTCTCACGAAGAGTCCTGGCTGCTGCTGCCGTGGCTCGCCAACGGGCGGCTCGGCAGCGCCGAGCGGACCCGCCTCGAGCAGCACGTGCGCGGCTGCGCCGAGTGCGCGCGCGAGATGGAGCTGCAGCGGCTCTGGTGCGCGACGCTCACCGAGCCTGAGCGCGTGACCTACGCCCCCGGCCCCTCGTTCCGCAAGCTGCTGGAGCGCATCGACTCCGAGCCTGCGCAGCGCCCGGCGCCCGTGAGCCTGCCGGCCGTGCGCTCAGGTAGCGCGCATGCGGCGTGGCGGCCCCCCGGTCTCGCCTGGGCGGCGAGCTTCGTGCTGTCGGTCGGCCTCGGCACCTTCGCCGTCACCGCGTACCGCTGGTCGCAGCCGCTCTATCTCACGCACACCGCGCCCGCCGTGGCCGCGCCCGGCGTGCTGCACATCGCCTTCGAGCGCTCGATCACCGTTGGCGAAGCCGAGCAGCTGCTGCTCTCGGCGGGCGCGCGCGTCGTGGAGGGACCGGACGCCACCGGAGTGTTCGGCGTCGCGCCGGTCGCGGGCAGCGCCGCGCTGCCGGCGCTGGCGGAACGCCTGCGCAGCGACTCCCACGTGCGCTGGATCGAGCCTCTGCCGGTCATCGACCCGCCGCCGCGGAGACCTTAGAGAGTTGCGGATGCGCGCCTGTGCCCAGCGGCTCCTGTGCCTCGCGCTCGCCTGCGCGGCCGCCGCGGTCAACGTGCGCGCCGCCGAGCCGGCCGGGGGAAAGACCGCCACGGCCTCCGCGAGCGCGCTCACCCGGATCGTGGTTGCCTTCGCCAACGAGCCGCGCAGCGCGCCGGGACCCGCCGGCTCGACCGGCCGCCGCTACGGCGGTGACGGCTACCGCGTGTCGCAGAGCGCCGGGCAGACGGCGCGCCGCGTGGCGTCCGAATACGCTCTGCGCGAGGTGGCGAGCTGGCCCATCCGCGAGCTCGCCGTGCACTGCGTGGTCTTCGAGATCGTCAACGGCCGGCCGGCCGCGGACGTGCTCGCAGCTCTCGCTCACGATCCGCGCGTGGCTCTGGCACAGCCGCTCAACGAGTTCCATACGCTGACCGCGCCCTCGCCCGTCCCCGCCTACAACGATCCGCTCTACGACCTGCAGACGAATCTCCCGGCGCTCGGCATTCCAGACGCGCACCTGCGTGCCCAGGGAGAAGGCGTGCGGGTTGCGCTCATCGACACCGCGGTCGATGCGCGCCACCCGGACCTCGCCGGCCGCATCGCTCACAGCCGCTCCTTCATCGGCGGGAACCGCGGCTCGGACGGCTCGCAGCGCCACGGCACCGCCATGGCGGGCATCATCGCTGCGGTCGCCGACAACCACATCGGCATCGTCGGCATCGCACCGCGCGCCCAGCTCGAGGTGTTCGAAGCCTGCTGGCAGCTCGCGCCCGACGGCGACGCCGCGGCCTGCAACACCTTCACGCTCGCCCGGGCGCTGGCCGCGGCGCTCGAGTCCGGCGTGCCGCTCGTCAACCTGAGCGTCGCAGGTCCCGCGGACGCGCTGCTCGCGGCGCTGGTCCAGACGGGATTGAAGCGCGGCGTGGTGTTCGTCGGCGCCGTCGACGCGCAAGGCGGTTTCCCCACTGCGATCCCCGGGGTCATAGCGGCCGCGGGCAGCGAGAGTGTCGTCCCCCCAGGCGCCCTCGCTGCCCCGGCCCGGCACGTGATGACGCTGCGCCCCGGTGCGCAATACGACTTCGAGTCCGGAAGCTCGGTGGCCGCCGCCGAGATCACGGGCGTGATCGCGCTGCTGATATCCGCTGCGCCTGCGCGCCTGACGAGCGATGCGGTCCTGTCGCTCCTGAAGCCCGCCCCGACCGCGGTGTCAGTCACGGCGGCCGACGCGGGCGTCGTCAATGCTGCTGCCGCGCTTGCACGGCTCGATCTCGCGCGGCGCCGCACCTGCGCCGCCGCGCGCAGCGGCGCGGGCGATGCGGCCGGCTGCCCGGCGCTCGCCGGCCGTCCGCTTGACGGGCTCTGAGGGCGTGCCCATGCTGCCCCGCGCATGGGCAGCCAGTCACCCGGCCTCACCTTCGCGCTGATCGAGGAAGCGCGCGCGCGCATCGCGCCGCTCATTAACGCGACCCCGGTCCTCACCAGCTCGACGCTCGATGAGGCCTCCGGCGCGCGGCTCTTCTTCAAGTGCGAGAACTTCCAGAAAGGCGGCGCCTTCAAGGCGCGCGGCGCCTGCAATGCGGTGTTCAGCCTCCCCGAGGCGCAGGTGCGTCACGGCGTCGCCACCCATTCCTCCGGCAATCACGCGGGCGCGCTCGCGCGCGCGGCGCGCCTGCGCGGCGTTCCGGCCTACATCGTCATGCCGGAGAACACGCCGCTCGCGAAGCGCGCCGCCGTCGAGCGCCAGGGCGCCCACATCACGCTCTGCGAGCCGACGCTCACGGCGCGTGAGCGCGCCGCCGCCGAGCTGATCGCCGCCACCGGCGCGATCATGGTCCACCCCTACGACGACTTCGCCGTGATGGCCGGACAGGGGACGGTCGGCGTCGAGCTCCTCGAGCAGGTCCCGGACCTCGACGTGCTGCTCGCGCCGGTGAGCGGCGGGGGGCTCATGAGCGGCATCGCGGTCGCGGCCAGGGCCCTCAGGCCCGCGGCGCGGATCGTCGGCGTCGAGCCCTCGGGCGCCGACGATGCGGCCCGCTCGCTGCGCGCCGGCAGGATCGTGCCGTGCGAGCGGCCCGAGACGATCGCCGACGGCCTGCGCGCGACGATCGGCGTGCGGCCGTTCGCGGAGTTCATGCGCTATGTCGACGACGTCGTGACCGTGACGGATGGGGCGATCGTGGCCGCCATGCGCCACATCTGGGAAGTGATGAAGATCATCGTCGAGCCCTCGGGAGCTGCGGCCTACGCCGCCGTCGCCGCCGGCAGGCTCGAGGTACGCGGCCGGCGCGTAGGGGTGGTGTTGAGCGGCGGGAACCTCGACCTCGAATCGCTCCCTTGGGCCGTCAAACCCGCTCGAGAATGACCGCGATCCCCTGGCCGACGCCGATGCACATGGTGCACAGCGCATAGCGGCCGCGGGTCGCGGCGAGCTGGCTCACCGCCGTGGTGGCGAGGCGCGCGCCCGACATGCCGAGCGGATGGCCGAGCGCGATGGCGCCGCCGTTCGGGTTCACGTGGCCCGCATCGTCGGCGAGCTCGAGCTCCCGCAGCACCGCGAGCGCCTGGGAGGCGAAGGCCTCGTTGAGCTCGATCACGTCCATCTGTCCGATCGCAAGTCCCGCGCGCTCGAGCACCTTAGCAGTCGCCGGCGCCGGCCCCATTCCCATGACCCGCGGCGCAACGCCGGCGGTGGCTGCAGCGACGATGCGCGCGCGCGGCGTGAGCCCGTGGCGCCGCGCGGCCTCCGCCGAGGCGACGAGCAGCGCGCACGCACCGTCGTTGACACCCGAGGCATTGCCGGCCGTGACCGTGCCGCCGCTGCGAAACGGGGTCGGAAGAGCGGCGAGCTGCTCGAGCGTGGTCTCCGGCCGCGGATGCTCGTCGCGCTCCACCACCAGCGGCTTCCCCTTGCGCTGCGGGATCTCGACCGGGATCAGCTCGGCCGCGAAGAAGCCGCGCGCTTGAGCCGCGCCCGCGCGCTGCTGGCTGCGCAGCGCAAAGGCGTCCTGGGCGGCGCGCGAGATGCGGTACTCGGCCGCCACGTTCTCGCCGGTCTCGGGCATCGAGTCGATGCCGTACCGCTCCCGCATGCGCGGGTTGACGAAGCGCCAGCCGATGGTGGTGTCGTAGATCTCGGCATTGCGGCTGAACGGCGCTTCCGCCTTCGGCAGCACGAAGGGCGCGCGCGACATCGACTCGACGCCGCCGGCGACGACCAGCTGCGCTTCGCCGAGGCGCACGGTGCGCGCCGCCATCGCCAGCGCATCGAGGCCCGAGCCGCACAGGCGGTTGACGGTCGCCCCCGGCACCGACACCGGCAGCCCTGCCAGCAGCGCCGCCATACGCGCCACGTTGCGGTTGTCTTCGCCCGCCTGATTCGCACAGCCGAGCAGGACCTCGTCGACACCGGCCGGGTCGAGCGCCGCGTTGCGCTTCAGGAGCGCCGCGATCGGCAGCGCCGCGAGGTCGTCGGCGCGCACCGCCGCGAGTGCCCCGCCGTAGCGCCCGATCGGGGTGCGTACCGCATCGCAGATGAAAGCTTCGCTCATGAAGCCATCATATCGCCCCCGGCGGCGGCGTGAGGCGACCCGGCGGTCGGGCCTCGGGGCAGCGCGCGTGATACCGCGACCCGGTAGACTTAGGCGGATGTTCTCGATGCCGCCCGCCACCCGGGCTCTGATCCTCATCAACGTCGCGGTGTTCCTGCTGCAGCAGGTTGCCGGCGAGCCGATCGCACAGCTGTTCGCGCTCTGGCCGCTCGGCAGCGCCGGCTTCAGGCCGTGGCAGCTCCTCACCTACGCGTTCCTGCACGGCAGCATTGCGCACATCTTTTTCAACATGTTCGCGCTCTTCATGTTCGGCCGCGCGCTCGAGCTTTACTGGGGCGCACGGCGCCTGGTGATTTTCTATCTGGTGTGCGTGCTGACGGCGGCGCTCACGCAGCTGCTGGCGCAGCGCGGCGCGGGCGTCAACGAGGAAGTGATCGGCGCCTCGGGCGGTATCTTCGGCATCCTGCTCGCCTTCGCCTGGTACTTTCCGCGCCAGCGCATCATTCTGCTGTTCCCGCCGATTCCGATGCCGGCCTGGCTGTTCGTGACTCTCTACGGACTGCTGGAGCTGTTCTTCGGGGTGACGGGCACAGAGGCGGGAGTGGCACACTTTGCGCACCTCGGCGGCATGGCGGGCGGGGCGCTGTGCATCCTCTACTGGCGCATGCGCCACCGGTTCGAATACCGCTGAGACTCGAGCCGCGCCGCGCCGCGGCGCGTGCCGCAGGCATCGCAGAGCGTCCGTGGCGGATCGATGACCTGAGCGGACCCGCAACCTCCCATCTAAATAACATGATGTATTATTTATAAATATTTGTTTTATATACGTAATATATTGTTATCTGAGCGCGCCAGTAAGGGCATTGGAAATCCGCGGCGGCTCCCGTCACAATCGCGCGCTCAAAAAATGCCGTGGAACTTTCCCTCGAACCTTCTCCTCTAGACCGCATCCGACATGATCAAGACCGAACATCTCACCAAGCGCTACGGCCCGCTCACGGCCGCCGATGACGTTACCTTCCAGGTGGGCCCCGGCGAAGTCCTCGGCTTCCTCGGGCCCAACGGCGCCGGCAAGACCACGACCATGCGCATGCTCGCCGGCTTCGTGACGCCGACCTCCGGCACGGCGAGCATCTGCGGGCACGACATCGGCAGCGACACGCTCGCCGCCAAGCGCGCGCTCGGCTACCTCCCGGAGGGGGCGCCGAGCTACGGCGAGATGACCGTGCGCGGCTTCCTCCGCTTCATCGCCGACCTGCGGGCGCTCGAGGGCGAGCGCCGCCGCGCGCGGCTCGCGCACGTGATCGAGCACCTGCAGCTCGGCAGCGTCCTCGACCAGACCATCGAGACTCTGTCGAAGGGCTTCCGGCGGCGCGTGGGGCTCGCGCAGGCGATCGTGCACGATCCGCCGGTGCTGATACTGGATGAGCCGACCGACGGGCTCGATCCCAACCAGAAGCACGAGGTGCGCACGCTCATCAACGACATGGCGCGCGACAAGATCATCGTGATCTCCACCCACATCCTCGAGGAGGTGGATGCCGTGTGCACGCGCGCGATCATCATCGCCCGCGGACGCGTGATCGCCGACGACACGCCCGCCGGGCTCGCGGCCCGCTCGCGCTATCACAATGCGGTGTCGATGCAGCTCGACGACCCGGGACAGTTGGCCGCGGCACGCGCCGCGGTCAAGGCTCTGCCGTCGGTCGCGGATCTGGAGGTGAGCGAGCGCGACGCGCGCCTCACGGCCTTACCTAAGGCCGGTGCCACCATCCTCCCGGCGCTCTCCGAGCTCGCCGCCCGCCAGGGGCTGAAGTTGAAGGAGCTGCACCTCGAGTCCGGCCGCCTCGACGAAGTATTTCGTACCATCACCGCCTGAGCACACCTAAGCACATGCGCAACGTGGGCATCATCATGCGCCGCGAGCTCGCGAGTTACTTCGCGACGCCGCTGGCGTACGTCTTCATACTCATCTTTCTGGTGCTGGCCAACGCCTTCACCTTCTATCTGGGCGGCTTCTACGAGCGCGGCCAGGCCGACCTCGAGCCGTTCTTCACCTTTCATCCGTGGCTGTATCTGTTTCTGATGCCGGCGGTGTCGATGAAGCTCTGGGCCGAGGAGCGCAAGTCGGGCAGCATCGAGCTGCTCATGACGCAGCCGGTGACGCTGCGCGAGGCGGTTACGGCCAAGTTCCTGGCGGCGTGGATCTTCACGGCGCTGGCGCTGGCGCTGACCTTTCCGCTGTGGATCACGGTCAACTACCTGGGCCACCCGGACAACGGCGCGATCCTGGCCGCCTACCTCGGGAGCCTGTTGCTCGCCGGCGGCTTCCTCGCGATCGGCTCGTGCATGTCAGCGCTCACCCGCAGCCAGGTGGTCGCCTTCATCCTCGGCGTGGTCGTGTGCTTCGTGTTCCTGCTGGCGGGCTTCCCCTTGGTGCTCGACTTGTTCCGCAGCTGGGCGCCGCAGGCGCTCACCGATGCGATCGCCTCGCTCTCCTTCCTCACCCACTTCCAGTCGATCGAGAAGGGAGTGATCGACGTGCGCGACCTGCTGTACTTCGCGATGCTGATCGGTTTCTTCCTGCTCTCGACCGGCATCGCGCTCGAGCTGCGCAAGGCGGATTAGCACCATGACCAAACGCTCGACCCTGGGCGGCGCTACCCTGCTGGGACTCGCGCTGCTGTTCATCGGCCTCACGGTGCTGTTCAACTTCGCGCTGCGCGGCTGGCGGCTGGATCTCACCCAGAACCACCTCTACACCACCGCGCCCGGCACCGAGCGCATCCTCAAGAGCATCCACGAGCCGATCAACCTCTACTTCTTCTTCTCGGAGAAGACCGCCGGCCAGCTGCCGCAGCTCAAGACCTACGGCGTCCGGGTGCGCGAGTTCCTCGAGGAGATCGCGGCACGCTCGAACGGCATGGTCCGCCTGCACGAGGTCGATCCGCAGCCGTTCTCCGAGGACGAGGACCGCGCTTCCGAGCTCGGCGTGCGCGGCGTGCCGGTCGGCGCCACGGGCGGGCAGCTGTACTTCGGGCTCGCCGGAACCAACTCCACCGACGGCCATGCGGCCATCGAGTTCTTCGATCCCAACAAGGAGCAGTTCCTCGAATACGACGTGATGAAGCTCGTCTACCAGCTCGCCAATCCGAAGAAGCCGGTGGTCGCCTGGCTGTCGACGCTGCCGATGGGCCCGGGCTTCGACCCGCAGACCGGCCAGATGCGCGAGCCGTGGGTGATCTACGGGCAGGCCGAGCAGCTGTTCGAGATCCGGCCGCTCGAGCCGACCGCCACCAGGATCGACCCCGACGTGAACGTGCTGGTGCTGGTCCATCCGAAGAACCTATCCCCGGCGACCCAGTTCGCGATCGACCAGTACGCGCTGCGGGGCGGCCACATCCTCGCCTTCGTCGACCCGCTGTCGGAAGCCGACAACGCGGGCAACGACCCGCGCAACCCGATGGCCGCCATGGGCGCCGACAAATCCTCGCACTTGGGCGAGCTGCTCACCGCCTGGGGCGTCAAGTTCGATGCCACCCAGGTGGTCGCCGACCGCGGCCACGCGCTCTCGGTGTCGATGCATCAGGGCGAGGCGCCGACCGAACACCTGGGGGTGCTCGGCCTCGACAAGTCGACCTTCGCCACCGACGATGTGATCACCGCGGGACTCTCCAACGTCAACGTCGCGATCGCCGGCCACCTCGAGCCGGTCAAGGGCGCCACGGTGAAATTCGAGCCGCTGCTCCAGTCGAGCACCGACGCGGAGCTGCTGCCGGTCGAGCGCTTTCGCATGCTGTTCGATCCGGCGACGCTGCGCGAAGGCTTCAAGGCGACCGGCGTGCGCTACACGATCGCCGCGCGCGTCACCGGGGACGTGCATACGGCCTTCCCCGCGGGTGCGCCGGCTGGCGTGACGCTGCCGGCCGGCACCGTGCCGCTCAAAGCTTCCACCCACCCGCTCAACCTCGTCGTCGTTGCCGACACCGATCTGCTGGCCGACTATCTGTGGGTGCACCAGCAGGACTTCTTCGGCCAGCGCCTGGCGCAGGCCTGGGCCAGCAACGGCGATCTGGTACTGAACGCGCTCGACAATCTCGCCGGCAGCGACGATCTGATCAGCGTGCGCGGCCGTGCCACCTTCACCCGCCCCTTCGAGCGGGTCGATAAGCTGCGGCGCGCCGCCGACGAGCGCTTCCGCGACAAGGAGCACGAGCTCGAGCAGCAGCTGCAGTCAACGGAACAGAAGCTGACTGCGTTGCAGTCCAAGGGCGGCGGGCGCGACCAGAGCTCGCTCATCGTCACGCCCCAGGAGCAGGAAGAGATCGAGCACTTCGAGCAGGAGAAGATCCGCATCCGCAAGGAGCTGCGCGCCGTGCGCGCCGGGCTCGACGCGGATATCTCGCGGCTCGGCACGGAGATCAAGATCGTGGACATCATCGTGATCCCGGCGGTGTTCGCGCTGCTGGCGCTCGGCTTCGCCGCCTGGCGGCGCCGCGTGCGCGCCCGGCGCCCGGCGGGGCAGCTGCCATGACGCCGCGCCGCGTTGCGCTGCTGCTCGGCTGCGGGCTGGCGCTGATCGCGTTCGCGATCTGGCTGTCCTCGCGGCGGCACCTCGAGCATGCCTCGCTCACCGGCGACCTGGTGCTGCCGCGCCTCGAGCAGAGCGTCAACACCGTAACCGAGGTGGACCTGCGCCGCGGCGACGGCACACACGCGACTCTCAAGAAGGCCTCGGTGGGCTGGGTGGTCGGCGAGCGCGACTGGGCAGCCGATCCCGGCAAGGTGCGCAAGCTCCTGCTCGACTTGAGCGCGCTGAACGTGGTCGAGGAAAAGACGCGCCTGCCCGCGAACTACCCGCAGCTCGGCGTCGAGGACGTGAGCTCGCCCAAGGCGACTGGCACGCAGATCGACATCGTCACGCCGGGCCGCACCTTCGCGCTCATCGTCGGCAAGACCTCGAGCGGCAAGTCGGGCTTCGTGCGCGTCGCGGGCACCGCGCCGAGCCTGCTCGCGGCCCCGCTCCTCACCCCTGACGCCGACCCCAAGAGCTGGCTCGAGCGCTCGCTCGTCGATCTGCCGCAGACGCGCATCCGCCAGGTGGACGAGAAGCCCGCCGATGGGCCGTCGTTCAGCGCCACGCGCGACAAAAAGGAGCAGCCCGACTTCACCGTGGCGCCGATTCCCAAGGGGCGCCTGCTGACCAGCGCCGGCGCCGCCGACTCGATCGCCGCCTCCCTGGACACACTCACGCTCGAGGACGTTCAGAAGGCCGCGGCTCCCGCCGATGCCAAGCGTGCACGAGCCGTGTTCCGCACCTTCGACGGCCTCGAGCTCGAGCTCACCGGCCGCAAGGACGGCACGCGCTCGCTCATCACGCTCGCGGCCCGCTCGACCGCCAAGGAGGCCGAAGCCGAGGCGCAGGCACTCAACACGCGGCTCGCCGGCTGGGAGTTCGAGATTCCGGACTACAAGTACGGGGCGATCTTCCGCACGCTGGAGGACCTGCTGCAGCCTAAGCCCGAGAAGCCGGAAAAGCCGGTGAAGCCCGCGGCGAAGAAGGCGGCGGCGAAGGCGCCGGCCGCCAGCGCCGCGCAGCCCGCCGCGAAATAGCGCGCCGGGGACCGCCGCCGCGCGGCGCAGTCAGGGCTTGACCTGCGCGAGGATGCCGAGCGGGCGGCCCTCCGGATCGTTGAAGTGCGCCAGCCATTCCTCCGTGCCATCGGCGTGGCGATGGATCATGTGCGGCGCCTGACCAAACTCGACTCCGCGGGCGCCCAGCGTCTCGTAGGCGGCACGGATGTCCTCGACGCGCAGATAGAGAATCGACTCGGGGCCTGGCTTGTCGGTGGCGCTCAGGTACAAGCGCGTGCCCCCGCAGTCGAAGAACGCAGACGAGCCAAAGGCATAGAGGTGCTTGAGCCCGAGAGTCTTGCCATAGAAGGCCTCGGACTCCTTGATGTCGCGCACCGTGCGCGAGACCTGTGCAAGCGCGCCGAGAGCCAACGCCGTCGTCATGGGTTTCTCCTTGCGGCCGAGCGCGCTGCCCCGCGGCTCGCGGAACCAGCGGCGCAGCGCCTGACGGTTCGCGACCCCGAGCTTCGCCACCGCGTTCGCCACGTGAAACTTCACGGCATCGAGGCTGATGCCGCGGCGCACGGCGATCTCGCGGTTGCTCATCCCGTGCTGGATGGCATGCACCACGCGCCATTCCGTGGGCGTCAGAACGTCCTCGTACCGCGGCCGCCCTCTGCCTTTCCTGCTCGTCATGCCCTCGGATCCTAAGGACCCGGGCGCCCATTTACCCTCCCCCGTTCCCCGCTTGGCCCGCGGGTCCGCGTGGTAGCCCCCGAATTGGGCCTCGGGCTCAATTGTTAGAAAATCATCTAGCTATGGTCTCTCGAGGCCTGATTCAGGGGGGTAACGAGGCAAATTAGATGGTTTTCTAACAATCCCGGCTCCCGCACATTTCGGGACCTTGCATCGCAAGCCGTCCGGATTCACCGTGGAGTTTTTGGTGCGATGCAGCATTACGCCCCTCTCCCGCAGCGGGCGTAGAATTTTTCGGCGCGGGCGTCCTAAGGAGGAAACATGAGCGCCATCATCCTCGCCGTGTTCAACGAGTACTCGGCTGCGGACCGCGTCCGCACCCGTCTGGTGAGCGACGGTTTCCCCACGGATCGCGTCGAGCTCACCGCATCCTGCGAGCCGGGCCGCGCGGGGCTGCAGCCAGCAGGATCGGCGCACGACAAGTTCGTGCGGTACTTCGGCACGCTGCTGAGCGAGGTAGACGAGCGTCCATTCGTCGAGGGACTCGCCGAGCGGGTTGAGGGCGGCGCCGCCACCATCACCGTGCATCCGCGCGGCGCGATCGAGACCGAGCGCGCCACCGAGATCCTCGAGGGCGAGGGAGCGGTCGAGGTCGTCGGCCACGATCTGGCGCATCAGCCCTTCGAGCACGCCGCCTCGCGCGGCGAGGGCTACTGGGTGCGCCACTTCATGCTCGACAACCCGACGGGCGCCGACTGCATCTACTGCCGGCTGTTCCCGGGGCACAAGCACTGAGCCCGCACGCGACCGAGCGCCGCGCGCACCCGCCGCCACGCGCCGAGAGCCTGCCCTGAGGCAGACTCCCGGCAAGCGGTAGCTCTACTACGGTTGCTTGTCGAGTGTGATCGTCGTCGTTTGACTGTGTATCAGATCTTTGTCGGTCAAGCTGATCGACTTGCCGTCCGCGGCAGTGGCGAGGTGTATCACATCGGTTACCTTGCCCTGGCGATGATCGGTCTCCTGGACGGCATTCGCCGAAAGTTTCTTCAGCGTGACGGTCGTATGGCCCGGATCACCCATGATGGGGTACTCCTTGCCGTCGAACTTCGCGTCGTAGCTCTGGCCATTGGCGCTCATGCTGAATGAATCAGCGGTCATCTTGTACGTGACGATAGTCCCGGCGTCGTTGGCGTCGGTCGTCTTGTCCGGCGCCCACGATCCCGACACGGCGTGTGAGCCGCTGGGCCCTGCCGCTACGCGCTTTTCCGTGAAGGCGAAAGTGGCGGGCTTCGCCCCGGTGTAGTCGGTGTACTTGCCGTTCAGCGTCGATCCATCGGCGGACACCGAAGCCGTGTAAACGCCGGTCACCTTGCCGGCGAGCTTGGCGGTGCGCTCGACCGTCTTCGCGTCGACGACCTTCATGACGAGCGTGTCGTAGTAATCGTGCCCGGTGACTTTTTGCTCCGAGCCATCGGCCTTGATCTTGATCGGCGGGTCGCAGGTGGCACAGGTGAACATTCCGTCCGCCACCGCAAAAACGTCCGGCTTGCCGGTCACTTTCACCGAGTCGACCCGGCCCTTCCACGTGCCGTCGAACGTGCTGCTGCCCGCGAAGACCACCGCGGGCGCCAGCAGCAGAGCTGTTAGCGGAATTCTCATGTTTGCCTCCCCTTTGTTGGTGTAATTGATCGGCGCGTCGGTACGACGCTCTGGGAGCGGCGGAGTGTATGCCTGCCGCCGGGGCTCACCAACAGCAGAGTCCGAGGCTGAGCTGCACCCGTTGGCTTGCGATCCTGGTGCGCCGCGGCAATCGCCGCGCGCCGCCACCCGGCCGGTGCTAACGTTCCCGCATGACCCAAAGCGTGTACGCCGGCGGCTGCCTGTGCGGCTCGGTGCGCTATGAGATCACCGGACCCGTCAGCAATCCGTGCTTCTGCCATTGCGCAACCTGCCGCCGCGCGACCGGCGCGCCCATGGTGCCGTGGGGCACGTTCCTGCGGGAGGGGATGCGGGTGACGCGCGGGCGACTGAGCGAGTACCGCTCCTCGGCCCAGGTGTGGCGCGGCTTCTGCGCACGCTGCGGCACCTCCCTCACCTATCGGCACGAGGCGCGCCCCGCGGAGATCGACGTCACGCTCGCGACGCTCGATGACCCGACGCTCGTCACGCCCGCGATGCACGTGTGGGTGAAGGATCGGCTGCCGTGGGTGGCAATCGGCGACACACTGCCGCGCCATGAGGGTGGCGCAACCGGCTGATGCGCTAACGCGTCTTTGCCAGCAACCCCAGGGACACGGCGGCGAGCAGCGCCGTCGGCAGCCAGGCGAGCAGCACCGGATTCAGCGCGAATACCACCGTGCTGCTCTCGATCAGGCGCTGCAGCAGGAAGAAGGCAATACCGAGCACCAGCCCGAGCAGCATGCGCGTGCCGGAACCGGTGGAGCGCAGCGGACCGAGCGCGAAGGGGATCGCGAGCAGCGCGCAGAAAGCGACCGCCACGGTACGCGCGATGCGCGACCAGAACGCAAACACGTACTCGCGCGCATCGAGCGCGTTGCTGCGGTAGTAGCTGATCAGCCGCCACAGCGCGCCGATCGTGAGCTGATCCGGATCCTGGACGGCGAGGCCGAGAAAGCCGGCGGTGACGTTCGACTCGAGGATGCGCTCGGCGGGCGGCGCGGAGGTCACCGTGTCGTCGGAGAAACGCGATTCCGCGTAGTCGGTGAGCAGCCACTTGCGGTTGGAGCCGGCGGTGGCGCGCCGCGCGTGCCCGAGGGCGATCAGCTGGTGCTGCGGTGAGAGCTCGAAGATCTGCATGCCGCCGAACTGCCGCTCGCCCGACTGCCCGGCGACGTTCAGGATCAGGTCGCCGTCGCGCACCCACGCGCCGCTGCCGGTGCCGAAGCTCACGTTGCTCAGCTTGCTGAACGCCTTCTGCTCGCGCGCCACCTGCTGCAGCGGCGGCCCGAGGAACTCCCCGAGCACCAGCTCCACCCCGATCAGCAGCCCCGCCGCGATCAGCGTGGTGCCGGCGATGCGCATCACCGAGACGCCGGTCGCGCGCACCACGGTGAGCTCGCTGCCGCGTGCCAGGCCACCGAGGCCGAGCAGCGCACCGATCAGCACCGTGATCGGCAGCAGCTCGTAGGCCTGCTGCGGGAGATTCAACAAGGTGTACCAGAGCGCGCTCCACACGGTGTAGTGGCCGATGCCGATGTCGTCCTGCTGGTCGATGAGGACCCACAGCCCGCCGAGCATCAGGAATACGAGCATCACCAGCAGCACCGAGCTCAGGATCGTGCGCACCACGTAGCGGTCGAGCACGTTCACAGGCGCCGCACCCGATAGCGCAGGCGGTTCATCAGGCCGGGGCCAACGATGATCGCGAGCGCGAGCAGCACCACCACCGCGTGCGTCCACCACAGCCCGAGCGCCACCGGCACGGTGCCGCGGCCGAGCCACACCTTGCCGGCCGACACGAGGTTGAGATAGATGAAGTAGATCACCACCGCGAGCCACACGCGCGCGTAGCGTCCCTGGCGGGGCTTCAGGCGCGCGAGCGGCACGGCGAGCAGCGCCAGCACCAGGCAGGTGAGCGGCATGGCGATGCGCCACTGCAGCTCCGCCCGCTCAGGCAGAGCGCGCGAGCCGATGAGCTCCGCCGTGGGGCGGGCCTCGAGCGCCGTGACGACATCACCCGACTGCGGCACGCGCACCGGCACGACCTGCTCGGCGAAGCGCAGTATGCGGAACTGAGCGCTGCCGGGTATGCCCTCGAAGCGCTCGCCGTCGTAGAGCGTCAGGATGTGCGTCAGCCCGTCGGGCGTGACCTCGCGGCGCGCGCGCTGCGCGAGCGCCACCTCGACCACCGGTCCGCGGTTGCGCTCGACGAATACGTTGCCGAGCGTGCCGTCCGCGTTGACCTCCTGCGCGTAGACCACGGCGTTGCCGCCGCCGAAGCTGCGGAACTTGCCGGGCGCGATGGGGGCGAACTGGCCGGCGCGCAGCGCCTCGTTGCGCAGGCTGAGGGCACGTACCGTGGCCGCCGGCGCCAGCACCAGGGTGAGCCAGGCGAGCGCCGCGGTGAGCAGCGCCGCGAGCAGTGCCACCGGCAGATAGACGTTCGCCGGCCCCGCCCCGCAGGCGAGCGCCGCCGCCATCTCGCTGTCGTGATACAGCCGCCCGAACGCGAGCACCACGCCGAGCAGCAGCCCCACCGGCAGCAGCACCCACAAGTATTGCAGTGCCCCGAGCCCGATCAGCTCGAGCACCACGCTCTGCGGATACTGGTTGGCCGCGGCGCGCTCCAGCACCCCGACCACCTGATTGGCGAGCAGGATCACCAGCAGCACGGCGGTCACCACCAGCCACGCCGCCGCCACTTCTCGCAGAATGTAACGTCCGAGAATGGTGCCCAAAACCCGCTCCGGCCTCTTGGGTTACACTTAGCCCGCACATCGCGCGCTGAACAACACCAACGGAAGCGTTGCGCTTAAGAACCGCGAATAAGGTAAATCAGTCGCTCTCGCGCCTCAACGGCAAGGAGACATAGCGGATGGAATTTGCGCTTTGGACAAAGGGCCTGTCGACGCTCGCGGTCGATTGCCTGGTCGTCGGTGTGTTCGAGGAGGCCGAGCTCGGCGCCGAGGCGCGGGCCGTGGATGGCGCCTGCGGCGGGCGGCTGCAGCGCCTGCTGGCGCGCGGGGACTTCACCGGACGTGCCGGCGAGACGCTGCTCGTCACCGAGGTGACGGAGATCCCGGCGCGGCGCGTGCTGCTGGTCGGCCTCGGCGGACGCAAGCAGCTCTCGCGGCGCAGCTGGCGGCGCGCCTGGGGTGCCGCGCTTTCCGCCCTCGGCCGCACCCGCATCGCGAGCGTCGCGCTCGGACTCGACCGCCCCGCGGCGCGCGAGCTCGACGACTACTACTTCGGGCGCGCGGTCGCGGAGATCGCCGGCGCTACGCTCTACCGCATCAACGACCTGAAGACCGGCAAGAAGCCGCCGGCGCCGGCCTTGAAGAAGGTGCTCGCAGGCCCGGTGCGCAAGGCGGATGCCGCCACGCGCGGCTTCCGGCACGGCGCGGCGATCGCGGGCGCCGCCAGCGTGCAGCGCGATCTCGCCAACCTGCCGGCCAACATCTGCACCCCGACCTTTCTCGCCGAGGAGGCGCGCGCTCTCGCCAAGCGGCAGAAGTCGCTCACCGCAAAGGTGCTCGACGAGGCGGCAATCCGCCGCGAGAAGATGGGCTGCCTGCTCGCCGTCTCGCAGGGCAGCCGGCAACCGCCGCGCTTCATCGTGCTCGAGTATCGCGGCGGCAAGTCGGCGCCGGCGCCGGTGGTGCTGGTCGGCAAGGGCGTGACCTTCGACACCGGCGGCATCTCGCTCAAGGATCCGCCCGCCATGGACGAGATGAAGTTCGACATGAGCGGCGCCGCCGCGGTGATCGCCTGCCTGACGCTGGCGGCGGAGCTGCGCCTGCCGCTGCACGTGGTGGGCCTGATCGCCGCGGTGGAGAACATGCCGGACGGCAAGGCGGTCAAGCCCGGCGACATCGCCACCAGCGCCTCGGGCCAGACGGTCGAGATCCTCAACACCGACGCCGAGGGGCGCCTCATCCTATGCGACGCGCTGCACTACGCGCGGCGCTTCCGCCCCGCCGCGGTGGTCGACATCGCGACTCTCACCGGCGCCTGCGTGGTGGCGCTCGGCCATCATCACTCCGGCCTCATGGGGAACGATGAGGGGCTGATGAAGCAGCTGCTCGAGGCGGGAGTGCGCGCCGAGGACCGCTGCTGGCAGCTGCCGCTCACCGAGGAATATTCCGACCAGCTCAAGAGCAACTTCGCCGACTTCGCCAACGTCGGCGGCCGCGACGGCGGCGCGATCACCGCGGCGACCTTCCTCGGCAAATTCACCCAGGGGATGCCCTGGGCGCATCTGGACGTCGCCGGCACCGCCTACCAGGGCGGCGCTGCCAAGGGCAGCACCGGCAGGCCGACACCACTGCTCGCGGATTTCCTCATCCGGCGCGCCGAGCGCTGACCCTCCCCTATAATCGGCGGACTTTTCCCGGTCGCCGTCGCATTCAATGGACAAGGTCTACGCGCCGCAGGAGATCGAGCGGCGCATCTACGAGCGGTGGGAGTCCCACGGCTGGTTCGCACCGCGCGGGCGCGGTGTGCCCTATTGCATCATGATCCCGCCGCCCAACGTGACCGGAACGCTGCACATGGGGCACGCGTTCCAGCACACGCTGATGGACGCGCTGACGCGTTATCACCGCATGCGCGGCGAGGACGCGCTCTGGCAACCGGGCACTGACCACGCGGGCATCGCCACGCAGATGGTGGTGGAGCGTCAGCTCAACGCCGAGGGACGGCGGCGCACCGATCTCGGGCGCGAGGCGTTCATCGAGCGAGTCTGGCAGTGGCGTGCGCAATCGGGCGGCACGATCAGCGAGCAGATGCGCCGCCTCGGCGATTCGGTCGACTGGTCACGCGACCGCTTCACCATGGACCCCGGACTGACGCGTGCGGTCACCGAAGTGTTCGTGCGGCTGCACGCGGAAGGTCTCATCTATCGCGGCAAGCGCCTGGTCAACTGGGACCCGGTGCTGCTCACGGCGCTCTCCGACCTCGAGGTGCAGGCGGAGGAGGAGGAAGGCCAGCTCTGGCACCTGCGCTACCCGCTCGAGGACGGCAGCGGCCATGTGGTGGTCGCGACCACGCGCCCGGAGACCATGCTGGGGGACGTCGCGGTCGCCGTGCACCCCGATGACGAGCGCTATCGGCACCTGGTGGGGCGCAACGTGCTGCTGCCGCTCGCCGGCCGCGCCATTCCGATAATCGCCGACTTCTACGTCGATCCGAACTTCGGCTCGGGTTGCGTGAAGATCACCCCGGCGCACGACTTCAACGACTACGAGGTAGCGCAGCGGCACGGCCTGCCGCTCATCAACATCTTCACCGAGCGCGCCGCCACGAACGGGGCGGTGCCGGAGCGCCTCCGCGGGCTCGACCGCTTCGAGGCGCGCCAGCGCGTCGTGGCGGAGCTCGAGGCCGCGGGGCTCGTCAAAGGCGTCGAGAAACACCGGCTCGTGATCCCGCGCGGCGACCGCAGCGGCGCGGTGCTCGAGCCCTGGCTCACCGATCAGTGGTACGTGAAGATCGCGCCGCTCGCGGCGCCGGCGCTCGCCGCCGTCGAGGACGGCCGCACCCGCTTCGTGCCGGAGAACTGGGCGCGCACCTACTTCGAGTGGATGCGCAACATCAAGGACTGGTGCGTCAGCCGTCAGCTGTGGTGGGGTCACCGCATCCCGGCCTGGTACGACGCCGCCGGGAACGTGTACGTGGGGCGCGACGAGGCCGAGGTGCGCGCCCGTCACCGGCTCGACGCGCTTCTTCCCCTGCGCCAGGACGAGGACGTGCTCGATACCTGGTTCTCCTCCGCCCTGTGGCCGTTCTCGACGCTCGGCTGGCCCGATGAGAGCGAGGCGCTGCGGCGCTTCTATCCGGGCAACGTGCTCGTGACCGGCTTCGACATCATCTTCTTCTGGGTCGCGCGCATGATCATGATGGGACTCAAGTTCATGGGCGAGGTGCCGTTCCGCGACGTCTACATCACCGGCCTCATCCGCGACGAGCACGGCGACAAGATGTCGAAGTCGAAGGGCAACGTGATCGACCCGCTCGACATCGTCGACGGCATCGCGCTCGAGGCGCTGATCGCCAAGCGCACCAGCGGCCTGATGCAGCCGAAGCTCGCCGGCGCCATCGAGAAGGCGACGCGCCGCCAGTACCCGGCCGGCATTGCGCCCCACGGCACCGACGCGCTGCGCTTCACCTTCGCCGCCCTCGCCTCGCCGAGCCGCGACCTGCGCTTCGATCTGGGGCGCGTCGGCGGCTATCGCAATTTCTGCAACAAGCTGTGGAACGCGGCGCGCTTCGTGACGCTCTCGGTCGGCGATCAGCCGCCGGCGCCGGCCGGCGGGGGCGTGGAGCTGTCGGTGGCCGACCGCTGGATCCGCGCCCGCTTCGGCCGCATGCTGGCCACGGTCGAGCAGGCGCTGCGCGATTACCGCTTCGACTTCGCCGCCTCGGCGCTCTACGAGTTCACCTGGTACGACTTCTGCGACTGGTACCTCGAGCTCACCAAGCCGGTGCTGCAGTCGAATGAGTCCTCGGCCGCGGCGCGCGCCGGCACGCGGGCGACCCTCAGCGGCGTTCTCGAGGCGCTGCAGCGCGCGCTCCATCCCTTCATGCCGTTCATCACCGAGGAGATCTGGCAGCGCGCCGCGCCGCTCGCCGCATGCGCGGGCGAGACCG
Organism: Steroidobacteraceae bacterium; assembly: GCA_035518275.1. Lineage (GTDB taxonomy): Bacteria > Pseudomonadota > Gammaproteobacteria > Steroidobacterales > Steroidobacteraceae > 13-2-20CM-66-19. Next base: position 95,858 of record DATIXU010000144.1, read on the forward strand.
TCATGCTGCAGCCCTACCCGAGCGCCGCCGAGTTCCCGCCCGACGAGGCGGCCGAGCGCGAGACCGCCTGGATCCAGGCGGTGGTGCTCGGCGTCCGGCAGATCCGCGGCGAGATGAACATCAATCCGGCAAGACGCATCCCGCTGCTGCTGCGCGATGCCAGCACGCAGGACCGCGACTGGGCCGCGCGCCACCGTCCCTACCTCGAGCGCCTCGCGGGGCTCGAGAGCGTGACGGTGCTCACCGCCGGCGCCAGCGCGCCGCAGTCGGCCATCGCGCTGGTCGGCACGCTCACGCTGCTCGTGCCGATGGCGGGCCTGATCGATGCGCCCGCGGAGATCGAGCGGCTCACCAAGCTGATTGCCAGGGCGGAAAAGGACCTCGGCGTGGTGCGCGGCCGTCTCGCGAGCGGGAGCTTCGTCGCCAACGCACCCGCGGCGGTGGTGGCCGGCGATCGCGAGCGCCTGGCGGAGCTCGAGCGCTCCGTGGCCGGTCTCAATGCACAGCTCGAGCGCGTGCGCGGACTCGACCCCTCGTGAGCACCGCGGCCGACATTCCCGCCGACGCCGAGGCGCTGCGTGCGGTGCTCGCGACTCTCGAGACCATCATTCTCGGCAAGCCGCGGCAGATTCGCCTGTGCCTCGCGTGCCTCTTGGCGCGCGGCCACCTGCTGATCGAGGACGTGCCGGGCGTCGGCAAGACGACGCTCGCGCACGCGCTCGCCCACGTGCTCGGGCTCGCCTGGCAGCGCGTGCAGTTCACCAGCGACCTGCTGCCGGCGGACATCATCGGCGTCTCGATCTTCGATCGCGCGCATCAGCGTTTCGACTTCCGCCGCGGCCCGATCTTCACCCAGCTGCTGCTCGCCGACGAGGTCAACCGCGCGAGCCCGCGCACACAGAGCGCGCTGCTCGAGGCGATGGAGGAGCGCCAGGTGAGCGCCGACGGCACCACCTACCGCCTGCCGGATGTGTTCTTCGTGGTCGCGACGCAGAACCCGCACGAGCAGCTCGGTACCTTCGCGCTGCCCGAGTCGCAGCTCGACCGCTTTCTCATGCGCGTGACGCTCGGCTACCCGGATGCGGCGCACGAGCGCGAGCTGCTGCGCGGCGGCGAGCGGCGCGAGCTGCTGCCGGAGATTCCGCCGGCCCTGAGCCCCGCGGGAGTGCTGCGCGTGCAGCGCGAGGTGCGCGCGGTGCACGTGGCGGACGCGCTCCTCGACTACAGCCAGGCGCTGATCGCCTGCACGCGCGAGCGCAGCGATCTGAAACTCGGTCTCTCGCCGCGCGCCGGCCAGGGACTGCTGCGCGCGGCCCAGGCCTGGGCCTATCTCGCCGGCCGCGCCGCGGCGCTCCCCGAGGACCTGCAGGCCGTGCTGCCCGCGGTGGTCTCGCATCGGCTCGAGCGCCGCGACCCCGGCGGCAGCGCCGACGGAGAAGCCATCGCCGCCGAGATCCTGCGCGCCGTCCCGGTCCCCCTCTGACGCGGGTCCTGCGTGAGAGTGCCGTTCGCCGAATTGGCACGTAAGCGCATGGCGGTCTGGGTGCGCCGCCGCCAGGGAGCAGACGTGCTGCCGGTGACGCTCGCGCGCCGGCGCCTCTACATCCTGCCGACGCGCGCCGGAATGGCGTTCGCGTTCCTCTGGGTCCTGATGCTGCTCGCGGGACTCAACTACGGCAACAGCCTCGCGCTGTTCTTCACCTTTCTGATGGCCGGCTTTGCGCTGGTGGCGATGAACGACTGCCATCGCAACCTCCTCGGCCTCACGCTGGTGTCGGTGAGCGCACCGGCCGTGTTTGCCCGCAGCGCAGGCTCACTGCTCCTCACCCTCGAGAACCCGGCGCTGCGCACGCGCCCCGGCATGCAGGCCGCGCTCGACGATGGGCCGCTCGTCGGGGTCGATCTCCCGCCGCACGGGCGCGGGCGTCTCGAGCTGCCGCTCACGCCGGCGCGCCGCGGCATCGTGCGCATCGATCGGCTGCGCCTGACGAGCTCGCATCCCTTCGGCCTCTTTCGCACCTGGACCTGGGTGCATTTGGCCGTAGAAGTGCTGGTGTATCCACATCCTCACGGCTCACTCCCACGGCCCATCACCAGCGGCCGCCACCCGGGGGAGAGCTCGCGCAGCGGATCGGGCCTCGATGAATGGATGGGCCTGCGACTGTTTCGTGACGGCGACTCGCCGCGCCAGGTCGACTGGAAGGCCTACGCCCGGGGGGCGCCGCTGCTGGTGAAGGAATACAGTCCCGCCGGAGCCGACCTGTGCCTGTTCGACTTCGCGCAGCTGCGGATTCCCGACATCGAGGCGCGGCTCTCGCAGCTCGCCCGTTGGGTGGTCGATGCCGAAGCCGGCGGCGAGCGCTATGGGCTGACGCTCCCGGGCGTCCAGCTGGCGCCGAATCGCGGCCCCGAGCACCGCCACCGCTGCCTCGCGGCACTCGCGCTCTACGGAATCGAAGATGCCTGAGCCGCCGGACAACCGGGCGCTCTGCTGGGCGGCGGCAGCCTTTGCCGGCGGACTGCTGCTCAACATCGACCACCTGCCCGTGTGGGTCTCGGCGGCGGCGCTGGTGCTCATCGTCTGGCGCCTCGCAGCCACCGTCGCGCGCGTGCCGGTGCCCGGGATGATCGCGCGCACCGTGCTCGCGGCGGCGGTCGTGGTCGCGGTGCTCACGCGGTTTCACACGCTGAATGGCCTCGCGGCCGGAACCGCGCTGCTCGTGCTGATGGCGGCGCTCAAGCTCCTCGAGACCTTCCGGCGGCGCGATCGGCTGGTGCTCGTAGGCGCGGGACTCTTCCTCCTGCTGGCCGCGTGCCTCGACCGCCAGAGCCTCGCGCGCGCACCGCTCTATCTCGGCGAGACGTGGCTCGCCTGCACGGCGCTCGCCGTGATTGCCTCTGACGGCTTCCCGGGGCGCGCCGCGCTGGCGCTCGCGGGCCGCACGCTGCTCCTCGCTCTGCCGCTCGCGGTGCTGCTGTTCCTGTTCTTCCCGCGCCTCGCCGGATCGTTCTGGGCAGTACCGCGAGCCGAGGAGGCGGTCACCGGGCTGTCCGACACCATGAGCCCGGGCGGCATCGGCAAGCTCTCGACCTCGTACGACGTCGCCTTCCGCGTACGCTTCGAGGGCGCGTTGCCGCCGACCGAGCAGCGCTACTGGCGCGGCCCCGTGCTGCATGACTTCGACGGCTCTACCTGGCGCCGCGGCTCGGGCGGCGGGAGCGCGCGAGTGGCGCCGGAGCCTGGCTCCGGACGTGCCTACCGCTACCAGGTGGCGCTCGAGCCGAGCTATCACCTCTGGTGGTTCGCCCTCGACACGCCTGCGAAGTCGCCCGATGCGGGCGTCACGCTCACGCGCGACTACGAGCTGCGCACGGCACGGCCGGTCTCGGACCCGACCAGCTACGAAGCGCTGTCCTATACCGGCGCCCGCGAGGATTCGCCGCCCTCCCCGTGGGAGCGCTTCCTGGACACGGCGCTGCCGCACGGACGCAATCCGCGCTCGCTCGAGCTCGCGCGCGCGCTGCGCACGCGCGCCGGGAGCGATGCTGCCTTCATCACTGCGGCGCTCGAATTCCTGCGCAGCGGCGGATTCGTCTATTCACTCGAGCCCGAGGTGCTCGGGGCCGAGCAGGTGGACGATTTCCTGTTCCGCACGCGCACCGGCTTCTGCGGCCACTATGCCTCGGCCTTCGCGGTGCTGATGCGCGCGGCGGGTGTGCCGGCGCGGGTCGTGACCGGTTACCTCGGCGGCGAATGGAATCCGAGCGGCGGCTATCTGATAGTGCGTCAGTCGGACGCGCACGCCTGGGTGGAGGCGTGGCTCGAGGGCCGCGGCTGGACGCGCATCGACCCGACCGCGGTGGTCGAGCCCGAGCGGCTGCAGCGCAGCGCCCTCGATCTCCTGCCCGAGGCGATGTCGGCCTCGACTCGGCTGCTGCGCGCATCGCCGTGGCTCGTGGATCTCATGCAGCGCTGGGACGCGGCCAACGCCTGGTGGAACGACCGGGTGGTGAAGTTCAACTACGCGACGCAGATCGACGTGCTCGAGCGCTTAGGGATCCATTCCCCCGACGCGCTCACGCTCGGCTGGGCGTTCGGGCTGGTGCTGCTCGGATGGCTCGCCGTGATCGCCTGGTACCTCGGCAGGTCGATGCGCCCCCGGCGCCCCGATGCCATCGCGCAGGCGTACGCGCTGCTGTGCCGCAAGCTCGCGCTCACCGGCCTCAGGCGCGCGCCATACCAGGGGCCGCTCGCCTACGCCGAGGCGCTGCGCGCCGCGAGCCCGGCGCTGACTGAGGGCGCCGCAGCGCTGCTCGCGCAGTACGCGCAACTGCGCTACGGAGTGCCCGAGCCCGCGACGCGTGCGCACGACATCGAGCAGTTCGCGCGCGCGGTGCGGCGCCTGCGGATTCGGCTTGGTCGCACTGCCGCCGCAACGGCACAGGTTCGCTGACTCGACACGCGCGCCCTCGCGCACGGTTCAGGCGCTGGCGTGTTCCCGGGTCTCATGGAAGGCGATGCCCGGCCAGCGCTCGGTCGTCAGCTCGAGATTGACGCGCGAGGGCGCGAGATACACGAGCGCGCCGGCGTGATCGAGCGCCAGGTGCTCGTGCGCACGGACGCGGAACTCCTCGAGGCGCTCCTCATCGGTGCTCTCGACCCAGCGCGCGGTGTAGACGGTGACCGGCTCGAACACGCACTGCACGCCGTACTCGTCCGCGAGGCGGAAGGCCACCACCTCGAACTGCAGCTGCCCGACCGCTCCCAGGATCAGCTCGTTGTTGCGCAGCGGGCGGAACAGCTGCGTCGCTCCCTCCTCGCACAGCTGCGACAGGCCCTTCTGCAGCGCCTTCATGCGCAGCGGATCCTTGAGCACCGCGCGGCGGAAGATTTCCGGGGCGAAGTTGGGCACACCGGTGAAGGCGAGCCGCTCGCCCTGCGTGAAGCTGTCGCCGATGTTGATCGTGCCGTAGTTGTGCAGCCCGATGATGTCCCCGGCGTAGGCCTCCTCGGCCTGGGCACGCTCGGCCGCCATGAAGGTGAGCGCGTCGGCGACCCGCACCTCCTTTCCGAGGCGCACGTGGAAGAGGCGCATGCCGCGGGTGTATTTGCCGGCGCACAGCCGCAGGAACGCGATCCGGTCGCGGTGCTGCGGATCCATGTTGGCCTGAATCTTGAAGACGAAACCCGCGAGCGCCGACTCCTCGGGGGCGACGCTGCGCTCGCGCGCGGCGCGCGGCAGCGGCCCGGGGGCGTGCTCTACGAAGGCACTCAGCAGCTCCTCGACGCCGAAGTTGTTGATGGCCGAGCCGAAGAACACCGGCGTCTGCTGCCCGGCCCGGTAGGCCTCGCAGTCGAAGGCCTCGCTCGCCCCCTTCACGAGCGCGATCTCCTCGAGGAAGGTCTGCGAGAGATCGCCGAGAAACTCGCGCGCGGCCTCGCTCCCAAGTCCGTCGATGGTGCGGTTCTCCCCGACCCGGCCGCGCTCGCCCGCGGTGTAGGCGTAGATGCGGTCCTCGGCGAGGTGATAGATGCCGCGCAGCTCCCGCCCCATGCCGATCGGCCAGGTCACGGGCGCGGTGCTGATGCGCAGAACGCTCTCGATCTCATCGAGCAGCTCGATGGGCGTACGCCCGTCGCGGTCGAGCTTGTTGATGAAGGTCATGATCGGCGTATCGCGCAGCCGGCAGACCTCCATGAGCTTGATGGTGCGCTCCTCGACCCCCTTGGCACAGTCGATGACCATGAGCGCGGAGTCCACCGCGGTGAGCGTGCGGTAGGTGTCCTCGGAAAAGTCCTCGTGCCCCGGTGTGTCGAGCAGGTTCACGATGCGGTCGCGATACGGGAACTGCATCACCGAGGAGGTCACCGAGATGCCGCGCTGCTGCTCGAGCCGCATCCAGTCGGAGGTCGCGTGACGCGCGGCCTTGCGCCCCTTGACCGTGCCCGCCATCTGGATCGCGCCGCCGAACAGCAGCAGCTTCTCGGTGAGGGTGGTCTTGCCCGCATCGGGGTGCGAAATGATCGCGAAGGTTCGTCGCCGATGGATTTCGGCAGCCAGATCAGCCATGACTTTAAGTGCAGCTCAGCTCGAGCGCAGGCGTGCGGCGCGCAGGCCGAGCCGCAGCACGACTGCGTCCTCGCGCCCGCCGACAGCCTGGTAGTAGCCGCGCCGCATGCCGACCTGCTCGAAGCCGTGTGCCAGGTAGAGCCGGATGGCCGCGGTGTTGGAAGGACGCACCTCGAGGAACGCCTCGCTCATGCCGGCGCCCGCGGCCCGCTCGATCAGCAGCGTCAGCAACCGCCTGCCGAAGCCGCGGCAGCGGAGCGCCTCGCCGACGCACAGGTTGAGAATGTGCGCCTCGCCCGCCCCGACGCTCATCACCCCGTAGCCCGCGACCTGCCGCCCGAGAGTCGCCACACGGCAGGTGTACCCGACCCGCAGGCAGTCACGGAAGATCCCCTCGCTCCATGGAAACTGGTACGAAGCACGCTCGATCGCGACGACCTCGGGGACGTCGGCATCGCGCATGGCGCGGATCGCCTCGGCCGCGGAGCCGAAGAGCTCAGGTGCGGTGGCCATCGGTCACCGTCCCCTGCGTGAGCCGTTGATACAGGCTGCGCGCAAACTTGAGGTCCTCCCATGCCTTGCGCTTGTCGCCGGGTGTGCGCAAGAGATAGGCGGGATGATACGTTACGACGAGCGGTGTATTCAGCTCGCCGAAAGAATGGACCTGGCCCCGCAGCCGGCCGAGGGGCGCATCGGTGCCGAGCAGGTTCTGCGCCGCGATCCGTCCGACCGCCAGCATGATCTTCGGCTTGAGCAGCGCGATCTGCCGCACCAGATACGGCAGGCACGCCGCGACTTCCTCAGGTCTAGGGTCGCGGTTGCCGGGCGGCCGGCTCTTCAGGACATTGGCGATGTAGACGTTCTGGGTGCGGTCGAGGCCGATGGCGCGCAGCATCGCATCGAGCAGCTGTCCCGCCGCGCCTACGAAGGGCTCGCCGCGCCGGTCCTCCTCGGCGCCCGGCGCCTCGCCGATCACCAGCCAGTCGCAGCGCTTGGGTCCCACCCCGAACACGCCCTGGGTGCGGGTGAGATGCAGCGGACAACGGGTGCAGTGGAGCACCTCCTGGCGCAGCGCCTCCCAGCGCGCTGCAACCTCCGCGGTGACCTCCTCGGCCGTCGCCGCTGGCGCGCTGCGCGGCACCACGGGCGCCACGCGCGGCACCCAGACGTCGATGCCGATCGCCTCGAGGTACTCCCGGCGCCGTTCGCTCGCCACGCTCACGTCCTCAGCCCCCTGCGGCGGGCACCCCGCGCACCAGGCGCCGGATGCGGCGCCCGGCCCACAGGAGCGGCGCCGAAAGCGCGTAAATGCCGAACATCGACAGCAGCATGGTCGGCGGGTCGAGCGCGATCGCCACGAAGAACAGCGGCACGAGCAGCATGTAGACGAATTTGATGCGGCGATCGAGATCGAACTGCTTGAAGCTCGGGTAGCCGAAGCGGCTCACCATGAGCGCTCCCGCCGTCGCGGTCACGACGAACGCCGCGATCAACCCGGCGAGCCCCGGCGCGTGCCCCTGCCAGTCGCTGAAGAACCAGACAAAGGCGGCGACGATCGCTGCGGCCGATGGGCTGGGCAGCCCCTCGAAGTAGCGCTTATCGGCGGTCGCCGCGCGGGCATTGAAGCGCGCGAGGCGCAGCGCGGCCGTCACGGCGTAAAAGAAGCACGCCAGCCAGCCGAAGCGCCCCCAGTAACCACCGAACTCCATGATGCGCACCACGCCCCACTGGTAGGCGACGATCGCCGGCGCGAGCCCGAATGCCACCATGTCGGCGAGACTGTCGTACTCCTTGCCGAAGAGGCTCTCGGTGTGCGTCGCCCGCGCGATGCGCCCGTCGAGAGTGTCGAAGATCATCGCGGCGAACACCGCCATGCCGGCCGGGGCAAAGTGATGGTCGATCGCCGCGACCACCGCGTAAAAGCCCGAGAACAGGCAACCGGTGGTGAGCAGGTTCGGCAGCAGGTAGATGCTGCGGCTGCGGGGTCGGACTTGGGGCTGTGTCTCCAATCGCGGGCCATCTTATCAGGGGCCTCCTGCTAAGATGCCAACTCCTTGTTTTTGCCTCCGTAACCGAAGCTCCCAGCGCAATGCGCCTCTCGCAATACCCGATCAACACCGTGAAGGAGACCCCCGCCGAGGCGGAGATCGTGAGCCATCAGCTCATGCTGCGCGCCGGCCTCACCCGGCGCCTGGCGGCGGGCCTCTACAGCTGGCTGCCGCTCGGGCTGCGCGTGCTGCAGAAGGTCGAGCGCATCGTCCGTGAGGAGATGAACCGCGCCGGGGCATTCGAGCTGGTCATGCCGGTGGTGCAGCCGGCGGAGCTGTGGCAGGAGTCGGGACGCTGGACCGAGTACGGTCCGGAGCTGCTGCGCTTCAAGGACCGCCACCAGCGCGACTTCGTGCTCGGCCCGACTCATGAAGAGGTGATCACCGACATCGCCCGGCGCGAGCTCAAGAGCTACCGGCAGCTGCCGGTGAATTTCTACCAGATCCAGACCAAGTTCCGCGACGAGGTGCGGCCGCGTTTCGGCGTCATGCGCGCGCGCGAGTTCATCATGAAAGATGCCTACTCGTTTCACCTCGACGAGGAGTCGCTGCGCGAGGGCTATCGCGCCATGTACGACGCCTACACGCGCATCTTCACGCGCACCGGGCTCACCTTCCGCGCGGTGCGCGCCGATTCGGGCGCGATCGGCGGTGACGTCAGCCAGGAGTTCCACGTGCTCGCCGCCTCCGGCGAGGATGCGATCGTGTTCTCGGACGCCGACGACTACGCGGCGAATCTCGAGGCCGCCGCGGCGTTGCCGCCCGCCGAGCCGCGTCCGGCTCCGCGTGCGGACCTGCGCAAGGTTCCGACGCCGGGGGCGCGCACCATCGAGGACCTGGCGCGCTTCCTCAAGGTCGATCCCGCGCGCTGCGTGAAGACCCTGATCGTCGAGGGCACCAAGGGCGTGGTGGCGCTGGTGGTGCGCGGCGACCACGAGCTCAACGCCGTCAAGGCGCAGAAGCTGCCGGGCGTGGCGAGCCCGCTGCAGCTCGCGAGCGCCGAGCGGGTGCGCACGGCCACCGGCACCGAGCCGGGCTACGTGGGACTCGTCGGGCTCGAGTGCCCGATCTATGCCGATCACGCGGCTCTGGCGCTCGCGGATTTCGTGTGCGGCGCCAACGAGAAGGACCTGCACCTGACCGGCGTCAACTGGGACCGCGACCTGCCGCCCGCCACGGCGGCCGACCTGCGCAAGGTCGTGGAGGGCGATCCGAGCCCTTCGGGCCGCGGGCGCCTGAAGATCGCGCGCGGCATCGAGGTCGGCCACATCTTCCAGCTGGGACGCAAATACTCAGAGCCCATGAAAGCGCTGGTGCTGGATGAGAGCGGGCGCGAGACCGCGCTCTACATGGGCTGTTACGGCATTGGTGTGACGCGCATCGTTGCCGCGGCCATCGAGCAGAATCACGATGAGCGCGGCATCATCTGGCCGGAGCCGATCGCGCCGTTTCAGGTGGTGCTGGTTCCGCTCAATCTGCAGAAGTCCGACCGTGTCCGCGCCGCAACCGTTGCCCTGTACGCCGAGCTCACCGCCGCCGGGATCGAGGTATTGCTCGATGACCGGGACGCCCGTCCCGGCGTCAAGTTCGCCGACGCCGAGCTCCTCGGCATTCCGCATCGGCTGGTGGTGGCGGAACGCGGTCTCGAGGCCGGCAAGCTCGAGTACCGGCATCGCCGCGACAGCGCGAGCACCGAGTTTCCCGCCGGCGAGGCGCTCGGCTTCATGCGTGCGCGCCTCGAGCGTCCGGGGTAAGGCAGTGCGGCCTGGCGGGGCGGCTCTCGGGCGCGTGCGGCGTGCGGCGCTCTGCCTGCCGGTGCTGGTACTCGCGGCCGCCGCCCTGCTCGGCAGCGACCGCGCGCGTGCCGATCAGCAGCTCGATCCGGCGCTGCGCGACGTGGTGGCGAACGCCATCGCCCAGACGCAGTGCTTCACCGACCAATACGATTCGGCCGTCTGGTACACGCTCATGGAGCCGCGGCTGCGCTCCATCGTCAAGGATCACTCCGAGCGGCTCGAGATCCTCCGGCAGGTCTATTGCGAGACGCACCGTGCGGGCGAAGCGCGTCTGCCGCCGGGCCTGGTGATGGCGCTGATCGCGGTCGAGAGCCGTTTCGATCGCTGGGCGGTCTCCGCCGCCGGGGCGGTGGGCCTCATGCAGGTGATGCCCTTCTGGCCGGAGAGGCTCGGGATGCGTCGCTACGAGCTCACTCACGTCGCGCCGAACCTGCACATGGGCTGCGCGATCCTGCGCTATTACCTCGGCTTCGAGCACAACGACGTGCGCAAGGCCCTGGCGCGCTACAACGGCAGCCCGGGCAAGCGCGACTACCCGGACCGCGTGCTCACGGCGTGGAGGCGTTGGAGCGGCGCGGACGACCTGGGATTTCCGGCGGCCGCGGCGGCACATTAGCTCAGGGGCTGCGTTCCGGACAGCGCACCACGGCCTGATCAGTGCGCCGTGGCGTGGTGCTTCGCCGGCCGCGGCTCGAGCACGCCCACCGTACCCTCGCGGCGTGAGTCGGCCGCTGCCTGGTAGGTGCCGTCGGGAAGGCGCACGACGCCATGCAGCCCCGAGTTCTCGGCGCGCCCGAGTTTCAGCAGCATGCCGCGCTCGCGCAGCCCCGCGAGCACTTCGGGCGTGAACTTGGCGAGCTCGCCGGTGAAGCTGTCGCCGCGGGCGATGAGATTCGGCAGCTCGATCGCCTGCTTGAGCGTCATCCTCCAGGCCAGCAGCCCGACGAGCGCCTTGGCGTTGTACTCGGTGATGGCGCCGCCACCGGGTGAGCCGAGCGCCGTCACGAAGTTGCCGTCGTGATCGAGCACGATGACCGGCGCCATCGAGGAGCGCGGGCGCTTGCCGCCGTGCACGGCGTTGGCGATGGGGTGCCCCTCATCGGTCGGGGCGAAGGAGAAATCGGTGAGCTGGTTGTTGAGCACGAAGCCGCCGACGGTGCGTCCCGAGCCGAACACCGACTCGATGGTGGTGGTCATCGACACGACGTTGCCGTCGCCGTCCAGGACCACGAAATGACTCGTGCCCGGCGACTCGGTGGTGGCGTCCCGGCCGCGCGGCAGCGCAATCTCACCCGGCGACGGCGCGGGCCCGGCGTGCTCGCCGATCAGCTGCGCGCGCAGCTTGATGTACGCGGGATCGAGCAGCCGCTCGACCGGCACGGGGACGTAGTGCGGATCGGCCACGTAGCGGTCGCGGTCGGCGTAGGCGAGACGGCTCGCCTGGGCGAACATGAACCAGCTCTGCGGATCGTTCGGGCCGCGCGCGGCGATGTCGGTCTTCTCCAGTATGTCGAGGAGCTCGAGCAGGGAGACACCGCCGGCGGGCGGCGGCGGCGCGCATACGGAGTAATGACGGTAGGGTCGGCACAGCGGTGGGTCCCACTCGGGACGGTAGGAGGCGAGGTCCTGCAGCGTCATCGTGCCCGGCAGCGGCTCCTCATGCGTCTCATCGACGATCTCGCGCGCGATCGGCCCCGCATAGAAGCCGCGCGGACCTTCGCGCGCGATGCGCTCGAGAGTCTTCGCGTACTCCGGGTTGCGAAAGATGTCATCCGCCTCGAGAGGCTCGCCGTCAGGCCGCGAGAACAGCTGGCGGATCTCGTTGGTGGGCGGAAACGGCGATCCCTCGCCGAGAAACATCGCGAGGCGCGCCGGCACGCGAAAGCCCTGGGCCGCGGCGTGGATCGCCGGCTGGAACAGCTCCTTCCAGCGCATCGAGCCGAACTTCGAATGCGCCGCGTAGAGCATCGCGATCACGCCCGGCACGCCGGTCGAGCGGCCGCTGCGCACCGCCTCGAGGAACGGCAGCGGCTTGCCGTGCTCGTCGAGAAACATGTTGGCAGGCGCGGCCGCCGGCGCCTTCTCGCGCCCGTCGAGCGCGCTCACCTCGCGGCTGCCCGCGTCGTAGTACATGAGGAAGGCGCCGCCGGCGACCCCCGAGCTCTGCGGCTCGACCAGCCCCAGCATGGTCTGCACCGCGACGGCGGCGTCGATGGCGTTGCCGCCCCTGGCGAGAATCTCGAGTCCCGCCTGGACCGCGAGCGGATTGGCGGCGGCCACCCATGCCTGCCCCTTCGGATGCCGGTGAAAGAGTCCGAGCCTGGGCGCCGCAGCCGGCGTCGCAGGCGCCAGCGTCTCGGCGGCCGGCGGGACTTCCGCTGGCACCGGCTGCGCCGCCGCGGGGGCTGCCGCAGCGGGCGCCGCGGGCGGCTCCGGGGGCGTCGGAGCCGGCGGCTGATCAGGCGAGGGCTCGGTGCCTGGAGCGGGCGCGGCTAACGGAGCGGGTGGCGGCGCCGGGGCAGCAGTCTGCGCGCCGAGCGGCGCAGTGACGCCCCCGTTCGCGATCAAGGCGAGCAGAGCCAGCAACCGCAGACCGTGCTTGCGCATCACCATCTTTCAGGCGGTATGGAAACCGGACGGGAGCGACGCGCTCACCGGGCTTTCACTGGCCTCGACCGAGGTGACCTGGGAGGCGGATGAGCCGATCCACAGCCAGCTCACGAACTCCTCGACCACCTCGCTGTCGCCGCAGGCCAGCACTTCCACCCGGCCATCGGGGAGATTGCGGGCATGGCCGCGGATGCCGAGCTCCCGGGCGCGCCGCGCCGCGGTCGCGCGGTAGAACACGCCCTGGACACGCCCGCCCACCACGCACTTCTTGCAGATCACGCCCAGCTTGCGTCCCTCAACGACAGAATTCGTAATACTACTTGAGCTAAGTGACAATCGCCCGCGGAGACTCGTTCCAACATGTCAGAAATCCTGGTGCTCTATTACTCCCGCGGCGGCGCCACCGCCGCGCTCGCCCGGCACGTCGGTCGCGGAATCGAGTCGGTCGCGGGCGCGAGTGCGCGGCTGCGCACCGTGCCGCCGGTGGCTGCGGCGAGCGAAGCCCCGCCCCGTGCCGTGCCCGTGAGCGGGCCGCCTTACGCGACCCTCGAGGATCTGCAGGAAACAGCCGCTCTGGTGCTGGGAAGCCCGACGCGCTTCGGCAACATGGCGGCGCCGCTCAAGTATTTCCTCGACGGCACGTCGAGCCTCTGGCTGACCGGTGCGCTCGCCGGCAAGCCCGCCGGCGTATTCACCTCGACGCAGACGCTGCACGGCGGCCAGGAGACGACGCTGGTGTCGATGATGCTGCCGCTGTTGCATCACGGCATGTATCTCGTGGGGCTCCCCTACACCGAACGCGCGCTCCAGGAGACCTCGAGCGGCGGAACCCCCTATGGCGCTTCCCACGTCGGCCGCTCCGAGCAGGCCCCAATGCTCACGGCGGAGGAGCAGTCGCTCGCCCAGGCGCTCGGCCGCAGAGTCGCTCAGCTCGCCGTGCAGCTCAGTGCGGCAGTGCCGCCGCGCGGCGCGCCAGCACGTCGCGTATGAAGGGCACGGTGAGGCGCCGTTGCGCGGCGAGCGCGGCCTCGTCGAGCGTATCGAGCAGCTCGTAGAGTCGCCGCATGTCGCGCGGATAGCGACGGCGCAACCACTGCCAGGTCTCTTCGGGGAGCTCGAGGCCGCGCAGACGTGCGCGCAGCTCGAGCGCGGCATGCTGCTCGGACTCATCGAGCGCGCGCAGTGCCAACACCGCGCCGGCTGCGCAGCGGGAGCCGAGGTCCGGCAGCGCCCACCGCAGCAGCGCCGGCGGAGTCTGCGCCGCGACCACCAACGCGCCGCCGGCCTCCTCGGTTTCTCGCAGCAGGCCGAACAGTCGCCGCTCCCAGGCGAGCTCGCCGGCGACGCAATCGAGGTCGTCGAGGCACAGGCACGTGAGTTGCGCGAGCCCATCGAGCACTCCGACTCCCAGATGGGCGACCTCTCTCAAGGGCACGTAGCCGGCGCGCGCGCGCGCGCTCGCCGCCGCGCAGATCGCCTGCAGCAGGTGGGTCTTGCCCGCCCCGCCCGGCCCGGAGAGCCAGGTCACGCCGCGCGACTCACCGGCGGCGATGGCGCGCGCTGCGGCAAGCGCCTCGCCGTTGCGCCCGGGGAGAAAGCTCCCGAACAGCGCGCGGTCCGGCAGCCGAACCCCGAGTGGCAGCTGTTGCATGCGCTCAGGCGGGGCGTGCGGGCGTCCAGACCCGGCGCGTGAAGGTGGCGACGTAATGCAGCCCCGAGAGCACCGTGCTGGCGATGACCAGCGCCGCCGCCGCGTCCACTATCTCGCGCGGTGGCAGGCCGGAGGCGGCGTTGAGCATGACCAGCATCACGTACAGCAGCTGCAGCGCCGTGTTGATCTTGCTCAAAATCGTCGGACGGCCGCGCAGCGGACCGAACCACAGCCGGTAGACCAGCGCACCGAGCCCGATCATGACATCGCGGGCCACCACCGCCGCAGTCAGCCACCAGGGAACGAGCCCGAGCCACGCCGACTCGACGAACACCGTCACCAGCAGCAGCTTGTCGGCCAGAGGATCGAGAATTTTGCCGAGCTCGGAGGTCCAGTTGAAACGCTTGGCGAGATAGCCGTCGAGGCCGTCGGAAACCGCCGCCGCGACGAACAGTGCGAGCGCGGTCGGCATCGCGCCGGCGGCGAGCGCCCGGGCGATCGGCCAGATCAGCGCGATGCGGACCAGGCAGATGAGGTTGGGAAGGTGGCGCAGACGCAGCCCTCAACCCTGCGGCTGATAGCGGTACACGAGCGGCACGATGCCCGAGCCGCTGCGGACCATGTGCGTCGAGCCCGAAAGCTCGTGCTCGAGGGCGGCGGAGCCGCCACGCATGTCCACCTCGAAGGTGGCGCTGCCGGCATCGACCTCGGCGACGTCCGCGCGGCGCACGCCCGGTATGCTCTGCAGCAGCCGCTCGACCGCGGCATAGTCGGCGAGCCCGGCGACCCCTTCGACGCGCACGCGCGCGGCGGCCTCGGGCTGTCCGGCCGCTCCCGGGGGCGGCGCGAGCAGATCGACCGCATGATCGATGCCGGCGCTCAAGGGGCCGGTCCAGCTCGCGCTCTGCGCGCGCGTGTACAGCGTCCACTGCAGCTGTCCGGCCGCGAGGCCCGCCGCATCGGCGCGGCCGACCAGCACCTCGTCGGCGCCGTAGTGCTGCGCCGACTGCAGCAGTGCCTCCGCGCCGAGCGTGTTGCCGCCGCCATCGACCACCGTCAGCGGGATGACGCTGATCGGCAGCCCGCGCTCGGTGGCGGTGCGCTCGAGCTCGACGCGCGCCGCGTCGGCATCGCTGCGCCCGGGCGGCGGGTACAGCACGACCAGGGTAAAGGGACGCTCACGATCCCAGACGCTGCGGCCGGCGGTGTCGATGGCGCGCGCCACCGCTGCGGCATCGAACACGACCTGCGGCTCGCCGCGCGAACCGGAGCCATAGCTCTTCACGTACCTGGCGGCATCCGCGATCACGCCGGCGAGCGCCGGGTCGTCGGCGGACTCACGCCGGCCGGTGGCACGCACCAGCGCCTGGCGCATGGCGTTCTGCACCGCGGTGGCGGACTGTGCCTCGAGGTCGACCTCGTAGACCGGCACCGGTCGCAGCGCCCACGCAGCGAGCGGCAGCGCGCCGGAGAGCACGAGCAGGGTCGCGAGAGCGGCGCGCACGCGCGCCCTGGCGGCAGTTGATCTTCGGTAGGGTTGCGACATCGTCCGGATCGCACACGCGGGCGGTGGACGGAATGTACAATAGCACACGCGCAGCTTACCCGACGGCGCCGGGTGCGCCCGCCAAATCTTATGACCGAGCGAGCTGGCATTACTTACCGTGATGCCGGCGTCGACATCGACGCCGGCGACGAGTTGGTCGAGCGCATCAAGCCGCTGGTGCGCCGCGCGCAGCGCCGCGAGGTGCTCGCCGGCATCGGCGGCTTCGGCGCACTGGTGGAGCTGCCGGCCGGCTACCGCCATCCGGTGCTGGTGTCGGGCACCGACGGCGTCGGTACGAAGCTGCGCCTCGCGATCGACTTGGGGAAGCACGACACCATCGGGATCGACCTGGTGGCGATGTGCGCCAACGACGTGGTGGTCCAGGGCGCCGAGCCGCTGTTCTTCCTCGACTACTACGCC
Organism: Steroidobacteraceae bacterium; assembly: GCA_035518275.1. Classification (GTDB taxonomy): domain Bacteria; phylum Pseudomonadota; class Gammaproteobacteria; order Steroidobacterales; family Steroidobacteraceae; genus 13-2-20CM-66-19. The sequence continues at coordinate 112,000 of DATIXU010000144.1, forward strand.
ACCGGGAAGCTGCGCGTCGCCGTGGCCGAGGCGGTGGTGCGCGGCATCGTCGAGGGCTGCGTGCAGGCCGGCGCGGCGCTGGTTGGCGGCGAGACGGCCGAGATGCCCGGCATGTATCACGGCGAGGACTACGACCTCGCCGGGTTCTGCGTCGGCGTGGTCGAGAAGGACGCGATCATCGACGGCACGCGCACCGCCGCCGGGGATGCCATCATCGGGCTCGCCTCCTCCGGACCGCATTCCAACGGCTACTCGCTGATCCGCAAGCTCCTGACGCACACCCGGGCGACGCCCGACACAATGGTGAGCGGGCGTCCGCTCTACGAGCGGCTGCTCACGCCGACCCGGATCTACGTGAAGCCGCTGCTCGCGCTGCTCAAGGCGCTGCCGGTGCACGGGCTGGCGCACATCACCGGCGGGGGCCTCACCGACAACATCCCACGCGTGCTGCCCGCCGGGCTCGAGGCGGTGCTCGAGCGCGGCCGCTGGCAGCGCGATCCGGTGTTCGACTGGCTGCAGCACGCCGGCCAGATCGACGCGCCCGAGATGTACCGCACCTTCAACTGCGGCGTCGGCATGGTCGCGGTGGTGCCGCGCGCGCACGCCGCTGCCGCGGTCGAACTGCTCACCGCGCAGGGCGAGACCGCCGGCATCATCGGTGAGGTGGCGAGCGGCGGGCGCGGCGTGCACATCCTGGAATGAGCGCCGGCAGTCCGATCAAGCTCGCGATCCTGATCTCCGGGCGCGGCTCCAACATGGAGGCGCTGGCGAGCGCCTGCGCGAGCGGGGCTCTGGCGGCGCGCGTCGCGGTCGTGATCGCCGATCGTGACGGTGCCGCCGGACTCGATGCGGCGCGCGCGCGCGGTCTGGAGACCGCCGCCCCGGCGTACGCCGGCGATCGCGGCGCCTTTGAGCGCGCCCTCGAGGATCTGCTCGAGCGCTACCGCCCGGACGCCGTGGCGCTCGCCGGCTTCATGCGCGTGCTGTCGGCGCAATTCGTGGCACACTATCTCGGGCGCCTGTTCAATATCCACCCCTCGCTCCTGCCGAAGTACCGCGGGCTCGACACCCACCGCCGGGTACTCGCGGCGGGCGATGCCGTCCACGGCGCCAGCGTTCATTTCGTCACGCCGGAGCTCGACGCGGGGCCGGTGATACTGCAGTCGCAGGTCGCGGTCCTGCCCACGGATACCGAGGCGGCGCTCGCCGCACGCGTGCTCGCCACCGAGCACGTCATCTATCCGCGCGTGCTCGGCTGGTTTGCCGACGGGCGGCTCGCCTGGCGCGACCAGGGCGCGTGGCTCGACGGCCGGCGGCTGACGGCGCCGCTCGTGGAGGATTTCCGTGCAGCGACCTGCGTGTGATACCACGGCGTGCGGCCGGCGGCTGCGCTCGCGCAGCGCGCTGCTGCTGCTCGCGCTCGCGAGCGCCGCGGTGACCGGCACCGCCCAGGCCGACGAGCTCAGGCCCTATAAGGCGACTTACGCCGGCATCTGGCACGGCATGACGGTCGCGGTCTCGAGCCTCGAGCTCGCGCGGACCGACGACACCTGGACCACGAGCTCCAGCAGCTCGCCACGCGGCATCGGCCGGCTGGCCTCCGGGATCTTTCCACCGCGCCAGGTGAGCGTCGTGCGCGTCACGGCCTCGGGCGTTGAGCCGCAGAGCTTCCGCTCCGAGGGCGGCGATAGCGCGAAGTCCATCGACCTCGCCTACGACTGGAAGGCCGCCCGGGTCAAAGGCCTCTACGAGGGCGCCCAGGTGGACCTGCCGCTCGCGCCCGGCGTGCAGGACGATGGCTCGGTGCAGCTCGCGCTGATCGTGGAGCTGCTCGCAGGGCGCACCCCGAAGAGCTTCCGCATGATCGACCGCAACGGCACGCGCGAGTACCAGTTCGCGCGCGACGGCGCAGCCACTTTGCAGACGCCGATCGGCGCGGTGCCGACCGTGATCTACCGCGCGCAGAAGGCCGGCTCGCCGCGCATCACGCGCTTCTGGTGTGCGCCCGGGCGCGGTTACGTGCCGATGAAGGTGGAGCAGACCAGAGGCGACGACGTGCAGTGGACCATGGAGATCCAGAGCCTCACGCGCGAGTGAGGCGGCGCGCAATCTAGACTGGAGGCTGCCGGAACTGCTTTGCGAGCTTCAGGTCCTGTCCCTGATAGTGCGATCCGATCTCGCGGCCGTAGAGTGCAGTCGGCCGCTCTGCCATTCGCTCGTAACGCAGCCAACCGACCCTTTGGCCGTCCTCCAGCACAAATGGCACTTCGTGAGAACGCACTTCGAGGACACCGCGGCTGCTTCCCGCCTTCCTGGTAAACGGGTCCCAACCGAAACCGGGGTCGAAGAATCCCGCGTAATGCACGCGGAATTCACCCGCGCGGGTGTCGTACGGCAGCATTTCCGCCGCGAAATCGGGCGGCACCGCGATGGGTTCTTTGGTCATCAGGATGTAAAACTCGTCAGGGTCCAGGACGAGCGCGGGCTTACGATGAAAGCGAATTGGTTCCCAGAAATCGAGCGGATCATAGTCTCGCCGGTCGAGATCGATCCGCTTCGTGTGCTTCTTGGCGCGCCATCCGATCAGACATCCGTCCTCCCCAGAGCCGACTAGGTCGATCGAGAACGGCAGGTAGCCCGTCCTGTCACTTACTTCGGCGGTGTCGGATATCTGCCCTTCGCTGAGGAGCTGTCGCCAGTCCGTCGACGTAATTGATCGCGGTGCTTCACCTCGGGTTCGACGGAAGCGTAGTTGATTCAGCCGCGTCCCGGTTCTGACTACTACACTGAAGCTCCGAGGAGCCACCTCGAGGTAAAGCTGGCCCTGGTAACCTTCCTCAACCTGGTCGAAGAGCGTCGCCTCGTCGGCAATGAGGCGAGTCAGAATGTCCAGACGGCCAGTCGAACTCTTGGGATTAGCGAAAGCTGCCACTTCACTCTTCAGGCGGATCGACTCGAGAAGAGGAACGACGTACACGCGACCCTTCTCGAGTACGGCGCCTTTTCTGAGGTCCATGCCGAAACTGTGAAAATCGGCGTCAAGCTCGCCCATCTTCTCCAGGACTTTTGCACCCTGGCCGGGCAAGAAGCTGGCATCGACGGGATACGCATAGTCTCCCAGCCGCAAATCGATGCTGGCTGGTTGTACCTGATCCGGCAGAATGTCAGACAGAATTCCAACTGGGGCAATCTCACCTCCCGCCACCATTGCGCCGATCTTCTGGCACGGCAGGATGCCCGTGTACACCGAAGAGCGGGTCGGTGTTTCGAGCAGATTAGCCACTTCCGACCGGTCTGCCCGCATCACGTCTCCTCGATGACGATCCTGGGAAATACGCTGCTGCGGTCGCGGGCCCGCACCGCCAGCGCGCCGGCCGTGCGGCGCGCCATCTCCAGGTAGCAGCGCGCGCGCGCCGAATCCGGGGCGGCGAGCACGGTCGGCCGCCCGCCGTCGGCCTCCTCGCGGATGCGGGAATCGAGCGGCAGCTCGCCGAGCAGCTTCACCCCGTACTGCGCGGCCATGCGCGCCCCGCCGCCGGCGCCGAATATGTGATCGGTGTGTCCGCATTGCGGGCACACGTGCACGCTCATGTTCTCGACCACGCCGAGCACCGGGACGGCGACCTTCTCGAACATCTTGAGCCCCTTGCGGGCGTCCGCGAGCGCAATGTCCTGCGGCGTGGTCACGATCACCGCGCCCGCCACCGGCACGCGCTGCGCGAGCGTCAGCTGGATGTCGCCGGTGCCGGGCGGCATGTCGACCACCAGATAATCGAGCGCCCCCCACTGCGTCTCGCCGAGCAGCTGCGTGAGCGCCTGCGTGACCATCGGCCCGCGCCACACCATCGGCTGCTCGGCATCGACCAGGAACCCGATCGACATGGCGCTCACGCCGTGGGCCACGAGGGGCTTTAGGTGCTTGCCGTCCGCGGATACCGGCCGCTCGGCCGCGAGCCCCAGCATCAGGGGCTGGCTCGGCCCGTAGATATCGGCGTCCAGTATCCCGACCCGGGCGCCCTGGGCCGCCCAGGCGAGCGCCAGATTGACCGCCACGGTGGACTTGCCGACGCCCCCCTTGCCGGAGGCCACGGCGACGATGTTCTTGATCTCGCCGAGCGGCTTGAGTCCGCGCTGCACGGCGTGGGCACCGATCGACGATTCGAGCTCGATGGCGAGCGGCGCGTGCAGGCCCGCCGCCGCGAGCGCCGCGGCCAGCGCCGCGGCCAGCTCCTCCCGATAGCCGCCGACGGGATAACCCAGGACGAGCTGCGCGGTGTAACCTGCACCGGCGGCGCTCACGCCGCGCACCGCCTGCGCGGAACCGAGCGTCTCGCCAAGATAAGGATCGATATACGCCTCGAGCGCGGCGCGCACGGCGTTCACGGGGGGCTCGGGAGCCATGTTGTAGAGAGTCCGGCGGGTCCAGTCGTGAATTGTATCAACCCGGGCCGGTAGCATGGCTGTGGCATAATTACATCGTCGTCGCTATATACGCTTGATTACATCCGCGCCCCAGAACGGACCTGCCTGCGGGTGCCCCGCCGCACGGGTATTCTCTTGCCCGCGGGGGCACACCGCGGCCCTGACCGCGTGGCTCGGGAGCGGAACCGCCGCATGAGCTTTTTCACCAACCTGCGCGCCGACCGGCTGATCCACGAGATCCGTACCTCGAGCGATCAGTCGAGCCCGGCTGCCCAGAAGGCGGTGGCGGCGCTGAAGCAGGTCGGTCCGGGCGCCATCGAGTCCATATTTGCGGCGCTTCCCGAGGCCGATAAGCCGGCGACCATGGCCCTGGTCGACGTGCTCGCGGCGCTCGTGAATCAGAAGACCTTCCCCCAGTTCATGCAGGGAATGATCGAGGGCAGCCCGCGCGTCGTCTCGGGCATCTCCTGGGCGCTCACCAGCAACCGCAACTATCCGGCGCACCTGCTGCTCGATGCGCTCAATTCCCAGGGCATCTCCAAATCGGCCCTGCTCGAGGTCATCAGCGCGCAGAAGTCGCGCTTCTCGGTGCGGGAGCTGCTCACCGCGGCCTATGCCCAGGAGCCGAACGAGAAGGCGGCTCTGTTCCGCCTCATCGGCGAGATTGCCGACAAGAGCGCGCTGCCTGAGCTCATCGGCCGCGTTCAGGGCAAGGATCCGATCGCGCGCGTGCACATCATCAACACCCTCGGACGCTTCAACACCCCGGAGGTGCAGGCGACGCTGCAGGGCCTGCTCAAGGATCCCAACAAGCTGATCCGCAGCGCGACACTCTCGGCGATGCAGCGCATGGACGGCCCCATCGACGTCCAGCAGGTGTGCGCGCTGCTGCGCGACCCGGAAATCGAGGTGCTCAACAAGGCCGTCGACGTGGTCATCAAGGCCAACCACCCGGAGACGATCCGCTACCTGATCGAGGTGCTCAAGGACGAGAACGAGAACTCGCGGCGCGCCGCGGTCGAGGTGCTGAACGAGGTCGGCAACGCCAAATCCGTCAAGTACCTGCTGGAGGCGCTCAAGGACAGCGACTGGTGGGTGCGCAGCCGCGCGGCGGATGCGCTCGGCAAGATCGGCGGCCCGAAGGTGATCGATGCGGTGCTCGCGCTGGTGCGCGACAAGGACGAGGATATCCGCCGCGCCGCCATCGAGATTCTCAACCAGACCAAGGACGAGCGCGCGGTCGACTCGCTCATCCAGGCGACGCGCGACAGCGACTGGTGGGTGAGCGAGCGCGCCGTGGACGCGCTCGCCGAGATCGGCAGCAAGCGCGCCGTGCCGCGCCTGATGGAGATGCTGCATACCGGCAGCCACGGCAAGGCCCTGCCGATCGTGGTGCGCGCGCTCGGCAAGCTCGGCGACAGCAAGCTGGTCGACACGCTGCTGCCGCTGGTGGGCCGTCCCGAGCGCGAGATCCGCATCGAGGCGATGCAGGCGCTCTCCAAGGTGGCCGACGAGGCCCGCGCCGACCAGGTGCGCCAGGAGCTGCAGGCGCAGGCCGCCTCGCCGGATCAGACCATATCGCGCATGGCCGCGGCGGCCGTCACCGAGCTCGACAACCGCATCGCCGGCATCGTGCCGCTGGCGCCGAGCGCGCCCGTTTCCCCGGCGTTGCCGCCGGCCATGCCGCCCACCGCGGCGCAGAGCGGCGCGCGGCCGCCGCCGCAGGCGGCGGCCCCCGAGCCTACCCGCACGGTGGTGATCAATGATCAGGCACGGCGCCAGGCCGAGGCCGCCGCCGCGGCAGCGTCACGGCTCGACATCCAGACCCTGAAGCCCGGCGACATCATCGAGGGCCGTTACAAGTACATCGACCGCATCGGGCGCGGCGCCTTCGGCACCGTGCTGCTGATGGAGGACACGGTGGTCGATGAGCGCCTGATCCTCAAGTTCCTCAACCCGAACGTCTCGCAGGACGAGGAAGTGATGAAGCGCTTCGTCCACGAGCTGCGCTACTCGCGCAAGATCACCCACAAGAACGTCATCCGCATCTACGACTTCCTCTACATCCAGGGGAACTACGCCATCTCGATGGAGTACTTCCCCTCGCACACCCTCGGCAGCGAAGTCGTCAACGAGAAGCCAGTCGAACTGAAGCGCGCCATGCAGTTCGGCATCGACATCTGCACCGGCATGACGGTGGCGCACCAGCAGGGCATCGTGCATCGCGACCTGAAGCCCGCCAACGTGCTCATCAACCAGGAAGGGCTGCTCAAGATCGTGGACTTCGGCGTCGCGGCCGCGCAGCGCGAGGGCGACACGCAGCTCACCAAGACCGGTTACGTCATCGGCTCGCCGAAGTACATGGCCCCCGAGCAGATCCTCGGCAAGAAGGTCGACGAGCGCGCCGATATCTACGCGCTCGGCGTCATGCTCTACGAGATGGTGACCGGTGTGCCGCCCTACTCGCGCGGCGATCACATGTCGGTCATGTATCAGCACGTGCAGGGCAAGGCGCGCGTGCCGCAGGACCTGAATCCGAACCTGCCGCCGGGCCTCTCGGACATGGTGATGAAGGCGATGGCGGTCGACAAGAACAAGCGCTTCCAGACCATGGACGAGCTGCGGGGCGCGCTCGAGCGATTTCGGTAGCCAGCCGCTTACCTCCGCGCCCCCCCCCAGACCGGCCGGCTGGAAAGCGGGCAAAAGCCCCGCTTTTTGCCCGCAGGTGCGATAACCCGCCCTTGGCTGGCCTGCGGGCGCTGCCGCAGGCACGGCGCCCGCCAATTGAAAAAGTTCGTGCGTTACGTCAAATTTCCGCCGTCAAGCTGTTGATCCTGCGGCCCACGGCGGGCTAAACAGCAGCAACAGTCTTCCGGGTGGGGTGGTCGCTTGGCGCGCATAGATGCGTTCCTGAAGCTCGGCACGCAGCAGGGGTGCTCGGACGTGCACCTGGCGGTCGGCGTGCCGCCGATGCTGCGCATGCACGGCGACCTGCTGCCGATCAAGTTCCGCGAGCTGCGGCCCGGGGAGCTCGAGGGCTACATCGCCGAGATCCTCACCGCCAACCAGAACGATCACTTCGCCAAGGGCAACGACCTCGATTTCTCCTACGTGTCCGCCGAGGGCGGGCGCTTTCGCGTCAACGTCTACCGCAAGGACACCGGGATCGGCGCCACCTTCCGCGCCATTCCCTCGGCGGTGCCGACGCTCGCGAGCCTCAATCTGCCGGCGGTCGTCACCAAGCTGTGCGATTTCCACCAGGGCATGGTGCTGGTGACGGGCTCCACCGGCACCGGCAAGTCGACCACGCTCGCGGCGATGATCGATCACCTGAACTCCACCCGTAAGCTCAACATCATCAGCCTCGAGGATCCGATCGAGTTCGTGCACACCAGCAAGCAGAGCCAGATCATCCAGCGCGAGCTCGGTACGCACATCCCGAGTTTCGCCGAAGGGGTGCGTGCGGCCATGCGCGAGGACCCGGACGTGATCCTGGTGGGCGAGTTGCGCGACGCCGAGACTATCTCGATGGCCATGACCGCGGCCGAGACCGGCCACCTGGTGCTCGGCACCCTGCACACCACCGGCGCGGTCAAGACCATCGACCGCATCATCGACGCCCTGCCGGTCGAGGAGCGCGAGCAGACCAAGAGCTTCCTGGCGCAGAGCCTGCTCGCGGTCGTGACTCAGGTGCTGGTGAAGACCGCCGACGCGCACAGCCGTCGCGCCGTATGCGAGATCCTGATGATGACCAAGGCGATCGCCAAGCTCATCCAGACCGAGCAGACGCATCAGATCCCGAGCCAGCTGCAGATGGGCCGTGACCTCGGCATGCAGCTGCTCGACCAGGCGCTGCTCGCGGCGATCAACGCGCGCACCATCGACCCCGACGACGCCTACAACTACGCCAGCGAGAAGCGCAACTTCCAGAAGTTCGTGACCGACACCAGCCTGCTGCCCAAGATGGACAGCGCGCCCCCGGCAGCCAGCTCGGCGTCCGGTTAGGCCGCGTAACGGAGCCGTCGTGGCGCAGATCGATGCGTTCCTCAGTGAGATCCTCGAGAAGCGGGGCTCGGACCTGCATTTCATCGCCGGCGACCCGCCGCGCATCCGGGTGTACGGCGATCTGACGCCCCTGCGACCGGACAAGCTCGCCCCCGATTACGTCAAGGCGGTGCTGTACGAGATCATGCCGAAGACCGCGGTCGACCGCTTCGAGAAGAAGGACGGCGCCGATTTCGCCTACACGCTCGAAGGCAAGGGCCGCTTCCGGGTCAACATCATGCGGCAGCTGAACGGCATGGGCGCGGTGATGCGCGCCATCCCCTCCAAGGCCCTGACGCTCGAGGAGCTCAAGCTCCCGGACGCGGTGCATCAGCTGTGCCGCGCCAGCAGCGGCCTGATCCTCGTCACCGGCAAGACCGGCTCCGGCAAATCCACCACGCTCGCCGCGATGATCGACGACATCAACCGGCGGGTGCAGGGCCACATCCTCACGGTCGAGGACCCGATCGAGTTCGTGCACGAGAGGAAGAGCTGCCTGATCAGCCAGCGCGAGATCGGCGTGCACAGCCCGAGCTTCGCGGCCGCGGTCCATTCGGCCCTGCGCGAGGATCCGGACGTGGTGCTGGTCGGCGAGTTGCGCGACCTCGAGACCATGAGCATCGCGGTCACCGCGGCCGAGATGGGCATTCTGGTGATGGGCACGCTGCACACCAACGGCGCGAGCGCCACCGTCGACCGCATGGTCAACGTGTTCCCTTCCGACAAGCAGTCGCACGTGCGCACCATGCTGTCGACCTCGCTGCGCGGCGTGCTCTCGCAGCAGCTGCTGCAGCGCGCCGACAAGCAGGGCCGGGTGGCGGCCCTCGAGATCCTGGTCAATACTCCGGCAGCCGGGAACCTCATCCGCCAGGGCAAGCTCGACCAGCTCGAGAACGTCATGCAGGCCGGCGGGCAGTTCGGCATGCGCACCATGGACACGGCGATCCAACAACTGCTCGATTCGCGGCAGATCACCGGCAAAGAGGCCTACAAGAAGGCCATCAACAAGGCGAAGTTCGAGGAGTTCCGCGAGCCTTAGCTGACCTCCCCGGCAAGCGCTGCGCCGGGACGGTAAACTAACCGCATGACCCGGCGGATCTTCGTCACCACGGCGCTGCCCTACGCCAACGGCCCGTTCCACATCGGGCACATCATGGAGTACATCCAGGCGGACATCTGGGTGCGCTTCCAGCGCCTGCAGGGACACCAGGTGCATTTCGTGTGCGCCGACGACGCGCACGGCGCGCCGATCATGCTGAAGGCCGAGGCCGAGGGGGTGACGTCGCAGCAGCTGGTGGCACGCATCAGCGCCGGACGGCCGCGTTACCTCACGGGCTTTCACTTGAGCTTTGATCACTGGTATTCGACCGACTCGCCCGAGAACACCCGTCTGTCGCAGGACGTCTACGCGCGCCTGAAGAGCGCCGGGCTCATATATAAGAAGGACATCGAGCAGTTCTTCGACCCGGTCAAGGGCATGTTCCTGCCCGACCGCTACATCAAGGGCGAGTGCCCCAACTGCCACTCGCCCGATCAGTTCGGCGACGCCTGCGAGGTGTGCGGGACGGTGTACGCGCCCACCGAGCTTCTCAACCCCTACTCGGCGCTCTCGGGCGCGAAGCCGGTGCTGAAGAGCTCGGAGCACTTCTTCTTCCGCCTGTCGGACGAGAAGTGCGTCGCCTTCCTCGAGTCGTGGCTCGCGGCTCCCGGGCGGCTGCAGCCGCAGGTCGCCAACAAGGCGCGCGAGTGGCTCGCGGGGCGCGGCGAGCGGGCGCTCGGTGACTGGGACATCTCGCGCGACGCCCCCTACTTCGGCATTCCGATCCCGGACGCGCCGGGGAAATATTTCTACGTGTGGCTGGATGCTCCGATCGGCTATCTGGCCGCGCTGCAGAGCTACTTCACCAGCGGCAAGGCGCGCGCCAACGGCGAGCCGCGCGGCTTCGAGGAGTTCCTCGCCGCGCCCGACACCGAGCAGGTCCACTTCATCGGCAAGGACATCATCTACTTCCACACGCTGTTCTGGCCGGCGATGCTCGCCTTTGCGGGCCCACCCTACAAGGTGCCGAACCAGGTATTCGTGCACGGCTTCATCACCGTCTCGGGTGAGAAGATGTCGAAGTCGCGCGGTACCGGCATCAGCCCGCTGCGCTACCTCGACGTCGGCATGAACGCCGAGTGGCTGCGCTACTACATCGCCGCCAAGCTCAACGCCAGCGTCGAGGACCTCGATTTCAATCCGGACGACTTCCTGGCGCGCGTCAACAGCGATCTCATCGGCAAGTACGTCAACATCGCGAGCCGTGCCGCCAACTTCATCAGCAAATACTTTGGCGGCGCACTGCGCTACAGCGGCGACACCGGTCAGCTCGCCGCGCGCGCGGCGGCGCAGGCGGAGCTGGTCAGGGAGAGCTACGAGAGCCGCGAGTTCGGCAAGGCCATGCGCGACATCATGGGGGTCGCCGATCACATCAATCAGGAATTCGACGCGCGGCAGCCCTGGGTGCTGGCGCGCGAGGAGAAGCGCGCCGCGGAGCTGCAGGACGTGTGCTCACGGGCGCTCGCCGGCTTCAAGCTCCTCTCCGTGCTGCTCGCGCCGGTGCTGCCGGCGGTCAGCGAGCGAGTGGCGCGCCAACTCTTCGGGCTCGACCGGCCGTTCCGCTGGAGCGACGCTGCCGTACTGCCCGAGCGCGTCAATCCTTACGAGCATCTCATGACGCGGGTGGAGGCGCGGCAGCTCGACGCCCTGTTCGAGAGCGACGCGCCGGCTCCCGCCGCGAAGCAGACGACCGCCACGAAGCCGACGGCTGCGGCGGACTCCGCCATCTCCATCGACGAGTTCAAGCGCATCGACCTGCGCGTGGCGCGGATCGTGCGCGCCGAGGCGGTGGCCGGCGCCGACAAGCTCCTGAAGCTCACGCTCGATCTGGGAACGGAACGGCGCACCGTGTTCGCCGGCATCAAGTCGGCCTACGATCCGGCGGCGCTCGAGGGCAGGTTGACCGTGATGGTGGCCAACCTCGCGCCGCGCAAGATGAAGTTCGGGGTCTCCGAAGGCATGGTACTCGCGGCCAGCGGCGAGAGCCCGGGCCTGTACCTGCTTGCGCCGGACAGCGGCGCGGCGCCTGGCATGAGAATCACCTGAGCCGCTTCGCCGGGAGTCCGCGGCCAGCGCACATGGTGAGCGCGCACGACATCGACGCCCTGCTGCCGCAGACCCAGTGCACGCGTTGCGGGTACAGCGGCTGCCGGCCCTACGCCGAGGCGATCGCGGCCGGGCTCGCCGGGATCAACCAGTGCCCGCCCGGCGGCGCCGCCACGATCGGCGCGCTCGCGAGGCTGCTCGAGCGCGCCCCGCTCCCGCTCAACCCCGCCAACGGCGTGGCAGGGCCCGAGCTGGTGGCGCAGATCGACGAACAGGCCTGCATCGGCTGCGCCCGCTGCCTGCCGCCCTGTCCGGTCGATGCGATCGTGGGTGCTGCCAAGCAGATGCATACCGTGGTGCTCGCGCTCTGTACGGGGTGTGAGCTCTGTGTGGCGCCCTGCCCGGTCGACTGCATCGCGATGGTGCCGCGCGCGGGCCTCGCCGGGGCGCCGGCGGCGCCCCCGCCCGGAGACAACCGCGTTCGCTACCAAGCGCGCGCTGCGCGCATCGCTGCGCGCTCCGAGCAGCGTGCCTCGCTGGTCGCGGCGCGCAAGCAGGCGAGCGTTCAGGCTTAGCCTGTGAAGCCCGCCACGCGCGCCGCCATCTTTCGCCGCCTGCGGGCCGCGAATCCCACGCCCACGACCGAGCTGGTGCACAACTCGCCGTTCGAGCTGCTGGTGGCGGTGATGCTCTCGGCACACACCACCGACAGGAGCGTGAACGCCGCCACCCGCGTGCTGTTCCCGGTCGCCAACACGCCCGCAGGCATCGCAGCGCTCGGCGTCGAGGGCGTGAAGCCCTACATCCGCAGCGTCGGTCTCTACAACACCAAGGCCGCGAACCTGGTCGCGCTGTCGCGGCAGATCGTCGAGCTGCACGGCGGCGAAGTGCCCTCTGACCGGGCCGCGCTCGAGGCGCTGCCCGGCGTCGGCAGAAAGACCGCCAGCATCATTCTCAACATGGTGTTCGGACAGCCCGAGATCGCGGTCGATACGCACATATTCCGCGTCGCCAACCGCACCGGGCTCGCTCCGGGCAAGACGCCGCGCGAGGTGGAGGACGGGCTGATCGCCACTACGCCACGCGAGTTCCGCAAGGACGCGCATCACTGGCTGATCCTGCACGGCCGCTACGTGTGCACCGCGCGGGCGCCGAAATGCCCGACCTGCATCATCCGCGACCTGTGCGAGTACCCGCACAAGACGCTCGGCGGCGCGAAGCCCAGGCCGGCAGGCGCGGTCGGCAGGGCCATCCGGCGTGCGGCGCGGAGTTAGCTTGCAGCGTCACCTTGACCTTAGCGCTGCTGCGCGAGCCTCTGCCCCTCTCAAGGGGACCTGCGATCGAGATCGGCTATCTCATGCAGCTGCCGAGCGTCGACGGGTGATTCAGGCCCTGAGGAGCCAGGCGAGCGCGCAATACGACCTAGGCCCAGACATCCAAGGCGCCCGGGTGGCGCGCTGCGGCGGAAGTCGCTGATGGCGCGGCGGCCTGCGTCTGTGCCTGTGCCTGTGTCTGCAGAGCGCGGGTGACCTGGTCTTTGGCGGCGCTGATCTCGCCGGAGAGCTTCTGTATCGCGGCCTGTCCCTTCGTCGTCTTGGCCGACACACAGGTGCTCCAGTCATTCAGCTGGATCTGATCCTGCCGAATCTGGCCCTCGAGGGTCGCGACCGAGCCTGCTCCGATGGCAGTTACCATAAGAGGTTTCCTGGAAGACGGCAATCAGTGTAGCCCGCGCGGCCCGCTCGGCACGCGACCGGCTGCTCATTTGAACCATCACGCACGCTCGCGGCCGCGGTTATTTCTTCTTCGGCAGGTAAAGATCCGTCAGCGTTCCCTCGAACGCCTCCGCCGCCCCAGCCACGGTCTCCGTCAGAGTCGGATGCGGGTGGATCGTGAGGCCGATGTCGGCGGCGTCGCAGCCGGTCTCGATCGCAAGCGCGACCTCGCTGATCAGCTCCCCGGCGTTGGTGCCGACGATGCCGCCGCCGAGCACGCGGTGTGTCTCCGGATCAAACAGCAGCTTGGTGAAACCCTCCTCGCGCCCGAGCGACAGCGAGCGGCCGTTCGCCACCCAGGGGAAGTTGCCCTTGGCGTAGGCGATGCCCTTCTCCTTTGCCTCGGTCTCGGTGAGCCCTGCCCAGGCGACTTCCGGATCGGTGTAAGCCACGGATGGAATCACGCGGGCATCGAAGGCGCGCTTGTGGCCCGCGGCGACTTCCGCCGCGACCTTGCCCTCGTGCATCGCCTTGTGCGCCAGCATCGGGGGAGCTGCGATGTCGCCGACCGCAAAGATGTGCGGCACGTTGGTGCGCATCTGCCTGTCGACCGGAATGAAACCGCGCTCGGAGACTTTGACTCCGGCGAGCTCGGCGCCGACGCTGTTGCCGTTCGGCGCGCGTCCGACCGCGACCAGCACCCGGTCGAAGGTCTGCGGCGCCGGAGCCTGGTCGCCTGAGAAGCTGACACGCAGCCCCTCCGGCCTGGCTTCGACCGCGGACACCTTGGTGCCGAGCAGGATCTGACTGTAGCGCGCGCGGATGCGCCGCTCGAGCGGCCGCACCAGGTCCGGATCGCAGCCCGGCATCAGCTGCGGGGTGAGCTCGACGACGCTCACACGCGTGCCGAGCGCGTCGAACACGCAGGCCATCTCGAGTCCGATGATGCCGCCGCCGACCACCAGCAGGCCCCCGGAAAACTCCGGCAGCTCGAGCGCGTCGGTCGAGTCGAGGATGCGCGAATCGGCGGGCAGACCCCGGAGCCCGATGGGCTCGGAGCCCGCGGCGATGATGCACTGCTCGAAGCGGATGCGCTGCGAGCCGCTCGTGCCCATCACCTCGAGCACGTTGGGGCTCACGAAACGCCCGCTGCCCTGCACCACCTCGACCTTGCGCTGCCGCGCGAGCACCCGCAGGCCACTCGTGAGCTTGCGCACCACCGAGGTCTTCCAGTCGCGCAGTTTCGCCAGATTGATGTCGGGAGCGCGGAAGGCGATGCCGCGCTCGCTCATCTCCTCCGCATCCTCGATCACCTTGGCGGCATGCAACAGCGCCTTCGAAGGAATACAGCCGACATTCAGGCACACGCCACCGAGCTCGGGCCAGCGCTCGACCAGCGTTACCTTCAGCCCCAGGTCCGCGGCGCGGAACGCCGCCGTGTAGCCACCGGGCCCGGCGCCGAACACCAGGAGCTCCGTCGTGCTGCTGTACTCGGTGCTCGCGCGGTCACCCGGCCCGCCCTTCTGCGAGGGCATGCGTACCGTATCCCCGGCGGTCTCGATGCGCGCGGCCGGCGTGGCAGGAGCCGCAGGTTGCGGTGTGCGTGCGGCGGGTGCTGCGGCTGCCGCTGGTGGCGGGGCCGCGGCCGGTCGCTGCGCCGCGGTCGCGGCCGAGTCGAGGCGTGCGAGAACCGAGCCTTTCGATACCTTGTCGCCACGCTTCACCAGCACCTCGGTGAGCGTGCCGGCGGCGGTCGAGGGCACGTCCATCGAGGCCTTGTCGGTCTCGAGCGTGACGAGCGGCGTGTCCACGGCGACCACGTCGCCGGGCTTCACCAGCACGTCGACGATGTCTACGTCGCTGAAGTTGCCGAGATCGGGGACCGTCAGCTCGACGCGGCTCACAGCACCGCCTCGAGGAGCGAGCGCGGCTCGGCCAGCGTCTGTGCGAGGTAGGTGGTGAAGCGCGCCGCCATCGCGCCATCGATCACGCGGTGATCGTACGACAGCGACAAGGGCAGCATCAGGCGCGGCACGAAGCTCGAGCCGCGGTACACCGGGCGCAGCGTGGAACGCGACACCCCGAGGATCGCCACCTCGGGCGGGTTGATGATGGGGGTGAAGGCGGTGCCGCCGATGCCGCCGAGGCTCGAGATCGTGAAGCAGCCGCCCTGCATGTCGAGCGGCGGCAGCTTCCCCGAGCGCGCCTTCTCGGACAGTTGCCCGAGCTGCCGCGCGAGCTCATAGACATCCTTGCGGTGCGCGTCCTTCACGACCGGCACGACGAGCCCGCCGGGCGTATCGGCCGCGAACCCCATGTGGATGAACTTGCGCACGATGAGGTTGGCGCCCTCGGCATCGAGCGCAGAATTGAAGCGCGGGAACTCGAGCAGCGTCTTGACGACGGCGCGCATGATGAAGGCGAGCGGTGTCAGCTTGACTCCGGCCGCCTGCGCCTTGTCCTTCAGGCTCGCGCGCAGCTCCTCGAGCTCGGTGATGTCCGCCTCGTCGAACTGCGTGACGTGCGGAATGCTGACCCAGGCGGCCTGCAGGCGCGGACCCGAGATCTTCTGGATGCGCGTGAGCGGCTGCGTCTCGACCGGGCCGAACTGCGAGTAGTCGACCACGGGAAGCGCGGGCAGCGCCGGCCGCGCGCCTGCCGCGGGGGCGGCCGCGGGAGCCGCTGCGGGACCAGCTGCGGGAGCGGCGAGCGCGCGTTTCACGAAGGCCTTGACGTCGTCGTGGGTGATGCGGCCCTTGAAGCCCGTGCCCTTGACGCGCGCGAGGTCGACGCCGAGCTCGCGGGCGAACTGGCGCACCGAGGGGCCGGCGTGCGCGCGCGAGAAGCCGGGCTCGTCGATCGCCGGCAGATCGGGACGGTAGGAAGTGGGCGTTCCGAGCTGTGAGAAGGGCACGAGCTTGCCCGGCCGCTCACCGCCCTCCGGCGCGGCAGCCGCGGCTGGGAGCGTTGGCCTGGGCGGCGGCGCGGGCGGCGGCGGTGCCGCCGCGGGCCGGGCGGCAGGCGCGTCCGGCGCCGCGCCGGCGGCGCCCGAGCGCACGGTGGCGATCAGATCACCCGTGGAAACGGTGCCGCCCTTCGCCACGTGGATCTTCTCGACGACCCCTCCGGCGGTCGAGGGCACGTCCATCGTGGCCTTCTCCGACTCGAGCGTGACGAGGGGCGTATCGACCTCGACACTCTCGCCGGGCTTCACCAGCACGTCGATGATGGCGACGTCCTTGAAGTTGCCCATGTCGGGCACGCGCACTTCCAGCAGCGGGGCCGCGCTCATGACAGGGGGGCTTTCAGACTTTCCAGGGGACCGGACGCTCGGGGTCGACCCCGAGTGCCTTGATCGCCCCGCTCACCGTCTTGCCATCCACGCGCTTCTCGTCGGCCAGCGCCTTGAGCGCCGCGATCACGATGTAGTTGCGGTCTACTTCGAAGAAGCTGCGCAGCGCAGCGCGCGAGTCGGAGCGGCCGAAGCCGTCGGTGCCGAGCGTGATATAGCGGCCACCGACCCACTGGCGGATCTGATCGGGCACGCTGCGCATGTAGTCGGTCGCCGCGATCACCGGACCCTCGCGGTCCTTGAGCAGCGCCCGGATGTACGGCACGCGCGCCGCACGGTCCGGATGCAACAGGTTCCAGCGCTCGCACTCGAGCGCCTCGCGCCGCAGCTCGCTGAAGCTCGTGACCGAGAGCACGTCGGCGGGGATGCCGTAGTCGTCCTCGAGAATCTTCGCCGCCGCCAGGCACTCGCGCAGGATCGTGCCGGAGCCCAGGAGCGTCGCGCGCACCTTGCCCCGGCCGCCGATCTGCAGCAGGTAGGCGCCGTTCAGGATTCCCTTCTCCACTCCCGGCGGCATCGGCGGATGCGCGTAGTTCTCGTTCATGACGGTGAGGTAGTAGAAGACGCTCTCGCGCTCGGCGAACATGCGCCGCAGCCCGTCATGGATGATGACGGCGAGCTCGTAGGCATAGGTCGGGTCGTAGGCGATGCAATTCGGCACGGTGGTCGCGACCAGCTGACTGTGGCCGTCCTGGTGCTGCAGGCCCTCGCCGGCGAGCGTGGTGCGTCCCGCAGTGGCGCCGAGCAGGAAGCCGCGCGCCTGAATGTCGCCCGCCGCCCAGATGAAGTCCCCGACCCGCTGGAAGCCGAACATGGAGTAGAAGATGTAGAACGGCACCATGCTGATGCCGTGGTTGCTGTAGGCGGTGCCGGCGGCGATCCACGAGCACAGCGACCCCGCCTCGTTGATGCCCTCCTCGAGCATCTGCCCCTTCTTGTCCTCGCGATAGGACATGAGGGTCTCCGCGTCCTGCGGCGTGTACAGCTGGCCGACGGAGGAGTAGATGCCGATCTGCCGGAACAGTCCCTCCATGCCGAAGGT
The DNA here is from genome assembly GCA_035518275.1 of Steroidobacteraceae bacterium. Lineage (GTDB taxonomy): Bacteria > Pseudomonadota > Gammaproteobacteria > Steroidobacterales > Steroidobacteraceae > 13-2-20CM-66-19. The sequence goes on from DATIXU010000144.1 coordinate 129,720, forward strand.
GCGCGCCTCGTCGGGCACGATCGGCACGACATTGCGGCCGATGTTCTTGTCCTTGAGCAGGATCGTGAGGATGCGCACGAACGCCATGGTGGTCGAGATCTCGCGCTCGCCGGTGCCCTCGAGGATCGAGGAGAACGCCTCGAGCATCGGGATCACGAGCGGCGGCGCGTCGTGGCGCCGCTGCGGCATATGGCCGCCGAGCGCCGTGCGCTTCTCGTGCAGGTAGAGCGCTTCCTCGGAATTCTCCGCCGGCTTGCGGAACGGCAGCTGCGCGAGCTCGTCATCGGCGACCGGGATGTTGAAGCGGTCGCGGAAGATGCGCAGGTCCTCTTCGCCCATCTTCTTCTGCTGGTGGGCAATCATCTGCCCCTCGCCGCCCTTACCGAGCCCGAAGCCCTTGACGGTCTTGGCGAGAATCACCGTCGGCTGGCCCTTGCTGGCGACCGCGGCGGCGTAGGCGGCGTAGACCTTGAGCGGATCGTGCCCGCCGCGGTTCAGCCGCCAGATCTCATCGTCCGACATGTTGGCGACCATCGCCTTGAGCTCGGGGTCCTTGCCGAAGAAGTGCTCGCGGGTGAAGGCGCCGCCCTTGGCCTTGAAGTTCTGGTACTCGCCGTCGACGGTCTCCTCCATCACGCGGCGCAGGATCCCCTTGTAGTCGCGCGCCAGCAGCGGATCCCAGCGCGAGCCCCACAGCACCTTGATGACGTTCCAGCCGGCGCCGAGGAACGCCGCCTCGAGCTCCTGGATGATCTTGCCGTTGCCGCGCACCGGACCGTCGAGCCGCTGCAGGTTGCAGTTGATGACGAACACGAGATTGTCGAGGCCCTCGCGCACCGGCATGGTGAGCGCGCCCATCGATTCGGGCTCGTCCATCTCGCCGTCGCCGAGGAACGCCCAGACCTTCTGGTCGGAGGGCTTCACCAGGCCGCGATGCTCGAGATAGCGGGTGAAGCGCGCCTGGAACATCGCCATCATCGGACCTAAGCCCATCGACACGGTCGGGAACTGCCAGAAGTCCGGCATCAGCCAGGGGTGCGGATAGGACGAGAGCCCGATGCCGCGGCCGCCGGCTTCCTGGCGGAAGTGGCGCAGCTGCTCTTCGCTCAAGCGGCCTTCGAGGAAGGCGCGCGCGTAGACGCCCGGCGAGGAATGCCCCTGGATGAACACCAGATCGCCCGGATGCTGCTCCGAGGGCGCGCGCCAGAAGTGATTGAAGCCGACCTCGTAGAGCGTCGCCGACGAGGCGTAGCTCGCCAGGTGCCCCCCGTACTCGGAGGACTTGCGGTTGGCGAGCAGCACCATCGCCAGCGCGTTCCAGCGGATGTAGGCCTCGATGCGCCGCTCGAGCGCGCGGTTGCCCGGGTACTCCGGCTCACGCCCGCTCGGGATGCTGTTGACGTAGGCGGTGTTGGGCTTGAACGGCAGGTAGGCGCCGCTGCGGCGCGTGTAGTCGATCAGCCGCTCGAGCAGGTAATGTGCCCGCTCGGGGCCGTGATTCTTCAGCACCGAGTCGATCGATTCGAGCCACTCCCGGGTCTCGACGGGATCCAGGTCTTCCAGCTTGGGCGGTTCGGTCATGTGGTCGCGAGTCTTCGTCGCAGGCGTGTTGTGCCGCGTTCGCGATAGAATGAGTCAGTAATGATGGCTAGCGCCAGCAGGTAAAGCAAGTGAGCCCCAGGGCGTCGGCCGCGCTGCGCCACGCCGCGCTGCGCAGCGTCGTGCTCCCCACGGCGCGGCCGCCGGTGATTGCCGCTGCCCGAGCCGCGAGCCTCGGGGCGCAGGAGCCCGAGGCGCTGCTCGCAATGGTCCCGGTGCGGGTGACACCGCGGGCGTTCGCCCGCCTTGCGGATAGTGCGCGCTGGCGCGAGCTCAACGCACGCTCACCGCCGCGCGCCGCGACGGTGCGCACCACGGTGCTCGGCAACCGCCGCCAGACGCTCGCCGTGCTCGGCTACCTCGCGGCCGATGCGAGCCCGTTCGAGCGCCTGACGCTCGCCGCACGCATGCTGAAGGAAGCAGCCGCGCGGACCCCCGCGAGCATCGCCCTGGCCGCTCCCGGATCCTCGGGCGCCGCCGCGCGCGCCGCGCTCGAGGCGCTGCTCGCAGCCGCCCTCGCCCATGCCTTCCCGCTGCCGAGCTTTCGCGCCAGCGCGCGCGATGAGCGGCCGCTCAAGCGCGTGCTGCTCATCGATGCGGACGGGCTCGACCTGCGCTACGGCGCCGCCGTGGCACGCGGCACCAACCTCGCCCGCTGGCTCACCGCGCTGCCTCCCAACATCCTCGACGCCCGCAGCTACGCCGGCGCCATCGCGCGCCTGGCACGCACCCACCGGCTCGCGCTCCGCTGGCTCGACGAGCGGGCGCTGCGCCGTGCGGGCGCGGGCGCCTTCCTCGCCGTGGCCGCCGGCAACGCCGAGCACGGCGCCGGCATCGCCCACCTCAGATACCGTCCGGCGCGCCGCCGTACCAACCGCCCGGACATCGCGCTCGTCGGCAAGGGGATCCTGTTCGACACCGGCGGCGTGAACCTGAAGACGCACCGCTCCATGCTCGACATGCACACCGACATGGCGGGCAGCGCGGTCGCGCTCGCGACCCTGATCGCGCTCAGCGAGCTGCGCGCGCCGCTCGCCGTGGACGCCTGGCTCGCGATCACCGAGAACCGCATCGGGCCGCAGGCCTACCGCCCGCAGGAGGTGGTGCGCGCCGCCAACGGCGTCACCATCCAGGTGATCCACACCGACGCCGAGGGCCGCATGGTGCTCGCCGACACGCTGGCGCTCGCCGGGCGCACGCGGCCGCGCTTCATGATGGACTTCGCGACGCTCACCGGCGCCTGCGTGTATTCGCTCACCGAGCGCATGAGCGGCGTGTTCACCAACCGCCCGCAGCTCGCGGACACGCTGCTCGATGCCGGCCGCGTGAGCGGCGAGCGCGTCTGGAACTTCCCCAACGAGCCCGACTACGACAGCGATCTCGACAGCAAGGTGGCCGACATCCAGCAGTGCGCCCTCGACGGCAAGGGCGATCACATCCTGGCGACGCGCTTCCTGTCGCGCTTCGTGCCGCCCGACAGCGCCTGGGTGCACGTCGATCTGTCCTCCGCGACGCGCAGCGGCGGCCTCGCGCACGTCGCCACCGACGTCACCGGCTTCGGCGTGCGCTTCGCGCTCGAGCTGATCCTCGGACAGCACGTGCTCGCGGCGCTGGAGCGGCCCGCGTGACGACGCTCACCCTCCGCCGGCCCGACGACTGGCACCTGCACCTGCGCGACGGCGCCGCGCTCGCCGCGGTGCTGCCGTTCACCGCCGCGCGCTTTGCGCGCGCCATCGTCATGCCGAACCTCAAGCCCGCGGTCACCACCACCGCGCAGGCGCTCGATTACCGGCGGCGCATCCTCGCCGCCCTGCCGCCGGGCGCCGCCTTCGAGCCCCTGATGACGCTCTATCTCACCGACGACACGCCGGCCGCCGAGGTCGAGCGGGCGCGGTCGAGCGGCTTTATCTTCGGCTTCAAGCTCTATCCGGCCGGCGCCACCACCCATTCCGAGAGCGGCGTGACCGACGTGCAGCGCATCGCGGCAGTGCTCGAGCGCATGGCCGAGCTCGACGTCGTGCTGCAGGTGCACGGCGAGGTCACCGACCCCGCAGTCGACATCTTCGACCGCGAGGCGCGCTTCATCGAGCGCACGCTCGCCCCTCTCATCGAGCGGTTGCCTGGGCTGCGCGTGGTGTTCGAGCACATCACGACCCGCGCGGCAGTGGAGTTCGTGCGGGCCGCGCGCGCGGGCGTCGCGGCGACCGTGACACCGCAGCACCTGCTGATGAATCGCAACGCGCTGTTCGCCGGCGGGATCCGCCCGCACCACTACTGCGCGCCGGTGCTGAAGGCAGAGGCCGAGCGCGCGGCGCTGCTGCAGGCGGTCACGAGCGGCAGCGAGCGCTTCTTCCTCGGCACCGACAGCGCGCCGCACGGGCGCCGCGCCAAGGAGGCGGTCTGCGGCTGCGCCGGAATCTTCTCCGCCCACGCCGGCATCGAGCTCTATGCCGAGGCCTTCGAAGCCGCCGGCGCGCTCGAGAAGCTCGAGGGATTTGCCGCCCGGCACGGCGCCGACTTCTACCGCCTGCCGCGCAACGCCGGGACCATCACTCTCGTGCGCGAGCCCTGGGAGGTGCCGGACCACTATCCGTTCGGCGCCGATGAGCTGGTGCCGCTGCGCGCCGGCGAGGGTATCGCCTGGCGCCTGAGTCCCGCGGCCGTGCGGCCCGCGCCATGAGCGAGGCCGGAGCCAGCGCACCGGGCGGGCCGCCGGCGACCGCCGCTCTCATGGCGGGCCGCTTTCGCGGCTACCTGCCGGTCGTGATCGACGTGGAGAGCGGCGGATTTCATGCCGCGACCGATGCGCTGCTCGAGATCGCCGCGGTGCTCATCGACATCGACGCCGATGGCGCCCTGCGGCGCGGCGCGACGCACCACTATCACGTACAGCCCTTCGAGGGTGCGCGCCTCGACCCGACGTCGCTGTCGGTGACGGGCATCGATCCGCATCACCCGCTGCGCCCCGCGATCCCCGAGCGCGACGCGCTGCAGCGGATCTTCCGCGAGGTGCGCCACGCGATTCGCGCCGGCGGCTGCCGCCGCGCGATCCTGGTTGGGCACAACGCCGCCTTCGACCTCGCCTTCCTCAACGCGGCGGTGGCCCGCGCCGACGTGAAGCGCAACCCCTTTCATCCTTTTTCGTGCTTCGACACGGCGACGCTCGCGGGAGCGGCGCTCGGGCAGACGGTGCTCGCCAAGGCGCTCGCGGTCGCGGGACTCGAATGGGATGCGGGCAGCGCGCACAACGCGCGCTACGACGCCGAGCGCTGCGCGGATATCTTCTGCCTGGTCTGCAACCGCCTGCGCGCGAGCTTCGAGAGCGCGCGCGCGCGCGCCGCGGCGCTCGGCTGGCTCAATGCGCCGGCCGATGATGCGGCGGGTGAGGACGCGCCGCTCGCGGCGCCGATTACTACGCCGCCCCAGCCTCGGTCATGAGCTTCTTCAGCTCCCCGCTGCGCAGCATCTCGAGCGCGATGTCGCAGCCGCCGATCAGCTCGCCCTTCACGTACAGCTGCGGGTAGGTCGGCCAGTTGGAGTAGCGCTTGAGCGCCTCGCGTATCTCCGGCTCCTCGAAGATGTTCACGTGACGGAAGTTGGCGCCCACGGCGCGCAGCGCCGCGACCGTCTGCGCGGAAAATCCGCATTGGGGGAAGTCAGGCGTGCCTTTCATGAACAGCACCACCGGGCCGGAGCTGAGCTCCGCTTTGATCCTCTCGACCACATCCATCGTCGCTACCTCTTAAGTCTGCGGCGCTCCTCGAGCTCCGCGATCAGCCGCCACTGCTCCGCCGCGCTCATCGCGAGCCAGCGTCCGATCTCCGCCCCCGTTCGCAGGCATCCGATGCAGTATCCCTGATCGTCCAGGGAGCAGACATTGATGCACGGTGAAGGCGGTCGCGCGGCCGGCGCCGCGGGCGTGAGCATGCGTTGAATTATGGGGGTGCCTCGCCTATTCTTCAAACCGCTCGATTTGGCCCAGGTCAACCGAAACAATAACTTGGAGACCGAAGCATGAACCCCCTGAACAACCATCGGCAGTCCCTGATCCTCGGCATCGTGATCGCCGTGGTGCTCACGCTGCTCATCGGCGGCTTCAATTTCAACGAGCTGGGCCTCGCGCGCTGGTTCCACATCGTCGCCGGCGTGTTCTGGATCGGCCTGCTCTACTACTTCAACGTCGCGCAGACGCCGGCGCTGGCCGATGCGGCCGCCGACAAGGGCGGCCCGGGCGGGGCCGGCATCACCAAGTACGTGGCGCCGCGGGCGCTCTTCTGGTTCCGCTGGAGCGCGCTCGCGACCTGGCTCGGAGGCGCGTGGCTGCTCGGCCGCGCCGGCAAGTTCGTCGGTGCCTTTACGCTCGGCGCAGGCATCGACGACCCGTCGCATTATTTCCTCACCATCGGCACCGGCGCCTGGCTCGGCACCATCATGCTGTTCAACGTCTGGGTGCTGATCTGGCCGAACCAGAAGAAGATCCTCGGCATCGTGCCGGCGACCGACGAGGAGAAGGCCAGGGCGCGCAAGACGGCCGGCATGGCCTCGCGCATCAACTTCGTGCTGTCGATCCCGATGCTCATGTGCATGGCCGGAGCGGGTCACGGCCTGCCCTTCATCCGCTAGGCGGTGATGCGCGAGCCCCCGCGCGATCTCGCGAGCCAGGTCGAAGCGGCGCTGCGCGAGGACATCGGCAGCGGCGACGTGACGGCGGCACTCGTGCCCGCGGCGCAGCGGGTACGGGGCAGCGTGGTGACGCGCGAGAACGCCGTGCTCGCCGGCCGGCCGTGGGTCGATGCGACCTTCCGCCATCTCGACCCGCAGGTGCAGCTCGTCTGGCACGCCAACGACGGTGAGCCGATCGCCGCCAATCAGGTGGTGTTCGACATCGCCGGCAGCGCCCGTCCGGTGCTGACCGGCGAGCGCACCGCGCTCAACTTCCTGCAGCTGCTGTCGGCGACCGCGACCGTGACGCGGCGCTTCGTCGATGCCGTCAGCGGCACCGGCTGCACCATCCTCGACACGCGCAAGACCATCCCGGGACTGCGCAGCGCGCAGAAGTACGCCGTGCTGTGCGGCGGCGGCCACAACCACCGCCTGGGCCTCTACGACCGCGTCCTCATCAAGGAGAATCACATCGCCGCCGCGGGCTCGCTCGCCGGCGCGATCCGCGCCGCGCGCAGCCATGCGCCCGGCATGACGGTCGAGGTCGAGGTCGAATCGCTCGCCGAGCTCGAACAGGCCCTCAGCGCAGCGCCCGACATCGTGATGCTCGATGAGTTCAACCACGCGGACCTCAAGGCCGCAGTGGCGCTCAATCACGCGCGCGGCCGGCCCGTGAAGCTCGAGGCCTCGGGGAGCGTCTCGCTCGAGTCGGTGCGCACGGTCGCCGAGACCGGTGTCGATTACATCTCGATCGGCTCGCTCACCAAGCACGTGCGCGCCGTGGATCTGTCGCTGCGGCTCGAGTTCAGCGCTGCGAGATCCTGAGCGCGGGCCGCGCTCCCTGTCCTATCGCTGGTAGTAGTTGGCGGCGGCGTGTAAACCGTCGTCGCCGCCTTGGCCGCGGTATTTCTGAGGTGCGGAGGAAACGTGGCGCGCGAGTGTTCGGCTCTGACGTTGGCTCTGGCGCTGGCCGGGGTGCAGGTTGCGCAGGCCCTCGAGACGGCTGCGACGCCCAATACCTCGTCGTTGAGCGAAATCACGATCACGGCGACGCGGATTCCCGAGCCGGTGGATCAGATACCGGCGTCCGTCTCCACGGTCTCGGGGAGCGAGCTCCGGGCGCGCGATTCCTGGGACATGGCTTCGGCCCTGAGTCTCGTGTCCGGCGTCGAGGCGCCGGCCGGAGGCGATGCGGGTCCTTCGAGTTCGGTGCCCTCCTTCTGGGGCCTACACGAGTTCGATGCCTTTCTCCTCGTCATGGACCAGGTGCCGTGGGGAGGCGCCTTCAACCCCGCGATCACCACGCTTAACCTCAACGACGTCGAGCGGATCGAGGTGCTGAAGGGCGCCGCACCGGTCATGTATGGGGCGACCTCCTTCGTCGGTGTCGTGCAGGTGCTGCACTACCCGGCGGGTGAGGCTTCCGACGAGGCTTCGGTGGCGCTTGGCAGCTACGGCTCGGCGCGCGGCGCGGCCGCCTTCGCACTGCCACAGGTCGGCGACTACCAGCAGTCCTTCGCGGCGGATGGCGAGAGCCTGGGATTTGCCGATGGGCGCGAGAAGGTGTCCGACGGGCGGCTGCTGTATCGCGGGGCGCTCGACCTCGGCACCGGCGAGCTGCGCGTCGATGGAAATTTGAGCATCGTGCGCGACGTGCCGCCGAGCCCGGTGATCCGCCAGGGCACAGCGCTCACGACGCTCACCCCGATCAACGCCAACTTCAACCCCTCGGACGCCGCGCTCGATGAGGACAAGTACCAGCTCGCCATCGCCTACACGCGGCCGACGCCCTGGGGCAGCTGGGAGACTCTGGCTTCCTTCTCCCGCTCTCACGTCGATGATGTACGCGCCTTCCTGCATCCGGATCTGAGCGGCGACGCCGATACCCAGAACCAGAATCGCACGATCCTCGACGACTACTTCGACACACACCTCGCGCGCGAGCTCGGGCACTTCTCGCTGCTCGTGGGCGCGGACCTGCTCTACGGCTACGGGCGGCAGGTCACGCTGAACGGCAACAGCGCTTACAACGTGCCGCTCGATGGATCGGTCGTGCCACCACCGACCACGCAGCTGCCGGTGAACGAGGTGGGATTCGTCGCCGACAAGCGGCTGTTCGCCGGGCAGTACGCGCAGCTCGACTGGAAGCCCGATGCGCGCTGGGACCTGCTCGTGGGACTGCGGCTCAATGAGACCGACGAGCGCAAGCTCTCGAGCGATCTCACCCTGCCGCCGTTCACTCCGACCGAGCAATACGCCGCCGACAGCGAGAGCCGCAACGTCACCCGGCCCACCGAGACCGCCGGCGCCAGCTACCGTGCCTGGAGCGAAGGCAAGGACGAGCTGGTCGCGTACGCGGACTTCCGCAACGCCTTCAAGCCGTCGGCGCTGGATTTCGGCCCCGACTACCAGCCGGCCGTGCTGCTTCCCGAGACCGCCCGAAGCTACGAGGCGGGCTTGAAGGGTGTCGCAGCCGATGGCCGGATGAGCTGGCAGGCAGAAGCCTTCCGCCTCGACTTCAGCAACCTCGTAGTGGCGACCGAGTCGGGCTTCCTCACCAACGCCGCCGGCGAGCGGCTTCAGGGCGTGGAGCTCGAGTCCCACTATGCCCTCGCGAAGGACCTGGCGGTCGCCGTCAACTACGCCTATCACGACGCGCGCTTCACCGAGTACCAGTTCTTCGACATCGACTCCGGCAATTACGTCGAGGTGGCGGGCAATCAGCTGCCGCTCTCGCCGCGGCAGCTGGCCGCGGCCGGGATCCTCTATCAGCCCCCACAGGGCCTCAACGGGACGCTGGTCGCGACCTACGTGGGGCGTCGCTATCTCGACGAGGAGAACATCGCGCCGGTCGGCGGCTACACGCGCCTCGATGCGACTCTCGGCTATCGCTTCGATCGCTGCGAGGTCGCCCTCGAGGAGACCAACCTGACCAACCAGCGGCCGCCGGTCAGCGCCAGCGAGTTCGGCAGCGAGTCTTTCTATCTGCTGAACGCACGCATGCTGTGGCTGCGACTGACCTACCGGAAGTCTTAGCGCCCGAACGCGATCAGCTGCTCGATGAGCTCGTGCAGCAGCGCGTAGCCTGGCAGGGCCAGGAGCGGCAGCAGCAGCGCACCGGTCGCAAGCGCGGCCAGGATCCGGCCGCGCGCGTGGGGCGCGGGCGGCGCGAGCAGTGCCTGAACGCGTCCCGGGACATCGTCAGCCGCGACCGGCATGCCGAGCGCCGGATGCGGCGCGCCGCGCCTCTCCAGTAAGCGCGCGACCTTGATGAGAGCGGACGCGAGCGCCAAGCGCCGCTCGGAGTCGCCGGCAGTCGCCCGCTGATCCGCCTCGCATTCCGCGGCGGCCCGCCAGCGGTCCGTCAGCAGGGTCCCGACCCGAGTCAGGGCGAGCGCATCCGGGGCGGCAAGGAGCATCAGGAGCTTCAGGTTGTCGCGCGCGGCGAGATGCGCCGCCTCATGCGCCAGCACCGCCCGAAATTCCTCGGCGTTGCAGGCGGCCCTCACCGACTCGGTCGTCACGATCCGTGGCCGCCACGCACCGATCACCGCCACGAGTGGCTGCGCCACTTCCACGACGTGCACCATGTCATGTCCGACGCGGTCTGCGCCGGGCCGGCAGCAGTCGAGCAGCGCGCGCGCCGCACGGCACGCCCGCCATCCGCGCCAGATCCCGCCGGCGAGGCCCGCGGCGGCGAGCGCCGCCAGCACGATGACCAAGGGGCCCGCAGCCTCGTGCTCACGATGAGGCTCGAAGCTGAGGAACGCGGGCAGCACGACGGTGAGCGCAATCAGCAGCGCCCCCGCGGAAGGCAGCAGGCGCAAACCGAGCAGGTCGACCGACGTCGCACTCAGGCGCTCGAGACCCGCACTCCACGCGAGCGCAAGGAGCCCGGAGAGCATCAGGCCGACGAGCCCGAACGTCGCCAATAGCACCAAGCCGAGGAGCAGCGCGGGGCTCATTTCGGCTCACTCCTGCGCCTGCGGCGCTCGGCCTGCACCAGCGCATCGAGCTGATCGAGGAGTGCGGCATCGCTGTCGCGCACGGCGCGCACGAGCGTCGAGAGAACGATGCTGGAGCGCCCGGAACCCCCGAGCAGGTCGGCCACGTGTCCCGAGACCAGCTCCGAGAGCAGCTCATCGCGTGAGCAGCGCGGCTCGTAGGTGAAGGCCCGGCCGTCCCGGTGTCGCAGGAGCAGCCGCTTACGGTACAGCCGATCCAGGGTGGTCATGACCGTGGTGTAGGCGAGCCTCGGGCAGGCGCGCTGCAGCTCGCGCACGGTGGCCGGGCCCGAGCGCGTCCACAGCAGCTCGAGCAGGCGGGTCTCAAGGGGTCCGAGTCGGGGTGTCACGGCCGCGGTATGATTCCACGATGAACAGCCTGACGCGAATCGCCCTCTCAACCGCCCTGATGCTCGCCGCCAGCGCCGCGCACGCCCAGAACACGCCGCGTCCCGAGGTGCCCGACGCCATCAAGGCCCCCGCCGGCGAGCAGGTGGTGTTCGTGGCGCACGCCGCCGGCTCGCAGATCTACACCTGCGGCAAGGGAGAGGACGGCAAGCCGCAATGGACGCTCAAGGCGCCCGAGGCGCAGCTGCGCGATATGAAGGGCGCGCTCATCGGACATCACGCCGCGGGACCCTCGTGGAAGCACATCGACGGGAGCTCGGTGACCGGCAAGTTGGTGGCCAAGGCGCCCGCGCCGGATGCGGGCGCCGTTCCCTGGCTGCTCCTCACCGCCGTGAGCCATGACGGCAAGGGAAGGTTTGAGCGCATCACCAGCATTCAGCGCATCCACACCAGGGGCGGGCAGGCGCCCGCCGGCAAGTGCGACCCGTCGAAACCTGACGCCGAGACCTGGATTCCGTATACGGCCGATTATTACTTCTTCGCGCCGGCGGCGCATTGACGTCTCACCGTGGCGGCCGCGGGCACCGAGACGACTGTAGAGCTGGCGCGTCCCTGGCCACGGTACTGGGCGCGCTCGCTCGATGTGACTCTCTGGGCTCTGCTCCTCGCCCTGGTGGGCGGAGCACTGGTACCACAGCTGACCGACATCGGGGCAGATCTCGGCGAACGCGCGAGCGACCAGATCCTGGGGATCATCGTGCTCCCGTTCGCGATGGCGGCTGACGCGCTTACCTATGCGCTGTTCGGCAATACGCCGGGCAAGTGGCTCGCCGGGCTGGCGGTACGGGACGCCGCTGGTGGCAGGCTGGCGCGGTGGCGTTACCTCAAGAGAAACGCCGGTGTGTACGTCAACGGCCTGGCTCTCGGTGTAGGGCTGGTCGCCTTGTTTACGCTCTCCCGCCAATACCGTCGCGTCAACTCCGGAGAGCTCACCTCATGGGACCGGTGGCAGGAGTCGCGAGTCGTGCGGGTACACGACGGGGTCTGGCGCACATCCCTCACCGCGGGGCTCTACCTCGTGCTCCTGGCTGCGGGTATTGGCGTCAGCATCTACTTCGGCAACCTGACTCCAGAGGACAAACTGCAGCTCCTTGCGTCGTCGGCGAGTCCCGGCAAACCGACGATGCTCGATGACACCGTGCGGCTCGACCGTGTGTACGTGGCACCGGGCCTGGTGCTGGAGTTCGACTACACGGTACTCGGGACGTCCGACGCTGACCCCGCAGTTTTCGCCGAGCGACTCGATCACAGCGCCCGCGCCGATCTGGTGCAGCAGTTCTGTACCGACCTGACTATGGTCGCCGACATGGGCGGCCGCGCGCGCTGGCGCTATGCCGACGACACCGGCCGGCTGCTGCACGCGATCGAGGTATCGAAGAAGGATTGCCCCGCGCGCCGCTAGCGACGCACCCGCCGCGAAGTGAGCGGGCGCTGAGCTCATCTTCGAAGGCCCAGAGGGAGGGCACTCACGTGAACTACGTACGCATTGGACTTGCCGCTCACTGATCGGGCTGTTCGTAATTGGCGCGTTCGTCCTGCACAACTGCACCAACCTGAACATCGGCATGCGGCTCACCGCGATTGGACTGATCTACAAGCCTGCCCCCTAGCAGAACCGCAGGCGGCGGCAGGCGGCGCCGCGCCAGCGGCGAAGTGAACGGCGAGGCAGGTTGCCGGGAGGCCCGATGCAGCGTCCCAAAATGCGCGGCAGCCGGGAATGTTAGAAAACCGTCTAACTTGCCCCGTTGAGCCCCTGAATCGGGCCTCTACTGGCCATGCTTATATGACTTTCTAACATTCGAACCCAAGCGCCAATTCGGGGACTACTACGCAAGCACCGCGAGCACCGCGAGCCCCGCAAGCCCCGCAAACCCCCGACGAACCCACGGGCCCCGCAGCCCTCGTTTCGGCAGGGGCTCGCTCCGGCTCAGGCGACGGCGGATTTCAGGACGCGCTGCGGCTGGGCGACGCCGTAGCCCTGCGCGTAGTCCACACCGAGACTGGTGAGCATCTGGATGATCTCGGCGTTCTCGGCAAACTCCGCGATCGTCTGCTTGCCGGTGAGGTGCCCGATCTCGTTGATCGAGCGCACCATCTCCCGATCAATGGGGTCGCGC
>DATIXU010000145.1:0-20957 GCA_035518275.1 Steroidobacteraceae bacterium
CGAGCCGTCGCCGCGCAGCACGCAGCTCGGATATTTCCAGGTGATGGCCGAGCCCGTCTCGACCTGGGTCCAGGAAATGTGCGCGTTGCGCCCGCGGCACTCGCCGCGCTTGGTGACGAAGTTGTAGATGCCGCCGCGCCCCTGCGCGTCTCCCGGGTACCAGTTCTGCACGGTGGAGTACTTGATGTTGGCCTCATCGAGCGCGATGAGCTCGACCACCGCGGCGTGCAGCTGGTTCTCGTCGCGCATCGGTGCACTGCACCCTTCAAGATATGACACATAACTTCCAACATCGGCGATGATGAGCGTGCGCTCGAACTGGCCGGTGTTCAGCGCATTGATGCGGAAGTACGTCGACAGCTCCATCGGGCAGCGCACGCCCTTGGGCACGTAGACGAACGAGCCGTCGGAGAACACCGCGGAGTTGAGCGTCGCGAAGAAATTGTCGGTGTAGGGGACGACGCTCCCCAGGTACTGCTCGATGAGCCCCGGATGCTGACGGACCGCCTCGGAGAAGGGCAGGAACACCACTCCGGCCGCGGCGAGGCGCTCCTTGAAGGTGGTGGCGACCGAGACCGAGTCGAACACCGCATCGACCGCGACGCCGGCGAGGCGCGCGCGCTCATGCAGCGGCACGCCGAGCTTCTCGTAGGTCTCGAGCAGCTTCGGATCCACCTCGGCGAGGCTCTTCGGCCCGTCCTTCTTCGACCTGGGCGCCGAGTAATAGGAGATCGTCTGGTAGTCGATGGGGGCGAAGCGCACGTGCGCCCAGTGCGGCTCCTTCATGGTGAGCCAGTGGCGCAGCGCCTTGAGCCGCCACTCGGTGAGGAAGGCGGGCTCGCTCTTCTTGCGCGAGATGAGGCGCACCACGTCCTCATCGAGCCCCGGCGCGACGGTGTCCGAGTCGATCTCGGTGACGAAGCCGTGGCTGTAGCCACGGCCGATCAGGCTCTCGAGCTCCTTGGCGGTCTCGCTCATGAGCGGACCTGCGTGCGACCGGCGGCCGCCTTCATCTCGCGCTCGAGTCCGGGCAGGCGAGCGGGCGCGGCGTCGAGCCCGGCGAGCTGGGCCAGGCTCACGTCGTAGAGCGCGCGGCGCATGGCGAGATTGAGACGCTGCCAGACGCGGCTCACGCGGCAGCTCTCCTCGATCTCGCAGTTACCGTGCCCGGCGGCGCAGTCGGTGAGGGCCATCGGTCCCTCGAGCGCATCGAGGATCGCCGCGGCGCTGATCTGCGTCGGCGGGCGGGAGAGCTGATAGCCGCCATGCAACCCCCGGGTCGAGGTCACGAGCCCGGCGCGCTGCAGCTGCTTCAGGAGCTTGCTCACCGTGGGGGCGGCGATATGCGTCTGTTCCGCGAGCGCCGTCGCGGTCTGCACCCGTGCGGGCTCGCCCGCGAGCGTAGCGAGCAGCACGGTGGCGTAGTCGGTGAGCCGGCTGATACGGAGCATGAGGCACCCTCCAGAAGTAGGACTATTTTAGTACTAATTGGTTCCTGGAACCAAGGGAGCCGCGGGTTTTTGCTATCCTTGGGCATCCGATTTTCAAAGGGTTGCGGTCACGGGGGGCGCCCCGACTATCTTCAAGAAGGGCGCACGTCGATCGCCTTAAGGAGTGGACGATGAATCTCAATGAGCTCAATCGCGTCGCCAACGCGATGGTCGCCAAGGGCAAGGGCATCCTGGCCGCCGACGAGAGCAGCGGCACCATCAAGAAGCGCTTCGACGCCATCAAGCTGGAGTCGACCGAGGAGCATCGCCGCACCTACCGGGAGATGCTGTTCACCGCCCCCGGCGCCGCCGAGGCGGTGAGCGGCGTGATTCTCTACGACGAGACCATCCGCCAGAAGACCAGGGACGGTGCGCCGTTTCCGCAGTATCTCGCCAAGCAGGGGATGATCCCCGGCATCAAGGTCGATCTCGGCGCGAAGCCGCTGGCCGGCTTCCCCGGCGAGACCATCACCGAGGGGCTCGACGGCCTGCGCGAGCGGCTGATCGAGTACCGCGGCCTCGGGGCACGCTTCGCCAAATGGCGCGCGGTGATCGACATCGCCGCCGGCATTCCCACCGCGTTCGCCATCCAGGCCAACGCGCATGCGCTGGCCCGCTACGCAGCGCTCTGCCAGGAAAACGACATCGTGCCGATCGTCGAGCCGGAAGTGCTCATGGACGGCGGCCACTCGCTCGAGCGCTGCTCGGAAGTGACCGAGGAAGTGCTGGCGACAGTGTTCGACCAGCTGTTCGCTCATCGGATCGCGCTGGAGGGCATGGTGCTCAAGCCCAACATGGTGATCTCGGGTAAGAAGGCGAGCGACCGGGCGTTGCCGGAGAAGGTCGCCGAGGCGACGGTGCGGGTGCTGAAGCGCCACGTGCCGCCGGCGGTCCCCGGCATCGCCTTTCTCTCCGGCGGCCAGTCGCCGACCGAGGCGACGCTGCACCTGTCGCTGATGAACCGCTTGGGCCCGCTGCCCTGGGCGCTTACCTTCAGCTACGGGCGGGCGCTGCAGGACACCGCGCTCAAGGCCTGGGGCGGGGCGGCAGCCACCTTCGCCGCCGGCCAGAAGGAATTTGCGCGCCGCGCATTGCTCAACGGGGCGGCCACCACCGGCCGCTACGCTCCGGAGATGGAGAGCAAGGCCGCCTGAGGGCTTCAGGCGGCACTGCGCTCGCGTGATCAGGTGAGCAGCACCGCATCCGCGCCCGCCACGTCGACCGCGCCCCCCGGCGACGTGGTGGTCGTCGTGCGCGACGTGCACTACGCCGCGGGCGGCCGGCCGATTTTCGCCGGGCTCGATCTCGAGGTGCGCCGCGGGCGCATCACCGCGATCATGGGCCCGAGCGGGACCGGCAAGACGACGCTGCTGCGGCTCATCACGCGGCAGGTCGCGCCCGCGCGTGGGCAGATCACCGTCTTCGGCCAGGATCTCTCGGCCCTCGGCCGCAACCAGGTCTACGCGCTGCGGCGCCGTATGGGGATGCTGTTCCAGAACGGGGCGCTGCTCACCGACATGGACGTCTTCGAGAACGTTGCCTTCCCGGTGCGCGAGCACAGCGATCTCCCCGAGCCGCTGGTGCGGCTGCTGGTCCTCACCAAGCTCCAGGCCGTCGGCCTGCGCGGCGCGGCGGCGCTCATGCCGGGCGAGCTCTCGGGAGGCATGGCGCGGCGCGTGGCGCTCGCGCGTGCGATCGTCATGGACCCCGAGATCCTCCTCTACGATGAGCCGTTCGTGGGACTGGACCCGATCTCGCTCGGCTTCATCCTGCGGCTCATCAAGCACACCAACCAGGCGCTCGGGATCACGAGCGTCGTGGTCTCGCACGACGTGCAGGAGCTCGCCACTATCGCCGACGACAGCTACCTGATCTCCGAGGGCAAGGTCGCGGCCGCCGGCACGCCGGCGCAGCTGCGCTCGAGCGACTCGGCGGCGGTGCGCCAGTTCATGACCGGCAGCGCCGAGGGCCCGGTGCCGTTTCACTACCCGGCCCCCGACTACGCGACGCAGCTCCTCGAGGCGGACGAGCGATGAGCCCACGGCGCCCGGGCACTTACCTCCTCGGCGGCCTGCGCCGCCTCGGCTCGGTGGCCATCTTCCTGGTGCAGCTGCTCATCCAGTGCGTGCCCGCGCTCGGGCGGCCGCGCCTGCTGGTCATGCAGATCTACAATGCCGGCGCCCGCTCGCTCATCATCATCATGCTGTCGGGGCTGTTCGTCGGGATGGTGCTGGGGCTTCAGGGCTACGACCTGCTGCGGCGCTTCGGCTCCGAGGAGGCGCTCGGGATCGCCGCGGCGCTCGGCCTGCTGCGCGAGCTCGGGCCGGTGATCACGGCGCTGCTGTTCGCCGGCCGCGCCGGCACCGCGCTCACCTCCGAGATCGGCCTGATGCGCGCCACCGATCAGCTGACGGCGATGGAGATCATGGCGGTCGACCCGCTGCGCTACGTGGCGGCGCCGCGCTTCCTGGGCGGCGTGATCGCGATGCCGCTGTTGACCGCGATTTTCAGCGTGATCGGGCTCTACGGCGCGCAGCTCGTCGGCGTACAGATGATGGGGGTCGACCGCGGCGTCTTCTGGTCGCAGACCCAGGGCGCAGTCGACCTGCACGACGTCAACGAAGGCCTGGTGAAGAGCATCGTCTTCGGCCTCGCCTGCAGCCTGATTGCGGTGCACGAGGGTTATCACGCCGAGCCCACCGCCGAGGGCGTGGGACTCGCGACCACGCGCACCGTGGTGGCATCGTCCGTCATGACGCTGCTGCTCGACTATGTGCTCACGGCCGCCTTTCTTTGAGAGGAACTACCCGCCATGCAAAGCAATCGAACCCTTGAGATCGGCACCGGTTTGTTCGTGCTGTTGGGATTTGCGGCGCTGCTCTTTCTCACCACGCAGCTGCCGGCCAGCGGCGTCAAGTTCGCAGGCCAGAAGGCGGGCTATCACGTGACCGCGGAATTCGACAACGTCGGCGACCTGAAAGTCGGATCACCCGTCACCATGTCGGGCGTGCGCGTCGGCGAGGTGGCCTCGATCCGCTTCGACTCCAGGGTCTACAAGGCGGTGGTCGACATGCGCATCGATCCGCAGTACAACGAGATTCCGGAGGACAGCTTCGCCAGCATCCAGACCGAGGGCCTGCTCGGCGGCAAGTATGTCGGCATCAGCCCCGGCGGACTGGACACCTATCTCAAGAACGGCAGCCGCATCGATCAGACCCAGTCGGCGATCGTGCTCGAGACTCTCGTCAACAAGTTCTTCGCGAGCTTTGCGAGCAAGGGCAGCGGCGAGAGCGACAACCAGGGGACGGATAAGGAGCCGAAGAAATGAGATCAGCGGGCATGCTGTCGACTGCAGTTTTTCTCGGCGCGGCGGCGCTCGCCGCGGCGCAGGGCCCGCCGGCCGCCGGCGCTGGTGCGCCTGCCAGTGCCGCCGATCCGGCGGCGATGGTGAGGGAGACCGCGCAGGGGATGCTGGATGAGCTCGACAAGCACCGCGACGAGTACCGCCACGACCCGGCCAAGGTAGCAGCGCTGGTCGACAAATGGCTCATGCCGCACTTCGACACCGAGACCTCGGCGCGCGTGGTGCTCGGCCAGTTCTGGCGCACGGCGACTCCCGAGCAGCGGCAGCGCTTCATCGACGCCTTCTACCATTCGCTGCTCGTCAACTACGGCGACTCACTGGTCGAGTTCACCTCCGACCGGCTGAAGATCTACCCGAGCCGCCTCGAGCCGGGCGCCAATACGGCGACGGTGCGCACCGAGGTGCGCCGTCGCAACGGCGATACCGTGTCCGTCAACTATTCGCTGCGCATGACCCCGCAGGGCTGGAAGGCGTGGGACGTGGTGATCGACGGCATCAGCTACGTCAAGAGCTATCGCGAGGACTTCGGCGAGCAGATCGAGAGCCAGGGCCTCGAGACGGTCATCAGGCGCCTCGAATCGGGCGAGAAGCCGGGCCAGATCGCTGCGCAGACCAGGGGCTGACACCGATGACTCGCCCTGCGGCGCCGACATTCGACCTGACCTCGAGCCCCTTCAACCTCGTCGCCTCCGACGGGCGGCTGTTCGCCGAGGGCCCGTTGACCTTCGCCAGCGCGCGCACGGCGCGCGAGCTCGGGCTCGATGCGATCGAGGCCGCGGCCGACGGCGGGCTGGTGATCGACTGTCAGGGCGTCACCGCCTCCGACAGCGCGGGACTCGCGGTGCTGCTCGACTGGCTGTCCGCCGCGCGGGCGCAGCAACGCTCGCTGCGCTACGCGCACCTGCCGCCGGGGCTCGCCGCGCTCGCCCGGATCAGCGAGGTGAACGAGCTGCTCGAGCGCGGGGCGTAGCGGGCCCCGGGCTCACCTGGGCGGGGGCGGCGGCGGTTCCGCTGGCGGCCGCGGCTGCGGCTGCGGCGTCGGCTCGATGCCCGACTCCTCGAGCATCTTCTGCTCCTCGTCCTCCTCGCTCTGCGAGTTGCCGCCGCGCACCTTGAAGGCGCGGTTCTGCAGGTAGGCGTTGCGCAGGAAGGCGTAGGGATCGTAGGCACTGTCGAGCAAATGGTCGGAGTCGAGCAGCCGCGAGCGCCAATCGATCTTCTCGAGCGCCCAGCTGCCGTAATTCCAGTAGGTGTTGCGGATGTAGGTGCGCGGCGTGCCGTAGGTATCGCCGACCTTGCCGATCGTGTCGCGCACGTCGCTCGGCCCGAGGAACGGCAGCACCAGGTAGGGTCCGGCATGCACGCCCCACCTGCCGAGGGTCTGCCCGAAGTCCCGGTCGCTCTTCTCCAGGCCCATGGCGGTGGCCGGATCGAGCAGCCCGCCGATCCCGATCACGGTGTTGACGAGCAGCCGGCTGGTGTCATGTATGAAGCCCGTGAACTGCCCCTGCAGCAGGTCGTTCAGCATGGTGATGGTGGTGTCGACGTTGTCGAACGCGTTGCGGATGCCGGTCTGCACGACATGCGGCACGGCCGCGCGGTAGCCGCGCGCCACGGGGCGGAAGATGCCCTTGTCGAACTTGTCGTTGAAGGCGTAGGTCGCGCGGTTCATGCGCTCCCAGGGGTCGCGCGGGTCGCTGCGCGTCGGCGGCTGCGCGGCGCAGGCGCCGAGCAGTAACAGCAGCAGCGCCGCCAGCGATGTGCGCATCATGGCCCGGCAGTCTAACAGCGGCGCCGGCGGGCTCTATTGCACTAAAGGGTGAGTCAGCGGACGCGGCCGCCGCGCCCCTGTCCCTGGTCCGAGTTGTCGCTGAGGCGGGGCTTGCGCGTGCTCATGAGGAACTCGCGTACCTCGTCGAGGCGCGCGCGGTAACGCTGGCGCTGGATGTTGCTGGTGTTGGGAGACGCCAGCGCCAGCTGATACTGCTGCACCGCGAGCTGCAGGTCGCCGTTGGAGAGCTGATACTCGCCCATGTAGTAGTAGGCGTCGCCCGGATCGCCGGCGGCGCTCGCCGCGAGCGCGGTCAGGTGGATCTGGTCGGAAGTGGGCGGCACGATGTTGAAGAGATCCAGCAGCAGGGTGTGCGCCTCGCCCGCGCGGCCCGCGGCCATCAGCGTCTCGGCGTAGCGCACCGTCACCGGGACGTTGCGCGGGAACAGCGCCACGGCGTGCTTGAAGGTGCTCAGCGCCTCGTTCACGTGTCCGGCCCTGGCCTGAGCCTGGCCGAGGGCCGAATACAGCACCGTGAGCCCCTCGTGCTCGTGCACCAGCCTGGTGAGGATCGTGGCCGCCTCCTCGGCGGCGGTCTTGTTGCCGCTCATGAGCGCGAGCGCCCGGCCGTACTGGTTGCCCAGGTTGTCGCCGCCGTGGGCGATCTTCACCGCGTACTGCTGCGCCGTGTCGGTGTCGCCGGTCGCCGTCAGCACCCGTATGCGCTCGCGGATGAGCTGATAGCTCTGGGAGTCGACGCCGGTGCGCGGCGGAAACTGCGCGGCCCGGGAGCGCTGCTCGGCGACGCGCTCCGAATCCATCGGGTGGTCGATCAGCATCGCCGGGATGTAGGTCTGTGCGAGTCCCGAGCGGCGCGCCATGATCTCGAACATGTTACCCATGCCGTAGGGATCCCAGCCCGCGCCCGCGAGGTAGCCGATGCCGACGCGGTCGGCTTCCCATTCGTTGTCGCGCGTGAAGTTGATCTGGTGCTGCGCCGCCATGCCCTGCGCCGCGACGAGCCCGCCCTCGATCGCGTTGCCGCTGTTGTAACCGCCGGCGAGCGCGCCGAGCAGGATCGCCCCGATCATCGCGGCCGCGGTGGTCAGGCTCTGGCGCGACTGGTCGGCGAGCATGCGCGCGATGTGATGCTGAGTGATGTGCGCGGTCTCGTGCGCCATCACGCCGGCGAGCTCCGATTCATTCTCGGTGGCGAGCACCAGGCCGGCATTGAAGAACACATAGCCGCCGGTCACGGCGAAGGCGTTGATGGTGTCGTCCTTGATCACGAAGTAGTGGAAGTACTCACCGCCCATCTCGCTCTGCGACGCAAGCCGCTTGCCGATATCGTTGATGTACTCGCTGACTTCCGGGTCCTCGATGAGGAGGTTCTGGTCGCGCAGCTCCTTGGCCACCATGGCGCCGAGGCGGAACTCGTCGGTCTTTGACAGGTACGTCTCTGCGGGACTGCCGAGGTCGGGGAGGTTCGAGCCCGTCGTCGTCGGTCCGCTGAAGGTGCCGTTAGTCGGCAGCGGCGGCTCGCCGGCGAAGGCGATGGTTGCCGAGGTCAGGATTCCGCTCAGCAGGATGATGAGAAAAGGACGCATATAGGCGAATTTGACCGCGACTCGGGCGGTCGAGTTTCCGAATACTTACAGACGCTTACAAAGGACCGCCGCCATCCGGTGTCGGCACGCCGCCGCCCCGCCAAGCGTACACCCAATCCGGCCCCCCATGGGGCGCGCCTTTACAGGATGTCCGAGGCGTAATCGGCGAGACGCGAGCGCTCCCCGCGCACCAGCGTGATGTGCCCGGAATGGGCCCAGCCGCGGAAGCGGTTCACGGCATAGGTCAGCCCCGAGGTCATCTCGGTGAGATAGGGCGTGTCGATCTGCGCGATGTTGCCGAGACAGGCGAGCTTGGTGCCGGGACCGGCGCGCGTGATGAGTGCCTTCATCTGCTTGGGCGTGAGGTTCTGCGCCTCATCGAGGATCAGGAAGCGGTTGAGGAAGGTGCGGCCGCGCATGAAATTCAGCGAGCGGATCTTGATGCGATTGCGCAGCAGGTCGTTGGTGGCCGCGCGGCCCCAGTTGCCGCCTTCCTGCGCGCCGGTGAGCACCTCGAGGTTGTCCATGAGGGCGCCCATCCACGGCTCCATCTTCTCTTCCTCGGTTCCCGGGAGGAAGCCGATGTCTTCGCCGAGCGGGATGGTGACGCGCGTCATGATGATCTCGACGAAGCGGTTGGTCTCGAGCGTCTGCATGAGACCGGCGGCGAGCGCCAGCAGCGTCTTGCCGGTGCCGGCGGGCCCCAGCACCGTCACGAAGTCGATCTCCGGGTCCATGAGGAGATTCAGCGCGAAGTTCTGCTCGCGGTTGCGCGCGGTGACGCCCCAGACGTTGTGGCGCTCGTTGCGGTAGTCGCGGGTGAGCTCGATGGTGGCGGTATCGGCGCTGATCTTGCGCGCGATGCCCTCGATGCCCTCCGGCGTGTCCTCGAACACGCCCTGGTTGGGGTGCCAGCCGCGCACCGCGGGCCCGGTGATCTCGTAGAAGGTCCGGTCGCCTTCCTTCCACGAGCGCATGTCCTTGCCGTGCTGCTCCCAGAAATCGTTGGCGAGCGCGGTCATGCCGCTGTAGAGGACGTCCGAATCCTCCAGCGTCTTGTCGCTGTAGTAGTCCTCGGCGTGCACGCCGAGCACCGCGGCCTTGATGCGCAGGTTGATGTCCTTGGAGACCAGGATCACCCGCGCATCCTGGTGCTCGTTCTGCAGCGCCAGCGTCTGCGCCAGGATCGCGTTGTCGCCCCCCTGGCCGGGCAGGCTCTCGGGCAGCGCGCTCGTCAGCTGGCGGGTCTGGAAGAACAGGCGCCCGCTGGAGGGGCGCTTGCCGTGATTGCCCGAGTAGCCGCTCGGGAGCTTCAGGCCGAGGCCGATCTGCTCCTGCGTGACGTCACGCATCATGTCGTCGAGGAAGCGGCTCACCTGGCGCACGTTGCGCGAGGCTTCCGACAGGCCCTTCTTGTGCGCGTCGAGCTCCTCGAGCACCACCATCGGCAGGTATACATCGTGCTCTTCGAAGCGGAAGATCGCCGTCGGGTCGTGAATCAGCACGTTCGTGTCGAGCACGAACAGCCGCCGCCCGCCGCGTGGCCTGCCTTTCACCGCGCGCGCCTCGCCGGAGGCGGTCGTGGGACCGGGTTCATAGACTCCGCGCTGCTTCAAGCACTGCCTCCGCGTGACCGGGAACCTTTACCTTGCGCCACTCCTGCCGCAGCCGTCCGCTGCCATCCAGCAGGAAGGTGCTGCGCTCGACCCCGAGATACTTTCTGCCGTACAGGCTTTTCGGTTTTATGACGTCGAACATCCGGCAGACGCGCTCGTCGGTGTCGGCGAGCAGCGGGAACGGCAGGGTCTCTTTGGCGGCGAACCTGTCGTGCGAGGCGACGCTGTCGCGCGATACGCCCACGACTTCGACCCCCGCCTTGCCGAAGGCGCCGTAGAGGTCGCGGAAGTCCTGCGCTTCGCGCGTGCATCCCGAGGTCAGGTCGCGCGGGTAGAAATAGATCACCAGCTTCC
This sequence comes from Steroidobacteraceae bacterium, assembly GCA_035518275.1. Lineage (GTDB taxonomy): Bacteria > Pseudomonadota > Gammaproteobacteria > Steroidobacterales > Steroidobacteraceae > 13-2-20CM-66-19. Next base: position 10,203 of record DATIXU010000145.1, read on the forward strand.
TGCCGGCCGCGTCCTTCAGGCTCCACGTGCCGCCGCCCGTCGTGGGCAGGGAAAACGCCGGCACCTTACTCCCCGTCTTGATCGCTGACATCTCTTTCAGGATTTGACCGGCTCGAGAATGGCGTCGAGGTTGAGCGAGTCACAGAACTCCATGAACTCCTCGCGCAGGTGCGCGACGTGGATGCGGCTCGGCACGTTGACGATCATCTGCACGGCGAACATCGGCGCGCCGGTGTGCGCGGCCGGGTAGCTGCGGGTCGAGACCTCGGCGATATCGATGCCGCGGGTCGCGAAGAACCCCGCCAGCCCCGAGACGATGCCCGTCTGATCGAGGCACACGACGTCGATCGAGTACGGCAGCATGTCGGTGCGCGCCGCGCGCGGCTCGGTGCGCCGCAGATGAATGCTGAGGTTGCTGGTCTCGGCGAGGCGCTTGAGCTCGGTTTCAAGCTTGGCGAGCGCGTGCCAGTTGCCCGAGACCAGCAGCAGCATCGCGAACTCGGTGCCGAGGTTCGCCATGCGACTTTCACTGATGTTGCCGCCGGACTCGCTGATGACGCGGGTCAGCTCGTGGACCATCCCCGTTCGGTCGCTGCCGATCGCCGAAACGGCCAGGTGCTGCTTCATCTATCTGTCGGTGGCGGTGTGCTTTTGCCGGCCTGCGGTACCCGAGTGTACCGGGAGCAGGGGCCGGTTGCGACCATTCCGCTCACGCGCGCGCGGCGAGGCTTGCCTCCGCGGGAGCCCCGCTCTTAACATCCCGCGGCTTGCCCTTTAGTCCGCTGAAAGCCTATGTCGTTCTCCGGCAGCCTGGTTGCCATCGTCACTCCCATGCGGCCCGATGGCGCCGTCGACCTGGACGCGTGGATGCGGCTGCTCGATCTGCACCTGGCGGGCGGCACCAGCGGCGTCGTGGTCGGCGGCACCAGCGGCGAGTCGGCGACGCTGCGCGAACTGGAGCTGCGCGAGCTGACGCTGCGCGCCTGCGAGCGCGTGCGCGGCAAGCTCGCGGTGATCGTGGGAGCCGGCACCAGCAGCACCTCGACGACCGTGGAGCGCGTGCGCTGGCTCTCGGATCTGCCGATCGACGGATTCCTGCTGGTCACGCCGGCCTACAATCGCCCGACGCAGGAAGGCCTGTACCAGCACTTCGCCGCGGCCGCCGCCGCCTCGGCCAAGCCGATCCTGCTCTACAACGTTCCGAGCCGTACGGCCGTCGACCTGCAGCCGGCGACGGTGGCGCGCCTGTCGCGCGTCGCGCGCATCGCCGGCGTCAAGGAAGCGGTACCGGAGCCCGGCCGCGTGCGCCAGCTGGTCGATGCCGTCACGCGCGGTTTCGTGGTGCTGAGCGGCGATGACGCGACGGCCCGCGAGTCGATCGCCGCGGGCGCGCGCGGGGTGATCTCGGTCACGGCGAACGTTGCTCCCCGCGCGATGTCGGAGATGGTGGCCGCGGCCCTGGGGCGCGATGCGGCCCGGGCGAGCGAGCTCGACGCGGCACTCGCCGGGCTGCATCGCCATCTGTTCGTCGAGGCCAACCCGATTCCTGTTAAATGGGTGCTGGCGCAGATGGGGCTGATCGGGAGTGGGTTAAGATTACCCCTCACGCCGCTGTCCGAGGCTCATCACGCCACGGTACGGGCCGCCGCCCGCGCCGCGGGCGTGCTCGCTTGAGGAGAAGCAGACGATGAGACGTTACGAATGAAAGTGGTGAGACCACTCCTGTGGCTCGCGCCGCTGATACCGATGCTGACCGGGTGCCATCCGTTCCGGCACTTCTCCTATGCCTGCCACAAGAAGCAGCCCTACATGCAGGCGACCAGCATTCCGTCGCTGCAGGTTCCCGCCGGGCTCGATCCGCCAGACACCACCAACGCGCTGCATCTGCCGGCGCTCAATGAGCCGGCGCCGCCGTCGCGCAAGGGCCACGAGCCCTGCCTCGATGAGCCGCCGCCCTTCAAGGTCGCGAAGCCCCCGCAGGCCTGAACGCGGCCCCAATGCGGGGCGCGCCGCGGGATGCGCCGTCGACGCCTCTTGCATTATGATTCGCCGCCCATCTGGGGTCGGGAGTTCGCTGTAAGCCATTGATCGGAGAGGTGGCCGAGCGGTCGAAGGCGCTGGACTGGAATTCCAGTAACATCTTCACCGGTGTTCGTGGGTTCGAATCCCACCCTCTCCGCCACATGGTGGCCCGCATCGGTTTCTCCGCGACGACCAGTCGTGAATCCCGTCAGGGCCGGAAGGCAGCAGCGGCAGCGGCGATGTCGGGTGCCGGAGGCTAAGCTGGTGCGGGCCGCCTCCATCTGACCTCTGGGATATGGCATGAGCTACACCGCGCTCGCGCGCAAATGGCGTCCGAAGAACTTCTCCGAGCTCATCGGGCAGGAGCACGTGCGGCGCGCGCTCGTCAATGCGCTCGACACCGGGCGCATCCACCACGCGTTCCTCTTCACCGGCACCCGGGGTGTGGGCAAGACCACCATCGCGCGCATCTTCGCCAAGTGCCTCAACTGCGAGAAGGGCGTCACCGCCGAGCCGGACGGTGTCTGTGCTGCCTGCCGCGAGATCGATGCCGGGCGCTTCGTCGACCTGATCGAGGTCGATGCCGCCTCACGCACCAAGGTCGACGACACGCGCGAGCTGCTCGACAACGTGCAGTACACCCCGGCGCGCGGCCGCTTCAAGGTGTACCTGATCGACGAAGTGCACATGCTGTCGGCGCACTCCTTCAACGCGCTGCTGAAGACTCTCGAGGAGCCGCCGCCGCACGTGAAGTTCCTGCTGGCGACCACCGATCCGCAGAAGCTGCCGATGACGGTGCTGTCGCGCTGCCTGCAGTTCAACCTGAAGCGCCTGCCCGCCGCCGAGATCGCCGCGCACATGCGCCACATCCTCGACCAGGAGGCGATCGCTTACGACGCGGCGGGACTGAAGCTGGTGGCGCAGGCGGCCGACGGCAGCATGCGCGATGCGCTCTCGCTCCTCGACCAGCTGATTGCCTTCGGCGGCGGCAAGGCGGGCGAGGCCGAGGCGCGTGCCATGCTCGGCACCGTGGCCCGCGACCACGTGGTGCGCCTCGCGGACCTGCTGGCGGCGCTCGACCCGGCGGCGCTCATGAAGGGCGCGCAGGCGCTCGAGCAGTTCGCGCCCGACTATGGGCAGCTGCTCGATGAGCTCGCGGGCCTCCTGGTGCGCGTCGGACTGCGCCAGGCGGTGAGCGACTACGAGGGCGACGAGCTGTTCGCTGCGGAGGTGATCGGGCGGCTCGCGGGCGCTCTCGCCCCGGAGGATGTCCAGCTCTTCTACCAGACGGCGATCAACGGTAAGCGCGATCTGCCGCTCGCGCCCGATCCGCGCACCGGCTTCGAGATGACGCTGCTGCGCATGGTGGCGTTTCGCCCGGCCGGCACCCCCGCCGGTACGGACGCCGGTGCGGCCAAGGGGGCGCGGAGCGCTGCGCCCGCCACGCCGCCGCGCACCATCACCTCTGCGGACGCATCCGCGGGCGGGGCTTCGCCGGCCGCGGCCTCCGCTGCCTGGGCCGCCATCGTGAACGCCCTGGAGCTTACGGGCGCCGCCCGGCAACTCGCCAGCCACTGCGTGCTGATTGCGCGCAACGGCGCCGTGGTGCGCCTCGCGCTCGATCCGCACAACCAGCAGCTGCGCACGCCGGCCCAGGAGGAGAAGCTCGCGCAGGCGCTGTCGCGCCACTTCGGCCAGACGGTGCGGCTCGAGTTCCAGCAGACCGGCGGCGGCGAGAGCCCGGCGCTCGCGGCACAACGCGCCTCGCAGCAGGAGCTCAGCGCAGCGCGGCGCGCCTTCGAGGCGGATCCCGGCGTGCAGGGGCTGCGCGAGCGTTTCGGCGCGACCGTCCTGCCGGACACGGTGCGGCCGGTAAAATGACCACTTTTCCCCAAGCGGCGCGCGGCGCCTGACGGACTTCCTCCCATGCGTGGCAATTTCAACAACATGATGAAGCAAGTGCAGGCGATGCAGGCCAACATGCAGAAGGCCCAGGCCGAGATCGCCAGCCTCGAGGTGATCGGCGAAGCCGGCGGCGGCATGGTGAAGATCACCATGAACGGCCGGCACGAGGTCAAGCGGGTGCAGATCGAAGCGGCGGTCGCGGCCGAGGACCGCGAGATGCTCGAGGATCTGATCGCGGCCGCGGCCAACGACGCCGTCCACAAGGTCGAGGCGCGCGTGCAGGAGAAGATGAGCCACCTCACCGCGGGGCTGCCGCTGCCGCCGGGCATGAAACTGCCTTTTTGATGGCGCTCGCATCGGACATTGGGCCCGGGGCGCACATGCCTGTGCGCCCGCTCGGCGCTGTGCCTGGCTATGGAAAGTAAGATTTGAAGCACTCGCCCCATCTCGCACAGCTGATCGAGGCGCTCCGTACCCTGCCGGGTGTAGGTCCGAAGACCGCCCAGCGCATGGCGTTCCACCTGCTGCAGGAGGGGCGCCCGGGGGCTCGCTCGCTCGCCGACGCACTCGCTGCGGCGCTCGAGTCGGTGGTGCGCTGCCGGCGCTGCCGCATGCTCACCGAGAGCGAGCTCTGCTCGATCTGCTCGGCCTCGCAGCGCGAGACGGCGCTGCTGTGCGTGGTGGAGTCTCCGGCGGACGTGGTGGCGATCGAGTCATCCGGCAGCTACCGCGGACGCTACTTCGTACTGATGGGGCATCTTTCGCCGCTCGATGGCATCGGCCCCGAGCAGCTCGGGCTGCGCGAGCTCGAGGCGATCCTCGACGAAGGCAGCGTGCGCGAGCTCATCCTCGCCACCAATTCCACCGTCGAGGGCGAGGCGACCGCGCATTTCCTGAGCGAGCTCGCGGCGCGGCGCGGTATCCGTGCGAGCCGTATCGCCTACGGGGTGCCGGTCGGCGGCGAGCTCGAGTACGTCGACGGCGGCACGCTGGCGCACGCGCTGGCCGGGCGGCAGTCGGTCTGACGCTCAGCGCCGGCGCTCGGGACCCCGGGCGGCGCTCAGATCCTCGTGCAGACGGCGCAGCCGCCGGTAGCTCTCGTAGCGGCGCGGGTGGAACGTGCCGGCTTCCGCCGCCGCGCGCACCGCGCATCCCGGCTCGCGCATGTGGCGGCAGTCGAGGAAGCGGCATCCGGGTGAGAGCCGCTCGACTTCGACGAAGCCGAGGCTGCGGGGGTCGAGGCTGTCGATGGCGGGAGCGAAGTCGCGCACGCCCGGCGAATCGATGAGCGCACGCCGCTCCGGCAGGTCGAAGAGCCGCGCGGCGGTCGTGGTGTGCCGTCCTTCTTCCTCACGCACCAGCTCGCCGATCGCGAGGCGCTCCTCGGGCAGCAGACGCACGATGAGCGAGGACTTGCCGACGCCGGATTGCCCGACCAGCGCCGCCACGGCGCCCGCGGGCAGCGCGGCGAGCAGCGCAGCCGTTCCGCTGCCGGTGCGCGCCGAGCAGCGTACCGCGCCGTAGCCGGCCTGCGCGTAGGCGGCGAGCTCCGCGGCGAGGTCGTCGTCGACGCCGAGCTCCTCCTTGTTCAGCACCAGCGTCGCTCCGACGTGCGCCGACTCCGCGGCCGCGAGGTAGCGGTCGACGACGAACAGGTCGGGTACCGGCACCGGCGCCAGCACCACCAGCAGCCGCGTGAGGTTCGCGACCACGGGCTCCGAGCGGCCACGCCGATTCGCGCGGTAGAGCGCGCTGCGCCGGGGCAGCACCTCGACGACGTGCAGCTCGTCGTGCAGTGGATCGGGGCGGCACCGGACCTCATCGCCGCAGACGACGGTGAGGGAGCGGCCGAAGGGGCGGGCGCGCAGCCGCCGGCCGGCCGCATCGCGCACCGTCATGTGGCGCCCGAAGGTCGCGACCACGCGCGCCGCGAACGTCTCGCCCGCGGCAGGCCGCTGCGAGGCGTCTGCTACACTTGGCTTCGATTGGTCGTGCACCGAAACGACACGCTAACACCTCCGACGCGCACATGCCGAGCGGCGATTACCTGATCTGGATCGATCTCGAGATGACGGGCCTCAAGCCCGACTCGGACTCGATCATCGAGATCGCCACCGTGCTCACCGACAAGGAGCTGACGGTGCTGGCCGACGGGCCGGTGATCGCCATTCATCAGCCCGAGGAGGTGCTGGCGCGCATGGACGACTGGAACCAGCGTCAGCACGGCGCCTCCGGCCTCCTCACGCGGGTGCGCGCGAGCCGCGTAACCGTCGCCGAGGCCGAGCAACGCACCCTCGAGTTTCTCACGCCGCTGGTCACCGCCGGCAGCTCGCCCATGTGTGGCAACAGCATCTGCCAGGACCGCCGCTTCCTCGCGCGCTGCATGCCGGACCTCGAGCGCTTCTTCCACTACCGCAACCTCGACGTGAGCACGCTCAAGGAGCTGGCGCGCCGCTGGGCGCCGGCGGTCGCCGACAGCTTCGTCAAGCAGGGCACGCACCTCGCGCACGCCGACATTCACGAGTCGATCCGGGAGCTGCGCCACTACCGGGCGCGCCTGTTGGCGCCGGCATTCCAGGGCACGGCGGGCGCGTGAATCTGGTGACGCACCGGGGCGGCTGCCACTGCGGGAGGATCGCTTTCGAGGTGGACGCGCCGGCGCGGCTGACGGTGAGCGACTGCAACTGCTCGATCTGCCGCATGAGCGGCTATCAGCACCTCATCGTGCCGCGGGCGCGTTTCAGGCTGCTGCAGGGCGCGGACAGCCTCACCGAGTACCGCTTCAACAGCGGCGTTGCGCGGCACCTGTTCTGCCGGCACTGCGGCGTGAAGTCCTTCTACGTGCCGCGCTCGAATCCCGACGGCTACAGCGTCAACGCCCGCTGCCTCGACCCCGCGACCATCGAGCACATCGAGGTGGAGCTGTTCGATGACCGCGACCGCGAGGCGTCCGAGGCCCGCATCCGCGACCGGTCGCGCTAGGGTTTCTGCTGCGCCAGGAACAGCCAGGTCTCGATCACGGTATCGGGATTGAGCGACATGCTCTCGATGCCCTGATCGACCAGCCAGCGCGCCAGCTCGGGGTAGTCCGACGGCCCCTGTCCGCAGATGCCGACGTACTTGCCGCGCTTGCGGCAGGCGGCGATCGCCATGGCGAGCAGCTTCTTCACCGCGGCATCGCGCTCGTCGAAGAGCCGGGCCACGATCGCCGAGTCGCGGTCGACGCCGAGCGCCAGCTGGGTCATGTCGTTCGAGCCGATCGACATGCCGTCGAAGTGATCGAGGTACTCCTCGGCGAGCAGCGCGTTGGTCGGCAGCTCGCACATCATGATGACCTTGAGGCCATCGACGCCGCGCTTGAGTCCATTGGCGGCGAGCAGCTCGGTGACCTGGCGCGCCTCGGCGACGCTGCGGACGAACGGCACCATGACCGCGACGTTGGTGAGTCCCATGGACTCGCGCACGCGCTTGAGCGCCCGGCACTCGAGCTCGAAACAGGGGCGGAAGCTCTCATCGGTGTAACGCGAGGCGCCGCGGAAGCCGAGCATCGGGTTCTCCTCGTGCGGCTCGTAGCGCTCGCCGCCGATGAGATTGGCGTACTCGTTCGACTTGAAGTCGGAGAGGCGCACGATGACCTGCTCGGGGGCGAACGCGGCGGCGATCTGCGCGACGCCTTCGGCGAGCTTCTCGACGTAGAAGCCGACCGGGTCGGAGTAGCCGGCCATCTGCACGCGGATCTGCTGCTGCAGCTCGCCGTCGAGCCGCTCGAACTCGAGCAGCGCGCGCGGGTGCACGCCGATCATGCGGTTGATGATGAACTCGAGCCGCGCCAGCCCCACGCCGTGGTTGGGAATGCCGGCGAAGTCGAACGCGCGGTCGGGATTGCCGACGTTCATCATGATCTTGACGGGGATCTTCGGCAGCGCGTCGAGCTCGATCTGCCTGCGCTCGAAATCGAGCACACCATCGTACACCTGGCCGGTGTCGCCCTCGGCGCACGACACCGTGACCGCCTGGCCGTCACGGATGCGTTGCGTCGCATCGCCGCAGCCGACTACCGCCGGAATCCCCAGCTCGCGCGCGATTATGGCGGCGTGGCAGGTACGGCCGCCGCGGTTGGTGACGATCGCCGCCGCGCGCTTCATCACCGGCTCCCAGTCCGGGTCGGTGATGTCGGCCACCAGCACGTCGCCCGACTGCACACGCGCGATCTCGCTCATGTCGCGGATGACGCGCGCCGGGCCTGCGCCGATGCGCTGGCCGATGCTGCGGCCGGTGGCGAGCACCCGTGAGCGGCCCTTGAGCGTGTAGCGCTGGATGGTGCGGCCGGCGCGGCTCTGCACCGTCTCGGGCCGCGCCTGCAGGATGAAGATCTCACCACTCGCGCCGTCCTTGCCCCACTCGATGTCCATCGGCCGGCCGTAATGCTCCTCGATGAGGAGCGCCTGGCGCGCGAGGGTCTCGAGGTCGGCGTCGGAGAGGCAGAAGCGCCGCCGCTCGGCCTCGGGCACCTCGACGGTCGCGACGCGCGCCTCGCTCCCGGCCGGGGCGTACACCATCTTGATTGCCTTGCCCCCCAGGTTGCGCCGCACGATGGCGGACCGGCTCGCGCGCAGCGCGGGCTTGTAGACGTAGAACTCATCCGGGTTGACCGCTCCCTGCACCACCGTCTCGCCGAGGCCCCACGCGCCGGTGATGAACACGACGTCGCGGAAGCCCGAGTCGGTGTCGAGGGTGAACATGACGCCGCTCGCGCCGAGGTCGGTCCTCACCATGTGCTGCACGCCGGCGGAGAGCGCCACGGCGCCGTGATCGAAGCCCTGGTGGACGCGGTAGGCGATGGCGCGGTCGTTGAAGAGCGATGCGAACACCTGGTGCATCGCCTCCAGCACCGCCTCGACGCCCCGCACGTTGAGGAAGCTCTCCTGCTGCCCGGCAAACGAGGCTTCCGGCAGGTCCTCGGCGGTGGCCGAGGAGCGCACCGCCACCGCGATCTCGCGCCCGCTGCTCATGCGCGCGAGCTCCGCGCGCACCGCCTGGGCGAGCGCGGCGCTGAAGGGCGTCGCCAGGATCCACTGGCGGATGCGCGCGCCGCTCGCGGCGAGCTTCACCACGTCGTCGACGTCGAGCGTCGCGAGCTCGGCGCGGATGCGCGCCTCGAGCCCGCCCTGCGCGAGGAACTCGCGATAGGCGTGGCTGGTGGTGGCGAAGCCGCCCGGTACGCGCACGCCGAGCCTGGCCAACGCGCCGATCATCTCCCCGAGCGAGGCGTTCTTGCCGCCGACGGTCTCGACGTCGCGCATCCCCAGACGCTCGAACGGGATCACGTAGGCGTTCAAACTCGGCAGTCCTCCGGGGCGCTTGCTCCACTCGCCGCGCGGTGAAACACTGACGCGATGAGCCGTCGAACCATTTTCTTCGTGTCGGACCAGACCGGCGTGACCGCCGAAACGATGGGTCACAGTCTCATGACCCAGTTCGAGGGGGTGGAATTTCGCGCGGTGACTTTGCCATTTGTGTCGAGCATTGACAAGGCGCAGGAGGTGGTCCGGCGCATCAACCGCGCCTCCGAAGAGGAGGGGCTGAAGGCGATCGTGTTCAGCACGCTGGTGCAGGACGACCTGCGCGACATCGTCGCCGGCGCCAACGGGCTGTTCCTGGATTTCTTCGCCGCCTTCGTCGGCCCGCTCGAGCGCGAGCTCGCCATGCGCTCCACGCATCGCGCCGGGCGCGCGCACGGCATCGCCGATCTCGCCGCCTACACCACGCGCATCAACGCCACCAACTTTGCGCTCGCCAACGACGACGGCAGCGGCGGCGACTACGCGCATGCGGACGTGGTGCTGGTCGGCGTATCGCGCGTCGGCAAGACGCCGACCTGCGTGTACATGGCCCTGCAATACGGCGTGTTCGCGGCGAACTATCCGCTCACCGAGGACGATCTCGAGAGCGGCAGGCTGCCGGTGCGGCTCGAGCCCTACCGCGCCAAGCTGTATGCGCTCACCATCAAGCCGGAACGGCTGCAGCAGATCCGCGCGGAGCGCCGCCCCGAGAGCCGCTACGCCTCGCGGGCACAGGTGCAGTACGAGCTGCGCACGGCCGAGGCGCTGTACGCGCGCTATGCGATCCCGTCACTCGAAACCACCGAGTGCTCGATCGAGGAAATCGCCAGCCGGATTCTCAACACTACCGGAATCGAACGGCGTTTGCGCCCTTAAGTTCGCAGAGCGCGCGGGTCGCACGAAATTTGCAAGCGATCGCAGTCGTCCGGCACCGACAAAACGCGCACTCGTCCGCTTGCGCAGCGAGACTGAAGCGTTATAGTCGCTGCGTGCTCGCAAACGACACACTGACTCGCGTTTCCTGGCGTGCCCGGCCGCGCAGCTTCGTCGCGCTGATGGGGCTGTACGAGAGCAACTTCATCCGCCTCGGCTGGCTTGCCGGGGCCTTGGACGCGCTCGCCGGCAGCCATCGCTCCGCGGTTGCCGGAGACTGTGATCTCCTTCTCACCGTGACCGAACGCTCGCCCTATACGAGCACGATCGCGCTGAGCTATCTGCTGCCCGAGCCCGAGGGGGCTGGCCGCTATCCGGACATGCGGCTGCGCATCTACCACGACGCGCACCTGGTCGAGGCCCAGCAATGGGCCGCGGTTCACACGCAGCCGCTGCTCAAGGCGCTGCGCAGCCGCGCGGAGCGTGAACTGGATCAGCGCTGGGCACGCAACGTGATGTTAAACAAGTGGCTGGAATACTGCGTGGAGCGAGGTCATCGCTTCTCATCCCGCACAAGGCTCACCGCCGGCGCATGAGAAGGGGCGGTCGCCCG
>DATIXU010000146.1:0-12230 GCA_035518275.1 Steroidobacteraceae bacterium
TGCTGGTGATAGTCCTCGGCGTAGTAGAACTCCGGCGCGTCGCGAACCTCGGTGGTGATCGCTCCGCGCCCGGCCTGGCTCAGGTCGCGCTGGTAGATGCGGCGTGACTCCTCAGCCGCCGCACGCTGCCCGGCATCGCAGGCATAGATCCCCGAGCGGTACTGAGTGCCGATGTCGTTACCCTGCCGCATTCCCTGGGTGGGGTCGTGCGATTCCCAGAATGCCTTCAAAAGGTCCTCGTAGCTGATCTTCTTCGGATCGTAGATGACGCGGACGACCTCGGCGTGCCCGGTCTCGCCGGTACACACCTCCTCGTAGGTCGGGTTGGGGGTGAAGCCGCCCGCGTAACCGACCTGGGTCGAGTAGACGCCGGGGAGCTCCCAGAAGAGCCGCTCCGCACCCCAGAAGCAGCCGAGTGCGAACATCGCCTCGCTCAGACCCGCGGGAAACGGCGGAACGGTGCGGTGGCCGTTGACGAAATGGACTTCGCGCACCTTCATCGGCGTGGTGCGTCCGGGCAGGGCGTCGCCCTCTGCGGGCATGTCCGATCTCTTGCGGGCCAGGGCCATGGGCAACCTCCTTATAGCTACTGCCATCCAGTTTGGGGACATCGACGCGGTGACTCAAGCCCCACACGCGCCCATGCTAAGCTTTTGGACCATGGGCATCAGCCAGCCACAGAATCTGACCACGCCGCCGATCGAGAAGCTGCGCCCCTACGGGATCCGCGTGAGCCTGCCGCCGGGGGATCCGTTCCGAAAGCTCCTGGGTCCCGAGTGGCAGCGCCTGCACTGGTACCCCACGCCGTCCGAGCGCGATGCCGCGCTGGCGGAGATGAGCCGGCGGCACGAATACTCGCGCGCCGGCGACAAGCCCGCGCTGGTATTCAAGAAGATCGAGAAGCTCGCCGAGAGTCGCGGGCTGTGATCTGAAGCTCGCCGCCGGCGGCGGGCACATTGCGCGGCGCCGTCCCGCTGTGCGCCAGCCCGGGGCGAAGGAGAATGGTCATGGCCAGCTACCCCCACGAGACGCACCTCGACATCAAGTTCGCTCCCCTGAGCGTCGTCGACGTGCCGACCCTGGTCGCGAAGGTCGCGCACCCCTGGTACAACCAGACGCTCTGCAAGGTGAACGACTCGGTCATTCGCCTCGGCGTATTCCAGCCGGGCGAGTACCACTGGCACAAGCACGACCAGGACGACGAGTTCTTCTTCGTGCTGGAGGGGCGTTTCATCATCGACCTCGAAGAGCGGTCGATCGAGCTCAAGCCGCAGGAGGGCTTCGTGGTGCCCAAGGGCGTGGTCCACCGCACACGCGCGCCCGAGCGCACCGTGATTCTCATGGCTGAGACGGCGGCAATCGTCCCGACCGGCGACGCATGACCGCGGAGCCGGGCGCGGCGCTCGTTCGCCCCATAGCGGCGGCGGACTGCGCGCAGTGGCAGCTATCTAGAACGTCCGGCCGAGGAACAGGTAGAAGGCCTGGTTGCCGTGCTGGTCGAAGCCGGTGGCGATGTAGAGCGGGCCGAGCAGCGTATCCATGCCGACAAACAGGCTGGCGTCCTTTTGCGTGTTGCCGAAGCTCGCTTCGCTGCGGGTCTGCCACGCATTGCCCGCTTCCAGCGAGGCGCCGAGATAGGTCGGCACGTCGAAGTAACCCGGCCCGCCACGGCCGATCTGCCGGTAGTAGAGGATGCGCGCAATGCCGAAGTTGGGTGCGAGCAGGGAGTTGGCCCGCAGGCCCGAGAGATTGAGGAATCCCCCGAGCGGGAACTGCAGATTGAGGTCGGTGACGTTCGCCTCGAGCGTGGTGCCGCCCGCGGCGGAAAACGAGAAGGTGTCGCGGCCGAAGGAATAGGCGCCGACGTAACTGGCGGTCACCTGGTCCGAGTATTGTCCGGCGGTCGCGTCGCGATTGGCGCTCCACTGCAGCGTCGCCTGCTGGCCGCTGTGCGGGAAGTTGATGTCATCGAGCCGGTCGTAGGTGAAGCGCGCGAAGTAATTCACCAGACTGAACGACGTCAGGCTCTGCTCCGGCAGATTCGGGTCGGTGGCATCGCCGATCGCGAGCACGTAGTGGCCCTGCTCGCGCTGCGCGCCGACACGCGCCTCGCCCCAGTTGCTGATCTGATAGCCGAAGTCCGAGCCGTACTGAAACGTGTGCAGCCGATACTCCGCCTCGAGGTTCTGTCCACTGATGATGTAAAGGTCGCGGGCCACGTCCGAGACGTGCGGCATCACGAACCAGCCGGAGAACTGCGCGAGCGGCAAGAACAGCTCGGTGGCGGCAAGCGAGGTGGTGCCGCCCTGCAGGTCCGTGACCCACTCGCCGGCGTTGCGGGTGATGTCGGACATGACGAAGCGCACGGCGGCGTCGTAAGTCGCGTGCCCCTCGAAATCATCCTGCAGACTCAGGCCGAAGCGCAGGTAGTTCGGGCCCTGCGAGCTCGGACGCGCATCGAGCGCGAGCCCGTAGTAGTCCTCGTGTCCCACCACCCGATAGTCGAGCGTATCGAGGCCGCCGAGGCCGTAGAGCGCCGTCACCCGCCGTGCGACCGCGCCCGGGTCGAGGGGCTTGCCGGCCATGTCCTTGAACAGGCGGTCGAGCGACTCCGAATACTGCTGCGAGCCGCTGTCGGCCTGCACGAAGTGGATCACGGGCGGCGGCAGCCGCTGCGCGGAACGCCGCTCCTCATAGCGCTGCATCTGCTCGTCGGTGACCGCGAGCGGCCCGAGCTGCTCGACGGCGGTGCGGGCCGCGGCCTCGCCGACACTGATGTAGCGCGCCACTGCGCCGAAGTCGAACGACGACGCATCCCCGAGCGGTGGCGAGATGAGAATGTCCTTCGGCTTGAGGGTGGCGAGCTGCTGCTCGGCGTTACGCCGCAGCAGGATCGCCAGCATCTGGTTGGAGATGGCGGTGACGTCGGTGAGCTTGCTGCGCTGCTGCAGCGGGGAGCCGACGTCGACCACGATCATGAGGTCCACCCCCATCGCGCGCGCCACGTCGACCGGGACGTTGTCGGCGATGCCGCCGTCGACCAGTATCCGTCCCTGGCGCTCGACCGGCGCGAATATGCCGGGCGCGGACATGCTGGCGCGCATCGCGCTCGTCAGGTCGCCGGAGGCGAGCACCACCGGCTCACCGCTCTCGAGGTCGGTGGCCACCGCCCGGAAGCGCGTCGGAAGCTCGTCGAAGTTGGTGATGCGCGCGACCGGCAGCGTCAGCCGCCGCAGCATCTGCGAAAGCCCCTGGCCCTCGATGAGCCCCTTGGGGAGCACGATCCCGTGGCCGCGTACGCCGAGCGGGAACTTCACCAGGAAGTTCTCGTCCTCCTGCTTGCGCCGCAGCGTCAGATCCTCGCGCGGCGGCCGGTCATGGAACGCGGCCTGCCAGTTGAGCGAGGTCATGATCTTCTCGATGTCGCGCGCCGAGAGGCCGCTCGCATACAGCCCGCCCACTACCGCGCCCATGCTGGTGCCGGCGATCGCATCGATCGGCACGTGCAGCTGCTCGAGAACCTTGAGCACGCCGACGTGCGCGGCGCCGCGGGCGCCGCCGCCGGAGAGCACCAGGCCGACCCGCGGGCGCGCGGCCGGCGGCTGCGCTTCGGCGGGCCGGTCGCCGGCGGGCTGAGCGTGGGCGGCTGCTGCAAACGCGAGACACTGAACCGCGAGAAGCAACTTCAATGCCCCGAAACGGGACATGACCGCCCGTGGTGAACTCACGGCGGGAAAGAATACCAGCATGCGCCGAGCGACGCTGTGGCTCGCGCTGCTGCGCCACCCTCGCGGATAATGCCGCCATGACCCGCAACGCCCGCCGCCCACGCGCGCGCATCGAGCCACGAGGCCCGCACGCGCTCAGCCTCTGGCTCGCCGCGCTCGCTCTCGGCGCAGCCGCCGCGACACCCGCGCAATCGCCCGAGGCGAGCGACTGGGGTTACTACGGCGGCGACATGTTCGGCCAGCGCCACTCGAGCCTCGACCAGATCAACCGCGCCAACGTCCGCCGCCTCGCCGTAGCCTGGACCTACCGGACCGGTGAGCTCGGCGCGGGCTTCGTGCAGGCGCGGCGCCTGACCTTCGAGGCGACCCCGATACTCGCCTTCGGGCGGCTGTACCTCGAAACCGGCACCAACGTCGTGATCGCGCTGGACCCTGTGACCGGGCGCGAGCAGTGGCGCTTCGACCCCCATGTCGATCGTACCCGCCGTTACTCCGAGAGCAGCTCGCGCGGCGTGAGCGTCTGGGCAAGCACCGACCCGCGCGCAGGACCCAAGTCGTGCCTGCGGCGGATATTCACCGGCACGATCGATGCCCGCCTGCTGGCGCTCGACGCCGACACGGGCAAGCCGTGCGCGGATTTCGGCAGTGGCGGGCAGCTCGACCTGACGCGCGGCATCCGCATCCGCGACCGCCCGGCCTACCTCGTGACCTCGCCACCGGCGATCTACGCCAACGTCGTCATCGTCGGCTCGGCGATCGGTGACAATCGCGCCACGGACGTCGAGCGCGGCGTCATCCGCGGCTTCGACGCGGTGACCGGCGCTCTCCTCTGGTCGTTCGATCCGCTGCCCGACTCGCCGTCGCATCCCGCCGCCGCCGAATGGAACCTCGCCCAGGCCGCCGGCACGGGCGCCGCCAACGCCTGGGGCGTGATGTCGGTGGACGAGGAGCACGCGCTGGTGCTGGTGCCCACCGGCTCCGCCAGTCCCGACTTCTACGGCGGCATGCGTTTGGGGTCCAACCGCTTCGCTGACTCGCTGCTCGCCCTCGATGCGCGCACCGGCAAGCTCGTGTGGCATCAACAACTGGTGCACCACGACCTGTGGGACTACGACCTGGCGGCGCAGCCGGTGCTCGGCGACCTCGACGTGCAGGGGGTGCCGGTGCCGGCGGTGATCGAGGCCACCAAGACCGGAATGCTGTACGTGTTTGATCGCACCAACGGGACGCCCCTCTTCCCGGTGACCGAGCGTCCCGTGCCGCGTAGCTTCGTGGCGGGCGAGCAGGCCTCGCCGACCCAGCCGTTCTCGGAGCTGCCGGCGCTCGTCCCACAATGGCGCGTCCGGCCCGACGACGCCTGGGGCATCACCTTCTGGGACCGTGGCAAGTGCCGCGAGAAGCTCGCGGCGCTGCGCAACGAGGGCATCTTCACGCCGCCCGACACCCGCGGGACGCTCGAGTTTCCCGGTTACGCAGGAGGCGTGAACTGGGGCGGCGTGGTGTTCGACGAGCAGCGCGGACGCGTGATCGCCGCGGTGAACGACATGGCGATGGAAGTGACGCTGATTCCCTCGGCCGATCTCGAGGCGCAGCAGCGCTCCGGGCTCTACCCGCACGCCGAATTCGGCCGCCAGGCCGGCACCCCCTATGCGATGCGGCGCCAGCCGCTGCTCTCGCCGTGGGGGCTGCCGTGCACGGCACCGCCGTGGGGCACATTGGTCGACGTCGATCTGCACGCCAACCGCATCGTCTGGCAGGTGCCCCTCGGGTCGACCGAAGGGTTCACGCCCTGGCCGCTGGTACGCGACTTCGGCATGCCCGGCATGGGCGGACCGATCGCCACGGCCGGCGACCTGGTGTTCATCGGCGCGGCGATGGACAGCTACTTCCGCGCCTTCGACATCGAGACCGGCCGCGAGCTGTGGAAATACAAGCTCCCGGCCGGCGGCCAGGCGACCCCGATGACCTACCGGGCCGGGAAGGATGAGCGGCAGTACATCGTCATCAGCGCCGGCGGCCACGGGCCGCTCGGGACGCCCCGCGGAGATTACGTCGTAGCCTTCGCTCTGCCGCCGGGCGCGGCGCGGGCGCACTAGCGGAGACCACGCATGCTGCTGTTGATTCTGATGTACGGCATCCAGGCGCTGCTCATCATCCACGTCATCAAGACCGGGCGGAATTTCCTCTGGGTCTGGGTGCTGCTGCTGCTGCCGTTCGGAATCGGGGCACTCGCCTACCTGGCGGTGGAGGTGCTGCCGGAGCTGTTCCGCAGCCGCACGGCACAACGCGCCTCGCGCGGCTTCAAACGCGCCATGGATCCCGGCGCGGAGCTGCGCCGCTACGAGAACGAGGCGCGCGTCACCGGCAACGTCGCGGCGAGGCAGCGCTACGCCGCCGAGCTCGTCCGCCACCAGCGTTACGACCAGGCGATCGAGCAGTACAGCCAGGCGCTCACCGGGCTCTACGAGCACGACCCGAATCTCATGCTCGGCCTCGCGCAGGCCCAGTTCGGCAAGGGCGACGTGCGCGCGGCGCGCCAGACCCTCGATGAGCTCATCGAGGAGAATCCGACTTTCCGCTCGCCGGACGGGCACCTGCTCTATGCGCGCGCCCTCGCGGCGGAGGGCAACATAACTAAGGCGCTGGAGGAATACCGGGTGCTCGCGCCCGGCTATCCCGGCGCCGAGGCCGCGGTGCGCTATGCGCAGCTGCTCGAGACGCAGGGTGAGCACGCCGAGGCACAACGGATCGCACGCGAGCTCCTCGAGCAGGCGCGCATCGCGCCCGGGCACTACCGCCGCGCACAGCGCGAGTGGCTCGAGGCGGCGCAGCGGCTGCTATAGCAAACGGCAGCAAATGACCTCGCCTCTGATCCATTTCGAGCTCGTAGGTCGACCAGACGCCACGCGCCTCCCGAGGGCATCCTCGCTGGCCGGACGTGGCAGCGCAAAGTCGGCCTTCGGGTCAGGCGCCGCGCCGTCGCTGCGGCCAGTCGATGAGACGCAACCCGCCTGCGAGCGCGGGCGTTACCCGTTCACCTGAGGGGCGCATCGGCTCCCGGCCATCACCGCGTGGCTTTCGCGGCCCTGATCGTGATGAGCTTCGATCGCAGCGTCTGAACATACGGCAAGGAAGCGTACTGGGGTTGCGAGAGGCTGCCGAGGATGTCGTCGATCGTATCCGTGGCATTCGCGCTTCCGCGGTTCTGACCCGGGGAGCCCGCGGGGCTCTGCGCAACCGTCGCAACGATGCTCCGGGCCAGCGACATTCCCGCGGCGCCATCCTGCAGCAGCGCCTGCCCGAGCTGCCCAGCACTCTGCGGGTCGACGCCGACCCGCAGCAGCGCTTGCTGCAGCTCCGATTCAAGAGCGCTGGCCGCGGCGCTGTCGAACGCTGCGGCCGTGGAGCCCACCGGGTTACGATCTGTGCCAGCCTCAGTGGAAGCGGTCTGCTTTCGTGACAGGTGGCGAGCTATGCCAGCATCGGTGTCTTCTATCTGTTTTAGTGTGTCCGAGAGTATTTGAAGGAATTGCGCCTGCCGATCGGCCGCCATCTGCGCGCGCAGCGATTTCGTCTCATCCGTTTCGTTCAGGCTGTCGACCGAAGACTCGATGTTCTGCTGCGCGTTTGTCTGCCCCTGCCCCAACCCAGCGGGGGGTGTGCCCGACGTGGCGGGCGGCTGCGTGGAGTTGATGAGCGCGCTTCTCGCCGGTGCGTTGAGCACTGGCGTTGCAGCGGCTGGCGATGCTCCCCTGGGGCGTGCAGTGGCACCGTGTCCGGTGAGCGCTGGTGAGGTCACGTCGACAGTTACATTTGCCGCCACCGGCGAGAAGAACGCACCGTGTACGACCAGTGGAGCCGAAAGATTGATCGATGCGTTCGCGCCAGCGTCTGCCGTCGCCGCTACCAGCGGACTACTCGCGACGCTGGAGAAGTTGGTCGCGCTGACGACCTGAAGTCCGCCGCCCTGATCCCATGTGACCGGTCGGCCGTCGAGAGTGAGCCAGCAAGCTACCAACACCGTGGGATCCGGAGCGAAACGTGCGCGAGTGGCAGGATCGGTCTGCGCCTGCGGCGTCAGAGTGGTGCTGAAGATCTGGGTACCCGCGTAGGAGCGATTGGTGATCGGAAAGCTGAGCGCCGCCTGCTGGCCGGCGTAGTGAGCTGTCGCCAGGACCCAGCGGGAGACCGCATCGTAGTCGGTCAGCAGGGCGCGATGGGTATCCACCCAGGAGCGCGTCTGCGCCACGGCGCCGCACTGCAGCCCGCCCTGGGTCACCGCCGGGTGCAACGCACTCAGCTTCAGGT
This sequence comes from Steroidobacteraceae bacterium, assembly GCA_035518275.1. Classification (GTDB taxonomy): domain Bacteria; phylum Pseudomonadota; class Gammaproteobacteria; order Steroidobacterales; family Steroidobacteraceae; genus 13-2-20CM-66-19. Next base: position 8,037 of record DATIXU010000146.1, read on the forward strand.
TGATCTGCAGCTGCACCGGCAGCGTGGGAGAAGTCGAGGTCGATTGCGGCAGGACGCCGAGCTGCGCCGTCGCTTTGACTTGGGCCGACGCTGGAGGAGCCGACGCCAGAGCGGCGAGCACGAGCAGAACGGGCATCACCCGTGGTGTCGCTGGACACGCTCTTGCCGAGCCGATCGGCGTTTCAATCACTGGAGATCTCCGCGCTCCCGAGCACGTAGGGTCGGGAGGTCATTTGCAGGAGGGCCTTGAGGTCCGAGGAGGCGGCAGCAGGCCTGGCGACCTCGTAGGCGAAACCGCTTTGGCCCCCGGCATTGCTCAGGCGCAACCAGCAGCCGATGACGGCGGTTGGCTGCTCGATCAGGTGCTTGGTGACCGGGTCCACCAGCTCATCGCGTTTCACGATGATTGTGATCGGGGCGGGGTCGCCGATTGTACCGGCGACGATCGAGACGGCGACCGTGGTCTGCTGGCCCAGGTAGTGAGCCTGGTACTCGAGGAAGCTCTCGAACTCGGAACGCGCTGCCAAGCCGCTCAGCGCGCCAATCTTGCTTATTTCGGCATCCGCCGTCGCCTTCGGCACCGCCCTCGCCGAGCATACCCAGGCGCCCTGTACCGCCTGCGCCGGAATACCCGATCGCGTTCCCCTAAGGGTAAGGGTGACCGGGAAGCTGCCTGCGCCGCTTGCTGCAGCCGGCACGGCCTTTGGCAGCGTCGCCGATACCGGCGGCGAGGTCGACTGTGCAAAGGCAGCCAGCGGACTCCAGAGCGCGACCGCAACCGCGAGGTGCCCGGACGAGCGTCGGGACGGCGCGCCGGCTAGCACCTCAGCCACGGATCCGGTCCAAGTGCAGCCGCCTGTGAGCCGGCAGCGCGATGGCAGTTGTGTCCCATAGCTCCCCCTCCCTGAACGGAGCGATATGACGGGACCAATACTACCCAACGCGCTGACTGCAAGTCACGCGCTGCTGTGCCACGCGCGCGGCCCAAGCCCGACCCGAGCGCATGGAGCCTTGAGCAGCGAGCGCAAGCCGCGCTCGGGCCGACTGGAAGATGGACGGCCACTTCCTCGCGGGACGGGCGACATCGGGCGAGGCTCGAACGGCTCGGCAACGCATCGCTGACGCAATCCTGCTCATTACGCCCTGAGGGCATGCCCGAGGGCGCGAGTTGTCCCCCTCATCTCAACACGTTAAACCGCCAGTGGACCGGGTTGCCAGATCGACTGCCTCGCTCCGTAGCAATTCATTTGATATAGATAGGCCCCTCAGGATCCTGACGGGACCCTGTCACTTCGCTGTCAGTCCGGCTGCCTCCATGAAGCGCCGTCTGTGCCTGACTGTCCGGTATGGAGAAGCCAGTTTGACCCACTGACCGACCGAAGTTGGCCGAAAGCGGCGGCCAGAGTCAGGCGGCCCAGAGTCTTCACGGCCGATAATCAAATGCGCCTCGAGATCGCGCAGCGGCGCCTCCTAGGAGATTAGTTGACAGCATCCTGGCGAGGAGTACCCTCTCCTAAACATTTAGGTACTCTCGCATGGCGAAAACTCTGACCGATCGCGAATCGGACATCATGCAAGTGCTCTGGGACCGAGGGCCGTGTCGCGTGAGCGATGTGCGCCGAAACCTCGGGGATCCGCTGGCCCACAACACAGTGCTGACCATGCTCGGAATCCTGGAGGAGAAGGGATTCGTGCGTCGTGAGGCTGACGGCAGGGGCCATAGGTACTTCGCACTTGTCCGGGAGAAGGCCGCACGACAGAACGCCGTGCGCCATTTGGTCCGAAAGTTCTTCCGCGGCTCTTCCGAGCTGCTGTTCACTCATCTGGTTTCCGAGCAGAGACTCTCCCCCGCTCAGGCGAAGCGATTGCGGCAGCTGCTGCAAGAGCTGACCGACGAGGAGCGATTGTGATGCTGGCGTGGACGGCTTATTTGCTGGTCGTCTCCGGGATAGTGACCCTGGTGGGACTCATTCTCGAGCGAGCGTTCCGCCCATATCACTTCGCAACCCGCTGGATATGGGTGTGCGCCCTCTTCGGATCGCTGCTGTTCCCGGTCCTCCTGTCATCGACAGCGACTCGGGCCGCAGCCGTTGTCAGGGCCCAGTTTGCGCTGAAAGAGGCATCGCAGAACCCCGTAGTCGCGGGGCGGCCCTCTCGGACGGCTCACGCACCGACTGAGGTTGGCGGGCTCGACGCGGCTCAACTCAACACGTTTGTTGAAGGAGTTTGGATTGGAAGCTCGGGGATCGCAGCCGCTGTTCTCTTCGCCGGATGGTGCTACGGACATCGACGTCGCGGGCGCTGGCGGCGAGTACTCGTCGAGGGAACGGAGTTGTTCGTTGCCGAGGACGCCGGACCCGCAACCGTAGGCCTGCTTCACCCACAGATTGTGGTGCCCGACTGGCTCCTCGTCGGCCCGCCGGAGACTCTTCGTTTGGTTCTCGCACACGAGCGGAGTCATGTCGAGGCGCGGGACCCCAGCGTGTGGGGCGTGGGAGTGGCAGTGGTGATTCTCGCGCCGTGGAACCCGTTCCTGTGGTGCCAAGTCGGTCGACTGCGCCTCGCAATTGAAGTGGATTGCGACCGTCGCGTGCTGAGCGGCGGCCATGATGCACGGCGTTACGCGAGGACGTTGGTGAACGTGAGTACGCACCGGCCTGTACTCCTTGGCAGTCTCGCAGCTTCGTCTAGATCCTGGTCGTCTATCGAGCGGAGGATCATGCTCATGAATGTACCGAGAGTTCACGGTTGGCGCGCATCGAGCGCGGCGGGCGCACTGCTAGCCCTCGGAATCGCAACGACGACGGTACTGGTCTCGCCGCCCGCGATCCCGCTGGTGTTCGCGGACACTGCATCCTCGGCGGAGCCGACGGATCTCAGCCGCTACGTCGGCGACTACGAGTTTTCGGCCGTGACTGTCTCTCAAGTCCGGCTGCAGGACGGTCAGCTGACAGCCTTAGGCTTGCCGCTGACGCACGCATCCGGGCAACTGTTTCAGTGGGGGGACGCCAAACTGAATGCCCACGTGCGGTTTGCGACCGATGCCGCAGGACGGGTGATCGGGGCAGTCTTCGAGCAGAATGGCGAAACCACTATTGCGCCACGCATCGACGCTCAGCGTGTACGGGCCATTGATGCGGCCATCAGCGAGCACGTACGTGCGCAAGCGCCGACGTCGGGAAGCGAGGAGGCGCTACGTCAACTGCTCGCTGGGATCGAGTCGGGCAACCCGAATCAAGCCGCCGAATTGAGTCCGCAACTTGCCGGAGGCACTCGGGCGATGCTCGCTGACCTGCAGGCGACGATGAAGCCTTGGGGCGCGCTGCGCGCGGTGGAGTTCCGCGGCGTTGATGGTGACGGCTGGGACAAGTATCTGGCGCGATTCGAACGGGGCAGCGCCTCATGGCGAATCGCGGTCGATCCCTACGGGGTCATTGTCGGGGCAGAGACGCACCCGATTGATGATTTCAAGCCGTAGCTGCGGATGAACCGCCATCCGGCGAACTGAACAATTGCTGCGATGTCCGCTACTGGCGGCCGAATCGAGACGCTGCGGCGGCTGGCGAACCCGGAGCGGACGATTCGGGTTGTCTGGTATGCGACGTCTCATCTTCGTCGTGCCTTCCAGGACGACGCAGACCACTCTCGATTTGGGGGTGTGGTTTTCCCCAATTGTAAGGTGAGCAGCAAGATCCTAATCATCGTGACTTCTAGCGGTGGAACCAGGCAGTGGCGAAATCCCCGTACTCGCCCATCCTCGCGATTGCTCTGCTACTTGCACTCGCAGCTGGATCGATGTGGATCGGCTACGACTATCGCAGGGACATCAGCCGCGCCCGCAACCGCGTAGCCACCGGCAGCCGAATCATTTCCACACCCTGCGGACCGATTGAATACGCTGAGGTGGGAACCGGGCCGGTGATCCTGGGCGTCCACGGTGCAGGGGGTGGATTTGATCAGGGACTCACGTTCGGTGCCCATTTCGCCAAGAAGGGCTATCGAGTGATCACGATGTCCCGATTCGGGTATCTGCGCACGCCAGCCCCGCCACATCCGTCGATCGCTCTGCAGGCGGACGCGCATGCTTGTCTGCTCGATGCGCTCGGGGTACGAAGCGCTGCGGTGATCAGCGTGTCCGCTGGCGCGCCGTCGGCACTGGAGTTTGCACTGAGGTATCCGGCGCGATGCACAGCC
>DATIXU010000147.1:0-1942 GCA_035518275.1 Steroidobacteraceae bacterium
AGGGCTTCGAGCTGATCGCCGAGGAGCCCCACCACAGCTTCGGAGTCGATCTCGTCGGCCAGATCTACGAGCTCGACCTGCGCGGTTCGTCTACGCGCCTCGACGCGTCAGATGCCGACGGCGGGAACGGTGCGAACGTGCGGACACCTTCTTCACCGCGGACACGATAGACGCGGTCCGGCCACTCATTGCCAGCCCGATGAGCGCACGGTCTCGGGCACGCTCGAATGCGCGCCGTCTAAACCTGGATCCACCGCGCGACTGCGTTGAGTTGCCGTTGGTGGCGTTCTGGCCGGTGTGTCGGGCTGCGGGTGGCGGGTGGGATGGATCACCGCGGGCGTGAGCGGTTCCGCCGAGCCGTTTTGGGTCTGTTTCGTCTCGGGAGTCAGCGCGCCGGTGTCGGCGAGAGGGCCTGCTCGTCGTTGGAGAGCGCGCTGGGCGCGGTCAGGCGGCGGGGAGCGCGCGAATTCTGGCCAGCGCCGCGAGGTAGTCGCCGTGCCAGGGCCAGCGGGCGGGGAGATGCAAGGTCCAGGAGCGGCCGTGGCGGGTCAGTCGGCCGGCGATCTGGAGCAGCCGGCGGCGTAGGGTGCGGGCGGCGCGGACGGTGCTGTCGGGCAGGCCGATCAGCTGGGTCCATCTGAGCAGGTTGTGCGCGAGGGCGCCGAGCACGGTCCAGGCACCGTTGGCGTTGAACTCGCCGGAGGGGAAGTGCGCCAGCGCCTGTTCTTTGAGGTCGACGATCACCTGCTCAACGACGGCATGGTCACGATGTTCGGCCTCCACGACGGCGATCTCTTCGGTGCGGTTGGTGAGAAACGCGAAGTGACGCCAGTCGGGCCACAGCTCGGCTTGCGGCCCGATCAGCCGGGTGCGGCGGACGATCAGTCGCCGGTCGCCGTAGACGGTCTCGGCGATCTGCGCCTCGCCTTCCTTTGGGTAGTCCTCGATGCTCTGCCAGGCGCTCTCGTCAATCGCCTCGACCGCTTCGCGAAGCCCCTTCTGCATGCGCACGCCGATCGAGTACTCCCAGCCGGCTGTCTCGAGCCGCTTGAACACCTTGTTGTTCCAGAACCCCGAGTCCGCGCGCAGCAGCTTGACGCCAGTGGCGCCAGCGCGAGAGACGCGAGCGATCAGCTCGTCAGTGAATCGCAGCATCCCTTTCTGCGTGTTCACTGACCCTTTGCGCAGGCGGATGTGCAACACCTCGCGGGTATCCGCGCGGGTGGCGAGGATCGGGTGATACCCCAGCAGTTTGGTGTACCCGTAAGCAGCGCCCTCTTTCAACCGGCCACACACCTCCCCGACGAAACTGTCCACATCGACCACCAGCCGTCCGTCACCGGGACCGGCACCAGCCCGCCACGCGCGCACCAGCGTCTCCCCGAGCAGCGCATCGAGCTGGCGCACGTGCCCGAACGTGAACGCGCGCAAGAACGTCCCCAGCGTCGAGGGCGCCGGCATCCAGCCGCCCAGCAGCCGCCGCGTTCGCCCGGCCCGCAGGACTTCGCAGTCGTCGATGCTGTCCGCGCCCAGCACCATCGCGAACAAGATCGCCATCACCTTGCGCCCCGCGTTCGCGGCACCCGGCCGGTCACGCCGCAGCCGCACCGCCCGTCCTGCCAGCGCCTCGATCCCAAGCCGGTTGGCGAGCGTCGCGACCAACGTCACCCCGGCGTCAGAAACAGCCCGCTCGTCGTCGAATTCGACTCGCAGACCGTCCAATCCGACCGGCTCGTCATCATGCACCACGAAGGTGACCTCCTGTCCGCAGGCCCCGGCTGCGCCAATCAGCCGTTAAAGCCCTGCACAGGAGGTCATTCTTCTTCCCCGACCGGACGGAACCGAACTACCGACGCGGTGGATCCGGGCTTAGAGGGTGATTGGCAGCCCAAGCGGCTCGTGCTCCTCGAGTTCCCAGATCTTGCGGCGGCCAAGCGCTTCT
>DATIXU010000148.1:0-42274 GCA_035518275.1 Steroidobacteraceae bacterium
TCGACGAAGTGCCAGTACCAGGCGACCGCCTCGAAGGCGAAGTGCCGCTGCGGCGTGAAGTGTCCGCGCATCACGCGCAGCCAGATCACCGTCAGCATGATCGCGCCGATGGTGACGTGCAGGCCGTGGAAGCCGGTGAGCATGAAGAAGGTCGAGCCGTAGATGCCGGTCGTGAGGCGCAGCCCCATCTCCCGGTAGGCCTCGCCGTACTCGTGGGCCTGGAAGCCGACGAAGGTGAAGCCGAGGAGGAAGGTCAGTGCCAGCCAGATGGCGAGCGGCGTGCGCCGCCCGGCGCGCAGCGCATGGTGCGCCATGGTTACGGTGAAGCCGCTGGTGAGCAGGATCGCGGTGTTGAGCGCCGGGATGCCGAGCGGGTTCATGACGCTGAAGCTGCCGTCCCTGCCGCCGACGTGCGCCGGGCCGTTGCTGGGCCAGGTGCCCTCGAAGTGCGGCCAGAGGATGTAGTTGGTGAACACCTTGACGCCCGAGCCGCCGAGCCACGGCACCGACAGCACGCGCGCGTAGAACAGCGCTCCGAAGAAGGCGCCGAAGAACATCACCTCGGAGAAGATGAACCACATCATCCCCATGCGGAACGAGCGGTCGACCTGCAGGTTGTAGATGCCGCGCTGGTTCTCGTCGATGACCGTACCGAACCACAGGAAGAAGAGCGCCGCGAGCAGCACCGCGCCGGGGATGAAGACCCACGGGCCGAGCCAGTCGTTGAGGTAGAAGACCGCTCCCCACATGACCGTGAACAGCGTGAAGGAACCCAGGATCGGCCACGCGCTGTGGTGCGGGATGTAGTACTGGCTGGAATCGTGAGCGTGTGCGTCGGTCATTGCGTTGGCTTTCTCTGAAGGTTCGTTAGCGCCGCGTCACCCTGGAGGACTCGTCGAAGAAGGTATAGGCGAGCGTGATCACGTCGATGTGAGACGGCAGCGCCGGGTCGACGATGAAGCGCACCGGCATGTCGCGCCCCTCGTTGAGGGCGAAATGCTGCGGCGAGAAACAGAAGCACTCGGTCTTGTGGAAATAGGCCGCCACCTCCGAGGGGGAGATGTTGGGCACCGCCTGCGCGGTCGAGTCGTGTCCGGTGAGGTTGTGGGCGTAGAACTCCGCCGAATAGAGCTCGCCCGGGTGCACCTCGATGCGGCGCACCTCCGGGCGGAAGTCCCAGCTGCCCGCGCTCGCCACGTCGGTGAGGAACTCGACCGTCACCGTGCGGTTGGGGTCCGGGTGCTCGATGGCGGCGGCGCGCTCGAGGAGCTTCCCCTGGTCGCCGTAGCCGGTGACCGCGCACAGCGTGCGATAGAGCGGCACCAGCGCGAAACCGAAGCCGAAGGCGCCGAGCGCGAACGCGGCGAGCTTCCACGTGAGGCGGCGGTTCTCGCGCTCGCGCTCGCTCATCGCGAGCCCCGCACCAGCATGAGCGCGATGAAGCCGAAGTAGAACGCCGCGGCGATCACCGCGAACAGGATCGCGCTGCGGCGCACTCGGCGGCGCCGCTCGGCCGCGTCGACCGGGCCCTCAGGCGCGCGGGCGCGCGCCGTGATCTGCGGCTCCATCAGTGGGCCGCTCCGCGCGCGATGAGCGCGTCCGAGGGCGGCGTGGTCCAGGAGTGGAACGGCGGCGGCGAGGGCAGCTCCCACTCGAGGCCGTGCGCGCCCTCCCAGGGGCGGGCGCCGGCCGGCTTACCGGCGCGGATGCACTTGATGATGAGGTACGGAAACATCAGCTGCGAGAGCCCGAAGCCGAAGGCGCCGATCGAGGAGACCATGTTCCAGTCGGTGAACTGCACCGCGTAGTCGGGGATGCGGCGCGGCATGCCGGCCAATCCCAGGAAGTGCTGCGGGAAGAACAGCACGTTGACGAAGATTGCCGACAGCCAGAAGTGCCAGGTGCCGAGCTTCAGGTCGTACATGTGGCCGGTCCACTTCGGCAGCCAGTAGTACACACCGGACATGATGCCGAACAGCGCACCCGTCACCAGCACGTAGTGGAAGTGCGCCACCACGAAATAGGTGTCCTGGTACTGGTAGTCGGCCGGCACCATGGCGAGCATCAGCCCCGAGAAGCCGCCGATCGTGAACAGGAACAGGAACGCCAGTGCGAACAGCATCGGCGGCTCGAAGGACAGCGACCCCTTCCACATGGTGGCGGTCCAGTTGAACACCTTCACGCCGGTCGGAATCGCGATCAGCATGGTCGAGAGCATGAAGAACAGCTGCGCGGCGAGCGGCATGCCGACCGTGAACATGTGGTGCGCCCAGACGATGAACGACAGGAAGGCGATGGAGGCCACCGCGTAGACCATCGCCTCGTAGCCGAACAGGGGCTTGCGCGAGAAGGTTGGGATGACCTCCGAGATGATGCCGAAGGCCGGCAGAATCATGATGTAGACCTCGGGGTGCCCGAAGAACCAGAAAATGTGCTGGAACATCACCGGGTCGCCGCCGCCGGCGGCGGTGAAGAAGGTGGTGCCGAAGAAGTGATCGGTGAGCAGCATGGTCACCGCCCCCGCGAGCACCGGCATCACCGCGATCAGCAGGTACGCGGTGATCAGCCACGACCACACGAACAGCGGCATCCGCAGCAGCGTCATGCCCGGCGCCCGCATGTTCATGATGGTCACGACCACGTTGATGGCGCCGAGGATCGAGGACATGCCCATCAGGTGCACGGAGAAGATCAGCATCGGAAAGGCCGCCCCGGTCTGCAGGATGAGCGGCGGGTACATGGTCCAGCCGCCGGCCGGCGCGCCGCCCGGGACGAAGAACGAGGAGATCAGCAGCGTGAACGCGAACGGCAGGATCCAGAAGCTGAAGTTGTTGAGCCGCGGCAGCGCCATGTCGGGCGCGCCCACCTGCATCGGCACCATCCAGTTCGCCAGTCCCACGAACGCCGGCATGATCGCGCCGAAGATCATGATCAGGCCGTGCATGGTGGTGAGGGAGTTGAAGAACTGCGGATCGAAGAACTGCAGCCCCGGCTGGAACAGCTCCGCGCGGATGCAGATCGCGGCGATGCCGCCGATGAAGAACATGGTGCCAGAGAGCACCAGGTACATCGTGCCGATGTCCTTGTGATTGGTCGCGAACACCCAGCGGCGCCAGCCGTGCGGCTTGTGGTCGTGATCTGGGTGGGCGGCGGCGTGGGCGTGAGGCTCGGCCATGTCGGAGGTTCCTTGAGGAGTGGATGTCAGCCCGAGGCGGCCGCGGCAGCGGTGGCGGCCGCGGGCGGGGCAGCCGGAGGGATGGGTGCGGCCGCCTGCTTCTGCTCGGCCGCGGTGCTCTTCAGCCAGGTGTCGAAGTCCGCCTTGGAGCGCACGTCGACCACGATCGGCATGAAGCCGTGATCGCGGCCGCAGAGCTCGGCGCAGTTGCCGCGCAGCATCCCGGTGAAATTGTCGTCGACCTTGAACCAGGCCTCGTTGATGAAGCCCGGAATCGCATCCTTCTTGATGCCGAGATCCTTCACCCACCAGGAGTGGATCACGTCTGCGCCGGTGATGAGGAGCCGCACCTTGGTGCCGTTCGGCACCACCAGCGGGCGATCGACGTTGAGCAGGTAGTGCGGCACGCTGTCCGGATCGATACGCGAGCCGAGCTCGCGCGCCGCATCGCTCGCCCGGTCGAGGTGCGAGTAATACGTGACCCCCGCGTCGAGATATTCGTATTCCCAACCCCACTGAAAGCCCGTGACCTTGATGTTGAGCTCGGTCTTGGTGGTGTCCTCGATCTCGACCAGCGTGCGCGCCGCCGGCACCGCCATGGCGACCAGGATGATGACCGGGACGATGGTCCAGACGACCTCGACCTGGGTGTTGTGGACCATGGTCGTGTCGGCGACGGCGCCCTTCGACTTGCGGAAGGCGATCAGCGACCAGATCATGGCGCCGAACACCACCACGCCGATGGCGACGCACACCCAGAAGATCTCCATGTGGAGCGCGTAGATCTTGCGGCTGATGTCGGTCACGCCCTGCGGCATGTTGAGCTGCGCCCAGCCGGACTCCTCGGCGCTTGCGGGGAGCGTCAGCGCCCCCGTGGCGGCGGTGAGGGCGAGTCGGGCGAGCGTTTCACGGATCGTCATTCTTGTGCCTTACAGCGCGCGCCCGTCGTGGCGGGCGCGGCGCAAAAAAATTCCCGGGCGGTCCCTCGACAGCTTCCGGCTTTCCGGCCGCAGGCCTTCAGGGCCAGGCGGGCGACTCGTTGACGCGGCCAACGAGTCTCGTCAGGCGCAGGGCAAGTCCGCGCCGCTCCTCTTCGGTCAGAAAGCTGCCCAGCTCGCATTGGCGACCGTGCGACTCGATGGTGAGCCGGCTCGGGTGCAGGCTTGCGGCGGGGCGGCGAAGTTTAACCTGTGCCCAATGCCGCGGGAACACGACCCGCTCGCTTGCGCCCCGCGAGCGCGATTCGATGCAGACGTCGGACTCGGTGACGATGATGGTCTGGGAGTGAAAACGGCGCGCGAGCGAGACCTTGAGCGCCCAGGCGAGCAGCAGCATCTCGAGTCCGGCGAACGGCAGGATCGGCCAGAAGCCCTTGAGCGCGAGGAAGCTCCCCATGCCGAAGGGCACCACGCAGGCGCTCGCGAAGAACACGCGCGCACTGCGCACGGTGAGAGAGCAGTTCGGGCGGATCTCGATCGAGAGCGACGCGACGTCCATGGCGAGGCTGCCGATGGTAGCGCGCAGCCGCGGTGATTCAAATCAAGCGGAAATTCCCGTTATTTTCGCGCCGCCGAGCCGCGCCGCCGCCTCGGCGAGCACGAGCCCTCCGACACCGGTGGGCGCAAACGGCACGATCGCGAGCGGCGCGCAACCTAAGCGCCGCGCGAGCGTCGCGAGATTCTCGGCCTCGCGCTCCATCGGGGAGCGCGCGCGGTTCGCGACCCAGCCGGCGAACGCGACGCCCTGATTTCCGATCGCGCGCCAGGTGAGCTCGGCGTGGCTCAGGCACCCGAGGCGCAGCGCCACGACCAGCACGACCGGGATGCCGAGTGCCCGTGCCAGGTCTCCCATCGTGTCGCGGGCATTGATCGGGGCGAGCCAGCCCCCCGCCCCTTCGACGATCACCCGGTCGGAAATGGCTGTCAGCGCCCGGAATTTGGTCTTGATCATGCCGATATTTATCTCGATTTTGTCGTCTTCTGCCGCGATGTGTGGCGAAATGGCTGGTTCGAAGCAATAGGGGTTCACCTGCGCGTACGTGAGCGGGACACTGGCCGCCTCGATCAATGCCAGCGCGTCCGAATTGCGGAGCCCTTCGGCCGTCCTCTCCGACCCCGAGGCGATCGGCTTCATGACGGCCACTCGCTCGCCGGTGGCGGCGAAGGCGCGCGCGAGCGCGCACGCGACCACGGTCTTGCCGACCGCGGTGTCGGTGCCCGTGATGAAAAAGCTCGGGCGGCTCATGGGGGCTGTTCCTCCCTGCGGCGAATCAAGCCCGGCGCGATCAGCACTTCCCCCGCGTGCGTGGCGGCGGCGGGCCGCCCGGCCGCTCCCCAGCTCGCGCCGTAGATCACTTCATACGTGGCGGGGAGCGCATCGCCCTGCCGGAAGGTTTCGTAGGCTTCGGTCATGCGCTGGAGGCGCGCTTTCCCCAGGAGCGTACGCGGCCGGCCCGCGGTCACGTTGTGCGCGCCGATCGCCTTGAGATCCCGCATCAGGGTGAGCGTATCGGGATAGCCGAGCTCGACGCGGTCGACGTCGAGCACCGGCTCCGCGAGCCCGCTGCGCGTGATCGCATCGCCTACGTCGTGCATGTCGAGGAAGCGATTCACGTGTGTCAGGCCGTCGGCCCGCGCCCACGCGGCCCGCAGCTCGTTCAGCGTGTCGGGGCCGAAGGTGCTGAAGGCGAAGAAGCCGCCCGGCTTCAGCACGCGGCGCACTTCGGCGAGCGCCTGCCCGAGCGGCTCGCACCACTGCAGCACGAGGCTCGAGAATACGAGGTCGACGCTCGCCGCCGCGAGCGGCAGCCGCAACGCATCTCCACAGACGCGCGCGAAGCGCCGCCAGAGGCCCTGGTGGCGCCGCGCCTCGCGCAGCATCCCGGGGGAGAGGTCGAGCGCGATCACGAGCGCGCGCGGGTAGCGGCGCTTGAGCTCGCGCGTCGCCCGGCCCGTGCCGGCACCTAAGTCGAGCACCACGTGCGGCGCGAAATCGAACGCCGTGAGGCGCTCGAGCAGCTCCGTCGAGACGCGCGCCTGGAGCCTGGCTGCGGTCTCGTAGCCCGCGCTCGCGCGGTCGAAAGCGGCGCGCAGCCCCGCGCGATCGAGACGGAACGCGTCCCCGTCCTCAGCCACGCAGGAAGCCGTCGAGCGCGGCGAGGAACCGCTCGCGGTGGGAGAGGAAGGGCACGTGGCCCGCACCACGGAGCTGCCGGAAGCTCCCCTTCGGCAGCGCCGCGGCAAGCGCGCGCGATGCGCCCGGGGGCGTGATGTGGTCGTCCTGGCCGGCGATCACGAGCGCGGGCGCGCGCACCTGAGAGAGCTGCATGCGCAGGTCGCCCTGCCGGAGCCGCTCGAGACCCCACCTGAGCGCCTCCGGGTGCGCCGTGCCACCGTGCGTGAGCGCGGCGTTCAGCCGATAGAGCGCCTGGCCCGTGGTTCGGGGCGCGAGGCCGCGCACCTGCTGGCGGATGAACCCGCGTACTGCTTCCTTCGGATCCTCGCGGAGGCGCGCGGCGAGCCGTTCGAGCGATGCCTCCTTCACGCCGAAGCGCCAGCCGGGGCCGGCGAGAAAGCGCGGCGTGGTCGCCACCAGGATGAGGCGCTCGATGCCGGCGGGCATCGCGGCCGCGAGATCGAGCGCGAACTGGCCCCCTAAGGACCAGCCGAGCAGGTGGTAGCGGGTCGTCAGCGGAGCGAGCGTCTCATGCACGCGGAAGGTCTGCGCCGCGGGGGTGTAGGCCACGTCGTCCCAGTCGCTCCTGCCGTGCCCGGGCAGATCGATGGCGATCACGCGGAAGCGGCGCGCGAGGGCCTCCGTGAGCCCGTCCCACACCTTGAGATTCATCCCCCAGCCGTGCAGCAGCACGAGGTCCCGCCGTCCGCGCCCACGAACTTCCGCGTTGAGCGCGCTCACGCGGCGCCTTGAGCTCGCAGCCGCGCACAGCAGCGGCCGAGCGCTTCGGCGAGCTGATCGATCTGCGCTTCGGTGTGCGAGGCGGTGAGCGCGATGCGCAGCCTTGCCGAGCCCTTCGGCACGGTCGGCGGGCGGATGGCGACGACGAGTAAGCCCTGGCTCCCGAGCTCGCGCTGCGCGGCGAGCACGGCCGCCTCGCTCCCGAGCACGACCGGCTGAATGGCGGTGCGCGAAGGGCCGAGCGGCACCTGAGCGTCCGCCGCGTGCCGCCGGAAGCGCTCGATGAGCGAGCCGAGGCGCGCGCGCCGCCAGTCCTCGGTCTGCGCGAGCGCGAGTGCCTGGCGGCTCGCCGCCGCGACCGGCTGAGGGAGCGCCGTCGTGTAGATATAGGAGCGCGCCTTCTGGATGAGGTACTCGATCAGGTCAGCATCCCCGGCGACGAAGGCGCCGAAGGAGCCGAAGGCTTTGCCGAGCGTGCCGATGAGCGCCGGAACTTCCGCGCCGCCGAGCGCGTACTCCTCGAGCGTGCCGCGCCCGCTCGCGCCGACGACGCCGAGGCCGTGCGCATCGTCGACCACGAGCCAGGCGTCCGCGCGGCGCGCCGCCAGGCTAAGCGCCGGGAGCGGTGCGAGATCGCCGTCCATGCTGAAGACGCCGTCGGTGCCGACGAGCGTGGCACGCGCCGGGTCCTCATCGAGCGCGCGCGCCGCGGCCTCTGCGTCGGCGTGCCGGTAGCGCACGAGCTCGGCGCCCGCGAGCAGCGCGCCGTCGATGAGCGAGGCGTGGCTCAAGCGGTCGAGCAGGATGCGCTCGCCGCGCCCGGCGAACGCGCTCATGACGGCGAGGTTGGCCATGTAGCCGGTGGAGAAGAGCAGCGCCCGCTCGCGGCGCGTGAAGGCCGCGAGCTCCTCCTCGAGCCGCTCGTGCTCCGTGCCGTGGCCGGTGACGAGATGCGAGGCGGCGCTGCCCGCCCCAAGGGCCAGGGCGGCGGCGCCCATGGCGGCGGCGAGCGCGGGGTGGCGGGCGAGACCCAGGTAGTCGTTGCTGCTGAAGTCGACGAGTGTGCGGCCATCGATGCGCACGCGCGCGCGGGTGTCCCCGTCCGCGAAGCCCTCGATGATGGTGCGGCGGCGCCGGAGCTGCGCGGCCTCGAGCCGCGACAGCGCCTCAGCAAGCGCGTGCGCGGCTCGCTTCATGCCCGGCCGACCCGGTGTCGGGCGCCTTTTCCGCGGCGACCTTGAGGCGCGCGAACAGCCGCCGGTCGCGCTCGACGTCGGGGTTGCCGGTGGTGAGGAGCTTCTCGCCGTAAAAGATGGAGTTCGCCCCGGCGAGCAGACACAGCGCCTGCAGCTCATCCGACATCTCCTCACGCCCGGCGGAGAGCCGCACGTGGGCGCGCGGCATCAGCACGCGCGCGACCGCGATCGCCCGCACGAAATCGAACGCATCGACCTCGGGCGCATCGGCGAGCGGCGTCCCCGGCACCTTTACCAGGCGGTTGATGGGGACGCTCTCCGGGTGCTCCGGGAGGTTCGCGAGCGTGCGCAGCAGCCGCGCACGGTCGGTGAGCGACTCGCCCAGGCCGACGATGCCGCCGCAGCACACGTGGATCCCGGCGGCGCGCACCGCGGCGAGCGTGTCGAGCCGCTCCTGGTAGCTGCGGGTGCTGATGATCTCGCCGTAGAACTCCGCCGAGGTGTCGAGATTGTGGTTGTAGTAGTCGAGGCCCGCATCCTTGAGCTCCGCAGCCTGATCGGGCGTGAGCATGCCGAGCGTCGCGCAGGTCTCGAGCCCGAGTGTGCGCACCTCGCGCACCATCGCGGCGACCACCTTGAGGTCGCGGTCCTTGGGTTGGCGCCAGGCGGCTCCCATGCAGAAACGGGTCGCTCCGGCCGCGCGCGCGCGGGTGGCGGCCTCGCGTACCGCCGCGACCTCGAGCAGCGCTGCGCGCGCGAGGCCCGTCTGGTAGTGGACGCTCTGCGGGCAGTAGGCGCAGTCCTCGGGGCAGGCGCCGGTCTTGATGGAAAGGAGCGTCGAGAGCTGCACCGTGTTGGGATCGTGGTGAGCACGGTGCACGCGCTGCGCGCGGAACATGAGGTCCATGAACGGCAGCGCGAACAGCGCCTCGACTTCCGCGAGCGTCCAGTCGTGGCGGATCGGCTCGGGGGGCGCGTGGCTCATCCGGCGACCATGCCCGAGGGCCACGTCGCATGTCAACGAAACGAGGCGCTGCAAGTCGACAATTGCCCGCAGGCGGCTTTTGCCCGATGGATCATTGCCGCTGCAGCAGCACTGCCATCCCGAACGCGAGCGCCACGCCGGCCGCGCCCAGCACCGCGACCAGCACCGCGGCGGCGGCGCAGTCCTTCACCAGGCGGATGCGCGGATGGAGCTCCGGGTGCAGGTGATCGGCGAGCTCCTCGATGGCGGTGTTGAGCAGCTCCGCCGCGATCACCGCGGCGCTCGCCAGCGCGGCGAGCGCCCACCATGCGGGAGACGGACGCAGCCAGATGAGCGCCAGCAGCACCAGGACCAGCGCCACGGCCTGCGCCTTGAGGCTGCTCTCGCTGCGCAGCGCATGCGCGAGGCCCCGCACCGCAAAACCGAGGCGCACGCGGAATGGCTGGTTCTTCATTGGTAGACGTACTGCAGCAGGATGCCGGCGAAGATCGCGAGCCCCACGTACTGGTTGTTGACGAAGGCGCGCAGGCACCCGGCCGGATCGCGCCGGCGGATGAGCCACTGCTGCCAGAGGAAGAGCAGCGCCGCCGCGACCACTCCGCCCTGGAACCAGCGGCCGAGGTGCATGTCGACGCCGACGAGGTAGAGCGCGTACAGCATCATGAGCTGCATCACGCCGATCAGGAGCCGGTCCATGTCGGCGAACAGGATGGCGCTCGACTTCACCCCGATCTTGAGGTCGTCCTCGCGGTCGACCATGGCGTAGATGGTGTCGTACATCGAGGCCCAGATCACCGCGGCGATGTACAGTACCCAGCACACCCGCGGCAGCGCGCCGAGCTGCGCCGCGAAGGCCATCGGCACGCCCCAGCCGCCGAAGGAGATGCCGAGGTAGAACTGCGGCATGGGGAAGACGCGTTTGACGAACGGGTAGGAGACCGTGAGGAGCGCGCCGATCGCGGCGAGCTTCACGGTGTACTCATCGAGCCGCGTAACGAGAAACAGCGCCGCGCCGATCAGCAGCGCGAACAGAATGAGCGCCTCGCGCGGGCTCACGAGCCGCGCGGCGAGCGGGCGGTCGCGCGTGCGGCGCACGTGCGGGTCGATGTCGCGGTCGGCGAAATCGTTGATCACGCAGCCGGCGGCGCGCATGACCACGACGCCGAGCACGAACACGATCAGCACCTTCGGTTTGGGTTTCCCGGCGCCCGCGATCCACAGCGCCCACAGCGACGGCCACAGCAGGAGCCACGTGCCCACCGGGCGATCGAGCCGCATCAGGCGCGCGTACTCGGTGAGGCGGCGCCCGAGCCGAAAGGAGAACGGCGCCTCGGTAAAGCGCGGCGCCGCCGAAGACGGTGCCTCCAAAGACCCCGGCGCCTGGGCGTCGGGAAGCGGCGGCGGCGAAGCGGCGGCCTCCGGGAGCGCGGGCGTCTGGGGCGCAGCAGGAGGGGCGGAAAGCGGTTGCACTTCGGCTGACATGCGAGCGCGTATGTTAGCCCACGCGCCCGAAGCGCTCGCCCGAGCCGATCCAGCGCGCGGTGAGCGCCGCGACGCTCTCGGGGCTCGACTCGAGCAGCTCCGCCGCCGCCTGCACCCGCGGCAGCAGGTCCGCATCGCGCATCAGGTCGGCGACGCGCAGCTGCGCGAGCCCGGTCTGGCGCGTGCCGAGGAGCTCGCCCGGTCCGCGCAGCTCGAGGTCGCGCCGTGCGATCTCGAAGCCGTCGTTGGTCGCGCGGATCACCTTGAGCCGGGCGCGCGCCGGCTCCGAGAGCGGCGCGCGGTAGAGGAGCACGCAGCTGCTGGCATCATGGCCGCGGCCCACGCGTCCGCGCAGCTGGTGCAGCTGCGCGAGCCCCATGCGCTCGGCGTTCTCGATGACCATGAGCGTGGCATTCGGGACATCGACGCCCACCTCGATCACGGTGGTCGCGACCAGCAGCTGGATCCTGCCCGACTTGAACGCGAGCATCGCCTGGTCCTTGGCCGCGGGCGGCATGCGCCCGTGCACCAGGCCGACGCGCACGCCCGGCAGTGTTTCGGCGAGCGTCGCCGCGGTCTCCTCGGCGGCCTGGGCGCGCAGCTCGTCGGACTCGTCGATCAGCGGACACACCCAGTAGACCTGCCGCCCGGCGCGGCACGCGCCGACGATGCGCTCCACCACTTCGGCGCGCCGCTCCTCGGGCAGCACCACGGTCTGCACCGGCGTGCGTCCGGGCGGCAGCTCGTCGATCACCGAGATGTCGAGGTCGGCGTAGGCGGTCATGGCGAGCGTGCGCGGGATCGGCGTCGCGGTCATGATGAGCTGGTGCGGCACGCGGCCGGCCGCCTCGCCCTTCTCCGAGAGCCTGAGGCGCTGCTGCACGCCGAAGCGGTGCTGCTCGTCGACGATGACGAGCGCGAGAGAGGCGAAGTCGATCCCCTCCTGAAAGAGCGCGTGCGTGCCGACCACCAGGCGGATCTCGCCGGAGGCGAGGCCCTCGAGCGCACTGCGGCGCGTGCGCACCGCCTGTCCGCCCGAGAGCAGCGCGACCGGGATCCCGAGCGGGCGGAACCAGTCCTGAAAGTTGCGCCAGTGCTGCTCGGCGAGCAGCTCGGTCGGCGCCATCAGCGCCGCCTGCTTCGCCTCCCCGGCGGCGCGCGCGGCGGCCGCCGCCGCGATCACGGTCTTGCCGCAGCCCACGTCCCCCTGCAGCAGGCGCACCATCGGCACGCCGGTGCCGAGGTCCGCCTCGACCTCGCGCAGCGCGCGCTCCTGCGCCCTGGTGAGCGCGAACGGGAGCGCGGCGATCAGGCTGCGCGCCAGCCCGCCCGGATCGTCGAGACGGAAGGCCTGGTCGCTCTTCAGGGCGCGCTTGCGCAGGCGGAGCGAGAGGTGATGCGCCAGCAGCTCCTCGAAGGCGAGGCGCCGCTGCGCCGGGTGGCGGCCGGCGGCGAGCACCGCGAGCTGCGCCTCGCGCGGCGGGCGGTGCAGATAGGAGAGTGCCTGAGCGAGCGTCGGCAGTCCCGACGGCAGCGCCGCGCCCGAGGGGATCAGGTCGGCGAGGCCCGTGCGCCCGAGGCTGTCGAGCGCCTGGCCGATGAGCGCGCGCAGCCGTCCCTGCGGCACTCCCTCGGTCAGCGGGTAGATCGGCGTGAGGGTCTCTTCGAGCGGTGCGGCCTGCGCGCCCAGGCGGCGGTACTCCGGATGGACCATCTCGAGACCGAGTGGGCCGCGGCGCACCTCGCCGAAGGCCCGCAGGCGCGTGCCGCGCGCGAGGTTCTGCTGCTGGCTGCCGGAGAAATAGAAGAAGCGCAGCGTGAGGAACCCCGAGCCGTCGGAGATGCGCGTGAGGAGCTGCCGGCGCCTGCGGTAGGCCACCTCCGTGAGCTGGACCTCGCCCTCGACCGTGGCACGCGCCCCCGGAGTCAGTGCGCCGACGGCTGTGATCCGGGTGCGATCCTCGTAGCGCAGCGGCAGGAGGAACAGCAGGTCCGCGACCGTCGTGACGCCGAGGCGCGCGAGGCGGGCGGCGAGCGCCGCACCGACTCCGCGCAGAGTCGTGACCGGGCGGCTGCCGGCATCCCCGGCGGGCACGCCCGGGGACTTCAGCCGAGGTGCAGGATGCACTCGATCTCGATCTGCGCGCCGCGCGGCAGGCTGGCAACCCCGACGGTGGAGCGTGCGGGATAGGGCTTGGCGAAGTAGGCCGCCATGACCTCGTTGACCTTGGCGAAGTTCGCGAGGTCGGTGAGGAAGATGGTGAGCTTCACCGCCTGGGCGAGCGAGCTGCCGGCGGCCTCGGCCACGGCCTTGAGGTTCTCGAACACGCGGCGCGCCTGGGCCTCGATGTCGCCGGCTACGAATTGCATGGTGGCAGGATCGAACGGCACCTGGCCCGAGAGGTAGACGGTGTCGCCGGCGCGTACGGCCTGCGAATAGGTCCCGATCGCCTGCGGGGCGCGGTCGGTCTGAATGCTCTGGCGGCTCATCGGCTCGGCTCCTTCAGTTCTGATCTCGTTGGGCTCATCCGCTGGCGTCGCTCTCGCCCTCGCTCTCGGGGCTGTGCTCGTCGCGCGCGCGGGCGGCGATGGTACGCGTGACACGGGTGACGTCCGGCATGCGGCGGATCACCCGTACCAGACGCGCGAGCTGCCGGCGGTCGCGCACCCGCAGCTCGAAGGTGATGACCGCGGCGTCGGCGTCCTGCTCGTCGATCGACACGTGCTCGATGTTGGTCTCGGTGCTGGCGATCGCCGCGGCGACCGCCGCCAGCACGCCGGTGCGGTTGACGACGTGCACGCGGATCTCGGAGGAGAACAGGCGATCGGGCGCGCTCTGCCAGCTCACCGGCAGCCAGTTCTCGGGGTGCTTGCGGTAGTCCTCGACGTTGACGCAGTTCTCGCGGTGGATCACCACGCCGCGCCCGGTGGAGAGAAAGGCGAAGATCGGGTCGTAGGGGATCGGGAAGCAGCAGCGCGCGTAGGTCACGAGCAGCCCTTCCGTGCCGGCGATCGCGAGCGGCGCCGGCGCGGCCTTGCCGTCGCCCGCCGGCGCTCCGGGCAGGAGCCGCCGCGCCACCAGCGGCGCGAGGCGCTCGCCGAGGCCGATCCTCTCGTAGAGCTCGTCGAGATCCTTCATGCCGAGCTCGCCGAGCGCGGCGCGCTGCACCTCGGGCTTGACGGCCTCGAGCGCCAGGCCGAACTCGCGCAGCGCCTGGCTGAGGAGCCGCGCGCCGAGCGCGATCGCCTCGGTGCGCCGCAGGCCCTTCAGGTAATGGCGGATGGCGCTGCGCGCCTTGGCGGTCACCACGAAATTGACCCACGAGGGGTTCGGGGTCGCGCCCTTGGCGGTGATGATCTCGACCGTCTGGCCGTTGCGCACCACGGTGCGCAGCGGCGTGAGGCGCCGGTCGATCTTGGCGGCGACGCAGCGGTTGCCGATGTCGGTGTGCACGCTGTAGGCGAAATCCACCACCGTGGCGCCGGACGGCAGGCGCAGGATCTGGCCCTTGGGGGTGAACACGTACACCTTGTCCGGAAACAGGTCGACCTTGACGCTCTCGAGGAACTCCTCGGACGAGCCCGCCTCCTGCAGCGACACCAGGCTCGAGAGCCACTCGCGCGTGCGGTCCTGCTGCGCGGAGTCGGAAGGATCGCCGGCCTTGTACTTCCAGTGGGCGGCGATGCCGGATTCGGCCACCCGGTGCATGTCGGCGGTGCGCAGCTGCACCTCGATCGGCACCCCGTTCGGCCCGAACAGCGTCGTATGCAGCGACTGGTAGCCGTTCACCCGCGGGATGGCGATGTAGTCCTTGAAGCGCCCCGGCATGGGCTTGAACACCGAGTGCACCACGCCGAGCGCGCGGTAGCAGGTGTCGGGCCGGTCGACGATGACGCGGATGCCGTAGACGTCGACGATCTCATTCAGCAGCGAGCGCTTGCGGTGCATCTTCTTGTAGATGCTGTAGAGGTGCTTCTCGCGCGTCTCGACCTCGGCCTGGATCTCGCTCTTGAGCAGCGCCGCCTTGAGCTGCTGCTCGATCTTCTTCAGGAACTCCTTCTGGTTGCCGCGCGCGCGCTTCAAGGTCCGCTCGAGCACCGCGTAGCGGCGCGGGTAGAGCGCCTTGAAGCCCAAGTCCTCGAGCTCGAGCTTCATGTTGTAGAGCCCGAGCCGCTCGGCGATCGGCGCATAGATCTCGAGCGTCTCGCGGGCGATGGCGCGGCGGCGCGCCGGCGCCATGGCCTCGATGGTGCGCATGTTGTGGGTGCGGTCGGCGAGCTTCACCAGAATGACGCGCAGGTCGCGCACCATCGCGAGCAGCATCTTGCGGAACGACTCCGCCTGCGCCTCCTCGCGGCTCTTGAACTTGATCTGGTCGAGCTTGGTGACGCCGTCGACCAGCTCGGCGACGTCGGCGCCGAAGCGCGCCGCCAGCTGGTCCTTCGGCGTCGGGGTGTCCTCGATGACGTCGTGCAGGATCGCCGCGACGATGGTGTCGGTGTCGAGGTGCAGGTCGGCGAGGATCGAGGCCGCCGCCACCGGGTGGGCGATGTAGGGCTCGCCGGAGAGGCGTTTCTGTCCCTGGTGGGCCGAGGCGCCGAATTCGGCCGCCTCGCGGATGCGTCCGACCTGCTCGGGGGCGAGATAGCCGCCGGCGGTGGCCAACAGCTCCTTCAGTCCCGGGGTGCGTCTTCCGCCGGGCAGCAGTCCGCGGAGCGAAGACGCATAGTCCATAGGTCCTGAGCTGTCGTCAGTCTCCGAGGCCGAACTGCGGTGCGCGGAAAGAGGACTGGTTATCCGCGTCCGGCACGGCGGGCTCGGGCGCCGGCTCGGGCTCGCGCAGCATCTCCGCGGTGATGTTGCCGGCGGCGATCTCGCGCAGCGCGAGCACCGTCGGCTTGTCGTTCTCGAGGGGGATGGTCGCCTCCGCGCCGTTGGCGAGCCGGCGGGCGCGCTGCGCCGCCAGCAGCACCAGCTGGAAGAGGTTATCGACGTTGTGCAGACAGTCTTCTACGGTGATTCGGGCCATTTGGACGCTTCGATTGAGTACACCCTGCACGGGGTGCGCAGGGCCTTTAACTATAAGCGAAAAGTGCCGGTTTCGGCCAGTGGAACGGACCTGCGCGGGGCACCGGGCTCCGGGGTCTCAGGCCCCCGCCAGCAGCTCCGCGAGCAGCGGCTCGAGCTCGGTCCGGCCGCTCCTCAGGTCCTCGCCCTGGCCGTCGATGATGCGCTTCAGGTCCGCGACCGCCCGGTCGAAGTCGTCGTTGACGACGACGTAGTCGAATTCATCGTAATGGGACATGTCGGTGGCGGCGTCCTGGAGGCGCCGGCGGATCACCTCGGCGGTGTCGGTCGCGCGCCGTGCGAGGCGCTCGGCGAGCGCCTGCCGCGCCGGCGGCAGCACGAAGATGCTGACGCACTCGGGCATGGCGCGGCGCACCTGCCGCGCGCCCTGCCAGTCGATCTCGAGCAGCACGTCGTGGCCTTGCCCGAGCTGCGACTCGACGAAGCCGCGCGAGGTGCCGTAGTCGTTGTCGAACACCCGGGCGTGCTCGAGGAATTCGCCCCTGGCGATGAGCTCCTCGAACTGCGGCTTGGAGACGAAGTGGTACTCGCGCCCCTCCACCTCGGTGGGGCGGCGTGTGCGGGTGGTGTGCGAGATCGAGAGGCGCAGGCGCGGCTCGCTCTTGAGCAATGCCTTCACGAGCGAGGTCTTGCCGGCGCCCGAGGGCGCCGAGATGACGTACAGGCGGCCGCGTTTCATGCGCGGGAATATACGCTGCCCGCCGCGAGCGCCGCGACGAGCGCACCCAGGGCCTGTGCGCGGTGGCTCACTTTGTTCTTCTCTTCCGGGGAGAGCTCGGCGGCGGTGCGCCGCTCGCCCGCGGGAACGAACGCCGGGTCGTAGCCGAAGCCACCGCTGCCGCGCGGGGTGTGCGCGATGTGCCCCTCCCAGGTTCCCCGTCCGATGAGAGGCGCGGGATCGTCGGCGCTGCGCACCCACACCGCCACGCACCGATAGCGCGCGCTGCGCCGCGGCTCAGGGATTCCCTCGAGCTCTTCCAGGAGCCGTGCGAGGTTCGCCTCATCACCCGCCCCCTCGCCGGCAAAGCGCGCCGACCAGACCCCGGGGCGCCCGCCGAGCGCGTCGACCTCGATCCCGGAGTCGTCGGCGAGCGCCGGCAGCTGCGCGAGGTGCGCCGCGTGGCGTGCCTTGAGGAGCGCGTTCTCGAGGAAGGTCGTGCCGGTCTCGGGCACCGGCTCGATGCCGAGCGCGGCCTGCGACACGAGCTCGAAGCCGGCGGGGGCCAGCAGCGCCGCGAGCTCGCGCAGCTTGCCCGGATTGGCGCTCGCGAGGACGGCGCGCTTCACAGCGCGCGCAGCGCCTGGGCCTGCAGCGCGAGCAGCTCGCCGATGCCGGCGGCGGCGAGATTCAGCAGCGCGTCGAGCTCGTGGCGGCGGAACGCATGGCCCTCGGCCGTGCCCTGGATCTCGATGAAGCCGCCGCCGTTGTTCATCACCACGTTCATGTCGGTCTCGGCCTGCGAGTCCTCGGCGTAGTCGAGGTCGAGCACCGGCACGCCGTCCACGATCCCGACCGAGACCGCCGCCACCTGGCCGTGCAGCGGGCTCGCGGCGATCACCCGCCGCGCCACCAGCCGCTCGCAGGCCTCGGCGAGCGCCACGTAGGCGCCGGTGATCGAGGCGGTACGCGTACCGCCGTCGGCCTGCAGCACGTCGCAGTCGAGCGTGATGGTGCGCTCGCCGAGCGCGCGCAGGTCCGCCACCGCGCGCAGCGAGCGGCCGATCAGGCGCTGGATCTCCTGGGTGCGGCCGCTCTGCCTGCCGCGCGCCGCCTCGCGCGCGGTGCGGGTGTGGGTGGCGCGCGGCACCATGCCGTACTCGGCGGTGATCCAGCCCTGACTCTTGCCGCGCAGGAACGGCGGCACCGATTCCTCGACGCTCGCGGTGCACAGCACCTGCGTGTCGCCGAACTCGATGAGCACCGAGCCCTCCGCGTGCTTGCCATGGGCGCGCGTGAAGCGCACCAGCCGCAGCTCATCGGGCGCGCGTCCCGAGGGTCTCGCCATCGCGCTAGTCCCCGAGCCAGCGCAGCGCCGCCGCCGAGGTGTTGTCGCTCGAAGGTCCCGCGCGCTTGACGGCACGCGAGCCGAGCTCGGCCAGCTGCTCGCGCAGCGCACCCGCGGTGCCGTTCAGGCTCCCGGCAACCTCCGGGTCCTTGAGCGGTCCCCAGAAGCCGTCGGTGCACACCAGCAGCAGGTCGCCGGGCTCGATCGGGCGGCGGCGGCTCAGGGTCATGTCGGGGAGGATCGGATCGCCCCCCAGGCAGCATTCGACGAAGTTGCGCATCGGGTGAGTCTGCGCCTGCTCGGCGCTGATCAGTCCTTCGCGCAGCAGCAGCTCCACGTGGCTGTGGTCGCGGCTGCGCGCCACCATGGCACCGCCGCGCACGTGGTACACGCGGCTGTCGCCGACGTGCGCCCACCAGCTGGCGTGCTGCTGGATCAGGCACACCGCACAGGTCGCGCGCGGCCGCTGCTCCAGCGGCAGCTGCGTGCCGAGCTTGACGACCTCGTCGTGGGCACGCCCGAGCGTCAGGTGCAGGAACCCGAGCGGATCAAACAGCGGCTGCGGCGAATGCCAGAAGGCCTCGGTGATCACCTGCTGCGTGACTTGCGCGGCGCGCGCGCCGTGGGCGTGTCCGCCCATGCCATCGACCGCGACCAGGAGGGCCGCATGCTCCGCCACCGCGGCGCTGACCCGGTCCTGATTCTCTTCGCGCCCGCCCAGCAGGCTGATGTCGGCGTATTCGACCCGCAAGAAGATTCCATCGCATCTGTTAGACTTGCCGGGACTTTATATCACCTGCGCGGCGGCTGAGCGTAGTTGCGGCGGAAGACCGCAGCGCTTCGGACGGCACGCGCCGACGGGGCGTTTTTCAGGGCGGGTCGCGCGCATGATCGCGAGCATGACCGGCTTCGCACGCCGTGAAGCCAGCGGAGATTGGGGCACGCTGGTGTGCGAGCTGCGCAGCGTCAATCACCGTTTTCTCGAAGCGGGCTTCCGCCTGCCGGACGAGCTGCGCTCGGCCGAGGGCGAGCTGCGTGCGCGGCTGGCGCAGAAAGTGCGGCGCGGCAAGGTCGACTGCACCATGAGCTACCGCCGCCTCTCGGGCGTCAGCGGGGCGCTCGACGTCGACGCGCGCGCGCTCGAGCGGCTGCTGCACGCGGCGCAGACCGTGAGCCGCTCGCTGCACGGGCCGGCGACGCTCAACGTGCTCGACGTGCTGCGCTGGCCCGGCGTGCTGCGCGAGGACGCGGCGGGCGGCGAGGCGCTGCTCGCGGCCGCGGCAGCACTGTTCGCGGCGACGCTCGAGGATCTGTCGGCGGCACGGGCGCGCGAGGGGCAGCGGCTGCGCGAGGTGCTCGAGCAGCGCTGTACGGCGCTCGAGGCGCTGGTGCAGGACGTGCGCGCGCGGCTGCCCGAGATCGAGTCGCACCTGCGCGCGCGTCTCGAGGCACGCATCGCCGAGCTCACCACCAGCGTCGATCACGAGCGGGTCGAGCAGGAGCTGGCGCTGCTGCTGCAGCGGCTCGACGTCGACGAGGAGCTCGAGCGCCTCGCCGGCCACGTCGCCGAAGTACGGCGCGCGATTGGCGGTGGCGAGCCCGCCGGCCGGCGGCTCGACTTCCTCATGCAGGAGCTCAATCGCGAAGCCAACACGCTGTCCTCGAAGTCGCAGGATCTCGAGACCACGCGCTCCGCGGTCGACATGAAGGTGGTCATCGAGCAGATGCGCGAGCAGGTGCAGAACGCCGAGTGAGCCTGCTTGACCGGCGTAATACCCTGTCCTGTATCTAGACAGCCGTTATGACCCGTCTTACCGCCGGCGGGCGCCCCTAAGGAATGAGCTTGCGCAGCGCCGGCGTCGCGAGATCGTCGAGGTGCCGGAACGCCGGCGCAATCTTCTCGATCTGATCGGCCGGGACCTGGTACTCCTCGAAATACACCTTCCATTCGCGCAGGACTTTCCAGATCCGGGCGATGCTCTCGGCGGCGGCTTCCGCCGACAGCGTGAACATCTCGCGGCCGCCGTAGGCGTTGTCGAGCGTCGCGGCGCGTCCCTGCGGGCCGACCCCCAGGTGCAGCCGCCGCTCGGGCGAGAGACTCGCCCGGGGCATGACGTCGTAGAGCGGACTCAGGCGCCATCCGGGGAGGCGCGGATCCCAGACGAAGCCGTGGTTGCGCAGATGGTCGTCGTCGTTGTTGACCAGGATGTTGAAGATGAGCCGCTCGAAGAGCTCGCGGTTGTTCTCGCGGATGACGCGCGGATGGCAGTAGCGGCGCACCGCCTGCGCCAGATCTCCGTAGGACTTGTTGGGTGAGTCCATCTCGTCGCACGCCAGCAGCGTGAGTCCGCTCACGAACCCGAGGCGCTTTTCGGCGAGCCCATAGGCAGGCGCCGTACTCAAGAGATCCTCGGGCAGCGGCGCATCGAGTCCCGCCTTGGCCCAGTAGCGGTCGAACCGGCGGATGAGCATCACGGTGCGGGAGCCGAGCTCGATCAGCCTGACCGGGGGCACGGTGAGGCCGGCGGTGGCGGCGAGCCGCAGCGTCGCCGTCTCGACGACCGGTACCGCCAGCGGATCCTTGCGGCTCGGGAATTTCGCGAGCCACAGCACCCGCTCCTCGTCGCGCACCGTCGCCTTCGGGCGGGCGCCGCCGAGCGCGCTGCCTTCCGCGAAGATCTCCTCGAGAGGCGCGGGAACCGGCAGGCCCTCATCGATCCGCTGGGCCGCCTCCATCAGGTACTCGAGATTGTTCCAGGTGCCGAAGCCCGGCGTCGCGGACGACTCGCGCGATGAGCGAATGTCGAGCGCTCCGACACGCTGGCTGCCCGCATGCACCAGGTAGGCGGACTCCGGCAGGCTGTTGGCGGGCACCTTGAGGCGCGACTCGATGACCCGCCGCCCCCACGAGTCGGGGGCTGCGTCGCGTATGCCGCCGAAGGACGGCAGGTTGTTGGGTGGGAACAGCGCCTTGCCGCGCACGGCGAGCTTGTCGCGGATGCTGAGCGCCACGGGATCGACCTCGAGAGCGCCCGGACGCATCACATAGCGCAGCCCATACGCGAACGTCGAGGCGAGGAGCTGCGCGCCGTCCTCGCTGAGGGTGAGCTGGCCGCAGGGCAGCCACTCGGTGTCGATGTAGACGAAGACGAAGAGCCTCTGGTCGGTCGCGGCCATGGCTCAGAAGTCGATCTCGTCGAGCTCGCGCCGGGAGAGGTCGCGCGCCCGCCGGCGCTGCTCCTTCGCGCTGAGCGCAGCGAGCGCGGGATCGGTTTCGGACAGCAGCTCGAGCAGCGTCTTGCCCGGCACGATTGCATCGAGGTACCGCAGGATCTGGCCCACCGCGATTCCCGGATCACCCTTCTCCAGCCGATACGCCGTGTTGCGTGACACGCCGGCACGCAGCGCCGCCTGGTCCTGCTTGATGCCGCGGGCAATGCGCAAACGCGCGAGCGCCGCGCCGAGCTTGCGGGCTTCGGCGGCACGGTTCGGATCCAGCACGGCGGACTGGGTGACTTTCATGATCGTTTAGCCATGCTTAGCTATCTTAACGCTCGATTAATCGATCATCTACTAGGTCCGAGGCCATCAGCTGCGAAGCAAAAGCTGGCCTCTTAAATCGAGTATTAACGCAGTTAAGATTGAATAATCGATCATAGCCATCCTCCCTGCGGCGGCCTTTGGCGGGCTCGAGATCAGGCTAGCATACTGCCCCCGCCATGCCCGCGCTCCTCGCACCGCCGCTTTCGCTTTACGTGCACTTCCCCTGGTGCGTACGCAAGTGCCCGTACTGCGACTTCAATTCCTACACGCTGCAGGGAGAGCTCGCGGCCGAGCCCTATGTCGCGCGGCTCGAGCGCGACCTCGAGGCCCAGGCGGCCGAAGTCTCCGGGCGGCCCGTGGTGAGCGTCTTCTTCGGGGGCGGTACGCCGAGCCTGTTGTCGCCCGCGTGCGTCGCGCGCGTGCTCGAGGCGGCGCGCCGCCACCTCACCCTCGCCGCGGATGCGGAGGTGACACTCGAAGCGAACCCGGGCGCGGTCGAGCGCGGCGCGTTCGGCGAGTACCGGGACGCGGGAGTCACGCGCGTGTCGCTCGGCGCGCAGAGTTTCGACGCCGATGCGCTCACCGCCCTCGGGCGCATCCACTCCCCGGGCGAGACATGCCGTGCGGCCGAGGAGCTGCACGCGGTCGAGCTCGGCAACTTCAATCTCGACCTCATGTACGCGCTTCCCGGACAGGACCGCGCCGGCGCGCTGCGCGACGTCGAGCAGGCGCTCGCGCTCGCGCCGGCGCATCTGTCTCACTACCAGCTCACGCTCGAGCCCGGCACCGTATTCGCCGCGCGCCCGCCGCCGCTGCCGGATGAGGACGAGGCGGCCGCGATGCTCGAGGACTGTGCGGGGCTCCTCGAGGTGGCGAGCTTCGGTCACTACGAGGTGTCGGCCTGGGCGCGCCCCGGAAGGCAGTGCCGGCACAACCTGAATTACTGGTCTTTCGGCGATTACCTCGGCGTCGGCGCGGGCGCGCACGGCAAGCTCACCAATCCCCTGCGCGGCGAGATCGTACGCACCGTGCAGCCGCGTGAGCCGCGGCGCTATCTCGCCGCAGCTTCCGGCGAGCTCACGCGCAACAAGGTGCCGGCGGATGAGCTGCCGTTCGAGTTCATGCTGAACGCGCTGCGCCTCACGGCGGGATTCTCGCTGGACGACTTCAGCGCGCGCACCGGACTCCCGGCCTCGAGGATCGCCGCTCCGCTCGAGCGATTCCTGGCCCGGCGGCTGCTCGAGCGCACGACGGAAGGCTATCGGCCAACCGAGCTCGGCCTGCGTTTCCTCAACGATCTGGTCGCGGATTTCTTGCCCGAAAGCCCGGAAATGTCCGGTGGTTTCGCTTTGTCAATCGCCCCGGCCGGCGGCGCCCGGGACAGCCTGCGGCCCTTATTCACAGGGGCGGACCCCCCGATTGGAGAATGAGCAGATTACACTGCAAAGTGCCCAAGCCGCTGGACATGATGCATATAAGTGATTGAAAAAACAGGACATAAACGCCTGGTCAATATTTGATCAAGGTAACAATTGTGCAATCTGACCGGGAAATCGCCGCTTCGCGGCCCTGTTCGTCCACAGACTTGTCCACAGCTTCTGTGGATAAGGAGTGACACGCCGGCGGATGCTCTCGGGCCTGGCGCTTGAGGCCGGGCGGCGCTGCCGCTAAACTCCCGCGCCCTTTAACTCGAGCGCTTGCGCCCCATTTAGGGCCTGAGCCCCACCGTTCGCGAGCCGCCATGAAAGCCGCCATTCATCCCGAGTACAAAGAGATCACCGTCACCTGCACGTGCGGCAACACGTTCAAGACGAGCTCGACGCTCGGGCACGACCTGCAGGTCGAGGTGTGCTCGAACTGCCATCCTTTCTATACGGGCAAGCAGAAGATCGTCGACACCGCCGGGCGCGTCGACAAGTTCCGCAAGAAGTACGCCGCGGCCGGGGTTGCTTCGAAGTAGCTTCAGGAGCGGCGGGCGCGATCCGCGCCGCGCGTCTTCATCGCTTCTCCCTCCTTCGGGTGAGCCGCTTCGCCCGGGCGGCGCCGCGCCTTGATTGTCGCGCGCGGTCCATGTAAACCTGCCTCGATTCACGCGCCTGCGTGCCTTGACAGGCGCAGGGCGGTCAGCCATGGAAGCCGCGACGGCATGACTCAGAAGACCTACAAGCTCACCGATCCCGAGAGCGGACGCAGCGCGGCGCTGCCGGTGCGCAGCGGCACGATCGGTCCCGCGGCGCTCGACATCGCCGGACTCTACAAGGACCTGGACGTCTTCACCTACGACCCCGGCTTCGGCATGACCGCGGCGACCGAGAGCCGCATCACTTATATCGACGGCGATGCCGGCGTGCTGCTCTACCGCGGCTACCCGATCGAGCAGCTCGCCGAGAAGAGCTCCTTCATGGAGGTCGCGTATCTGCTCCTCATCGGGGAGCTGCCGACGGCCAGACAGCTGGAGGAGTTCACCTGCAACATCCGTTATCACACGATGCTGAACGAGACGTTGCTGCGCTTCTTCAACGGCTTCCACCACAACGCCCATCCGATGGCGATGGTGTCGGCGGTCGTGGCCTCGATGTCGGCCTTCTACCACGACTCGATGGACATCCATAACCCGCGCCACCGCGAGATTTTCTCCCACCGCATCATCGCCAAGCTCCCGACCATCGCGGCGGCGGCGCACAAGCACTCGGTCGGCCAGCCCTTCATCTATCCGCGTAACGACCTCGACTACGCCAGCAACCTGCTCAACATGCTGTTCGCGGTGCCGTGCGAGCAGTACAAGCTCGATCCGGTGGCTTGCGAGGCGCTCGACCTGCTGTTCGTGCTGCACGCCGACCACGAGCAGAACGCCAGCACCTCCACCGTGCGCCTCGCCGGCAGCACCGGCGCCAATCCCTACGCGGCGATCTCCGCGGGCGTCTCCGCGCTCTGGGGTCCGGCGCACGGCGGCGCCAACGAGGCGGTGCTGTCGATGCTCGAGCA
Organism: Steroidobacteraceae bacterium; assembly: GCA_035518275.1. GTDB lineage: Bacteria > Pseudomonadota > Gammaproteobacteria > Steroidobacterales > Steroidobacteraceae > 13-2-20CM-66-19. The sequence goes on from DATIXU010000148.1 coordinate 24,377, forward strand.
GATCGGCACGGTCGACAACATCCCGAAGTACCTGGCGATGGCCAAGGACAAGTCGAGCCACTTCCGCCTCATGGGCTTCGGCCACCGCGTCTACAAGAACTTCGATCCGCGCGCCAAGATCATCCGCGAGATGTGCCACAAGGTGCTCGCCGCGCTCGGGCGCAGCGACAATCCGCTGCTCGAGCTCGCGCAGCGCCTCGAGGAGATCGCGCTCAAGGACGAGTATTTCCTGTCGCGCAAGCTCTATCCGAACGTCGACTTCTACTCGGGGATCATCTACAGCGCGATCGGCATCCCGCGCTCGATGTTCACGGTGATGTTCGCGGTCGCGCGCACCGTGGGCTGGGTGGCGCACTGGCAGGAGATGATCTCCGATCCCGGCATGCGCATCGGCCGGCCGCGCCAGCTGTACACCGGCGCGACGCGCCGCGATTACCTCGACATCAGGAAGCGCGCCTAGCCGAGCGTCTCCGACAGCAGCGCCTCCACCTCCAAGGCGTTGGCGCGCCGCATCGGCCGCCCGTCGACCGGGCTCACCGGCGCCTGGCGGATGCCGTCGGCGGGGAACACCGTCGCCTCGATCGAATGATCGTCGACCGAGAAGCGCACGCCGGGGAAGGGGCGCACCCGCTCGGCATCGAGCTTCACCCGCCGCTCGGTGACTTCGTGGGCGATGCCGGCGTCGATCAGCTTGAGCGTCACCGCCTCGGCGCGGTCGGCGAACAGGTGCAGCTGCACGTCGGAATGCTCGGTGGCGGTGCCGGCGAGCACCGCTCCCACCAGACGCGGCTCGAACTCCCTCAAATTGCGCATGGCGGTGAGCGCCGCGCGGCGCTTATCACTCAAGCATTCGAGGTGCGATTCTCCGCCGAACAGGCGCTGGTACTCGGCGAGCGCGAGCTCGATCTCGCGGTTCTTCGGCAGCACGGCCGCCACGTCGGTCACGCCGAGGCGCTCGGCCGCCTTGCGTTTGGCGATGAGGAAGTCCTGCACGCCGTGCTCGGCCATGATGCGTGCGGCCTCCTGGGCCAGGGCGCGCCGCAGGTTGTCAGTTCGGGACATGTCTCAACTCCTCGGCCCCGCCTTATCACCGCCGGCAAGGAAGCTGCTGTCCGGCAAAATCACTGCCTGCGATTTTGCCCCATCAGGTCAGAAGATCGGCTCGCCGCTTTGCTGGCCTTCCGCGCTCTGCATCATGCCCGGCTCGTTCTGCGGCAGGTGATTCGCCATGAAGATCTCGGTGATGCCGCCCGGGTTCTCGTCGCTCACCAGCTCCCCGGTCTGCGGCGAGATCCGCAGCGTCACGATGCCATCGGGCATCGCCCGGCGCTCCTCGGGCACGCCGCGCAGCGCCTCGCGCATGAAGGCGATCCAGATCGGCAGCGCGGTGTGCGCGCCTTCCTCGCTCTCGCCGAGCGGGCGCTCCTGATCGAAGCCGACCCATACGGTCGCGACCAGGCTCTCGGTGAAGCCGTTGAACCAGGTGTCGACCGCCTTGTTGGTCGTGCCGGTCTTGCCGGCGAGATCGTCGCGCCCGAGCGCGAGCGCGCGCACTCCCGTGCCATGGCGGATGACGTCCGACATCATGTCGGTCATGAGGTAGGCGTTCTGTGCGGTGATGACCCTGGGGGCGACCTGTGTGGCGGGCAGCGCCGCGGGCTTACCAAGCGTCTCGCCGGCCGCGGCGGCCTGGCGCGGATCGCTCCCCGGGAAGGTGCCGGCGCCCGCGGTCGGATTGGCCACTTTGATGGCGGCCGGGGTGGGGGGCGCCGCGCCGCCCTCGTCGCACTGCCGGCAGACCATGCGTGGCGCCGCGCGCCACACCACCTGGCCGGCGGCGTCCTCGATGCGGTCGATGAAGTAGGGCTGTACGCGGTAGCCGCCGTTGGCGAACACGGCGTAGGCAGAGGCGAGCTCGAGCGGCGTCACCTCGAGCGTCCCGAGCGCCAGCGTCAGGTCGTGTGGCATGGTCTTCGGATCGAAGCCGAAGCGGCTGACGTAGTCGATGGCGTTGTCGATGCCGACTTCCTTCAGCACGCGGATCGAGACCAGGTTGCGCGAATGCACCAGCGCCTCGCGCAGGCGGGTCGGACCGCCGAACTGGCGCTCGTTGTTCTCCGGGCGCCAGGCCTCCTCGGCGCCGTTGCCCTCGAGCACGATCGGCGCATCGAGGAACACGCTCGCCGGGGTGATGCCGTGCTCGAGCGCCGCGGAATAGAGGAACGGCTTGAAGCCCGAGCCGGGGAGCCGGCGCGCCTGGATGACGCGGTTGTACTTGTTGGTGAAGTAGTCGAAGCCGCCGACGAGGGCGACGATGCTGCCGTCGTTGGGATCGAGCGCGACCAGGGCGCTCTGCGCCTCGGGCACCTGCGCGAGCTGCGCGTGTCCGGCCTCGTCCGCCACCACATACACCACATCGCCCTTCTTCAGCACCTGCGCGGCCCGGGTGGGCTGCGGGCCGACGCTCTCGTTGGCTCCCGCGCGGCGCGCCCACACGAGCCCGTCCCAGTCGATGGTCACCGGTCCCACCGCCTTCACATAGGCATGCACGCCGCGCTCCTCGATCGAGGTCACGATCGCGGGTGCGAGGTCGCCGATCGAGGCGTACTCATCTACCAGATCGTCGTAGTCGGGCGCGGCGGCGGTATTGGGGAGCTCCACGTGTCCGGCGGGCCCGCGCCAGCCGTGGCGGCGGTCGTACTCGATGAGCCCGATACGCACCGCGCGCACCGCGGCAGCCTGCAGCCGCCCGTCCAGGGTCGTGTAGACCCTGTAGCCGGCGGTTTCGGCGCTCGCGCCGAAGCGCTGCCGCAGCTCCAGGCGCGCCATCTCCGCGACGTACGGCGCCTCGACGTCGTAGAGCGGCGCGTGCGCGCGCGCGTGCATCGGCTCCTTGTTGGCGGCTTCGGCGGTGGCGGCGTCGATGTAGCCGAGCTCGCGCATGCGGCGCAGCACGTAGGCGCGCCGCGCCGTAGCGGCTTCGGGATTGACGATCGGGTTGTAGCTCGAGGGCGCCTTCGGCACGCCGGCGAGCGTGGCCGCCTCGGCGACGTCGAGCTTGTCGAGGGTCTTGCCGAAGAAGGCCTCGGAGGCCGCCGCCACGCCGTAGGCGCGCTGCCCGAAGAAGATGACGTTGAGGTAGAGCCCGAAGATCTCCTGCTTGGTGAACTCATGCTCCATCCGGTAGGTGACGAAGGTCTCCTGGAGCTTCCGGCGCGCGGTCTTGTCGAGGCTCAGGAACATGTTGCGCGCCGCCTGCATGGTGATGGTGCTCGCGCCCTGGGTCTTGTGGCCGGAGATGACGTCGACGACCGCTGCGCGGATCACGCCGAAGTAGTCGATGCCGTGGTGCTCGAAGAAGCGCTCGTCCTCGGCGGCGACGAAGGCGTGCTTCACCAGGTCGGGGATCTCGGCGTAGGTGACCGGGATGCGCCGCTGCTCGCCGATCTGCGCGATCAGCTCGCCGGTGCGGGTGAAGACGCGCAGCGGCACCTGCAGCTCCGCGTTGCGCATCGCATCGGTCGAGGGCAGGGTCGGTACCAGATAGACGTAGGAGCAGGCGAGCCCGTACGCGCCGAGAAGTGTGATCAGGATCACACCCGCGGCGGCGATGGCCGCAACCCGAAACCAATTCCATTTCACAGAAACCAACTCTGTCACCTTGCGCACGTTCGGTGCGCTATGCATAGTAGCCGCCGCATCAGGGCAAACTCACCGAAAGGTGGGGACGCAAAGCCTCCGGTCTACGGGACGTATGTGCCTACGACAGCGGGGTTGCCGGTTCGAACGTTAACGCACTCCGCTGCGAGGGGCACGCGCCTTCCGCGAGTGCAGTTCAGCCGCCTTCCTCGCTCGCGCCCTCCCGCTTTGGACCGCCTGGCGTTCACGTCCCCTCACAGGACGCTTTGGACAAGACGCAGCGCCATTGGTTGACCTCCGACCCCGCCACGCCCGGGCGTGACGCCCTTCGTGGTTCGCCTTCGCCCTCCGGGGCGGTGGCGCGGAACCGTGAGGCTCCTCACGTTCAATTTAACTTTGCGCTGATATATAGTGTCTCCGGATTTATACAGGGCGGTCACTTTCAGGCGTAATTTCCTGAAAAGGAAATAAAAAATGTTCCTTATTCAGCGCAAGTACCGGCCGCTCCTCGGTCTGGATATAACGACCTCCTCGGTCAAGCTCATCGAGCTTGCCATGGCGGGCGGGCAGTACCGGGTCGAGGCCTATGCGGCCGAGCCCACACCCCAGAATGCCATCAACGAGAAGGCGATCGTCGATGCCGAGGCGGTCGGCGAGGCGATCCGCCGCGCGGTGAAGCGCGCCGGCGCCAAGAGCGCCGAGGTCGCGATCGCGATCTCCGGCGATGCCGCCATCACCAAGGTGATCCAGATGCCGCGCTCGCTGCGCGCGGGCGATCTCGAGGCCCAGGTCGAGATGCAGGCCGACCAGTACATCCCGTTCCCGATGGACGAGGTCTCCTACGACTACGAAGTGCTCGGGGCGAACGACAAGGATCCCGAGTCGAACGACGTACTGCTGGTGGCGACGCGCACCGAGAACGTCGAGCAGCGCCAGGCGGCCGTCAAGGCCGCCGGCCTCGCGGCCAAGATCGTCGACGTCGAGGCCTTCGCGCTCGAGAATGCCTGCAAGCTCATGACGCACCAGATGCCCGACGGCGGCATCGACCGCACCATCGCGGTGGTGGACTTCGGCGCGAGCAGCACCACCTTCAGCGTGCTGCGCAACCTGAAGGTCGTGTACACCCGTGACTTCGCCTTCGGCGGGCAGCAGCTCACCGAGGAGATCATGCGCACCTACGGCCTCGCCATGGAGGAAGCCGGGCGCGCCAAGAAGGAAGGCGGGCTCCCCGGCAACTATCAGTCCGAGGTGCTCGATCCGTTCATCGACGACATGACGCAGCAGGTGAGCCGCTCGCTGCAGTTCTATCTCGCCTCCGGCTCCGGGCGCGAGCAGCCGGAGAAGATCCTGGTGTGCGGCGGCTGCGCCAACATTCCGGGCGTCGCCGAGGTGATCTCGAGCCGCGTCGGTATCTCCGCCGAGAAGGGCGATCCGCTCGGTCAGATGAAGTTGTCCTCACGCGCCAAGGCGCAGGCGGTGCAGCGCGACGCCACGGCGCTCCTGACTGCGTGCGGGCTTGCACTGCGGAGCTTCGACTGACATGCCACGCATAAATCTACTTCCCTGGCGCGAAGCGCAGCACAAAGAGCGCAAGCTCGCCTTCCTGGTGGCGCTCGGGGTCGCGGTGCTCGCCGCCATGGTGAGTACCTTCGCCGTCTATCTCATGTATGACTCGATGATCGCCGGCCAGGAGCGCCGCAACCAGACGCTGCGCACGCAGATCAAGCTGCTCGACAAGCAGATCGAGGAGATCAACAGTCTCGAGACCGAGAAGCAGCGCTTCATCTCGCGCATGGAGGTCATCGAGAAGCTGCAGCGCTCGCGCCCCGGCATCGTGCACGTGTTCGATGAGATCGTGAAGACGCTCCCCGACGGGGTGTATCTCACCGGCGTGCAGCAGGTCAGCGCCGGCGCCAGCAAGAGACTCAAGTTCGACGGCGTGGCGCAGTCGAGCACGCGCGTCTCCTCCTTCATGCGCAACATCGACGCCTCCGAATGGCTGCGCAACCCCGAGCTCGAGGTGGTGCAGACCGCCAAGGGGCCGGGCTCGCAATTCACCTTGACGGCCGAAGAGGTGATCCCGGGGGCGCAGGAAGAGCCGGGCAAGTCACCGGCGCTGCAGAAGGGCAAGATCCGCAAGGCGGACCTCGGCCGTGGGGGAGTGCAATGAACCTGCTCGAAGAGCTGCGGTCACTCGATCCGCGTGATCCGGGGCGCTGGCCATTCCCGATTCGCGTCGGCGCGGTGGTGCTGGCGTTCGTCGTCGTGACGGGCTTACTCGTCTATTACTTCGTCTGGAGCGAGGAGCGCCCCGAGCTGCAGCAGCGCGAGGCCGAGGAGCAGAACCTGCGCCAGGAGTTCAGGACCAAGCATTCCAAGGCGGTCAACCTCGAGGTCTACAAGCAGCAGCTGAAGGACATCGAGCGCTCCTTCGGTGCGCTGCTGCGCCAGCTGCCCGGCAAGACCGAGGTGCCGAGCCTGCTGGTCGACATCTCGCAGACCGGCCTCGCGGCCGGGCTGCAGGAGAAGCTGTTCCAGCCCGAGGCCGAGGTGAGGAAGGACTTCTACGCGGAGAAGCCCATCAAGATCCGCCTCACCGGCAGCTACCACCAGTTCGGCGAGTTCGTGAGCGGGATCGCGGCGCTGCCGCGCATCGTGACGCTCGACGATATCAACATCAAGCCCGACAGCAAGGACGCCTACGACGCGCTGTCGATGGAGCTCACCGCCAAGACCTACCGTTACCTCGACGAGGAAGAAATCGCCGCGGGCGAGGCCGAGAAGAAGAAAGAGGCCGTGACCCACCGCCCGCGGGGCGGAGGCTGAAGCCATGCAGCATCTGACACAGCGCTCAGCGCTTCGCCCGCTCGCCGTGGTGCTTCTCTGCCTGGGCTACGCCCTGCTCAGCGCCTGCACCAGCGCCGACGACGAGCTCAACCGCTTCATCGAGCAGACCAAGCACGAGCCGGGCGGCCGCGTTGAGCCGCTGCCCGAGATCAAGCCCTACGAGACCTACGTGTATGCGGACTCCGAGATGCGCTCGCCGTTCATGCCGAGTGCGCCGGGCGCCGGCGCCGGACTTGCCGGGGTCCGGCCCGACCAGAAGCGCAACCGCGAGTTCCTCGAGCAGTTCTCGCTCGACACCTTGAAGATGGTCGGCACGCTGCGCCTCGGTGGCAGCATGTACGGCCTCGTGCAGACCAAAGACGGCCTGGTGCATCGCGTCGCGGTGGGCGAACACCTGGGCCAGGCCGAAGGCAAGATCACCGACATCACACCGTCCAGAATCAGCCTCGTTGAAATCGTTCCGGACAGCCTCGGCGGGTATATGGAGCGGCCCGCGGCGCTCGCCCTGAACGAATAAGGTCCAGCAGGGAGTCCTCGCAATGCATGCCTCTAGCCTCTTCAAGCGCCTCCTTGGCACCGCCACCTGGGTCGTGATCGCCGGGGCCCTTGCGGTCGTCCCGCGCGCGCCGGCGCTGGCCCAGGATCAACTGAGCCTCCAAGCCGTGGACGTGCAGCCCCTCGCCGGACAGCAGCTGCAGCTCACCATGAAGCTGTCGGGACCCGCGCCGCAGCCGCTGTCGTTCACCATCGACAACCCTGCACGCATCTCCTTTGACCTGCCCGGTACGGCGCTCGCGCTGCCCTCGCGGCGCATCGACGTGCACGCCTCGGGCCTCGACACCATCCTCGCGGCCGAGACCAAGGACCGCACGCGCGTGGTGCTGAATCTCGACAAGCTGGTGCCCTACGACGCGCACGTCGACGGCAACAACATCATCGTCATGCTCGGCACCGGCGCCGCGGCGGCCGCGGTCGCCACTTCCGCACCGAGCGTCGTGAGCGGCGGCGGCAGCGTGGCCGCCAGCTCGGGCGGCAGCGGCGGCATGCGCGAGCTGCGCTCGATCGACTTCCGTCGCGGGGCCGACGGCTCCGGCCGCGTGGTCGTCAAGCTCTCCGACCCGCACATTCACATCAGCCTCAAACAGCTCGGCAACCAGATCCTGGTGGACTTCAGCGACGCCGGCGTGCCGGCCAACCTGCTGCGCCGCTACGACGCCACCGACTACGGCACTCCGGTGGTCGGCTTCGACGTCTCGCGGGTCGGCACCGGCGCGCGCATCGCGATCAACGCCACCGGCGACTACCAGCAGCTCGCCTACCAGTCGGACGACCAGTACGTGGTGGAGGTGGCGCCGCGCCGCAAGGCGGCCGCGGTGGCCGAGGAGAGGCCGGTCTACACCGGTGAGCGCCTGACGCTCAACTTCCAGGACATCGACACCCGCGCGGTGCTGCAGCTGCTGGCCGATGCCAGCGGGCAGAACATCGTGGTGAGCGACTCGGTGACCGGCAACGTGACGCTGCGGCTGCAGAACGTGCCCTGGGACCAGGCGCTCGACATCGTGCTGAAGACCAAGGGCCTCGACAAGCGCAAGGACGGCAATGTGATCATCGTCGCCCCGCAGGCCGAGCTCGCCACGCGCGAGAAGGCCGAGCTCGCCGCCCGCAAGGACGTCTCCGAGCTCGCGCCGCTGCGCTCCGAGTACCTGCAGGTCAACTACGCCAAGGCGCAGGACATGGCGGCGCTCATCAAGTCGCAGAACAACTCGCTGCTGTCCGCGCGCGGCAACGTGGCGGTCGATGAGCGCACCAACACCCTGTTGCTGCTCGATACCTCCGATAAGCTGGCGGACATCCGCCGCCTGGTCGCCACCCTCGACATCCCGGTGCGCCAGGTGCTGATCGAGTCGCGCATCGTCATCGTCAACAACGACTTCGACCGGCAGATCGGTGCGGTCCTCGGCTTTACCAACTGGCAGAAGAACGGCCAGAACGGCCTCGCCTACACGACCGGCAACGCGGCCGGCCTCGATCAGATGCAGAGCACGTGGATCACCGGCCAGAACGCGATCAACACCGCCAACACCCAGAACGCGTTCAATGCCGCGCAGGTCCCGCCGGTGCCGCCGGTGCTCGTGCCGGGCCCGACTATCGGCATTCCCTCCGCCGCCAACCGCTACAACGTCAACCTGCCGGTCACGAATCCCGCCGGCTCGTTCGCGCTCGGCATTCTCGGCAACAACTTCCTGGTCGACCTCGAGCTCTCGGCCGCGCAGGCCGAGACTCAGGCGAACATCATCTCCTCGCCGCGGGTGATCACCGCGAACCAGAAGGAGGCGACGATCGAGCAGGGCATCGAGATTCCGTACCAGCAGTCGGCGTCGAGCGGCGCGACCACCATTCAGTTCAAGAAGGCGGTGCTGTCGCTCAAGGTCACCCCGCAGATCACGCCCGACAATCGCATCATTCTCGACCTCGACGTGCGCGATGACAGCGTCGGCACCATCGTGGTCGCCTCGGGCGGCGTCAACGTACCCTCGATCAATACCCGCGAGATCAATACCCAGGTGCTGGTGAACGACGGCCAGACCGTGGTGCTCGGCGGCATCCTGCAGACCACGCAGCGCGAGGATGACACCAAGGTGCCGTTCCTCGGCGATATCCCGATCCTCGGTCACCTGTTCAAGAGCACCGACCATACCGACGACAAGGACGAGCTGATGATCTTCATCACCCCGAAGATCGTCCACGAGGGCGTGAACGTCACCAACTGACGCGCGCTTTTTGAGCTGATGACGACCGCGGCCGCCTTCGAGGCGGCCGCGGCGTTTTCGGGCTCAGAAATAGCGCGCGACGCTCACCAGCACGCTTCCCGCCACGGGCACGCTGCCGAAATCCGAGTGCCGCGCGCCGAGGTAGCCGATCAGCTCTGCGCCGATGGTCCATTTGTCGGCCGGGTAGTACTGGGCAGCGAACTGCACCAGGGCCGAGCCATCGTCGTGCAGATCCGCATCGGCGAGCGCCGTGAGCTCGAGCTTCGGCACGAAGGCATCGACCCAGTCGGCGCGCAGGAACAGCGCATGCCGGCTCGCGAGCTGCTGCTGGTCGAGCGCGTACTCGCGCAGGTACCAGAGCTCCTGCGCGAGCGGGTCGTGGGGGCTGCGCCCGGCGCCGAGCGCGAACCACTGGTTCCAGTCCGCGCCGGAGAAGCCCGCCGTGTTGCCGTGATACTCGAGATTGAGCGTCACGCTCCTGCCGAGCGTGCAGGAGGCGCCGATGGCGAGCTGATTCTGGAAGCTCGAGCCGGTCGATTCGGCAAACGGGTCGGGCGCGTTGGCCGGGAGCGTGCCGGTCTCGCGCCCGAAGGCGAGCGCCTGCGCGGTGAGGGGCGGCTGCCGCCCGCCGCTCCATTCGAGATAGGCGACGACGCGCTGCCCGAGACTGGCGGTGAGATTCGCGCCGAGCTGCGTACTCGCGCCCTCGCGGTAGAGCAGGATCTCGGGGTTGAAGTCCGGCGCGAGGTTGAGGCTGCCCTTCACGAGTGCGCGGTTGGCGGCATTGGTCCGATCGAGCGTCGGATCGAAGCTCGGCAGATCGAGGTTGGTATAGATCGGGCTCGGATCCTCGAGCTTCGGCGCGAAGGCGGCGCTGAGGGTGCCTGCCTCCCAGATGCGCTCGGCGCGCACCATCACGGTCCCGAGCCGGTCCTCGCGCAGCACCGTGGGATCGGCGGACAGCGGCTCGACCACGGCGCGCGTCTTGAAGTAGTCGGTCGGGTTGTAGCCGAGCGCCACGCCGTTCTTCATGTTGATCCGGCCGGCGTCGAGGTAGGTGCGGGTCGCGAGCTCGAAGCTCACGTAGAGCTCGCGCAGGTCGTTGATGAGGTTCTCCTGGGTGGGGAAGCTCAGGTCATTCTCCGCGCGCAGGTTGAGACGGTCGCTCAGGGCGAAGTGCACGGCGTCGCCGGCGCTCCACTGCTCTCGGGCATCGAGAAACAGCCGCTCCTGCCAGTTGAAGGGCGGCGGCGGCGGCGCCGGCACGAGCAGATCCCCGCGCAGCGAATCGACGGTGAGGGCGTTCTCGGCGTAGAGGCGTTGCGCGCCCGCTCCGCGGGCCGCGGCCGTCCCGGCGGCCCCCGGCGTGGCTTGCGCCGGCGGCGGAATGAGCTCGAGGTCCTCATTCTCCTTCGAGGCCGGCGCTGCCGGAGGGGCGGCCGGCGCTGGCTCGGGCGGCGGGTCCGCCCAGGCGGCGGGCGGCGCGGCGCAAAGGGCACCCCACAGCATGGCGCCCGACACGGCCGCGCTCCACCGGCTCCGCACGCGGCGCGCCGCGGATGTCATTTGACCTGCAGACGCGGCAGGTAGTCGCGCTGGAACCAGGCGTCGGGGATCTCGGCGTCGCGGTAGTCGGCGAACGCGGCGGTCGTGGCGAGCGAGGTGTCGACCGCGTCGATGATCACCGCCTCGGTGGGGCGCACCGCGCCGAGCGCGGTGGCGAAGCTGCGGTAGTAGAGGATCTTCAGCAGCCGCCCGCTGTCGGAGTAGAACTTGCCCTTGATCGGATAATTCGTGCCCTGCTCGACCCAGTACTCGACGTGGGCGTACACCGCCTGGTCGTTGGCGGCCTTGAGATCGAGATGCCAGCAGCTGCGGTCGGCGCGCGCCGCGTCCTTGATGGTCTCTGCGCCGGTAAGGGTCGCGGTGTAGTCGATCGCCAGGTTCACCGTCAGCACATCGCCGATCGCCGCCTGGCCGATGAGGCGCTGCTGCGCCGAGATGCGGATGCTGATGTTGGAGGCCGGATCGAAGAACCAGAGCGAGTGCCCGTCGAGCAGCACCTTCTTGCCGGCATCGCGCGGCGGGTCGACGTACTCGATGAGGTTGCGGAACTGGTGCGTCGTGCGGTCCTCCTTCGAGAACACCACGAGGGCGTCGTGATTGCGCTCGCTTCCGCCCACGTACTCGGTCAGGGTCACGGTGGAGCGGAAGGGCTCGCCGGGATTACGCACCCGGTCGGTCGCGGCGATGATCGCCTGCGCGCTCGGGGCGTCGGCCGCCGGTGCCGGAAGCGCCGGCGCGAGCGCCGCGCCCGCGGCGAGCAGCGTGGCGAGGAGTCGCGGGCGCAGCGCGGCGCGGCTCATATGTGGCGCAGCGCGTCGACGACCGAGAGACGCGCGGCGCGATTGGCGGGCAGCAGCGCCGCCGCGGTCGCGACCAGCACGAGCCCGACGCAGATGCCGGCCGCGCGCAGCCACCGGCCGAGCACATCGAGATGCAGCGGGATCGCGATGGCGTTGCCCGGAGGTGTCCAGGTGATGCCGCTGCGGTTGACGAGGGTCGCGATGGCGATCGCGAGCGCCGCGCCGACCGCCGTGCCGATCAGCCCGATGAGGGTGCCCTCGATGAGGAATTGCGCACGGATCCGGCCGCGCCGCACGCCCATCGCGCGGCTGGTGCCGATCTCGTTGATGCGCTCCATGACGTTCATGGTCATGGTGTTGACCACGGCGAACAGGACGATCATGCCCATGACGAGCGCGATGAACAGGAAGATGCTGCTGAAGAGCCGGATCACCTGGCCGTAGAAGGGCACCAGCTCGCCGAAATCGCGCACCTCGAGGTCGAGGTGGTGCTCGCGGAACAGCGCGTTGAGCCGCGCGCGCGCCGCGCTCATGTAGCGGCTGTCCTTGAGCTGCAGCACGATGGCGGTGATCTTGTGCTCTTCCCGCCCGTAGACCAGCTGCTGCGCGAGACCCAAGTGCATGAGCACGTAGGCGTCGTCGAGCTCCTTGGCGCCCTGGGGCTGTGCGCCGATGACGTTGAGGCTGACGACGTTCGGCGCGCCGCCGACCGTAGCGGCGAGCAGGTCGATCTGCGCGCCCTGGGGAGCGCGCGCTCCCTGCGGCGCGTCGCGCCCGGCGAGCTCGGCGATGTCGGCGTTGACCTTGCCGGGATGCTCCTCGGCGTGGGCCGGGACGGGCGCCGGGGGACAGTCGGGGAGCTTCAGCGGCGCGCACAGATTCAGGATGCGCGCGAGACCGGTCCCGACCACGCCGCGGCTCTCGTCGGCATCCGACATGCCGGGGTCGGCCGCGGAGATGATGCTGGTGTGGTACTGGTCCCAGGTGCGCATGCGGGCGCGGTCGGAGGGGATGATGCCCTCGCCGAAGAAGGTGCGCGAAGCGGCGTTGTCGCCCCGGTAGTTGGCGGCGATGCCCATCAGCGACTGGGCCGGAGTCAGCACCCGGATCATGGGCTTCAGCACCGGGTCATCGCCGATCTCCCGCACGACGTCCCGATAGCCGTCGATGCCGTAGGCGGTGGGGTTGCCGGCGCCATAGAGGAAATAGCCGGCGCGGAAGACCCGCAGGTGCCCGAGACGCTGCACGTTGCCGGTCTCCATGCCGAGGAAGATGTAGGTCGTATAGCCGAGAAACAGCAGCATCGCGAGCGCCCCGGCCGCCACCGCGGAGGCGGTCATGAGCGAGCGACGGCGGTTGCGCACGATGTTGCGCCAGGCGATCTTCACCAGCACGCCGATCATGCGGCGCTCCGGCGATGCTCGAGCAGCGCGCCGTCGCGGATCGCGAAGATCTCGTCGGCGTGCGACATGAGCTGCGGATCGTGCGTCGCGAAGATGAAGGTCGTGTGCGAGTCGGCCTGCACGCGGCGCATGAGGGCGATGATGGCGGCGCCGGTGGCGCTGTCGAGGTTGGCGGTGGGCTCATCCGCCAGCACCAGCTGCGGCTGCTTCACCAGCGCGCGGGCGATCGCCACGCGCTGCTTCTGGCCGCCGGATAGCTCGTTCGGCTGACGCTGCGCCTGGGCGGCGAGTCCCACCGCCTCCAGCATCGCCGTCGTCCGCCGCCGCCGCTCGGCGGCCGGCATGCCGACCAGCAGCAGCGGGTACTCGACGTTCTCGTAGGCCGAGAGCACCGGGATCAGGCTGAAGGTCTGGAAGATGAAGCCGATGTTGCGGGCGCGGAAATCGGCCACCGCGTCGTCGTCGAGCTCGGCGACGTTCTGCCGGCAGACCTCGACCACGCCGCTGCTCGGCGCGTCGATGCAGCCGATGAGGTTCAGGAGCGTGGTCTTGCCGCTGCCGGAGGCGCCGATCACCACCGAGAAGCGGTCGGCCGGAATCTCGAGGCTCAGGTCATCGAGCGCCCGGACCTCGAGCGCACCGCTCTGATAGGTCCGCGACACGTGTGTCAGGCGCACCACCGGGGAAGTTGCTGCGGGCTGCGTCACGCTCGACCTCCTTGCTGGCAATCAGCCGACCGAAGGCGGCGCAGGCCGCAATCCGTCGCCGTTGGTACCAACTGGTACCAGGGCGCCGATACTATGGTACTATCCGGTACCAAAGCAAGCGGGGGACCATGCGGAAAGCGACGACTGCACCACAACCGGCGCCGGGCCGAGTGCCGGAGCCCGATATGCCGGTGGCTGAGCGGATTCTGTGCGCCGCGATGGAAACCTTCATCGAAAGCGGTTATGGGGGCGCGAGCACACTCAGCATCGCGCGCCGCGCGCGAGTCTCGAAGCGCGAGCTGTATGCGCTGTTCGGCAGCAAGCAGGCGATGCTCGCCCGGTGCATCGCCGACCGGGCGCAGCGCATGCGCGTGCCGGAGACGCTGCCGCGGCCGCGGGACCGGGAGATGCTGGCGGCGCTGCTCACGCGCTTCGGCACGGTGCTGCTGCGCGAGATCTGTGCGCCGGAGGTGATCGCGGTGTTTCGCCTGGCGATACTCGAGGCGCCGCGCTCGCCGGAGGTGGCGCGGACGCTCGATGCGAACGGCCGCCGGGCGAGCCGGGCCGCCGTCGGCAAGGTTCTCTCGCGTGCCCGCGCCGCCGGGCTCATCGGCGGCGCGAGGCTTCGGGCGATGACTGAGCAGTACCTGGCGCTGCTCTGGGGCGATCTCTTCATGCGGGTGCTGATGCGGCTCGAGGAGGTCCCGTCGGCCGCGGCGCTCAGCCGCCGCGCCGGCCGGGCGACCGCGGCCTTCCTGCAGCTCTACCCGGAGCCCCCGAAGCGCTCCTGAGCGGTGCATTTGGGTATCCTTCCCCGAAGGATGCTCGCCAAGACCAGCGTATTCCTCATCGGGCCCATGGGCTCGGGCAAGACCGCGGTCGGGCGCGCGCTGGCACGCGCGCTCGGGATGCCCTTCTACGACAGCGACGCCGAAGTCGAGCGGCGCACCGGCGTCGATATCCCGTTTATCTTCGAGAAGGAGGGCGAGACGGGCTTTCGGGTGCGCGAGCGCGAGGCGATCGAGGCGCTCACCCAGCTTCCGCGCATCGTGCTCGCGACCGGGGGCGGGGCGGTGCTGCTCGCGGAGAACCGCCGGCATCTCGCCGAGCGCGGCTGCGTCGTCTATCTGGAGACCTCGGTGACGCAGCAGGCCGACCGGGTGCGCCACGGGCGCAACCGCCCGCTGCTGCAGCAGGGCGACATCGCCGACCGCCTCGGCGCGCTCATGGACGCCCGCTCGCCGCTCTACAGTGAGATCGCCGACCTCACGGTGTCGACCGACGGCCGGCGCGTGCCGGCGGTCACCGAGGAAATCCTCAGGCTCCTCAGGGAGGGCAGCGCGGCGCACTGACGGGAGCGCTCACGTATACTGCCGCCGCGCGAACACCCCCAAGGCTCGCCCTGATCGCGCGCTCGCAGTGGATACTCTCAAGGTCGAACTCGGCAACCGCAGCTACCCGATCCTGATCGGCGCGGGCCTGCTCACGCGCGGCGAGGCCTTGAAGCCCCTCGTGCCGGGGCGCGACCTGCTCTTCGTGAGCAATACCACGGTGGCGCCGCTCTACCTGCCCGCGCTCACGGCGAGCCTTCCCGCCCAGCGCCGCCTCGAAGTGATCCTGCCGGACGGCGAGGTGCACAAGACGCTCGAGAACGCCGCGCGGGTGCTCGACGTGCTGGTCAGCAACCGCTTCGGCCGCGACTCGACCGTGATCGCGCTCGGCGGCGGGGTGGTCGGGGACCTGGCCGGCTTCGTCGCCGCCTGCTACCAGCGCGGCGTCGCCTTCGTGCAGGTGCCGACGACGCTGCTCGCGCAGGTGGACTCGGCCGTCGGCGGCAAGACCGCGGTCAATCACCCGGGCGGCAAGAACCTGATCGGCGCCTTCCATCAGCCAGTGGCGGTGATCGCGGACACCGCGACGCTGGCGACCCTGCCGCCGCGCGAGCTGCACGCCGGCCTCGCCGAGGTGATCAAGTACGGGCTCATGTGCGATGCCGCGCTGTTCGAGTGGCTCGAGGAGCATCTCGATGAGCTGCTCGCCAACCAGCCTGAGGCGGTCGCCCATATCGTGCGCCGCTCCTGCGAGATCAAGGCCATGATTGTCGGCCGCGATGAGCGCGAGGAGCGCGGCGACCGGGCGCTGCTCAACCTCGGCCACACTTTCGGACATGCGGTCGAGTCGGCGACCGGCTACCGCAGGTGGCTGCACGGCGAAGCGGTGGGCGCGGGGCTCGTCATGGCGGCGGCGATGTCGCGCGAGCTCGGGCTGGTGAGCCCCGAGGAGCTGGTGCGCGTGCACACGCTCATCGAGCGTGCCGGGCTCCCGACCCGCGGCGCCGGAGTCGCGCCGGCGGCGGTGCTCGAGCACATGCGGATCGACAAGAAAGTCCTCGGCGGGCGGCTGCGCCTCGTGCTGCTGCGCCGGATCGGCAATGCATTCATGACGGCCGACTACCCCGAGGACGCGCTCGAGCGGACGCTCCAGGCGTACTGCGGCTGAGGCCAAAGATGAACGACCTCGCCCCCGCCGCCTCGTCGCTCGCGCCTTACGCCGCGCACGATGAGCGCACGCGCGGGCGGCGGCACCCCGAGCCGCGGCCGGAGCTCAGAAGCGAATTCCAGCGCGACCGCGACCGCATCATTCATTCGAACGCGTTCCGGCGCCTGGTCTACAAGACGCAGGTATTCGTGAATCACGAAGGCGATCTCTACCGCACGCGCATCACACACTCGATCGAGGTCGCACAGATCGCCCGCTCGGCGGCCCTGGCGCTCAATCTCAACGAGGCGCTCACCGAGGCCATCTCACTCGCGCACGATCTCGGACACACCCCCTTCGGACACGCGGGCCAGGACGCGCTCAACGAATGCATGCGCGACTACGGCGGCTTCGAGCACAACCTGCAGTCGCTGCGCGTGGTGGATGAGCTCGAGGAGCGCTACGCCGAGTTTCACGGGCTCAACCTCACCTTCGAATGCCGCGAGGGGATCCTCAAGCACTGCTCGGTGCGCCACGCGCGCGAGCTCGGCGAGCTCGGCGAGCGGTTCCTCAAGCGCCAGCAGCCGGGGCTCGAGGCGCAGATCGCCAACCTCGCCGATGAGATCGCCTACAACAATCACGACGTCGACGACGGGCTGCGCGCGCAGCTGCTCACGGTCGAGGCGCTGCGCACCACGCGCATGTTCCGCCGCCAGTACGACGCCGTGCTGGCGCGCTACCCGAACCTCTCCGAGCGGCGGCTGGTGCACGAGATCATCCGCCGCATGATCAATCACATCGTGCTCGATCTCATCCACACGACGCAGTCGCAGCTCTCACGGGCGAAACCAAACTCGATCGACGAGGTGCGCGCGCACGCAAAGCCACTCGCGGCCCTGAGCGACGAGTGCCGCGAGGAGCATCTCGAGCTCAAGGAGTTCCTGCGCGAGCAGGTCTACCGGCACTACAAGGTGCTGCGCATGACCACGAAAGCGCGGCGCGTGGTACGGGAGCTGTTCGATGCGTTCTTCAGCGACGTGACGCTCATGCCGCCCGAGCATCGCGACCAGGCGCTCAAGTCGGAAGCGGCCAATCCGGGCCCCGGACGCGCGCGCACGGTCGCCGATTACATCGCCGGCATGACCGACCGCTACGCAATCCTCGAGCACCAGCGGCTTTTCGACCCCGCCGAGCGCACCTGACGAGTTAGCGGCGCTGCAGCGCCTAACCCATCCCGCAGTCTGATTCTGTGCGCCGTTTCTCAGCCGGCGCGATCGGCCTATGCACAGGCCTCCAGCTCGTAACAGACTGTTTCAAATAGCTTTTATGCGGCCAGGGGCTTCCCTGTAGCCCCGTCATGTCATTGTAAATTGACATAAGTAACTGAACTGCCTAGAGTTATGTCACAAGAAAGCAGCTGCAGCATGACTAAAACAAGCCGCGAAAAAGAGGCGGTGCTGAATGTGTTCGCCGCACTCGTGCAGCCACTCATGCGAGTCGCATTCGAGTACGGAATCTCTGCGGGCGAAATCGCGGGAGTGGTGCGCCGCGTCTACATCCAGGCGCTCGAAGCACGGCTGCGCGAGCAGCAGAGACCAACAACCGATGCGCGGCTGGCAGTCGTGGCCGGACTCGCGAAATCGGATGTTAGTGCACTGCGTGAGGCGTCGAGGTTGGGAGCGCCGCA
>DATIXU010000149.1:0-14415 GCA_035518275.1 Steroidobacteraceae bacterium
TTCAGCAGCAGCCCTTGAAGCGTCCTTTCTCGCAGGCGTAGCGCGCCAGCTGTCGCTCCCGGAAGAACTCCGTATAGCTCATGACGGGCTGGTCGGGGTGGTGCGCCCGGCGGTGCGCCACGTAGGTGTCGTAGTCCGGCACCCCGACCATCAGGCGCGCTGTCTGCACCGCCCAGCGCCAGGCGATCCTCACCCTATGCACTCGCACCTCCCGCGCCGGCGGCACTCGGAGCGCCGCCGATCTCGATGGCGGTGCCGGAGGGGTTGCTCAGCGCTTTGCGGATGTCGAACAGGGCGTAGACCACCACGGTAACAACGATCGCTACCGCCAACGCGGCGAGCGTCGCATCCAGGCGATCGTTGAAGACGATGCGGCTCATGTCGGCCAGCGACTTGGCGGGCGCCAGCACCTTCTGCTCCGCCGCCGCGCTGGCGAACTTGGCCGCATGACTCAGGAAGCCTACCTTCGGATCCGCACTGAATACCTTCTCCAATCCGGCGGTGACCGTGCAGACGACGAGCCAGACGGTCGGCACCACCGTTACCCAGGCGAAGCGCTGGCGCTTCATCTTGAAGAGCACCACCGTGCAGTATGTGAGGGCGATCGCGGCCAGCATCTGGTTGGTAGCGCCGAACAGCGGCCACATGGTCCAGATCCCGCCGAGCGGATCGATCACTCCGGCGTAGAGCAGGTAGCCCCACAGCACGCAGGCCAGCGCCGAGCCGATCACGTTGTTGGTCCACGACTTGGTGTCGCGGAACGCTGGAACGGCATGGCCGAGCAGGTCCTGGATCATGAAGCGGCACACGCGCGTGCCCGCATCCACGGTCGTCAGGATGAACAGGGCCTCGAACAGGATGGCGAAGTGATACCAGATGCCCATCAGGGCCTTGCCGCCGAGGAACTGCGACAGGATGGTCGCCATTCCCACGGCCAGGGTTGGCGCGCCGCCGGTGCGCGAGAGGATGCTCACCTCGCCGACGTCGTGCGCCATCTGGTTCAGCACATCGGGGGTGACCACGAAGCCCCAGGAGCTCACGACCTCCGCCGCATGGCTGGCAGTCGTGCCGATCAGGCCGGCGGAGCTGTTCATCGCGAAGTACACGCCCGGATGAATCACCGAGGCGCCGATCATCGCCATGATGGCGACGAAGGACTCCATCAGCATGCCACCGTAGCCGATGAAGGCGATCTGTGACTCGTTCTCGATCATCTTCGGCGTGGTTCCGGAGGCGATCAGGGAGTGCCAGCCCGAGACCGCCCCGCAGGCGATGGTGATGAAGAGGAACGGGAAGAGGCTCCCCGCCCAGACCGGGCCGCTGCCGTCGATGAACTTCGTGACCGCCGGCATCTGCAGGTCGGGGCGCACGAGAATGACGCCGACCGCGAGCAGCGCGACCGCACCGATCTTGAGGAAGGTCGAGAGATAGTCGCGCGGGGCGAGCAGCAACCACACCGGCAGTACCGAGGCTACGAAGCCGTAGCCGATGATGATCAGCGCCAGTGAGGTGCCGGGCAGCGTGAAATAGCCGGCGAGCGCCGGCGTCTCCGAAACCGTGCGCCCGTAGATCAACGCCGCGAGCAGCAGCACACCGCCGATCGCCGACATCTCACCGACGCGGCCCGGACGTAGGAAGCGTCCGTAGATGCCCATGATGAGCGCGATCGGCAGCGTGCAGAAGACCGTGAAGCTTCCCCAGGGGCTGCCCTTGAGCGCGTTCACCACCACCAGCGCCAGGACCGCGAGGATGATGACGCAGATCAACAGGACCCCGATGCCGGCGACAGTGCCGGCGACGCGGCCCATCTCCGAGCGGATCATGTCGCCGAGCGAGCGCCCGTCGCGACGCGTCGACAGGAACAGGACCGTCATGTCCTGCACGGCGCCCGCGAACACGACACCGGCGAGAAGCCACAGCGTGCCCGGCAGATAGCCCATCTGCGCCGCCAGTACCGGTCCGACCAGCGGGCCGGCGCCGGCGATGGCGGCGAAGTGGTGCCCGAAGAGCACGTAGCGGTTGGTCGGGACGTAATCCAGGCCGTCGTTGCGCCGAAAAGCCGGCGTCTGCCGCGTGGGGTTCACGCCCAGCACCTTGCTGGCGATGAAGGTGCTGTAGAAGCGGTAGGCGATGAGATAGATGCACACGGCAGCGATCACGAGCCAGGCGGCGTTGACCGATTCGCCGCGCGACAGCGCGAGCACGCCAAATGAGGCGGCACCCACTACGGCAACCACTACCCAGAGCAGCTTGTTGTAGATCGACATGGTGATCTTCCTCTGTGCCCCTGGGGGTGCGGGGGCTTATGGAATGTTGCTTTGCAACCAACCGCGGAGCCGGCGCTCCATAAATGATTCCTTTAATAGCGAACCAGGACTATCGGGTCGATAAGGGTTTTCCCCGACCAGCGTCGTATTGCTGCGCATTGTTTGAACCAGCAGTACCCGGGCACCATAGTCTACGGCAGAGGAGTGAAAATCATGAAAATTCGCGCATGGAGACCTCGGATCGATCGCCCCGTGGAATTCAACCCGTTCGAAGGGCTGGGCAGTGACGACTACCTGAGGAAGGCGCCCAGGCTTCGCAGCAGGGAGGACACGGCACCTCTTCAGGGCACGAAAGACGTGTCGGATGCCGACTCGCTCGAGGATGTGATCGCGGAGACGCCCCAGAGCTCCGCCTGAGGGTCCAGGCCGTCGACGCGCCGTGAGCCAGGCGGCGCGGGGGGAGTCTTTCTAATATAAGGCGAGGAGAGAGACCCGTCCCCGACCCAATGACCTCCAGGACCGTTTCCCACCGCATGAGCCGCCTCGGCGGCTGGCTGCCCCATGAGGGGCACCACCTGGTCGCCGACAGTCACCTCGCCACAGTGCAATGAAAAAAAGATGAGACCACGATGACAGGGCCAAAACTGTTCGAGCCCTTCCGCGCTGGTAGCCTCACGCTGGCGAACCGCATCGTCATCGCGCCGATGTGTCAGTACTCCGCGGTCGATGGCTGCATGACGGACTGGCACGTGATTCATCTTGGGTCTCTCGCGCTGTCCGGGGCCGCGCTGCTGACCATCGAGGCGACCGCGGTCGAGCCCGTGGGCCGCATCACCTACGCCGACGTCGGACTTTGGGACGAGGCGACCGAGACCGCTATGGGGCGTGTCCTCGAGAGCGTGCGCCGGCATTCGGAGATGCCGATCGCCATTCAGCTGGCGCACGCAGGCCGCAAGGCCTCGACCGAGGTGCCCTGGAAGGGAGGCGCGCAGATCCCGCCGGCCGCTATCGGCGGCTGGCAAACGGTGGCGCCTTCGCCGCTGCCTTTCGCCGCCGGACAGAGCGCACCCCGGGCGCTCGACCGCGAGGGCCTCGCGCGTGTGCGCAAGGCGTTTGCCGCGGCAGCCGTGCGCGCCGCGCGACTCGGCATCGATGCAATCCAGCTCCATGGCGCGCATGGCTACCTGCTGCATCAGTTCCTCTCGCCGCTCTCCAATCGGCGCGACGATGAGTATGGCGGGAGCCTCGAGAACCGCATGCGCTTTCCGCTCGAGGTGTTCGATGCGGTCCGCCAGGCCTTCCCGGCGGACAAGCCGGTGGCGATGCGGGTCTCGGGAACCGACTGGGTCGCGGGCGGCTGGGATATCGGGCAGACGATCACGTTCGCCCGGGCGCTCGAGGCGCACGGCTGCGCCGTCATCCATGTCTCGAGCGGCGGGCTCGATCCACGCCAGGACGTTCCTCTCGGGCCGAGCTATCAGGTGCCGCTCGCCCGTGTGGTGAAGCAGGCGACCAGAATGCCCGTCGTCGCCGTCGGCCTCATCACCGACTATGAGCAGGCCGAAGGGATCATCGGCACCGGGGATGCGGATTTCATCGCCTTGGCGCGCGGCATTCTCTACGACCCCCGCTGGCCCTGGCATGCGGCGGCCCATCTCGGCGCACACGTCCGTGCCCCGGAACAATACCTGCGCTCCGCGCCGCCTCAATACCGCGCGCTGTTTGAGCTCAAGGGCAGCGCCGAGAGCTGACTGCCGCGCGAGGAGTTCTGGTAGCTTTCCGGTCCGCATGGGCGAGATCTGGATCGGGCTCGACACCGGGGGCACCTACACCGACGCCGTGGCGCTCGACGCCGCGCAGCGGGTGCTCGCGAGCGCCAAGGCGCTGACCACTCATTGGGATCTGTCGCTCGGTCTCGCCGAGGGCCTGCGCACGGTGCTGGCGGCGCTGCCGGCTGGCACGGATCGCGGCCGGATCTCGCTGGTCTCGGTGTCGACCACGCTCGCCACCAATGCCGTCGTCGAGAACCGCTTCAGCTCCGTTTGTACGATTCTCGTCGGCTTCGATGAGCGGATGGTCGAGCGCTCGGGACTGAAGCGCGCCGGCGGCGGAGTGATCGTCCACGTGTCGGGCGGTCACGAGGCGACCGGCGATGAGGTCGCGCCGCTCGACGAGGCCGCCGTCGATGCGGCGGTGAGCCAGTTCGGCCCGCAGGTCGAGGCGTTCGCGGTCGCCGCGATGTTCTCGGTGCGCAATCCCGCGCACGAGCGTCGGGTGCGCGAGCTGATCCGCGCGCGCTGCGCCAAGCCCGTGACCTGCAGCTACGAGCTGAGCTCACAGCTCGATGCGCCCAAGCGGGCGCTCACTGCCGCCCTGAATGCGCGCCTGACGCCCCAGATCCACCATCTGCTCGATGCCCTCGCCGGGGTACTCCGGCGCGAGGGAATCTCGGCGCCGGTGATGATCGTCAAGGGCAACGGCACCCTGATCAAGGCCGAGGTCGCCCTCGAGTACCCCGTCGAGACGGTGCTGTCGGGGCCCGCCGCGAGCGTCGTGGGCGCCGGGTTCCTCAGCGGCCTCGAGGACTTCGCGGTGGCGGACATGGGCGGCACGACTACCGATGTCGCCATCGTCAGCGGCGGCGCACCGGTGGTGCGTGCCGAAGGCGCCGTCGTCGGCGGCTGGCGCACCATGGTCGAGGCGATCGATGTGCGAACCTCCGGCCTGGGCGGCGACAGCGAGGTGCACGTCGACCGCGAGGCCCGCCTGCGGGTGGGCCCGCGGAAGGTGATGCCGCTGAGCCTGCTCGCCACGCGCTTCCCCGAAGTGCTGGCGGAGCTGCGTCGGCTCGCCTCCGGCGAGCGCGTGGCGCACTTCGCCGCGTGGTTTGCCCACCGCAATCCCTCCGCTGCAATCCCTGCATCGCTCGATCGGCTGGAGCAGCGCGTCTGGGAAGCGCTCGGGCCCGCGCCACGGTCTCTCGCGGAGGTTGCGCGTACTACCCCGGGGGCCGAGGCGGTGCGGCGGCTGGTCGATCGTGGATTCGCGACGCTCGCGGGATTCACTCCAAGCGATGCCCTGCACGTGCTGGGGAAGCAGACCGGCTGGAGCGCCGAGGCGGCGCGTCTCGGCGCCGCAGTGCTGGCCCTCGAGGAGCGCAACGCCGGCGCGCGGCGCGAGGCCACGACGCCCGAGGCGATCTGTGAGCGAGTCTATGAGCACGTGGTGCGCGAGGGCGCGCGGGTCGTGATCGAATGTGCGCTCGCGCAGGACCCCGGTATCGAGCCGCATCACGGCCGCTGGGGCCCGCTCGGGCGGCTGCTCGAGGATGTGGTCTCGGGGCGGTCGTTTTCGCGACTGGTCGAGGGGACGCTGCGGCTCGGCACGCCGCTGGTGGCCATCGGCGCTCCCGCCGGCGCTTATTTTCCCGAGATCGCGCGCCGTCTGGGCGCGACGCTCCGGGTGCCCGAGCATGCCGCGGTCTGCAACGCGGTCGGCGCCGCGGTCGGCGTGGTGGCAGAGACCTGCGCGATCCTGGTGAACCAGCCGGCGTTCAAGGTGTTTCGCGTGCACGATCCGGCCGGCAACCGCGACTACGGCGATTCCGCGCAGGCGATCGAGGAGGCCAGGCGCGTCTCGCGCGAGCTGGCGCTCGCGGCTGCGACCCGCGCCGGCGCGGTCGAGCCGCGCCTCGAGACCGTCGTGTCCGAGCGCCGCGCCCGCGGCGGACCGGCGGACGACGGCGACTATCTGGCGGAAGCGACCGTGCGGACGACGGCGACCGGGCGGCCGTCCGCGCGCGGCGCCTGAGCGGATGCGGGCGGGCGAGCGTTGGTAGTAAGTTAGCGCCCGGGCTCACCTGGGGGACGGCACGCACGATGATGGCGACTGACTATGACGTGATCGTGATCGGCTCCGGCCACAACGGGTTGGTCTGCGGGGCCTACCTCGCCAAGGCGGGCCTCAGGACGCTGGTGCTCGAGCGGCGCGAGCTCGTAGGCGGCGCGGCGGTGACCGAGGAATTCGTGCCGGGCTTTCGCGCTTCGCGTTTCTCGTACGTGATGAGCCTGCTGCATCCGCGGGTGATCCGCGACCTCGATCTGCGCAGCTACGGGCTCGAGGTGCTGCCGGCCAACGACCTGTTCTGTCCGCTCGGCGGCGATCAGTACATCGTTTTCAGCGACGACCTGGCGAAGACGCAGGCGGAGTTTGCGCGCTTCTCGGAGCACGATGCCGCCGTCTACCCGGAGTTTGCGCGCCATCTGGACGAGGCCGCCCGCCTCGTGCGGGGGCTGCTGTTTGAGACGCCGGTCGATCCCACCCGCCGCCGCTGGCGGAATTTCCGCGATTCGGCGGCGCTCTTGTGGCGGCAGCGGACCATCGGCGATCGCATGTACCGGCTGATCGACCTGCTCACCCAGAGTGCCTACGACTACCTGTCGGTCTGGTTCGAGAGCGACGTCATCAAGTCGGTGCTCGGCTACTACGCGTGCATCGGCACATTCGCGGGCCCGCGCTCCCCGGGCACCGCCTACGTCATCCTGCACCATCTGATGGGTGAGCACGCCGGGGCGGGTGGCTGGGGTTTCATCCGGGGCGGCATGGGTGCGATCACTCAGGCGATTGCCCGCTCGGGGCAGCGCTGGGGGCTGGAGATCCTGACGAACGCGCCGGTGGCGGAGGTGCGGGTCGCGGACGGGCGGGTGCGCGGCGTCGCCACCGCCGACGGACGCGAATTCAACGCGCGGCTCGTGGTCTCGAACGCCGATGCCCGGACCCTGTTCCGCAGGCTGGTGAGACCCGAGCACCTGCCGGCGGAGCTGCTCGCCGAGATCGATGCGTTCCGCACCTTCTCGACGGCGTTCAAGATGAACATCGCCGCGGAAAGTCCGCCGCAATACCGGGCGTTCGATCCCAGGCGCACCGGCTTCAGCTATCCGACCTACGTGCACCTCGCGCCCGGGATCGACTACCTCGAGCGCGCCTACGACGATGCGAAATACGGCTGGTATTCGCGCCAGCCGTTCCTCACCCCCGTGGTGCCGACCATCGTCGACGACTCGCTGGCGCCCCGGGGGAAGCACGTGATCAATGTCTTCGGCGGGCACGCGCCCTACGCTTTGCGGGGCGGCGCTGACTGGGGCGAGGAGAAGCCGAATCTCGCGCGCGCGGCGTTCGCCGTGCTCGACGAGATGGCACCGGGCTTCTCGCAGCAGGTGATCGGTTTCGAGCTGCTGGTGCCGACCGACCTCGAGCGCATCGTCGGCCTCCCGCAGGGACACATCTTCCACGGCGAGCTGAGCGCTGATCAGCTCTTCTGGCAGCGCCCCGTGCCGCATTGGGCCGACTACCGCACGCCGGTCACCGGTCTCTACCAATGCGGCTCCTCGACGCACCCCGGCGGCGGAGTCTCCGGCATCCCGGGCCACAACGCGGCGCGCGAGATCCTCAGGGACTGGAAGCGCCTGCGGTGAGCCCGGCAGGGCATCCCTTTCATCTGGCTCAGGAGACCTGCATGTTCGGATTCATATTTCTCGGGGTAATCGCCTTGCTGGTGCTGATGACGGCGTCTGGCAGCTTCTTCACCATCCAGACCGCGCACGCCGGCGTCATCCAGCGGCTCGGCAAGTTCGCGCGGGTCGCCGCACCCGGGCTCAACTTCAAGCTCCCCTACATCGAGTCGCTGGTGGCACGCATCAGCCTGCAGGTGCAGCAGCTCGACGTGAAGGTCGAGACCAAGACCAAGGACAATGTGTTCGTGCAGATCCCGATCGCGGTCCAGTACCGGGTGGATCCCGATCACATCTACGACGCGTTCTACAAGCTTTCCGACCCGATCAAGCAGATCGAGTCCTTCGTCTACAACGTGATCCTCGGGCACGTACCGAAGATGACGCTCGATGAGACCTTCGATCAGCAGGCGCAGATCGCCATCGATGTCAAGAACAACCTCGATCAGTCGATGCGCGAGTTCGGTTACAGCATCGTCAAGTCCCTGATCACCGACATCGTGCCCGACCCGAAGGTCAAGGCGGCGATGAACGACATCAACGCCGCGGCGCGCGAGCGTGAGGCGACGGTGTCGCGCGCCGAGACCGAGAAGCTGCTGCTGGTGAAGAAGGCCGAAGCGGAAGCCGAGTCGAAGCGCCTGCAGGGCGAGGGGATCGCCAATCAGCGCAAGGCGATCGTCGCAGGGCTGCGGGAGTCGGTGGAGAAGTTCTCCGCCTCGGTCGAAGGCACCAGCGCCAAGGATGCGGTGGCGCTGGTCCTCATGACGCAGTATTTCGACATGATGAAGGAGGTCTCGGCCACCAACCGCAGCAACACCATTCTCATGCCGCATTCGCCCAGCACGCTCGGCGACCTGTTCGCGCAGATCCGCGACGCCATGATCGTGGCCGACAGCGCGAGTCACTCCGGCGTGGCGGGCGGTGCCGCAGCGGGCGGCGCGGGCCGGGCGGCGGGCAGCGCTTAACGGCGCGGCCGCAGCCGCGGGAAGAGCCGCAGGTTCCGCACCAGCACCACGCCCGCAAAGATGACCGCGGTGCCGGCCCACTGCAGCGCGTTCAGCCGCTCATCGAGCAGCACCCAGCCGGCAAACACCGCGACCAGCGGGTTGACGTAGGCGTAGGTGCCGATGCGGGCGGGCGGCTCGTGGCGCAGCAGATAGGTGTAGGCGAGGAAGGCGAGCGTCGAGCTGAAGATCGCCAGGAACACCATCGCCGCGAGCCCCGTCGGGGACCAGGTCCAGCGCCCGGCGTCCCCCGTGAGGAGCCCCATGGTCACGAGCGTCACCCCGCCCACCAGCAGATAGCTCGCGGTGAAGGCGAGCGGGTCGCACTCCGGCTGCGATTCGCGGATGGCCGCGGTCGCGAGCGCCCAGGCGAGCGCGCTGGCGAGCACCACCAGCTGCCAGCCGAAGCGGGCGTGCAGCCCGATTCCGTGCGCCGAAACCAGCAGCGCGACGCCGATGAAGCCTACCAACAGCCCGGCCCAGGTGCGCTTGCTCACCGGGGTCGGGTGCCGGCCATACATGCCCGACCAGGCAATCCAGAAGGCGGAGCTGGCGCTGATCAAGGCGACCTGGCTCGACTGAACGTGCTGCAACGCGAGCACGTTGAGGCCGTTGCTCACCGCGATGCCGAGCATCGACGCGGCCACGACCAGGCGCCAGTCGCGGGCGCGAGTGGGAAGTGTGAGGCCGCTGGCGTAGACGAGGAGCGTGAGCAGCGTTCCCGAGAAGCAGAAGCGCACGCCGGCGGCGAGCAGCGGCGGCAGCGCGGTTGCCATGATGCGGCCCACCGCGTAGCTGACACCCCACACCAGGTAGATGGTGAGGAAGGACGCCTGTACCAGTGAGCGGCGGCGGGTCGCGAACAGGGTCGCGAGCGTCGGAGCGGGCGCCTCGGCAACGCGGGCGCCGGACGGCGCGTCGCTCATCAGAAGTCCATGTCACGCGCTTCGAGAAGCGTGGGACCCCGGGCCGTGAGTGCCGCGCGCACACCCTGAACGAGTGCCTCAGGTCCCTGCACCCTCACTCCCCGTGCACCGCAGGCGGCGGCTACGCCCAAAAAGTCCGGGTTGCGGCCCACGACCCCGATCGGCTCGATGCCGGCGGCCACCATGTCGTCGCGGATCTGTGCGAGCGCCTGGTTGTTCCATACGACGACCGGCAGCGGCAGTTGCAGCTCGACCGCGGTCATGAGCTCCGGGAGCGTGAACTGCACGCCGAAGTCGCCGGCGAGGGCGATCACCGGCCGATCCGGCTGCGCGATCTTGGCCCCGATCGCCGCGGGCAGCGCAAACCCGAGCGTGCCGTAGCCTGCGGGATGAAACCAGGCGCCGGGGCGATCGGCCGCGAACGCGTAGTTGCCGATGTAGGCGATCTGGGTCATGTCGCTGAATACGACTCCCTCGGGCGGCACGGCGGTCCGCAGTGCCCGCACCGCGGCGAGAGCCGGGCGCCAGTGTGCGCCGATCTGTGCTTCGATCGCGCGCCGCCGGTCGCGGACATCGCCGGCCGCGCTTCGCCAGCCGCGGCGCGGACGCACCAGCTGCGCGAGCTGCTCGAGCGCCGCACGTGAATCGGCGTGGATCGCGATCTCCTGCGCGGACCGATCGGCGAGCTGCGCGGCATCGATGTCGATGCGAATGAGGCGGCCGGGAAAGGTCAGGCGGATGGTCGTGTAGACGTCGGTCTCGGCGAGCTCGGTGCCGGCTGCGAGCACGACGTCCGCGGCCGCGAGCAGCTCCTGGGTGGCGCGGTAGGGGAGGCTGGCACCGAGATTCGCGGCGTGGCCCTCCGGGACGGCGCCCTTGCCCGCGGCGGTCGTGACGAGGTAGCCGTCGAGCGCCTCGGCGAGCTGTGCGAGCGCCGCGCCCGCGTGGCGTGCGCCGCCGCCGGCGACGATCAGCGGCCGCTGCGCGCGCTCGAGGAGCGCGCGCGCCGCCTCGAGCGCAGCGGCTGGCGGCTGTGGGGCGGGGCCTGCAGGCGCGAAGCGCTCGGGCTCGAGCGCGGTGTTTTCCGCCAGCAGGTCGAGCGGGATGCCCACATAGGCGGGCCGTGGCCGCCCGCCGCTCAGATAAGCAAATGCGGCCGCGAAGTGCGCGCGCACTTCCTCCGCGGAGCTCGCGTGCAGCGCGAGTCCCGCGGCGCCGCCCGCGACGGCACGCTGGTCGGCGAGCTCGTGCAGGACGCCCCAGCCGCGGCCGAGCGAGGCGCGCACCGGCGTGCTGGCGATGACCAGCATCGGCACCGAGTCCGAGGCGGCCTGGGCGATCGCGGTGAGCGCATTGGTGAGGCCGGGACCGGAGATGACCAGCACGGCGGCGGGCCGGCCGCTCACCCGGGCGAAGCCGTCGGCGGCGAAGGCGGCGTTCTGCTCGTGGCGGGCGAGCACGTGGCGCACGCGCCGCGAATCGAGCCCGCGGTACAGCTCGATGTTGTGTACGCCGGGGATGCCGAACGCAGTGTCGATGCCGTTGGCGGCCAGTGTCTCGATGACGTAGCGTCCGACTGTCATGGGGGCCGCGCTCATGCGCTTGAAATGTTAGCACCGGCCACGCAGAGTTAGCTGTGTGAAATTCTCCTCCCTCACGCAACGCATCTCCGGCACCGGCGCCGACGCCTGGCTCACGCACTACGAGGCGGTCGCGGCGCGCGCCCGGGGCGAGGACGTCATCATTCTGAGCGTCGGCGACCCCGACATCGCCACCCCCGGCCCGGTGATCGAGCGCGCCATCGAGCAGCTGCGCCGCGGCGATACGCACTACGTCGCGGCGGCCGGCCGGCTGGAGGTGCGCCAGGCGATTGCCCGCGCGCACGCGGCGCGCACCGGGCAGGCGGTCGGCGCCGAGAACGTGGTCTATCTCGCCGGGGCACAGAATGCCCTGTTCGTCGCCTCGCTGTGCCTGGTGGGCCCGGGCGACGAGATCGTGACTTTCGAGCCCATGTATCCGACCTACCCGGCGACGCTGGAGGTCGGCGGCGCGAAGATGGTGTGCGCACCGGCGGACGCGGGGCTGCGTCCGGATCTCGCGGCGCTGACCGCGCTGGTCACGAGCCGCACGCGCGCGATCGTCTGGGCGAGTCCCAACAATCCGAGCGGCTTCGTCTTCAACGAGGCGGAGCTCGCGGTCATCGAGCAGCTGGCCCGCCGTCACGATCTGTGGCTGATCGCGGACGAGGTGTACGCGGGCCTGGCCCCGGGCGGCAGGGTGCCGGGGCTCGCCGCGCGCCTCCCGGGGCAGGTCGTGACGCTCGGGAGTCTGTCGAAGTCGCACGCCATGACCGGCTGGCGCGCGGGCTGGCTGGTGGGCCCGCGCGAGCTCGCGGCCAACGCCGAGCTGCTCGCCATGTGCATGCTGTTCGGCCTGCCGGGCTTCGTACAGGAAGCGGCGATCACCGCGCTCAGCATCGCGCCCGCGGCCGAGCAGCGCGCACGCGATTATTGCCGCACCCGCCAGCAGCGCTTCGCCGCGGGACTCGCCGGTATCGGCGAGCTGCGCCCCATCGAGCCCGAGGCCGGCATGTTCATGCTGGTCGACGTGCGGGCCAGCGGCCTCTCGGGCCGTGAGTTCGTGCGCGCCCTCTACGCCTCGCAGAGGGTCTCGGTGATGGACGGGGCGGCGTTCGGGGCGGCGACTGCCCACTGCGTGCGGGTGTGCTTCGCGACCGACGAGTCGAGTATCGACGCCGCCTGTGAGCGCATCCGGCGTTTCTGTGCTAGCGCGCTGTCAGGCGAGTAGGAGCAGGGCGGCCGGAGATCGGACGGGTGGGCGGCGACTTCACGGGTTACTTCGGGATCGTGCCCCCCGGAGTGAGCTTGTCGATGGCGCCCGGCAGCACCTGCGCGAGCTGCTGCGCGAGATCCTGCGGATTCATGCCGGTCTTGGCGGCGATCTGGGCGAGCACCGGGCTGTTGCCGAACACCCTGCTGATCTCGTCGGGCGAGATCGCCTGATTGGCACCGGTTGATACCCAGGAGCGCGCCGTGGCCCCGAGCCCCTGGCTCTCGAGCTGGCTCACGATTCCCTGCACGCCGCCGTGCTGCTGAATGAACGTGTTGACCACACTCGCCATCTCGGCGCCGACCACGCCGCCGATCAATCCGTCGAGCAGTCCCATAGGCTCTCCGTTTCGTCATGTAAGGGGTGGCATCGAGGCCGGCATTGTGCGCGCGAGCCACGGGGGCGCTCAAGTCGCGGCGCGCGTGCGCTGCGCGCCGCGCTGCCTTATTATATTATTACGACGACATTAAAAAGAGCCTTGCGATCATGAGACAGGTCAGAACGCTGGGATTGCTCGGCACGGGGGTGATCGGCGGCGGCTGGGCGGCACGCGCGCTGCACTTCGGCGTCGACGTGATAGCCGCGGACGTCAAGCCCGAGATGGAGGCCTGGATCCGTGGCGCGGTCGCCAATGCGGAAGGCGCCCTGTCGCGCCTGACGTTCGCGCCGCTGCCACCGAAGGGCAAGCTCAGCTTCACCACCGATCTCGCGGCGATGGCGCGCGCGGCGGACTTCATCCAGGAGAACATTCCCGAGCAGCTCGAGCTCAAGCAGCGCACGCTGGCCGCCGTCAGCCGTCACGCGCCCCGCGACGTCCTGATCGCGTCCAGCACCTCGGGCCTCATGCCGAGCGATCTGCAGCGCGACATGGAGTTTCCCGAGCGCTTTCTGGTCGCGCATCCCTTCAATCCGGTGTATCTGCTGCCGTTGGTGGAGCTGGTCGGCGGCCAGGCGACCTCTGAGGAGACCCTCGAGGCCGCGGCCCGCTTCTACACCTGGATCGGCATGCATGCGCTCAAGGTGCGGCGCGAGATCCCGGGCCACCTCACCGACCGGCTGCAGGAGGCGTTGTGGCGCGAGATCCTGCACATGGTGAACGAGGGCGTCGCCACCACCGGCGAGCTCGATGACTCGATCGTCTACGGGCCGGGCCTGCGCTGGGCCGGGATGGGCACCAACCTCATCTATCACCTCGCCGGCGGCGAGACCGGCATGCGCCACATGCTCAGGCAGTTCGGCCCCGCCCTCAAGTGGCCATGGACGAAGCTCGAGGCACCCGAGCTCACCGAGGAGCTGATCGACCGGATGGTAGAGGGCGCGCAGGAGGAGGCCGCCGGGCGCTCGATCCGCGAGCTCGAGCGGCTGCGCGACGACTATCTGGTGGCCATTCAGCAGGTGCTGCGTCAGTTCAACCTCGGCGCGGGCGCGACGCTCAGGGCGCTCGAAGAGCGGCTCTACGAGACCAATGGCGCTGCCGCCCGGGACAGGCTCACCGCCGCGGCCGCCGGGGAGCCGACCGGGGCGCTGCGGCTGCTCGAGTCCCAGGTGCGTCCGGAGTGGGTCGACTACAACGGACACATGACCGACTCGCGCTACCTGCAGGTGTTCGGGGATGCGACCGATGCGCTGCTGCGTTACGCCGGCGTCGACGACGCCTACCGCCGTTCGGGGCGCGCGCTCTATACGGTCGAGACCCACGTGACGCATCAGGCCGAGGCGCGCGCTCTCGAGCCGCTCTACGTCACGAGCCGCGTGCTCGAGGTCGACGACAAGCGCCTGCGGCTCTTCCACGCGCTGCACCGCGGGCGCGATGACGCGCAGGTCGCCACCGCCGAGCAGTTGTACCTGCACGTCGACA
>DATIXU010000150.1:0-13288 GCA_035518275.1 Steroidobacteraceae bacterium
CCTCATTCTAACCGGCCGGGTAGCCTGCGGGTGCACGGTCTAGAGACGTCAATGGTGGGAAAGGATCTCGCGCTCGAGGTGTATCCTCGCGCTCGGAATGGATAAGGGGCGTGAGACGGTCAATGCCGGGCAATGAAGCTCTCAACCTTACGGCTACACGGAACCATTGCTGCATGCTTTTCGACTGCGGATCAAGTCCGGGATATCTATTCAAGAGGGCCGTCGAGGTGGCACGGTTGCTAACGATCCTTCTCACCGGACGATTGCAGCGTAAGCACTCCGGCATCTGATGCCGGAGTGCTTACATTGCAGCAGCAGTAATCCGAAGCTGATGATCAACAGCGTCCGCGGGAAGCACGCCTCGGGTGCATGGCACGGCGTTCCGGAACCTATCGCGATATGACCTCGAGGGTTGGTAGCGGGTCGCCGTGGTAATGTGTGGTGCAACTCGCTGAAATTTAATGTTGCTTTTACACAACATGGTAGCGGGGGCAGGATTTGAACCTGCGACCTTCGGGTTATGAGCCCGACGAGCTGCCAGACTGCTCCACCCCGCACCAGGAGGGCGCGCATTCTACAAGCGCACCCCCGGGTCAGCAATAGCCGCGCGCGGGTCTAAAAAAGTCAAGCGCGCCAATGATTTCCGGCCCTCCGATTCGCCGCGCAGGTGGTGAGTGCGCGTCTCGGTTTCGCCGGCGCGAGCGCTGGCTCAGGAAATCGCTGCGGCGATCTTGGCAGCGAGCGCAGCCCCGGCCGCCGAATCGAGGCTTCGCATCGGCCAGCCGACACCCAAGCCCTCGCGGGCGTTGGGCTTGGGGATGATGTGGAAATGCACGTGCGGGATTGCCTGGTGAGCGCCGATGCCATTGTTCTCGAGCACGTTGTACTCACGCACGCCGGTGGCCGCGATCACGGCCCGGCAGATCCGCGGTAGCACCCGCCCGAGCGCGGCCGCCGCCTCGTCCGAGAGGCGGTCGATGGTCTCGGCGGGCTCCTTGGGGATAACGAGCGTGTGCCCGGTGCTCAAGGGGTTGATGTCGAGGAACGCGAGAATCTGCTCGTCCTCGTACACTTTGTGGCAGGGGATCTGGCCGCGGATGATCTTGCCGAACACCGTGTCTGTCATGGCCGCCTCGCGCTGCGATTGCTCAAGGGCGCCATTGTCGCTCCCGGAGGTCGCTTCCTGACAAGCGCTAATGGCATCCGCTTCCCATGCGCGTAAACTCACCAGTTCGCTGCGCGCCACCAAGAAACGGGAACTGGGCATGAAGACCAAGGCTGCGATTGCGTACGCTGCCGGCAAGCCACTGGAAGTGGTGACGGTGGACCTCGGCGGCCCGAAGGCCGGCGAAGTGCTGGTCGAGATCCGGGCGAGCGGCGTATGCCATACGGACGAGTTCACGCGCTCGGGAGCGGACCCTGAGGGCTTGTTCCCCGTGATTTTCGGGCACGAGGGCGCCGGCATCGTCGTCGACGTAGGCGCAGGCGTGAGCTCGGTGAAGAAGGGCGATCACGTGATTCCGCTCTATACGCCCGAGTGCCGGCAGTGCAAGTCGTGCCTGTCGCGCAAGACCAATCTCTGCACCGCGATCCGCGCCACCCAGGGCAAGGGCGTGATGCCCGACGGCACCAGCCGCTTCTCGCTCGGCAGCGAGATGGTGCACCACTACATGGGCTGCTCCACCTTCTCCAATTACACCGTGCTGCCGGAAATCGCGGTCGCGAAGATCCGTGAGGACGCGCCCTTCGAGAAAGTCTGCTACATCGGCTGCGGCGTCACGACCGGCATCGGTGCCGTCATCAACACCGCCAGGGTCGAGGCCGGGGCCAACGCCGTGGTGTTCGGCCTGGGCGGCATCGGCCTCAACGTCATCCAGGGGCTGCGGCTGGTCGGCGCCAACAGGATCATCGGCGTCGATATCAACCAGCGGCGCAAGGCGCTCGCCGAGCGCTTTGGCATGACTCATTTCGTCAATCCCAAGGAGATCGGCGGCGATCTGGTGCAGCACCTCGTCAGCCTCACCGACGGCGGCGCCGATTACAGCTTCGAGTGCGTCGGCAACGTCGATCTCATGCGCCAGGCGCTCGAGTGCTGCCACCGCGGCTGGGGCGTGTCGGTCATCATCGGCGTCGCCGGCGCCGGGCAGGAAATCAAGACCCGGCCGTTTCAGCTGGTCACGGGGCGCGTATGGAAGGGCACCGCGTTCGGCGGGGCCCGCGGGCGCAGCGACGTGCCGAAGATCGTCGACTGGTACATGGATAAGAGGATCAACATCGACGATCTGATTACTCATGTGATGCCGCTCGAGAAGATCAACGACGCCTTCGATCTGATGCATCGGGGCGAGTCGATCCGCTCGGTGGTCACGTTCTGAAACAATAGCGAACGCAGGAGACGCTCATGGCTACCAAGATTCATCCGGCCGTCGATAGCGGCGTGAAACCCGGTAAGACCGATTTCCCCGGCGGGACGCTCACCTGTCTGTGCACTTCCAACCCGGTGACCATCACGCTGAAGGGCAACACGGCCTTCAACCATGTGTGCGGCTGCACCAAGTGCTGGAAGCCCAAGGGCGCGCTGTTTTCCATGGTCGCCGTGATCGGGCGTGACAAGCTCACCGTCAGCGGCAACGGCAACAAGCTCAAGATCGTGGACGAGAAGGCGCCGATTCAGCGCCACGCCTGCACCGGCTGCGGCGTGCACATGTACGGCCGCATCGAGAACAAGAACCATCCCTTCTACGGTTTTGACTTCGTGCACACCGAGCTCTCGAAGGACAGCGGCTGGTCGGCCCCGGAGTTTGCCGCTTTCGTCTCTTCGATCATCGAGTCGGGTTTCCCGCCGGCGAAGATGGGCGAGGTGCGCGCGCGGTTGAAGGAGCTCAAGCTCGAGCCCTACGACTGCCTGTCGCCGGGCCTCATGGATCTGATCGCGACCCATTCTGCCAAGCAGAAGGGCACGCTGGCGGCGTGAGGAGTGGCGGCCGCGGCGGGTGCCCGTGACCGATCGCCGACAGTTCATTACCGCGGGCGCGCTGGGAGTGCTGCTGCTTGGCGTGCCGGCCGCGGCCGTCGCTTACCCGGCGTTCGAGGGCGATTACGTCATTCGCGACTTCCACTTCGCCTCCGGCGAGACGCTTCCCAAGCTGCGCATCCACTACCGCACCTACGGTGCCCCGCGCGCCGACGCCCGCGGCGTGGTGCGCAACGCGGTGCTCATCATGCACGGCACGGGCGGCAGCGGCGC
Source organism: Steroidobacteraceae bacterium (assembly GCA_035518275.1). Taxonomy (GTDB): domain Bacteria; phylum Pseudomonadota; class Gammaproteobacteria; order Steroidobacterales; family Steroidobacteraceae; genus 13-2-20CM-66-19. The sequence goes on from DATIXU010000150.1 coordinate 3,248, forward strand.
GCAATTCATCCGCCCGAGCTTCGCCGGGGAGCTCTTCGGTCCGGGCCAGCCGCTCGATGCGACCCGCTATTTCCTCGTGCTGCCCGACGATATCGGACACGGCAGGTCATCCAAGCCGAGCGACGCCCTGCACGCGCGCTTTCCGCACTATGGCTACAACGACATGGTGCAGGCGGAGTACCTGCTGCTCACACAGCGTCTCAAGGTGAATCACGCACGCCTCGTCATGGGGACCTCCATGGGCGGCATGCATACCTGGGTCTGGGGCGAGCAGCATCCGGAGTTCATGGACGCGCTCATGCCGCTCGCGAGCCTGCCGACGCAGATCTCGGGGCGCAACCGGGTATGGCGGCGCACTGTGATCGATGCGATCCGCAACGATCCAGCGTGGAAAGGTGGCGAGTACACGAGTGAGCCACCTTCGCTGCGGACCGCTATCGAGATGCTATGGCTGATGAGCAGCAATCCGGTGCTGCGGCAGGCGGCGGCGCCGACGCTCGCGCAGGCGGACCAGGTGATCGATTCCTATGTCGAGGAGAACCTGACTACCGACGACGCCAACGACATGCTGTACGCCATCGAGGCCTCGCACGACTACGACCCCGGGCCGGGCCTCGAAAAGATCCAGGCGCCGCTCCTGGCGGTGAACTCTGCCGACGATCTGATCAATCCCCCGGAGCTCGGGATCCTCGAGCGCGAGATCAAGCGCGTGCCGAATGGCCGCGCCATCGTGATTCCCTACAGCGAGCGTACGCGCGGCCACGGATCCCATACGGAGGCGGCGCTGTGGAAGGACCAGCTCCTCGAGCTCCTCAAGTCCCCCGAGCGCTAGGCTTCAGGCCCGCCGCACGTGCGCGGGCTTGAGCTCGCTCACCGAGTTGCAGCCCAACATGCCGAGCGCCCGGTCGGTCTCGGTGCACAGCATCTCGAGTGCGCGCGTGACCCCGGCCTCGCCCCCGGCGCCGAGGCCGTAGAGTGTCGCGCGCCCGAGCATCACGGCTTCGGCGCCGAGCGCCAGCGCCTTGATGATATCGGTGCCGCGGCGGAAGCCGCCGTCGATGACGATCGACATGCGCCCGCCCACCGCGGCGGCGACTTCCGGCAGCATCTCGATCGCCGCCACGCAGTAATCGAGCGAGCGCCCGCCGTGGTTGCTGAGCACGATGCCGTCGCAGCCGAGGGCGAGGGCGCGCTCGGCATCACCTGCGGTCAGCACGCCCTTGACGAGCAGCTTGCCGCGCCAGAACTGCCGGATCCAGGCGATGTCGTCCCAGGTGATGGTCGCCTCGAACAGCCCCGGCAGAACGGTGCTGCCGCCTACCGCACTGGCCTTGCCGGGCGGCAGGAACGCCTCGACGTTGCGGAAGCGCGGGATGCCGTAACGCACCAGCATGCCGTACAGCCAGCGCGGGTGACGCAGCGTGTCGAGCGCGGCGCGCAGCGTCGGTTTGCCCGGGGCGCTGAAGTTGCGCTGGTCCCACTCGCGGCTGCCGAAGATATTGCAGTCGGTCGTGAAGACCAGCGCCTCATAGCCCGCGGCCGCGGCCCGCTGCAGGATGTCACGTGCGATGGCGCGATCTTTGAGGACGTAGAGCTGCATCCACAGCCGGCCGCCGGCCTGGGTCGCGACCTCCTCGAGGCGCGTCGTCGAGAGCGTGCTCAGCGTGAAGGGGATCCCGCGCCGGGCCGCGGCACGCGCCAGCGCCAGGTCGCCTCCCGGGCTCAGCATGTTGTTGAGGCCGGTCGGCGCGATGACGAGCGGCGCCTGGGCGGGTGCCCCGAGAATCGTGGTACGGAGCTGACGGCGCGAGGTGTCGACCAGGGTCTGCGGCACGAGCCGCAGCTGCTCGAAGGCCGCGCGATTGTGGTGCAGCGAGCTCTCGTCCTCGGCGCCGCCCTCGACGTACTCGAAGGCGAGGCCCGGCACCCGGCGCAGCGCAAGCTCGCGCAGGTCGGCGATGTTGCGCGCGCGCTCGAGCGTACCGCCCGTGAAAGGGCGCCGTTTCCAGGGCATGTGCGGCTCCGCCTGGGTGGAGGAATGGCCTACAGGTTAACGACTACCTGCGTCGCGGTGAAGGTGTTGGTGGCGCTCGAGTACTGGCCGACGCACACCAGACGGTAGACGAGATTGGTGCCGTTCAGGGCGCTCGTCAGCGCGGTGGCAAAGCCGCTGGCGCTGTTGAAAACCTCGATTGTAGGCACGCTGTTGACCAGTACGGGACCGACCGCCAGCGTGAGCGTGGTTCCCGAGGCGAACGCGATGGTCGGGCTCGCCGGCAGCGTCGTCACATCCGTCTGGGTCGGGCCGGTCGCGATGTAGCGGATGGTGCTGCTCAGGTTCGCATTGGTGAGGTCGACCATCAGCCCGGAGCTGCTCGCCATCGAGAAGGGGCTCGCGGCGCCACCGTTCTCCCACTCGACCACCAGGGTCTGGGGCGTCGAGGTGCCTGAGGTCACGGAGCTCGCCGTGAAGTCCGGCGGGGCGGAGCCGAAGGGCGTCACCACGCCGTAGGTTTGAAGCAGCGTGCCGACGGCCGTTGCGCTCTCATCGATGCCGGGGGTGTTCACGGCGTAGCTCGCCGGAACGGCGTCGTTGGCGGACGCGGTGCCGGTGCCCGTGAAGGTGAGTGCGCTCGGCTCGAAGTCACCGATCGAGAGCAGGTTGAGTGACATGCTGCCCGCGACGGCTGAATTGAGCGTGCCCCAGACGGGAGTAGGCTGCAGCCGCACCGTGCCCGGGGGAACGCCGGCGGCTGTGCCGGTGGCATCGAGCGAGGTCGGAAGGTAGGTGGTGGCGTCGAGGCTTGCCTGACCGGAGACGGTGATGACCTGGCCGACCGAGATCGACTGGGTAGAGAGCCCGCTCGCCGCGACCCCGTCCTCGGTCACTTCCGTGGAGGAGCCGACGGTGACCGGCATGTCAGCGAAGTAGCCCGACGTCCCGAAGCGTGAGACATAGGTTGCGCCATGCAGGTTGAGCGTACCGCCGTTTACGGAGCTGACGGTGCCGGTCAAGAAGTCCGCGAGCGGATTCTCGAGACTCGTTCCGGCGTACACCGCGGTCGCGTTGAAGCTCGGAGTGATGGTCGCGAAGCTTCCCAGGGTGCCGTAGGCGGCGATCGGAGTGCTGATCTGCAGGGTTTGCATCGCGGTGAGCCCGGCGGCCCCCGTATAGACCACGCCGTTGATGTTGAAGTAGGTCGTGCTCGAGGTGCTGACGGTCAGCGCACCGACTGCGCTGAGCAGGTCGTCAAAAGGACGCATGTTGGCGATGAAGTCGCTGGTCGAGGGCTGAGAGATCACGAAGATCCCACGGGCTCGCATGACCGTTTGGTCCGCCGGCGCCGCCGTCGCGGTCATGATGGGCTGGACGGTCACGGTGAGCGGCGAGGCGCTGTAGTTGATGGTGTTTGAAGCCGCCAGGTTGACATCGAGGGTAACCCGGGTGCAGACGTCGGCGTTGATGACGAGCGGATTGTTCGTGTCGAAGTTCACCGTCAGGACGTCGACCGTCATGGCGACACCAGTGGTGTCGAGGGGGACCGCGGCCGTCGGCACCCCGTTGATGTCCACCGTGATATACGGGACGGAGTAATCGAGCTCCAGGGTGAGCGAGACATAGGTGCCGATCGGCAAGGCCGGTGCCGCAACCAGCTCGCTCAGATCATGGAGCTTGACGAGATCGACCGTCTCGGACTGGGCCAACGGCACGGTGATGACCACGCCGTCGTTGCGGGTCAGGTAGATTGAGTCGACGTTGACGATGTAGCTGCTGAAGGTGCCGCCGCTGACATCGCTCATGGTCACGACCGCGGTTCCGTAGGTGATGTTGTCGTAGCCGCCGCAGCTCGCCAGGAGCGCGGTCCCGCACAGGACGAGGGCGCAAGAGGCCCACAGGAGCCGCCTCATCAGGCGGGCACGAACGGCTGTCATCAGGCTTTATCCCCTTGAACGAATCTTCGGCGGCGCCATACGTGCCGCTTCCGTCCTTAGAGGCGCAGCGCGGGGCTCCGTTCCGTGATTACAGTAAACTGCCTAGTCTACCGGTTTCAGGGCGTTAATTGATGCTGACCTGTACGTCGGCGGAGCTGGCGCTGCGCAGGTCGACGGCGTCGGGATACCACTGGCGCGTCAGCGTGCCGGAGGGGTCGGTCGGGTTCGCCCAAGCCCGCACGCTGAGGTAGTAGACGCTCGTCGGTGTGCCGCCAGGGACGCCGGTGAGTTGCACCGTGCCGCCGCCGCCGCCGAGCACCGCATCGAGCGGCGCGCTGGCAATCAGCTGGCCATTCTGGCTGAGCATCAGCTCGCCGCCGGCGTACTCGCCCGCCGCCACCTGTACGGCGACGGAAACCTGGGAGGCGGAGTTGCCCGAGGCGAGGGCGAGTGAGCCGACCGGCACGGGACCTGACGTCGTGACGCCCGAGGTGGTCGGAGCGGATACGAGCGTTCCGAGCGCACCGTCCGCATAGAGCGGCGCCGTCGCGGCTACCTGATAGCTCCCTGGCTTTCCGGCTTGCGCAGCTTCGGCCGGCGCGGCGCTCACCACTGTGATGGTAGCGCCGCTCGAGACATAAGTGCCCGAATCCACGGTGCCGCTGGACAAGGACTGCGCGTTGGCAAGTACCTGGTTGAAGGGATCGATCGGCGCGGCCTCGATGACGTACGGGACTTCGCCCTGGGCAGGCAGCGTCTGGTAGAAGTCGACCTCGGCGCCCGGGGGCAGCGGTGCGCCGGCTGCGGTCGTAATGTTCGTGGTGTAAGCGACCGTGGCCCGCGGTACCAGGGTTCCCACCGAGACCAGATTCGTGGGCGTGATGGGCGTGGTATCCGGGTTCGTGCCAGTCGAGGTCGTCGTCGTACCCGCAATGGTGCCCGTCGTGGCGGAGCCCGCACCGAATCCGCCGGTGGAGGAGCTGACGGGCGGGATCTGAACGTTCTTGATTATGATGGTCGCGATTCCCGGCCCGTGGATCACGAGGTCATAGCTCGTCAGGTTCGTGGTATTGCTGCCGAACGCGTTGAAGCTCGCGGTGCTGGTGGGCAGCGGATAGACCGTGAAGCTGCCGTCGGAGGCCACCGGTGCGCGCGCCACTACGATATGACGCGTGCCGTCGGCGCTCAGGACTTCGGCGCTCGCCTCGAGGCCCGGCGTGCCGTTGGCGCTCGTGAGGCCGGTCAGGTTCGTGAGCGTGAGCTGCCCCTGAATGCCGCCGACTTGCGACAGGTCGTAGGCACTCGCGTGCGAGCTCAGGAGCACGCCGCTCGCTCCGCCGTAGGTGAACGCCGTGAGGTCGCGCACTCCGTCAAAGTTCAGCGCGAATTCCGCCGTGGTGGTCGGAATGCCCGTGGTCGGGCCGGACGTGGTACCTGTGGTCGTGCCGAATGTGGCGCCGGTTGTCGTGCCGGTCGTGTCGGCAGTCTGGGAGCTCAAGGCGCCGAAGGCCGTGCCGATGTTGCCGAAGGGAACGCTGAGAGAGGTCTGGATCCCGAGCCCCTTGTCCGGGTTCAGGACCTCGAGGGGCAGCTGCTGCGTGTTGCCGCTGCTGTCGACGAAGTCGGCCTCCATATTGTATTTGGCGCCGAGCGTCTGCGCCGAGACCGTGAGCGGCATCGAGGCGTCGACCGGGATCAGGCGCACCTGGGCATAGGAACCAGGAGCGACCTTCAGATCGGTCGCAAGATTGGCAAAATTGCCGCCGGAATCGGCCACCAGATCGACCGTGACCGGTGTCGAGAGCGGGAACTGCACCCAGCCCCCGTCGTCGGGCCCGGCGCTCGCGCTGCCGTTGAACCACACCGCCTGCGCGGTGACGTAGACATGCGTGTAGAGGGACGGGGTGTCGCCGGTAGCCGCCACGTTGGTGCGCGTCGAGCAGCCCGTGAGGAGCGCAGCGAGTGCGGCAAGCGAAGCAACCAGTGGCGCAATTCGACGGCGCGTCATGCAAATCCCTGTGCCCCGTGTGATGCCCCGATGATGTCCCAAGTTCCGGGGCGCCGCAATGTCGCTCAGGTGTGACAATGTAACAAGCTTGTTGGGCGTCCCGCACGCGGCTCGCGCGGATTATGACCGCGGCGTCGGTCCCGTCATGATCGCGTGGCGAACGTCGGCGAGCGGCGCCTCATCGGTGAGGCGCACGGCATCGCCATCCGCCACGACGCCGAGCTCGCGCCACAGCGCGGCGAGGTCGGGCGTGTACGCGGAATTCTTCATGCGCGCGTACAGATCCTCGAGGCTCGTCGTGCCGACCGCGGCATCGCCGGTCGCGAGCACGCGCTCGATCGGCCACTCGGATTTGAGTCCCCCGCTGATGCGCGCGATCGCGCGCACCGCGTCCTGCAGCCCCCGCGCGTCGTGGGTGCGGCGACGGATATCGACGTCGGCCATCAGGCAGAACATCGCGCCGCCCCAATAAGTGCGTCCCCAGGTGTGAGTGCGATCGAGTCCCTCATCGCCCGACTGCGGCAGCCCGCGCGGCATCTGCCGCAGCTCCTCCGCCCACACGTCCTGCTCGCTGCGGTTTCCGGCCTGCACGCGCGCGATGCCTTCCACATAGGTCGCGAGCCCCTCCGAGAGCCAGGCATGCTCGGGTCCGACGTCGGGAAGCGCGAGATGCGTCATCTCGTGCACCATCACCCAGTCGGACTCGAGCTGCGCTGCCGTCACCTCACGCCCGACCCGCACGCGAATCAGCGCGTCGGGGTTCGCGTAGGTGCTGCCGCCCTGAACGCCGGCGCCGGGTCCGGGGCGCAGCTCGATCGTGGCGCGGGGCGTAGGAAAGCCGTCGTAATAAGCGGCGACGATCCCGGCGGAGCGGCGCACCCAGCTGAGCAGCGCCTCGCTCCCCGCGGTGAATTCGCCCGTGCCGAGCTCGATGCGCAGCCGCGCCCCGTCCACGGTGAGCTCGCGAGCGGTGCTCTCGTGGGCTGCATCCGCGGCGCGGGCGAGGTCGGGCGCTTGCGTGCAGGCGGGGGCACCGGCCAACACGGCAGCGAGCAGCGCGCAGCGCGCGCACACAGGGAGAGCAGGGGTCGCGCCCGGCTTCATGGCAGGGGCATCATGCCCCATGCAGCCAGCGGGCGCAGGTGAGGATGCGTCTAGATGCCGTGGTCCTGCGTCGAGCGGCCGTCGATCCAGGTCTCGAGTACTTTCAGCTCATCATCGGCGGCCACGAGGTTGGCGCGATAGCCGGGAGCGATTCGGCCGAGCTCGCCACCGAAGCCGAGGAACTCCGCCGGCCACTGGCTCGCCATGCGCACCGCCTGCGGGAGCGGCACGCCCAGCATCTGGATCGCGTTGCGTACGCAGCTTGCCATGTCAATGTTGGAGCCGGCGAGGCGGCCGTCCTCGTCGACGCACACGCTGCCCGACACCAGGATGCGCCGGCCCTGGAGCTCGAACGAGGTGACGTTGGTGCCGACGCTCGGCATCGCATCCGTCACCAGCATGAAACGCTCGTGTGGCTTGCAGCGCAGTGCAATGCGCAGCACCACCGGGCTGGTATGCAGTCCATCGACGATGATGCCGCACCAGCTCGTGGTGTCGTCGAGCGCCGCACCCACGGTGCCCGGCTCGCGCCCGGTCAGCTGCGACATGGCATTGAAGAGGTGTGTGAAGCCGGTGAGCCCGTGGCGCAGCGCGGTGGTGATCTGCGCATAGGTCGCGTTGGTATGGCCCGCGGACACCACCACGCCGGCCGAGACCAGCCCCTCGATGATCTCGGGCGTGGTCATCTCGGGCGCCAGCGTCACCAGCGTCCTGCCGGCGCGCAGCGAGGTGAGCAGCCCCACGGCGCTCGCGTCGAGCTCGCGGAGCTTGGCGGGATCGTGCACACCTTTGCGTTCGACGTTGAGGAACGGTCCCTCGATGTGGATGCCGAGCACGCCCGGCACGCCGCTCTCGATCGCGCTGCGCACCGCGGCGATGGCGCGCGCGACCACCTCGAGATCGTCGCTGATGAGGGTCGGCAGGAAGCCGGTGGTGCCGAAGCGGCGATGGGCGCGGCCGATCGCGCCGATGGTCTCGACGCTCGGGGAATCGTTGAAGAGCACGCCGCCGCCGCCGTTGACCTGCGAATCGAGAAATCCCGGCAGGAGCAACGCTCCCTCGAGATCGTGCCGCTGGAGCTTGCGGATGCGGCGGCCGGAGGCGGCGACGACCTCCGTGATGCGGCCGTGGTCGATCAGTACGGCGCGGCCCTCTGTGAGGCCGTCGCCGTCCTGGCCGGTGCCGAGCAGCATGCGCCCGTTGACGAGTGCGACACTCATCACAGGGTCTCGGTCACCTTGGAGAGATTCGGCGGACGGTCGGGGTCACGGCCGCGCGCGAGCGATAGTGCGTTCGCCATGCGGTAAAAGCTCTGCGCGTAGAGCAGCGGCTCGATCACCGGGTGCGCGCTCCCGGTCGGCAGCACGATGGCCTGCGCCACCTCGGCCCCGGCGATGAGTACCGCGGCGCCCTTGGCGGCGAGCTCGCCGGCGAGCTCAACCACCCCGGCGCGGCTCTCGTCGTCCTGCGTGAAGATGAGCAGCGGAAAATGCGCGCGCACCAGTGCCATCGGCCCATGGCGCAGCTCGGCCGCCGAGAGCGCCTCGGCATGCAGGCCGCAGGTTTCCTTGAATTTCAGAGCCGCCTCCTGCGCGATTCCCAACCCCAGGCCACGCCCGATCACGTACAGGTTGTTGACACCCGTGAGCTCTTTGACCGCCGCGCTCCAGTCGAGCCCGAAGGCGCGCGCGAGCAGCGACGGCGCGTTCTCGAGGGCCGCTGCGATCCCGGCGTCGCGCGCCCAGCTGCCGACCAGCTGCACGATAGCGGCGAGCGAGGCGATATAGCTCTTGGTCGCGGCGACGCTCTGCTCCGCTCCCGCAGCGAGCGGGATGAGATCATCGGCGAGCTGCGCGAGCGGCGAGCTCTCGGCATTTACCATCGCCACGATACGTGCACCGTGCGCGCGTGCGCGGCTCACCGTGGCGAGCAGATCGGGGCTCGCTCCTGACTGCGAGATCGCCAGCATCACCGTGCCGACCAGATCCGGAGTCACTTCGTACACCGAGCTCACCGAAGGGGAGGCCGAGGAGGTGAGGACGCCTAAGCGCGTCTCGATCAGATAACGCGCGAAGGTGGCGGCATGATCGGAGCTGCCGCGCGCGCACGTCAGCACCGCACGCGGCGGTGCCTGCCGCAGCCGCTCGGCGAGACGCGCGACGCGCCCGGCGTTGGCGGCGAGCTGTGCGCGCACCACGGCCGGCGCCTGCGCCGCCTCGGCGTACATGCGGGTGCTCGCTTCGGTCCTGGTCACGTGGCGATGCTGAGCTCAGCGACGAAATCGTAGATGTCGCCACGATAGAAGGACTGGGTGAACTCGGCGGCGCGCCCGTCCTGGAGGAAGCCGAGACGCTCGACCAGCAGGCCCGCATCCTTCTCCTTCGCCTGCAGCAGCTCCGCCTGCTCGGCGGTGAACAACACCGCGCGCAGCCGCTGCAGCGCGCGCACCGGGCGATTGCCGGCGCGCTCGAGCGCCGCATACAGAGAGGACTCCACCGACTCGAGCGACGGCAGGCAGGAGGCGAGGATGGTCGCGTACTCGAGCGACATCGGCGCATCGTCGGCGAAGCGGATGCGGTGGAAGCGGTACACGGGCGTGCCGGGGCTGGCACGCAGCGTGAGCGCTTCCTCCGGCGTCACCGTGCCGGCGGCCTTGCGCAGCCAGACGCTGCGCGGATTGCGTCCGCGGGCGCGCATGTCCTCGGAGAACGAGGTGAGCTTGGAGAAATTCTTCTCGACTCGCGCGAGCACGAAGGTGCCCGAGCCCTGACGCCGCACCAGCAGTCCTTCGCCGACCAGGCCTTCGATCGCCTTGCGCACCGTGATGCGTGAGACGCCGAAATCCTCGGCGAGCTCGCGCTCCGGCGGCAGGGCATCGTCCGGACCTAACACGCGCGTCTCGATGGCCTGGCGCAGCGCGCGCTGCAGTTGTTGGTAGAGCGGCAGACTGCTCTTTTCGTCCAGCTTGCCGACCGTCTGTGACAGCAGCGTCAAGG